>JACRDB010000124.1 GCA_016218725.1 Deltaproteobacteria bacterium
CCGCGCCGTCCCCGGTGGCCTCCAGCGCCTGCGCCGCGAGGCGCCACGCCGTCGCGCGCCCGAGGCCCGGCGGGGGCCGGTCGGCCCTGGCGCGCATCACCGCCGCCGCGGCCGCGGGGTCCCCGGCCTGCTGGGCCTGCACCGCCGCGTGGGCGCGGTCCCGCTCGCCGCCGCCGTGGTCGGCCAGGCGCGCGTAGAGCGCCCTGGCCTCGGCGTGGCGCCCGAGCTGCGAGAGCGCGCGGGCCTCCATCCGTCGCAGCTCCGTGGCAAAGGCCGGCAGCGCCTCGGCGAGGGCGTGGAGCCGCTCGGCGGCCTGGGCGTGGCGCCCACGCTCCACGGAGAAGCGCGCGTGCAGGTAGCGCCCCTCCAGCGTGCCCTGGGTGGCCTCCGGGAGCCTCAGGAGCCGCGCCTCGGCCTCGGCGAAGTCCCCGCGACGGACGGCCTCCGCCACGCCCCCGAGGCCCGGCGGGAGGCCCGGGGCGACACCCCCCGCGTCCCCGGGGTCCGCCAGCGCGTCGGGCGCGGCGCCCATCCTGGTGTCTCGCCCGGAGTCCCGCAGGGCCCTCGCGTCGATGCCGGGGCCCGTGGGCCGCGGGGGGCCCCGGAAGCAACCCAGGCCAACAACCGCCGCGAGGAGCCAGGGACGACGCACGACGGTGGGGTATGGCACAGCTCCCGGTGCCCCGCGAGCCGGAGGGGCTGTGCTCAATCCCTCGCGCCGTCCGCGCCGCCGTCGGTGACGGGGCCGCAGGGCCTCGGGGCGCCCCCATCGAGGAAGGGCGCGGCGTTGATGCAGCCGAAGTCCGGGCCGTCATCGAGGAGGCCGGGGATGCGCAGGCTGGCGTGGTAGCCGCAGGCCCCGGTCGGGCGGCAGCAGCCGCTCCAACGGATGGTGGTCATGCCGACCATGGTAGAGAACTCCGGGCAGCGCGCGTCGTCGGGCCCCGGCTGCGCCAGCGGCTGGCACCCGGTGAGGGGGAAGTCAATCCCGGCCCCTCGGGCCAGCTCGGCCCCCTTGGTCACGTCCAGGCCGCAGGCTCCGCCCTGGCAGCACGCGGGCAGGTCCAGCACCAGCACGCTCCGGGGCATGCACGTCGCCATGCCGCACCGGACCAGCGCGTCCATGGCGGTGTCCTGGGCCGCGGTGTCCGCCCGCGCGGTGTCCCGGGGGGCGTCCATCGCCGGGCCCAGGTCCGTCACGGGGCCCGCGTCCAGCACGGGGCCCGGCGGAGGATCGCCGCTGCACGCGACCAGGGCGAGCGCCACCACGGACGCCCGCAGGGCGAGGCCAGACCATGCGAAGTGGGATGTCATGGAGGTGACGGCTCCATCGCACCGGAGGGCGCCGCGCGTCAACATCCCCTGCGCCTACCCGCGGCAGTGGTGCTACACTCTCCCCGTGGCGACCTGGCCGCCCGCTCCTGCCTTGACACCCACCCAGGTGCGCGGGTTTCACGACGGGGTCGCCTTCGCGGAGAGGTTCTTCATGGGCGATGCCGAGGTGCAGAAGGCGCTGCGGAAGGTGTGCGCAGCCCTCGAAGAAGACGGGATTCCCTACGCTGTCGCGGGCGCGATGGCCCTCAACGCGCACGGGTACCGTCGGGTGACGACGGACGTGGACCTGCTCCTCACGGCCGAGGGGCTCGCGGCCTTCAAGGCGAAACACCTGGGACGCGGCTGGGTCGAGCGCTTCCCGGGCTCGAAGGGGCTCCGTGACACGGAGCACGGCGTCCGGATCGATGTGCTCCTCACGGGGGACTACCCCGGCGATGGGAGGCCAAAGGCCGTGGCGTTCCCGGCCCCGAGCGTGGCCCAGCGGGCGGGGGCATGCATGGTGCTGCCGGTGCGGCACATGGTCGAGCTCAAGCTGGCCTCCGGGCTCTCCAACCCCGATCGCATGAAGGACCTGGCCGACGTGCAGGAGCTCATCCGTCACGCCCGGCTGCCGCTGGCGCTCTCGGACGCGCTGGATCCCTCGGTCCGCGCGGAGTACACGCGCATCTGGCACGCCACCGGTCCCCAGGACGAGGACTGAGCGCGTCGGGGCCTACGCCACGCAGCGCCGTGGGCCGAGCCGCAGCGCCCCGGCGACGGACCAGGTCACCGTGCGCCGCCAGCCGCACCGCCCGTCGCTGCCTCGGAGCACCAGCGTCGCGCGCGTGGAGCCCACCGCCAGCGAGGGCCGGTCCCACCCGGCCGCCACGCGCAGGAGCACCGCCACGCGCCCTCCGCGCCCGCGCCGACCTACGCCGATCATGCACCCGGCGCTGTCTCCCGCGCCCACGCAGGCCACCCAGGCCACGAGCTCCTGCCCCACCGCGGGCCTCCAGCGCCAGGAGCCCTCCAGGCGCACCGCCCCGCCGTCGGGGTGCTGCCGCAGCCCCGGGAAGGCCCCCACCAGCGCGCCCTCGGACACCCCCGGGGCGCCGGCCTCCAACACCTGTCGGTGTTGCCCGGTGGCCTCCACCGGCGCCACCCACAGCGCCAGGAGGCCCACCGCAGCGATCACGGTACATCTTGAAGTCACCTGTTTCTCCTCTATCTCACGAGCACTTCGAAGGTCCCGATGCCCAGGTCCTCGCCGCCGGCGACGCTGTCGTGGGGAGCGCCGCTCAGGACGATCCGGAGCTCGAAGGTGGCGCCGCGCTCCGCGGAGAGCGCCCGCTGGAAGCGCCCCTCGGGGTCCCCCGAGGCACAGCCTCCGACGGCGTCGAGGGTGAGCCAGGTGGAGCCCGGGATGTCCCGCCAGAAGGTGGTCATGGTGCCCGACCCCTCGGCGAGGGTCGGGGCGCAGTAGTGATCCCTGCCCACCTGGGCCACGGGCGCGGGACCGCCCCGGCACGGGCACGGCAGGGCGAGCACCGCGGGGCCGGGCAGGGGTTCTCCGCCCAGGGCCCAGGTCCACAGGTGCCTCCGCACGGTGGGCTCGGTGCGGGTGTCGAGCTCGCTCAGGGACATGCCGTCCACGTAGAGGGTGTCCCAGGTGTTGTTGGGCGGCGGGTTCCCGAAGGCGTCCACGGTCCCGTAGGCCCGGAGCGTGGCGCGGCCCTGCACCTCCCGGAAGGGCACCGGGCTCTGGAAGGTGAGCGTCGTCACGCTGCCCCGACCTTCCATGCTCGGGCGGACGCACACGCCCTGGCCCGGCGCCGCGCGCAGCGGCGGAGGACACCCCTCCTCGGCGTCAATGCGAAACACCCGGGTCCAGTCGCCGGGGGTCCCCGGGAGCTCCGGGGCGCTGTCCGCGGCGCGGTCGTCGACCGCATCGAACACATCGGGCGCGTCATGCACCGACGCCTCGACCGGGACGTCACCCACCGACGCGTCCCGAGGCGCGACGGAGAAGTCCCGGAAGGGTAGCAGCACCTGGCATGCCCCCAGGAGGAGAAGCGCGACGAGCGCGAGATGGCGACGCGGGGCCACGGAGGGGAAAGCTACACCCACGCCGTCGCCCGGGCGTTACCGCGCGGTAACAACCCGCGATCCCTTGTAAATCCCGACCCTCCCGCTCACGGCCAGGGGAAGACCCGGGCCTCCCCGTGGCGGGCCACCAGGGCCCGGACGTGCGCCAGCACGAAGGCCCTCCGCCGGGCGTAGTGGGCGTAGCGCCCCTCGGCGAGCACCGGGCGCCCGGCCTCCGCCCAGGGCCTCAGGGCCTCGCGCAGGGCGGCCTCGTCGGCGGCCTCCAGGCGCGCGAGGAGCCCCCGGGAGAAGCGCTCCACGCTCCGGAGGAGGTCGGCGTTGGTGCCGAGGTTGGCCAGCGGGGCGGAGTTCCAGGTCTCGTTGTTGTCCCGGTAGCACAGGTGACCCAACTCGTCCGCGCGGGTGTTGTAGACCCCCCAGCGGTCCACGTTGGCCTGGAGGTAATCGAACACCACCAGCGAGGACACCTCCTCCGCGGCGGGCTCCGTCGGCAGGGGGTTTCGCTGCGACAGCCACGCGCTCCAGAGCGCCCGCCCCCGCGGGCCGTGGAGGCGCGTGCGGGCCAGGACCGGCATCCAGAAGATGGTCGAGCCGTACACCTGGTCCCGGTGGCCGTCCTCCGGGCGCAGGTCCCGGTCCCGGGGCCCCAGGAGCGCCAGGGGGAAGGTCCTGCCGGTCACCGGCGGGACCCGCTCCGTGAGCCCGAGGAGCCGGGCGAGCTCCCACGCCACCACGTCGTTGCGCCAGAGGCCGTGGCGGGAGTACGTGTCGGGCTTGAAGGCCACCTGGAGCCCGCCCCCGAGGTCGAGCTGGAACACCGGGCGCCGGAGGTTGTGCCGCGAGAGCATCGCCACCGCGGGGCGGGTGGCCATCGCCCGGAGCAGCGCGTCCACGTCCTGGCCGCGGAAGCGCTGCCCGGCCGTCGCCGGAGCCGTGTCCGAGGGCCCGTCCGAGGGGCGCGCGTCCCCCGGGGCGTCCCCTGGGACCTCCCCCGGGGCGGCGTCGGTGGGAGCGTCCCAGCGCGCGTCCAGGGCGCCCGTGGCGGCGTCCCGGGGCGCGGGCGCGGCGGGCGTGCGGCAGCCCCAGAGGCACAGGGCGACCAGGGCGCCCGCGGCGCGCACGGCGCTCAGAGGGTGTTCCAATGGAACACCCTCTCAACCCCAGCGGACCAGGTCTGGCACCACCCGGTGCGTCAGGGCTTCGTTGTAGGGCATCACGCGCACGGCGTAGCCGTGCTGGCCGGAGCCCTGGCAGCGCGCCACGCCGAGGTAGCGCCACGCGCCCTCGCCGTCGTCGCCCTCGCAGCGCATGGTGACCACCTCGCCCCGGCGCAGGTCCCGCTGGGCGTCCAGGAGCCCGTGGTAGAGCTCCACGGCGACGTCCACCGGGTGCAGGGACCCCAGCGCCACGCGGGCCTCGACCACCAGCTCGCTGCCGACCTCGAGCTCGGTCCCGCTGCGCTCGCGCACCGCGCGCACTGCTACCTCGGGCCAGGCGCGGCGCACGCGCCCCCGCCACTCCGAGAGGGCGCGGCCCAGGGCGGCGCGGTCCTCCAGGAGGCACCGGGCGCGGGCGCTGGCCGGGAGGTAGCACCGGTGGGTGTAGTCTTCCACCATGCGGTGGGTGTTGAAGCGCGCGCCCACCACGGCCACGGAGCGCTTCATCATCGCGGTCCAGCGGTGCGGGGCCTTGGCGCGGGCGCGGTCGTAGAAGCGCGGCACCACGTCCTTCTCCAGGATGTCGTAGATGGCCGTGGCCTCGACGGTGTCCTGGTAGTCCGGGTCGTCGTAGTGCTCGTCGCGGCCGATGGCCCAGCCGAGCTCCGGGCTCCAGGCCTCGCACCACCAGCCGTCCAGCACCGACAGGTTGAGCGCGCCGTTCATGGCGGCCTTCATCCCCGAGGTGCCGCTGGCCTCCAGCGGCCGGCGGGGGTTGTTGAGCCACACGTCCACGCCGCTGACCATGGCGCGGGCGACCTCCATGTCGTAGTCCTCCACGAAGACCAGGCGCCCCCGCAGGGCCGGGTCCCGGGTGGCCTCGAAGAGCTCTTGAATGACCTTCTTGCCGGGCTCGTCCTTGGGGTGGGCCTTGCCCGCGAAGATGAACTGCACGGGCCGCTCGCGGTCGCTCACCAGGCGCTCCAGCCGCGCCCGGTCCCGCAGGAGGAGCGCCGCGCGCTTGTACGTGGCGAACCTCCGGGCGAAGCCCACGGTGAGGGCGTCCGGGTCCAGGGCCTCGCCGGCGCGGTCGGTCTCCGCGGTGGGCGCCCCGCGGCGCTTCTCCTGGGCCCTCAGGCGCTCGCGCACGAAGGTGATCATCCGCTCGCGCATGGCCTCGTGGGTGCGCCACAGCTCCGCGTCGGGGAGCTCCGCCACGCGCTCCCACAGGGCCGGGTCCGAGGCCCCCTCGCGCCACCGACGGCCCAGGGCGCGGGCGTACAGGTGCTGCAGCTCCGGCGCGATCCAGGTGGGGGCATGCACCCCGTTGGTGATGGCCCCGATGGGCACCTCGTGCTCCGGGAGGTCCGGGTACAGGGTCGTCCACATGGCGCGGGACACCTCGCCGTGGAGGGCGCTCACGCCGTTGGAGCGCTCGCTGGTGCGCAGCGCCAGGGCCGTCATGGAGAAGCCCCCTTTGGGGTTCTCGGGGTCGAGCTGCCCCAGGGACACCAGGCGCTCCCGAGGGATCCCCGCGCGGGCGCAGAAGTCCTTGAAATAGTCCTCGACGGCGTCCGGCGGGAACTCGTCGTTGCCCGCGGGGACGGGGGTGTGGGTGGTGAACACGTTGGCCGCGGCGGTGGCGTCCAGGGCCTCCTGCCAGGAGAGCCCGTGGGCCTCCATGGCCTGGCGGGCGCGCTCCAGGGCCAGGAAGGCCGAGTGCCCTTCGTTCATATGGAACACGTCCGGGGTGAGCCCCAGGGCCGCGAGCACCCGGAGCCCGCCGATCCCGAGCACCACCTCCTGGCGGATGCGCATGTCGTGGTCGCCGCCGTAGAGCTGGGCGGTGATCCTGCGGTCGTCCGGGGTGTTCCCGTCGGTGTTGGTGTCCAGGAGATACAGCGGCACGCGCCCGACCTGGACGCGCCACACCTGGGCGTGGACGCTCCGACCCGGGAGCTCCACGGAGACCCTCAGGCGCTGCCCGTCGGGGAGCGTGACCCCTCGGGCCGGGATCGCGGCGAAGTCATTGGGGGGGTAGAACTCGTACTGCCACCCGGACTCGTTGAGGTACTGCCGGTGGTAGCCCTCGCCGTAGGCCATGCCCACGCCCACCAGGGGGAGGCCGAGGTCCGAGGCGCTCTTCAGGTGGTCGCCGGAGAGCACCCCGAGGCCGCCGGAGTAGATGGCCACGCACTCCGCGAGGCCGAACTCGGCGGAGAAATACGCCACCTTGAGGGCGCTGTCGGGGAAGGCCCGGCCGAACCAGCCCTTGTCCGAGAGGTACCGGTCATAGGTCTGCACGACTCCGTCGAGGGCGCCGAGGAATGCCTCGTCGCGGGAGGCCTCTTCGAGCCGGGCCTGGGCGGTCTCCGCCAGGAGCACCACGGGGTTGTGCCTCGAGCGGCGCCAGAGGTCGGGGTCCAGGCGCGCGAAGAGCTCGGTGGCGTCGGGGTTCCAGCTCCACCAGACGTTGTAGGCCAGGTCCCGGAGGCGCTCGATCCTGGGCGGCAGCCTCGGGACCACGGTGAACGGTCGCACGGTTCGCATCGGTGGCGGACTTATACCGGAAATACCGACCCTCCCGCGATCGTTACGGCGCAGTAACAGCCTCCAGGGCCCACACCTCACCGGTGCCGTCGTCGAGCACCAGCAGGGCTCCGCCGGGGAGCGCCGCGAGGCCCGCCGGGCGGCCCCAGGCCCGGCCGTCGGGCAGGAGCCAGCCCGTGAGCAGGTCCTCCACGGCGCCCGTGGGGCGGCCCCCCTGGAGGCGCACCCGGACGACCTTGTAGCCCACGAGCTGCGCGCGGTTCCAGGACCCGTGGAGGCTCACCACGGCGTCGCCCCGGAGGGGCCCCTCCGTCGGGAACAGCACCGCCACCGGCGCGCTGTGGGCGCCGAGGGACAGGTCCGGCGTCACCGTGGAGGCCACCAGGTCCGGGCGCTCACCCCCGTGGCGTGGGTCCGGGTGCGGGCCAAAATACGCGTAGGGCCAGCCGTAGAAGGCCCCCTCGCGCACCTCCGTGAGGTAGTCCGGCGGGAGGTCGTCGCCGAGGCCGTCGCGCTCGTTCACCGCCGCGAAGAGGGCGCCTCGGGCGGGCTCCAGCGCCATGCCCACGGCGTTGCGCAGGCCCCCGGCGAAGACCCGGCAGCGCCAGGAGGAGACGTCACACGCGCTCACCGCGCCTCGCCGGGGGTCGGGCTCCACGTCGGCGTCGGTCTCGCTCCCCACGCTCACGAAGAGCGTGCCGTGGTCTGTGGAGAGCGCCAGGGTGCGCGTCCAGTGCTGGTGGTAGCCGTGGCCCGGGAGCGTGACCACGCGCTCGGCGGGGCCGTCGGCCGCGCGCTGGCCGGGGCGGTAGCGCAGGCGCACCACGGCGTCGGTGCAGGCCACCAGCACCCATGCCTCGGGCAGGAACGCGACGCCAAAGGGCAGCCCGAGGCCCGAGGCGAACACCGTGGGCTCGGCGCTCCCGGGCTCCACCAGGAGCAGCCGCCCGCGGCGGGAGTCCGTGGCGAAGAGCCTCCCGTCGGGCGAGCGCGCGAGGTGCCGGGCCCCCAGGAGCCCCCGGGCCCAGGGTCGTACCGTGAAGCCCTGGGCCGGTCGGAGGGAGGCCCCCGCGGGCCGAGGGACCAGCACCGCGGGGCGCTGCGCCGACGGCGTGGCGAAGGGCTCCGGCAGCGCGACCAGCGCGGTGGTTGGGGGTGCTGTGGCGCCGAGGCGCTCGGAGGAGCGGGGAAGGGCGGGCCGCGAGGCGACGGGGCGAGCGCGCGTGCAGCCACCCAGGAGGGCCGCGAGGAGCGCCGCCGAGAGGGCCTTCACGACCCCGGAGGGTAGCACGGCGCGCGCCGTGCGCCGCGCTCAGAACGTGGCGGGGGCGTTGGCCGGGAGCCCCGCGGGGGCGCCCTGGGCGGTGAAGCGCTGGTACAGGATCGCCGTCAGCACCGCGCTGAACGCGTACACGGCCACGCTGCCGAGGAAGGTCGGCGAGGCGATGGACCCGAGGCCCCAGCAGACGACCGCCAGCACCGCGGTGTCCACCGGGTGGGCCAGGGCGAGCTGCACGCTGGCCTTGATGGCGTCCACCGCGGAGGTCCCCGGCCGCTCGGCGAGGATCACGAAGACCCACGAGGCGAAGAACGCCACCGCGGGCGCGCCCACCACGGTGCAGCCCAGCACCACCGCGGCCAGGAAGACCAGGAGCCCCGCGACCAGGGCCGTGCCGAGCTGGCTCAGGCCCTTGAGCGAGTCCCCGACGGCGATGGGCTGCCCCCGGCTGGCCCGCACCGCCATGGCGTTGTAGCCCACCGCCAGGGGCCCCGCGAGCACCCCCAGGGTGCAGACTCCCCCGACGATCACGATCGCCGCGTCCACCAGGAGCGGCAGGAGGTTCTCGCTCCGGGTCGAGATCCCGAAGGCGTCCTTGAGGGCGGCGGCGTAGTCGGTCTGTGCTTCGGTCATGGCTTTGGATCGCTCCCTCGCCGGCAACGGTGCGCGGCGACGGCCATGGTACGCCGCCCCCCGCCCGTTGGTCACGGTCCCCGGAGGGCACCCCCCTCCCGGCGCACCCAGAGCGTGGCCCTCCCTCGCTGGAAACGCCGCTCCAGGCGCGGTTCATGACGCACCCTGAGCGCCCGGAGGAGGGCCGGGTCGTCCGTGGGAGGGTGCACCGCCAGCAGCCAGAAGCGGTCGCCGCCGGACGCCGCGAGGCCCCGCTCCACCGCCCGGGCCACGCCCTCCGGGGCCTCGTCGCGCTCGAAGCCGTAGAGCGCCACCGACGCCGGGAGGTAGTGTCGCAGCATCTTTGGGTACCGCGGCAGGACCGACGGCACCCGCCCCGCGCGCCACGCCTCCGCGGCGAAGGCGGCCAGCTCCCTCCAGGGCTCGCCGCGGTTCGTGCGGTGCACGTCCCTCACGCTGGTGAGCACCCCGAGGGCCGTGAGCGCCACCACCAGCGCCACCCCCACCCGCCTCGGGAGGGACGCCAGCCCCACCGCGCAGCCCGCCACCGCCGAGGCCATCGCCGCGATGGTGTAGCGCCCGAAGAGCACCGGCCTCACCGCGTAGGACCACAGCCCCGGCAGCGCCAGCGGGACAAGCACCAGGCCCGCCAGGAGCACGGCCCCCGCGCGCTCCCTGCGCCAGAGGCGCGCCACCCCGAGGCCCCACCCCAGCACCACCCCCAGGGCGAACACCGCCCCGGCCAGGCCGCTGCCTCCCCACTCCAGGAGCCAGCGCAGGCCCGGGGCCGGGAGCCAGAAGCCCTGATGGACGCGCCTGCCCTGGCCCAGCACCACCAGCGCCCACGGGAGAAAGAGCGCCCCCACCAGCGCCCCCGCGGCGAGGGCCCGCCTCCCGGCCTCGGGCGAGCGCCCCCCGCGGCGCCAGGCCACCCACGCCGCCAGGGCCTGCGCCGCCAGCGAGAAGGGCGCGTAGACGTGCGTGTGCAGCGCCGCCAGCGCCGCCGCCGCCCAGCCCAGGGACGGCCCCGCTCGGAACGCCGGCTGCGCCCGCAGGAGCAGCACCGCCGAGCCCAGCGAGAGCGCCGCCAGGAGGCTGTAGTTCCTCGCCTCGCGGGCGTGGTACACCAGAAACGACGCGCCAGCCGCAAGCCAGAGCCCGTAGCGCCGGGCCTCCGGGCCCCCGAGGCGCCCCGCCAGCGCGCCCACCAGCCACACCAGGGCCATGCCCGCCAGCAATGACGGCACCCTCACGGCGCTGTCCCCGTAGCCCGCCACGGAGCCCCAGAGCTTGAGCAGGGCGAAGTACAGCGGTGGGTGGTTGTCGTGGTCCCGGAGCACCCGGGGGAGCGCCCCCCAGGGCTCCCGGGCCACGGTCACCGAGGACAGCTCGTCGAGCCAGAGGCCCTCGCGGCCCAGGTCCCAGGCCCGCAAGAGCGCGGCCAGGACGAGCGCCGCGAGGGCGGAGCGGTCCCCTCGGAGGCTCACCCCGGGGGACAGCTACCGCGGCCTGCGGCGCAGGAGGCGGTAAAGGAGGTACAAGAGTCGGAAGAAGTGCAGGTACATGGTGGTGGCGTAGAGCCACGCGAGGCGCCCTCGGTCCTCGCGGGTGGCCACCAGGCCGTCCTGCTGGATGCTCTGGGCCTCCGAGGCGATCACCGCGAGGGAGAGCACCGTGCCCAGGAGCGCCAGGAGCTGCTCGAACCACGGCCCCTGCGAGGCCATGGCCCGGGAGGCCAGGGTGACCACCACGGCCTCGCGCACCACGTCGAACCAGGCCCGGGGCTTGCGCAGGTCCAGCCCGGAGGCGTGGCCCAGGAGCGCCGTAAGGAGAAAGGCCCCGAGGGCCAACCCCAGGAGCTGCACGAAATCCGCGCGCTCAAAGGACCCGAGGGCCATGGCCACCAGGAGCCCGAAGAGGGAGGCATAGCTGAAGAAGAGCGCCCCGGCCTGGGCGGGGGAGAGCTTCTGGCGGTACTGCGAGAACACCACGGCCAGCGCGGCCAGGAGGGCCATGAAGGCCCAGCGCAGGCGCGTCAGGAGGATCGCGTCGAGGAGGGCCGGCAGCCGCGTGAGCGTGGCGGCCACGGTGGCGGTGACCACGGCCCCGAGGGCCATGTTGCGATACACCAGCGCGGCGAAGGCCCGGGGGTCCTCGGGGGCCCTGGTGGCGTCGTCAGGGGATGGTTCGGTCGGAGCCATGGTCCGGGGAGGGTACAACCCCGGGGGCCTCTTCGGGGGCCTTCGGGTCCTGCGGGTCCGTGGGCCCCGTGGACTCCCGCGGGTCCCTGGGCCCCGCGGGGACCGACGCCCTCACGGACAGCTCCGGGGGTTTCATGGCCACCACGGCCCCCTGGGGGACGCTCTTGGTGACGAACACGCTGCCGCCCACGACGCTCCCGGCGCCGAGCACCGTGTCCCCGCCCAGCACCGTGGCGTTGGCGTACACCGTGACGCCGTCCTCCACCGTCGGGTGCCTGCGGGTGTTCCGAATGACCCTCCCGCTGGCGTCCCGCGGGTGCGACAGGGCCCCCAGGGTGACGCCCTGGTAGAGCTTCACGTGGCTCCCGAGGCGCGAGGTCTCACCGATGACCACCCCCGTGGCGTGATCGATGAAGAAGCTCGCCCCGAGGGTGGCCCCGGGGTGGATGTCCGCGCCGGTGTGGGTGTGGGCCCACTCGGCCATGATCCGCGGCATGAGCGGCACGTCCATGGTGTAGAGCTCGTGGGCCACGCGGTGCACGGTGACCGCCAGGAAGCCAGGGTAGGCGAGGATCACCTCCGCCAGGCTCGTGGCCGCCGGGTCGCCGTCGTAGGCCGCCTGGACGTCCTCCAGGAGGGCCTCGCGGAGCGCCGGCAGCCGCCGGAGGAGCTCCGACGCCAGGCGCCGCGCCTGCCCCGCGCAGCGGGCCTCCCCCGGGGGGGGGTGAGAGGGGGGGTGTTCCGGGCATGCCTCGCACTCCTCGCGGAAGCACAGGCACATCTCGATCTGCCGCGCGAGCTTCTCCCGCAGGGCGTTCAGGAGCCCCCCCACGTGGTAGGCGATGTTCTCGTCAGTGAGGTCCTGGCGGCCGTGGTAGCCCGGGTAGAGCACCTGGAGCAGGAGGTCGATCACCTCGATGATCTCCTCCCGGGACGGGAGGAAGCGACGGTTGATATGGTGCCCCTTCGGGGTCCGGCGGTAGCTGGCCAGCATGGCCCCCACCAGGGGCCCGAGCTCGTCCTCGTGCATGCTCCGGGAGCCTAGTCCAAAGCGACGGTCCACGCCCGGGAGGCGCGCCCGGGGGCATTGCCTGGGCATCCAAAGAGCGCCATGGTCCCCCCCCGACCTCGAACCCCACCCGAAGGACCCCGTCCATGAACCAACCGATCCGAACGGCCGCCGTCCTGGGCGCCGGCGTGATGGGCGCCGGCATCGCGGCGCACCTGGCCAACGCGGGCTGCCGCGTGCTCCTCCTGGACATCGTCCCGCCGGGGCTCTCGGACGCTGAGAAGGCCGACCCCGCCGCGCGCAACCGCTTCGCCGTCGGCGGGCTGGACAAGGCCCTGAAGGCCCGGCCCACCTCGGCGTTCTACCACCCGTCCCGCGCGGCGCTGGTGCAAATCGGCAACCTGGAGGATGACCTGGAGCGCGCCGCGAAGTGCGACCTGATCATCGAGGCCATCATCGAGAGCATGGAGCCCAAGCGCGCCCTCTTCGCGCGGCTGGAGCCGCTGGTGACGCCCCACACGCTCGTGGCGTCCAACACCTCGGGGCTGCGCATCGCGGGCATGCTCGAGGGCCGCGGCGAGGCCTTCCGCCGGAACTTCATGGTGATTCACTTCTTCAACCCCCCGCGGCACATGAAGCTCCTGGAGCTGGTGCCCGGCGCCCAGACGGACCCCGAGGCCTTCGCCCGCGTCCGGCGCTTCGGCGAGGACGCCCTGGGCAAAGGGGTGGTGGTCGCCAAGGACACGCCGAACTTTATCGGGAACCGCATCGGGGCCCAGGCCATGATGGCCTGCATCCACCAGATGCTGGAGGACTCCCTCGCCCCGGAGGACGTGGACGCCCTCGCGGGCCCGCCCCTCGGGCGCCCCAAGAGCGCGGCGTTCCGCACCGCGGACCTGGTGGGCCTGGACACCTTCGCCCACGTCGCCAACAACTGCTACGCCGCCCTCACCGAGGACGAAGACCGCGAGGTGTTCAAGCTCCCGGAGTACCTCCGGGACATGGTCGAGAAGAAGCTCCTGGGCGACAAGACCCGCGGGGGCTTCTACAAGAAGGGCCCCAATGGCGTAGAGACCTACGACCCCTACACCCGCGCCTACCGCCCCAAGGCGGCGGACCCCCGGATCGCGAAGTTCGCCAAGAGCCTGAAGGACGTGGAAGACCCCAGGGAGCGCCTCCGGGCCACCTTCCGGGACCAGGGACCCGCCGGAGCCTTCGCGTGGAAGGTGCTCAAGCGCACCTTGTCCTACGCCGCCCGACGTGTCGGTGAGATCTCCGACGACGTGGGCGCGATCGATGACGCCATGCGCTGGGGCTACAACTGGGAGCTCGGGCCCTTCGAGACCTGGGACGCCCTGGGCTTCGCCGAGGTGGTGGACCGGATGGTGGCCGACGGGGTGCCACTCCCGGAGGGCGTGCGCGCCATGCGCCGCCAGGAGGTGCCCGGGTGGTACCGCGGGGGCGAGGTGTACAGCCTCGCCAGGGGCACCTACGTCCCGCGCGAGGAGAGCCCGAAGAGGCGCCCGCTCGGCGCCATCGCCCGCGGGGCGCCGGTGCTGGAGAACGCCGGGGCCGTGCTCCGGGACGTGGGAGACGGCGTGGCCGCCCTCACCTTCAAGACCAAGATGAACTCCGTGGACCCGGACGCCATCGAGCTCCTGGACCGCGCGGTGGACACCGCCGAGCGGCAGTTCCAGGGGCTGCTCCTGTACAACGAGGGCGAGCACTTCTGCGTGGGGGCCAACCTCATGCTGGTGGTCATGGCCGCGATGCAGGGCGAGTGGGAGCAGATCCGCGGGATGGCCCAGGCCTTCCAGCGGGCCAACCAGAGGCTGAAATACGCCCACGTGCCCGTGGTGGCCGCGCCCTACGGGATGACCCTCGGGGGGGGCCTGGAGCTGTGCCTCGGGGCCGCTGGGGTGCAGGCCGCGGCGGAGACCTACGCGGGCCTGGTGGAGGTGGGCGTGGGGCTCGTGCCCGCGGGGGGGGGCTGCATGAACCTCCTGTGGCGCGCGCTCGAAGCGCAGCCCGAGGGCGCCGAGGTGCCCACCCTGGCGCTGGTCACGCAGGTGTTCAAGAACATCGCCCTGGCCAAGGTGGCCACCAGCGCCGACGAGGCCCGGGCCCTCGGGTATTTCCGCCCGACGGACGGGGTGACCTTTGACCGCGCCAGGCTCCTCTACGACGCCCGCGAGCGCTGCCTGGGCCTCGCCCGGGCGGGCTGGAGGCCCCCGGCGCCCAGGGCTTACAAGCTCCCGGGGCAGAGCGGCATCGCCACGCTGAAGATGATGGTGCTGTCGCTCCAGCAGGCCGGCCAGGCCAGCGCCCACGACGCCACCGTGGCCCTGCGCGTCGCGGAGGTCCTGTGCGGCGGGGTCGACGGGTCCGCGGGCCCCGTGTCCGAGGAGCGCCTCCTGGAGCTGGAGGCCGAGAGCTTCGTGCGGCTCTGCGGCGAGGAGAAGAGCCGCGAGCGCATGCAGTACATGCTCATGAACAACAAGCCCCTGCGTAACTAGAGCGAGGACGACGATGGCAGACGTGGTGATTGCACAGGCCGTGAGGAGCGCCATCGGGCGCGCCCACAAGGGCTCCCTCGCCCAGACCCGCCCGGAGGACCTCGCGGGGATGGTGCTCAAGGAGCTGCTCCGTCGGACGCCCGCGGTGGAGCCCGCGATGGTGGAGGACCTCCTCCTCGGGTGCGCGATGCCCGAAGGGGAGCAGGGGCTCAACATCGCGCGGGTGGTGGGGCTCCTCGGGGGCCTTCCGGTGGAGACCCCGGCGATGACGCTCAACCGCTTCTGCGCCAGCGGGCTCCAGGCCGTGGCCCAGGCCGCCGAGCGGGTGGCCTTCGGCGGCGCGGACGTGGTGGTCGCTGGCGGCGTGGAGAGCATGACCGCGGTGCCCATGACCGGGCACCACCTGTCCGTGAGCGCCGAGGTGCTGGAGCGCTTCCCCACGGCGTACACCCCCATGGGCACCACCGCGGAGCTGGTGGCCCAGCGCTTCGGGGTCTCCCGCGAGGCCCAGGACGCCTTCGCCGTGCGCAGCCACCAGCGGGCCTCCAGGGCCCAGGCCGAGGGGCGCTTCCGGGACGAAATCGTCCCCGTGGAGGCCACCCGCTACGAGCCCGGGGCCCACGAGGTCCGGCGCTTCACCTTCGAGCGCGACGAGTTCCCCCGGCCGGACACCACGCTGGAGAAGCTCGCGGCGCTCAAGCCCGTGTTCTCCAAGGAGGGCTCGGTCACCGCGGGCAACAGCTCGCCCCTGTCCGACGGCGCGGCGGCCTCGCTGGTGATGACCGCGGCGCGGGCCCGGGAGCTCGGGCTCAAGCCCCTGGGGTACTTCCGGTCCTTCGCGGTGGCGGGCGTCCCGCCGGAGATCATGGGCATCGGCCCGGTGCCCGCGGTGCGGAAGCTCCTGTCGCGCGCGGGGCTGTCCATCGACCAGATCGACCTCTTCGAGATGAACGAGGCCTTCGCCGCCCAGGCGGTGTACTGCCAGCGTGAACTCGGCATCCCGGACGACAGGCTCAACGTGAACGGCGGGGCCATCGCCCTCGGGCACCCGCTGGGGTGCACCGGCGCGAGGCTCACGGCCACGCTGCTGCACGAGCTGCGCCGCCGCGGCGGGCGCTACGGCGTGGTGACCATGTGCGTCGGCGGCGGCATGGGCGCCGCCGGGCTCTTCGAAGCGGCGTGATGGACCCGACGGGCGCCCGGGCCCTGCCCCGCGTGGCCGGGGTCACGGTGCCGCTGTTCTCGCTCCGGGGCCATGGCTCCTGGGGCCTCGGAGACCTCGGGTGCCTCGCGCCCTTTGGACACTGGGCCCGGGAGGCCGGGCTCAAGCTCGTGCAGCTCCTGCCGCTGAACGAGATCGCCGGCGGGGACACCTCCCCCTATGCGTCCATCACGGCCTTCGGGATGGACCCGGTGTACGTCTCCCTCGGGGAGCTCCCGGAGCTCGACGGGGACCCCGAGGGCGCCCTCGACGAGGCGGGTGTTGCCGCGCTGGAGGGCCTCCGTCACGGCCCCCGGGTGGACCACGACGGGGCCCGCGCGCTCAAGCTCCGGGCGCTGCGCGTGGCCTTCGAGCGCTTCACGGGGGACCAGGACCACCGGGCGTTCCTGCGCGAGAACAGCGCCTGGCTCGACGATTACGCCCTCTTCCGCGCCTTGAAGGACGCCCACCAGGGAGCCCCCTGGTGGCGCTGGGAGGAGGGTCTTCGGGAGCGGGACCCCGCGGCGCTCGCGCGCGCCCTGGACGCCCACGAGCGCGCCGTGGGCTTCCATCGCTACGCCCAGTGGCGCGCCCACCGCCAGTGGGAGGCCGCCCGCCGCGCGCTCCAGGCGCTGGGCGTGGAGGTCATGGGGGACCTGCCCTTCATGGTCGGGAGGGACAGCGCGGACGTGTGGTCCCAGCGACGCTTCTTCCGGGCCGAGGCCTCCGTGGGCGTCCCGCCCGACCAGTTCGACCCCGACGGCCAGGAGTGGGGCCTGCCCCCCTACCGCTGGGACGCCCTGCGCCAGGACGACTTCGGCTGGCTGCGCGCGCGCTCCCGCCACGCGGGGACGCTCTATGACCGCTTCCGGGTGGACCACCTGGTGGGCTTCTTTCGCACCTACCAGCGCCCCGTGGACCGCTTGAGGGACGCCCGGAACAAGCTCCTGCCCGGGACCTTCGACCCGCCCACGGAGGCCCTCCAGAAGGCCCACGGGGTGAGCGTCCTCGCGGCCATGAGGGACGCCGCGCGAGCCGTGGGCTCCACCCTCGTCGCCGAGGACCTGGGCACCATCCCGGACTTTGTCCGGCCCCTCCTCCGTGACCTGGACCTCCCGGGGTACAAGGTCTTGATGTGGGAGAAAGCCTGGAAAGACCCTACACAACCCTACCTTGACCCACAGACCTACCCCGTGCGTTCCGTGGCGTGTTTTGGCACCCACGACACGGCGCCGGTGTCGGTCTGGTGGAACGAGGCCCCCAGGGCCGAGCGCGAGGCCCTCCTGGCGCTTCCCTCGCGGGCGAGGGACCAGTGGCTCGCCACGGAGCCCTATGGCCCGGACGTCCAGACGGCGCTCCTGGACACCCTCCTCGGGGCCGGGAGCGAGCTGGTGCTGCTCCTGGCCCAGGAGGTGCTCGGCGTGGACGACCGGGTGAACCTCCCATCCACCGTGGGACCCCACAACTGGTCCTGGAGGCTGCCGGGCTCCCTGGACGCCCTCCGGGCCGACCCTCGGGTGGAGGCCTCGCGCGCACGTGTGCGCGAAGCCATCGAACGCCACGGTCGCTAGCGCGGAAAATCCTCAAGCGGTGGCCTCAAGGTGGGCCCGTGGGAGCCGTTGAACCCCCCACGGCGCAACCCCTGCGCCCCTGGAGAACGCCTTGGCGCTGTCGGTCCTGCCGCTCCTGCGGGTGTCATCGCGTCCTCCGCTGGGGATGGACACCGACGGGGTGCAGCTCGAAGGCCCCGCCCTGCTGGCGGACGACGGCCAGGCGGTGGACGCCCTGGTGATGGACCCCGAGGCGGGCACCCGGAGGCTCCTGGCGAGGGCCCTCGCCTCGCGGGGCTTCGCGGTGACGGTGACGGCCTCGGCGGAGGAGGCCCGGAGGCTCCTCCGGGGCAAGACCTTCCCGCTGGTGCTGGTGGGCTGGGGGGACCCCGGGGACCCCTCCGGCGAGGCCCTGTGCCGCGCGCTCCGGGGACCGTTGGTGTCCCGCGAGGCGGTGGTGATCATGGTGGCCCACCGCAACGACGGGGCGGAGATCCAGCGGGCCCTGGACCTCGGCGTGGATGACTACATCGTCCTGCCCTCGCTCGGGCACCAGCTCGAGACGCGCCTGCGGGTGATCACCCGGAGGGTGCAGCGCCTCGCGTCGCGCCTGCGCTCCGAGGACGCCCTGCGGACGGCCCTGGACCGCGATGAATTCCGGCTGGTGTACCAGCCCATCGTGGCGCTCTCCGGGGGCAAGCGCGTGGGCTACGAGGCCCTGGTGCGTTGGCAGCACCCCACCCGCGGGGAGCTCTCGCCGGCGGAGTTCCTGCCCCTGTGCGAGGCCAGCGGCCTGGTGGTGCCCCTGGGGACCCGGGTGTTGGAGCTCGCCGTGCGGCAGCTCTCCACCTGGCAGCGCCTCGGGCACCCGATGGACTTCTTCGTGGCGGTGAACGTCTCGGCCCTGCAGCTCGCCGCGCCGGATTTCGTGCAGAATGTCCTGGAGCTCGGCCGGGCCTCGGGGCTGCGCCCCCGACAGCTCAAGCTGGAGGTCACCGAGACGAGCCTGGTCTCGGACCCCGAGGAGGCCGCGGGCAAGCTCGCCAGGCTCCGGGTCGCGGGCTTCTCCCTGGGCATCGATGACTTTGGTACGGGCTACTCGTCCTTGAGCTACCTGCACCGCTTCAAGGCCGACACCCTCAAGATCGACCGGTCTTTTGTAGGGGCCCTGGAGGCCGACGAGGGCGCCGTCTCCATCGTGCGAGCCATCATCGCCGTGGGCCACTCCCTCGGGATGAAGCTCGTGGCCGAGGGCGTCGAGACCGTCCCCCAGCGGGACACCCTCCAGCGCCTGGGGTGTGACTACGGCCAGGGCTACCTGTTCTCCCGACCAGTCAGCCCTTCCCGCGCGCCTTGATTTCTCTCACAGATCGATGATCACCACCCCGCGGTCGTCGTCGTCGCGGCGCTGGGGCTGCGTGGGGGGCGGCACCCGGGGCAGGGGCAGCTCGATCTGCGGCTGCTCATACTGCTGCCGCCGTTCCTGTTCCCGCCGACGGATCTCTTCGATGATGTAGGGAGGCAGCATGCGCGACACCTCTCCAGGTGAAGGGGACCGGACAACGGCGGAGTCACCGAGCAATATAGCAACGGGGGTGCCACGGGCAAGAGGCATGCAGCGAGCGGCCGAGGAATGCGCTATCTCTCTGAGGCTGTGATGCCCCGCGGGCGGAAATGGTTCGGGCTGGCGGCGGGGCTCCTGCTGGCATCCCTCGCCACCCCCCGCAGGGCGCTGGGAGGGACAGACTATGACCCCCGGAGCGCGGCCTGGAACGGCACCCGGGAGCTCGTGCGCATCGCCGCCGCGGCGGGCGTGGAGCTGGAGCCCGTGCGGGAGCTCGACTGGTCCCGGATTCAGCCCGGCCAGGGGCTCCTGGTGCTCTACCCCCAGCAGAGCCTCGGCCTGGCGGACCTGTCGGCCTTCCTGGACGAGGGAGGGCGCGTGGCCTGGCTCGATGACTACGGCGCCTCCGGGGCTTTTCTGGAGTGGTTCCAGTTCCGCCGGGACGAGGACCTCCACGCGGCCCTGCCGCGCTCCCCGGACCTGCCCGAGCTCTTGATCGCCCGGCCCCGGAGCCCGCACCCGCTCACCCTGGGCGTGGACGCCCTGGTGACCAACGTCCCCGTGGCCCTCTCGCACCCGAGGCTCACGCCCTACTACGAGTTCGCCGGGAGCGGGCAGGGCTTCCTGCTCGTGGGGCAGATCGGCCGGGGCAAGCTCGTGGTGGGCGGAGACCCCAGCGTGCTCATCAACACCATGATGCGCTTCCCGGGCAACCGACGCTTCGGGCAGAACCTCCTGGAGTTCCTGGCCTCGAACCCCCGAGGCAGGGTCACCATGGTGTGGGGCGACGCCCGCGCCCGAGGGGCCTGGAGGGGGCGGCCCCGGTCCCGCACCCCCGCCCGCGAGGCCGTGCGCACGCTCAACGACCTGGCCACGAGCGCCGAGACCTCGCTGGCGGCGCCCAGGGTGCTCACCCCGCTGGCCTTCCTGGGCCTGAGCCTCCTCGGGGCGCTGGTGGCGTACCTCACCTGGGGACGCCGCCCCAGCGAGCGCTACGGCCCCAGGGGGCCCGAGGGCACCGCCGCGGGGCTCACGGAGCGCCTCGGGCTCTTCGGGGTCCACGGGGCCAACATGCTGTTCCCCTCGCTGGTGGCGCGCAGGCTCCTGGAGCGCAGGCTCCTCTCGGCGGTGAACCTCCGCCCGCCCACGGACCTGCGGGTGGTGCTCGACCGCCTGGGTCCCAGGCTCCCGCTCGGCAGCCGCGCGGAGGTGCAGGCGCTTCTCATGGAGCTCGACGCCCTGCGCGCCGGCGCCGACGAGGGGAGCGTCCAGCGGGTGGGCACCCGGCAGTTCCTGTCGCTCTGGCGGCGGATCGGTGCGATCCTCCCGCACCTCGGAGGCGACGGTTGACCATGGCGCAAGGGCCCTCGGATCGGATCAGCGCGCAGGAGCTCGCCCAGGCCCAGGGGCTCCTGGGCACCGTGCTGGACGAGGTGGGGCGCTCCTACCTCGGCCGCCGGGACATCCCGGAGCTGGTGCTGATCACCCTCCTGGCCCGGGGCCATTGCCTGTTGGAGGGCGTCCCCGGCGTGGCCAAGACCACGCTCATCAAGGCCATGGCCGGGGCCATCTCCGGGACCTTCAAGCGCATTCAGTTCACGCCGGACCTGCTCCCGAGCGACATCACCGGCACCTACGTCCCGCTGGTGCGCGAGGGGGGCTTCACCCTGCGCCACGGGCCCATCTTCGCCCACGTGGTCCTGGCCGACGAGATCAACCGCGCCCCACCCAAAACCCAGAGCGCCCTCCTGGAGGCCATGCAGGAGCAGCAGGTGACCATCGATGGCGAGACCCACCGGCTCGCCGCGCCGTTCTTCGTGCTGGCCACGCAGAACCCCATCGAGCAGGAGGGCACCTACCCCCTGCCCGAGGCCCAGCTCGACCGGTTCCTCACCCGCGTGGTGGTGCCCTACCCCTCCGCCGAGGACGAGGTAAAGATCCTGCGCACGTACACCCGTGAGACCCCGGAGCCCCGGCCGGTGGTCACCCTGGAGCAGATGCTCTGGCTCCAGCGCGCGGCCTCGTGCGTCTACCTGGACGATGAAGTATACGCCTACGCCGTGGGGCTGTCGCAGTACACCCGGAGCCACCCGAGGGTGGCCCTCGGGGCGTCGCCGCGGGCGAGCCTGGGGTTGATCCTCGCGGCGCGGGCGGCGGCGCTGGTGTCCAACCGTGGTTATGTCCTACCCGATGACGTCAAGCGCGTGGCGCCCTACGTGCTCACGCACCGGCTGCTCCTGACGGCCGCCGCGGAGGCCGACGGGGCCACCCGCGAGGGCCTGGTGGAGGAGACCGTGACCCGGGTGCCGTACCGCCGCGCGGACGCCCGCGCCGAGCTCCAGGGCCACGGGAGCGTCACCGTCGCCGACGGGCGCTGACGCGTGTCGGCCCTCAGCCACACCGGGCGGCTGACGCTCCTCGGGGCGCTCGGGCTCTCGGCCGGGGGGCTCCTCGGGGGTGTAGGCAGCGTGACCCTGGCGGGCAACGCGCTTCTTTCAGGGCTGTGCCTCGCCTGGGTGGCGGGGCTCTCGGTGGCGCGCAGGATGCGCAGGGAGCGCCTGGAGTTCACCTGGTGGGTGGCCGCCCGCCCCGGAGGCGCGGTGCACCCCGACGAGGTGGTGCTGGTCCGCGTGGCGCTGCGAAACCCCACGGACCACACCCTGGTGTTCGGCACCCCGAGGCTGGCCCTCTCGGCGGGCGTGCGCCACACCCGCGCAAAGGGCGCCCGCGTCGAGGTGCCCCCGCGGAGCGTGGCGACCTTCGAGCTGGAGGTGCGGCCCTCCCACGCCGGGAGGCACGTGCTCCACGGGGCGTGGATGACCCTGGCGGGACCGCTCGGGTTGTCCTGGTCGCCGTTGTATTTCCCGAACCCGTTGGTGCTGGAGGTCGAGCCCCGCGGGGCGAGCGCCCTCGGGAGGCTGCGCCCCAGGGCCCCCGGGGCGCCCGCCCAGCGCGCGGGCAGGGCCACGCGACGGGCGGGCGAGGGCCCGGAGCTTCGGGAGCTTCGGGACTACCAGCCGGGGGACCCGTACCGCCGCATCGCGTGGAAGGCCAGCGCCCGCAGGGGGAAGCTCGTGGTGCGCGAGACCGAGGACGAGGCCCAGACCACGCGGGTGCTGGTGCTCGACGCCTCGGCCACCATGCGCGGGGACGACCGCGGAGGGGCCCGGCTGGACTACGCCATCGAGCTGGCCGCCCAGGCCGCGCGCATGGCCCACAGCACCGGGGACCGGCTGGGGCTCGTGGGCTTCGACGCCAGGGTGGTGGCGCAGGTGCCGCCGGGGGACGGGGCCGCGCACCTCCGGGCCGTGGTGGCCGCCGCGGTGGACCTGCGGGCGTTGGTGGACGAAGACCTCACGGACGTGGACGACGAGGCCCTGGCGGACACCGTGGCGAGGTACTTCCGCGAGCAGGAGGGCCTGGACGTCACCCGCGGGGCGCCCGCGGTGGACGTCCGAGGGCGCCTGGCGGAGCTGTGCGACCGGGCCCTGGTGTCCGACCCCTCGGCGAGGCTGCCGGTGCAGGCCCGGGACCTGGTGGGGCGCACGCTGCGAGCGTTCTGCCGGGCGAGGGCCATCGCGCTGCCTTTGCGTCACGACCCCTCCGGGGCGGCCAAGGGCCGGGGGCTGGCCGAGGCCCTCCGCGCGGCGGTGGAGCGCGCCCGCGAGGCCCGCACGGTGCTGGTGCTCTCGGACCTGGAGGCCGTGGGGGACCTGGAGCCCCTGCGCCTGGCCCTCGGGGCCGCCAGGGTGCGCCACCACCGGATCACCTTCGTGGCCCCGGCCGGCGAGGACTTCCGGGGGCGCGCGCCGGTGGCCCCTCGGGACGTGGCCCTGCGGGACTCGCTGGCCACGCTCTTCCTGGAAGAAGAGCGGGACCGCCACCGGGAGCTGCGGGCGACGCTCGGCTCCCTGGGGGTGCCGCTCTACACGGCCAGCGCAAAGGACCCGGTCCTGCGCTGGCTCCACCGGTCCATGGCGCCGAGGGCCCCAAGGCCGTGACGGAACCTTCAGAACGTTCAAATACTTTTGAAGACCCGAGGGCCTTCCTGGGGCGCCACGGGCTGCGCCCTCGGGAGAGCTTCGGGCAGTGTTTCCTGGTGGCGAGGCCCGTGGCCGAGGCCATCGTGGCGGCGCTGGACCCCGGGCCGGACGAGACGGTGGTGGAGATCGGGACGGGGACGGGCACGCTGGCGAGGATGCTGGCGCCGCGGTGCGGTCGGGTGCTGGCGCTGGAGCGGGACCGGGACCTGGCCAGGGCGCTCATGGCCGAGGGGCTCCCCGGGAACGTGACGCTGGTGGAGACCGACGCGGTCACGTACGACTACGCGGGGGCTTGCGGGGCAGGGCCCTGGAGCGTGGTGGGGAACCTCCCGTACCAGCTCACGGGGAGGCTCCTGCGGGCGCTGACGGAGGGCACGCCGCGGTGGCGTCGCGCGGTGGTGATGGTACAGCGGGAGGTGGCCCGGAGGCTCCTGGCGTCACCGGGCGGGGAGGACTGGGGGGTGCTGACGGTGTTCACCCAGGCGGTGAGCGCGGTGGAGCGGGTGTGCGAGGCCTCGCCGGGGTGCTTCCACCCGCCGCCGAGGGTGTACTCCACGGTGGTGAAGCTGACGCCGCGGGAGGCGCCTCTGGCGCGGGTGGACGAGACCTTCCAGCGGGTGGTGCATGCGCTCTTCGCGGCGCGGAGGAAGACGGTGAAGAACGGGCTGGCGTCGGTGGTGGGGCGGGAGCGGGCGGCGGCGGTGTGCGCGCGGGCGGAGATCGACCCGGGGCTGCGCCCGGAGGTGCTGGCGCTGGACGCGCTGGACCGCCTCGCGCGGGCGGTGGCGACGGGGTGACGCTCAGCCCGTGGCGGCGGGGGTGTGCCGCAGCACGTCGAGCTCGCGCGAGAAGCGGTCGAGCATGAGCTTGTGCAGGTTGAAGAGCCCATACACCGTGGACAGCGTGGGCAGGCGCTTGTCCGGCGTGCCCTCGGCGCCGAAGCTCTCCACCGCGTGGCGCAGGAGCTCCGCGGTGTCCGTCAGGCGCTGCTGCACCACCGCGGGGCGGCTCGACCCGCTGAAGCCCCAGAAGGCGCACGCGTCGGTGAAGCTCAACGGCTGCCCCCGAAGGAACTTCCGCAGGGCGTCCGCCTTCACGATCTGCTGGAGCGCGTCCACCTCGCGGTCCGAGAGGGGAGGGCCGCCCGAGGTCACCGCCACCGCCGTCGGCGCGGGCTTCACCGCGGGGCTCCTGGCCGCCGAGGGCTTCACCGCGGGCTTCACCGGGAGGGTCGGCACCGGGCGCACCACCTTCGGGGGCTCCGGGCTCGCCGCCCGCGGCGGCGGGGTCGGGTGCACCATCGCATGCAGCGCCGTGAGCTGCTTGGCCATCGCGCGGCCCTTGCGCGTCGCGCGGTAGGTGCGGGCCTCCAGGTGCTCCAGCCACCCCATCCCGCAGAGGCCGTCGTTGCCCGAGAGCTTCGCCAGCACCCGGTTGGAGTCTGGGTGCCCGTCGTATCCCCGGAGCCCGAAGCTGTCCGGGTAGAGCTGCCACGCGCGGACGACCAGGTCCTCGACGGTGAACATCTCGCCGTCGGTGGGTGACAAGGCCACGGCCGCCACCAGGATCTTCTGCCGAACCGTCAGATCTGCGCCCATCATGGATGTACCTTCCGTGTGGGAGCCATCGTTGCAGAGCCCCGACGGAATTCTCCAGATCGTTGCAACTTCGGCGTTTATGACAACTCCGGGAGGTGACAGAACGCTACCGCGCGCGGAACCGCGCGGGGACTACCGCGCGCGGAACCGCGCGGGGACTACCGCGCGCGGAACCGCGCGGGGACTACCGCGCGCGGAACCGCGCGGGGACTACCGCGCG
>JACRDB010000012.1 GCA_016218725.1 Deltaproteobacteria bacterium
AGAGGGGCTACAGCACAACAGAACGTCACAACATGCCCACGCCCCTCGCCATTCATGGAGAGGGGCGGCGCGGTAGCGCGGGGTGAGGTCGCCTCCGGGCCGCGGTCGCGCGCAGGGCGCAGGCCCTCGTTGCGCCGGGCAGGAAGATGTGCTGTTGCTCCCGTGTGCTGCGCAGTGCCTGGGTCGCTCTGGGGTTCCTGCTTGTGGGGTGCCCCGGCTCCATTGATGACCCGGAGCCCTTCCGGGCCGCGCGCCGCGCGGGCGTGGGCGTGCCCGACGGCGCCCCTCCGCCGGACGGCGGCGCCCGGTGCCCGCCGGGCCCCGACGTCGAGCGGGAGGTCTTCCGCGCGCGCTGCGCGGTGTCCGGGTGCCACGACGCGACGGCCCGCGCCACGGGGCTGGACTTCGAGTCCCCGGGGATCGGGATGAGGCTCCGGGGCGCCGTCGGGGACTTCTGCGAGGGCTACCCCATGGTGGTCCCGAGCGACCCTGAGCGCAGCCTCCTCCTGCGCAAGGTGGGCCCCAGGCCCCCGTGCGGCGATCGCATGCCCCAGGGCCTCGCGGCCCTCACGGACCGTGAGTACCAGTGCGTCCGCGCCTGGATCGCCGCCGGAGGCCAGAACCCCTTCGGGAGCGACGCCGGTGCCTCCGACGCCCCCGACGCCGCGCAGGACGCCCCAAGGGACGCCGCCAGGGACGCCCCCACCGACGGGGGCATGGACGGACGCTAGCCTCCCGCGCCATGCTTCCCGGTGATGCGCGCGCTCGTCCTCGGCAGTGTCCTCGCGTTGGGCTGCGCCGCCGGGGTGGAGCCCGGTGAGCCCTCGGACGAACCCCCCTCCCCCGACGCGTCGGTGACCCCCGACACCCCAGACGCCCCAGACGCCCCAGACGCTACGGACGCCACGGACGCCACGGACGCCACGGACACCGCCGACGCCGCCGACGCCGCCGAGACCGAGGCCCTCTCAGACGCCTTGTCACCGCCGCCACCGCCACCCCCGCCGCCGCCGCCGCCCCCGCCACCGCCGCCGCCCCCGCCGCCTCCGCCCCCGCCTTCGTGCCTCGCCACCGACGGCGACGGCGACGGGTACGGCACGGGCCCCTCGTGTGCGATGCGCGACTGCGACGACCGCAACGTGTCCATCCACCCCGGGGCCCCGGAGGCCTGCAACGGCATCGACGACGACTGCGACGGCGCCATCGACGAGGGCCTCGGCGAGGGCTCCTGCGGCGTAGGGGCCTGCCGACGCACCGCTCCCTTCTGCCAGGACGGGCGCCCCGGCCGCTGCACCCCCGCCATGGCCACCGACGAAATGTGCAATGGAGTAGACGACAACTGCAACGGCAGCACCGACGAGGGCGTCCCCGAGCGACGCTGTGGAGTAGGTGCCTGTCAGCGTTCGTCACGCTGCGAAGCCGGCGTATATGGAGCCTGTACGCCCGGCTCTCCCTCCCCGGAGATGTGCAACGGAGTTGACGACAACTGCGACGGCGTGGTGGACGAGGGCCATCGCGCCGTGAGCCAGGGGACCACCTACGGCGAGCTCGCGGCCCGCCACGGGAGCTGCACCGCCGGGGGCGAGCGCCTGGGCCCCAACTGCAACGCGGCGATCCACCGTTGGTGCGCCGGACGGGGGTGCGCGACCACGGGCTTCGGCCCCGTGGAGAACTCCGGCGACGCGGCGCACGTGACGTGCCTCTCGGGGGTCACGGCGAGGACCGTCGCCTTCGCGGAGCTCACGCGCATGCACGAGGCCTGCGGGACCGCCGAGCGCACCGGGCCCCACTGCAACGCGGCGATCCACCGCTGGTGCGCGGCGCAGGGGCTCGCGTCGGGCTTCGGCCCCGTGGAGCAGGGCCCCGACGAGGCCCACGTGAGCTGCGTGAGCGCCGCGGCGGCCACGGTGGTCACCACCACCTACGGCGCCCTGGCGGCCCAGCACGACGGCTGCAACGGGACCCGCCAGCGCTACGGGCCGGACTGCAACGCCGCGATCCACCGGCTCTGCGCGTCCCGGGGCTTCGCCTCGGGCTTCGGCCCCGTGGAGAACTCCGGCGACACCGCCGTGGTCACCTGCGTCGCGCGCTGAGCGCCCGGTGGTACCCTCCGCCCTCACCATGGTGAAGCAGCTCTCCCCACGGACCCTCGCGCTCCTCACGGGCCTCCTCGCCCAGGCCCCGGCGTCCGAGGCGTGCGCGCCCGCGCCCGAGGCCGGGCACTCCGTGCGCATCGAGGGCGAGGAGGCCGTGATCGTCTGGGACCCGGCCTCGCGCACCGAGCACTTCATCCGTAGGGCGAGCTTCCGTACGACGTCCCCCACCTTCGGGTTCCTGGTGCCCACGCCCACGCTCCCTACGCTCACCGAGGCGCCGGACCTGGACTTCCAGCACCTCTACGAGCGCACCCTCCCGAGGGTGGCGTACCGCACGGTGACGGGCATCGCGCCCACGCTCTCCTGCCTGATGTTCATGCTCGCCTCGCGCGGCGCGGACGAGCAAGCCCCCACCGCGCCCGTGAGGGTGCTCCACCAGCAGCGCGTCGCCGGCTACGACGCCACCGTGCTCGAAGCCGACGACGCCGGGGCCCTGGCCCGCTGGCTCGAAGACCATCACTACCCGACCTACCCACAGCTCACCACATGGCTTGAGCTGTATGTGCGCAACCATTGGAAGCTCACCGCCTTCCGCATCGCCGGGGACTCCGGGGGAGCGCCCTCCAGCGCGGCCGTGCGCATGACCTTCCAGACCGAGAGGCCCTTCTACCCTTACCGGGAGCCCTCGAACCAGCGCGAGGGACCGGCCTCGCCGCGTTCGCTGCGGGTGTACTTCGTGAGCGACGCGCGCTACGCGGGCGCCCTCGGAGCCGGGCCCTGGCCCGGGAGGTTGTTCTACGCCCGACCGATGTCCTCGCTCGCGGCGGGGGTGGCGGGCGTCCCCGCTGCGGCGATGCCGCCGCACCCGTGGCTCGCGGCCTTCGACGACCTCTCCTCCCCGAGGCCCGGTACCGACGAGGTTTACTTTTCTCCTTCCCCGGACGCCGCGGAGGTGACACCCCCCGTCGCGCTACGGACGAGGTCGGACAAGATCCCGGTGCCCCTGGACCTGGTCGCGATCCCCTCCCTCGGGGCCTACCTGTGGTGGCGACGGCGGAGACGTAAGAACAGGTAGTCGCACCCCTTGCGTGGGGGGAGAAACTCTCCGAAGCTACTGTTCCAACCGGAGGCGGACGGGATGCTCGCGACGGGAACGATCATCGGGGAGCGCTACCGTGTCCTTCGAGCCCTCGGGAGCGGGGGGATGGCCACGGTGTACGAGGCCGAGCACCTGTCCATCGGTCAGCGCGTCGCGATCAAGGTGTTGCACCCTCACCTGGCGAGGAAGAGCGACCTGGTGTCGCGCTTCGAGGACGAGGCCCGCACGGCCACGCGGATCAACCACGAGCACATCGTGGCGGTGACGGACCTCGGGCGCCACGGCGAGGTGCCCTTCATGGCCATGGAGTACCTCCAGGGGGAGAGCCTGGCGGACAAGATGGACCGGGAGCACGTGCTCTCGGTGCCCGCGGCGATGCACCTGCTCGATCAGATCCTGGCCGCGCTGGAGGCCGTCCACGCGGCGGGCGTGGTGCACCGGGACCTGAAGCCCGCGAACATCTTTCTCATCGAGCGGGCGGGCATCCCGGACTATGTGAAGCTCCTGGACTTCGGCGTGTCCAAGGCCCGCTTCGAGGCGAGGGCCAAGGGGCGCGCGGCCACCCGCAGCGGGATCGTGATGGGCACGCCGCAGTACATGGCCCCGGAGCAGGCCCTCGGTCACCGCGACCTGGACGCCAGGGCCGACGTCTACAGCGCCGGGGTGCTGCTCTACGAAATGGTCACCGGGCTCCTGCCCTTCGACGCCCCGGGGCACTCCGAGGTGATTGTGATGGTGGCCACGCACCACCCGCCGCCGGTGCCCGCGGGCGCCCACCGGCTGGACCTGCCCGTCGCCGTGGACCAGGCCATCGCCACGGCGATGCGCTTCTCCCGGGAGGAGCGCTTCCAGAACGCCACGGCCTTCCGTCAGGCCGTGAGGCCCTGGGTGCCCGCCCTGAGCGCCTTCGGGCGCGAGGTGTCCAACCCCATGATCGCCATCCCCGAGCGGAGCCACCACACCCCGGTGCCCTCGGTGGAGGTGATGCCGCCGTTGCCCGCGCCCGAGGAGCCCCACACGCCGCCGCCGACGCAGCCTTTCGGGCTGGTGCCCGTGCGCGCCGGGGCCACGCCCGTGGGCGCGGAGGCCCCCGCGGCCACGCTCGCGCCCGAGGGCTCCGCCCTGGACGCCCCGGCGCCGTCGCCTCCAGAGCGCTCCCCGAGGCCGAGCGCCCAGACCGTGCCCCCGGCGGCGCTCAAGCCCAGGCAGCCCTCGGGCCACGCGCCCGCCCTGGGCCGGGGCGCCTTCGGTCCCGGGCTCCTCGGGCTCGTCGCGGGTGTGCTCCTGGGAGTCGGCGCCTTCGCGCTCCGTGAGGCGCCGCGAGGCGATACGGGAGCGTCCACCGCGTCGCTGGCGAGCACCGCCGCGCCGAGGCCCGCGGCGTCGCGGGTGCGGGTGGTCACCACACCCACAAACGCGCTGGTGGAGGTCGACCGCCAGGCGCGCTCGGAGCTGGTGCTCACGGCGCTGGCGCCAGGCGACCACGCGGTGCGCGTCACGGCGCCGGGGCATGCTCCGTACCAAGGTACGGTCCAGCTCGCGCCGGGCTCGCGGGAGGAGCGCTGGGTGTTCACCCTTGCGCCGCTCCCGGTTGCGCCCACGGCGTCCCCGAACGCGGTCCTCGCGGTGCCCGAGGCGCGGGTGACGGAGCCCGCGGTCACACCGGAGGCGCAGCCCGCGGACGCCCCGCGGCGGCGCCACCGCAGGCACCGCGACCGGGAGTGACGGCGCTCGCGCCAGCCCTTCACAGCGGCGTCGGGATGCGTTGCAGCACCGCGGTATTTCCTCCCGCGGGGTAGGCGTAGGACGAGTAGCTGTCGAGGCCCCAGACCACCACGCCCAGGGGCGCGTCGGAGGAGATCACCTGGCGGCCGTTGGTGCAGCGCCCCGCGCCCACCGAGGCCCGTAACAGATCCACGGTGGTGTACTCGTAGCGCCCGCCGGCGCCGATGGGGCGGAAGCCCGTCACCGGCCCGAGGCACTCGATGGTGACCGCGGAGAACTCCGCGAGCGTGCGCTCCCGGACGATGGTCAGCGTGGAGGTGGGATACGACGGGTCGGTGAAGAACACATACCGCCGGAGGACCTGCGCCGGGGGGAAGAGCATCACCAGCTCCTCGTCGCCGAGCTGGGGGCCATAGCCCGGGGCGAGGGCACCGGGGCGACTGGGCACCGGGAGGTTGGCCGAGGTCATGAGCTGCGCCATGGCGAAGGGGTGCTCGCGGTCCTGGCTCTGCACCACGAAGGCCTCGGTGGCGCTGAAATCCGCGACGGAGCCGGCCTCCAGGCGCGTCGGAGCGCCCGCGATCGCGGGGTCGAAACGCAGCGTGGTCCCTCCCACGGCGCCGACGAGGCGGTAGGGGATGGGCTCCGGCGCCAGGTCCGAGCGCCGCGTCGCGTAGGGAGCGCCGACGTACTCATGGCTCAGGGCGCTCACCGGGAGGAGCGGCTGGTGCGTGGCCTCGCCGCCCGGGGCGGGCTCTCGCTGGAGGCGCAGGAAGCGGTTGCCCGTGCTCACCCCCACGGGCCGCTCCGCCACCACGAGGGAGCCCGAGAGGTCCGAGCGCCCCACCGGGAGCTGCCACTGCACGAGCTCTCCGGCCCCAAGGACCACCTCTCCCACGGACCCGGCCGCGACGGCGGGGGCGCGGCCTCCTGCGGGGAGGTCCACCGTGGGGCGCACCCGCACCCGGGTCTCAGGGTCCCTGGCGACGACCTGGAGCCACTGGGGTCCCGGCGCGTCGTGGGTCCCTGGAGGCGAGCCCAGGACCAGGTAGCTCAGGCCCCAGCCGTCTACCGGGAGGAGGAGCGAGGCGCTCGGGAAATGCGAGCGGGCTCCTCCAAAGGGGAGGATGTCGTACGCTCCGACGGGGGTGTCGCTCCGGAGCTCGAAGGCCTGCGCGGTGCCGCTCGCCAGGAGCGCCGTCGCGGCGTTCACCGCGGGGGCGACGGGGCACGACAGCGGTACGCCGTTCTCGGGCATCACCGACGCGGGATCGCTCGAGAGGAACAGCACCGCGACGGCGCCCTCGGGGATCCCCTCCGCGGGGATCGGGGCCCAGAGAGACGCAGGGCGCGCGTTCTCCACGATGCGCCCGAAGCGCGCCACGTCCAGGGTCACGCCCCCGCGGGAGGCGGTGACCCTCGCCGGGCGTGGCCACGCGTTGGTGAGGAACACCGCGTGACACGGCGGCAGCGCCGGAGGGTACGCGGGCGGCGACGCCACGAGGAACCTGCACGCGAGGGTCCCCCCGCTGGCCGCCGCGGCCTCGCAGGCGGGGACGCAGCGCCCCTCGCGGCAGCCCTGGTCCTGGGGGCACACCTGCGCCCTGGAGCTGCCGACTCCAAGGACCTCGCGGAGGTCCGCGCTGCACCCGAGGCCGGTGGTGGTCCGGTCACCGGGAGCGTCCAGGCCCGGGAGAGCGTCCGTGGGCGAGCGAGCGTCAAGCACGCCCAGGTCGCTCCCGGCCGCGTCTGCGCCGGCGTCCACGGGGCACGTCGGGCAGGGCACGTCACCCTCGGCCGAGCAGGCATGCAGGGCAGCGAGCCAGAGCGCAGAGCACCAGAGGTTCGGTCGTCGCTCCAAAGGTACCCTCTGGAGCATCCCACGTCGGCTGGCTTCGTGCGATCCTCTGCGGGCGATGCCTCCCCCTCCGGTCGTGGCTGTTGCGGTCCCCGAGGACGGCCTGGTCCGCGGCGCCCTCCCTCGCGTGGACTACGCCGATGCCTTCCGCCTGGACCTCGGCGAGGGACCCCCGCCCTCCCTCGACGCCGTGGCCCACGCGACGCTCGGCACCGCGCCGGGCTGGGTCGTCTCGCTGATGAAGGCCCGCAACGCCCTGGTGAGGCCCCTCGGGCTCAAGGTGGACGCCACCGTGGAGGACCATCCCCCCGCGACGCCCTACGCCCCGGGTGCTCGCGTCGGGATCTTCCGGGTGTTCGCCCGCGGCGCCGACGAGCTCCTCCTGGGCGAGGACGACCGCCACCTGGACTTCCGCGTCTCGCTCCGCCTCACCGAGGAGCACGGCCGCGCCGCCGCCGTGATGACCACCCTCGTGCGGTACAACAACTGGCTGGGGCGCGCGTATTTCCTCCCGGTGGGTCCCTTCCACCGCGTGATCGTCCCCGCCATGCTCCGCGCCGGTGGCCGAAAACTCCGCGCTCCTGCGCCGTAGCTACGCCTGCCATGGGCCGCGGAGCGCACGCCCTGCGGGGTTTGCGCCGCGGTGATCGTGCACGGATCTTGCACCGATTTCGCGCGCCGTCCTTCGATCTTCGAGTCCACAGCTCGTCCATGGAATCACGGAGACATCCCGCAGGAGGCTGAAGACACGCGATGAAGACGCCCTCACCCACAGCATCACCCCGCACAGGATCGCCACACACCTTGCACACGTGGAAGTACGTGCTTTGCACAGGTGCAGTCGCGGCCGTGGGCTCGGCGCGCGCAGGCGCCGCGGAGGCGGGGTGATGGCGGCGGCGCTGCGGATCCCTGGGAGCGAGACCCCGCGGGCGGAGGCGCGCCTCGCGGCGATGGTGCTGGACCTGACGGCGATGGCCAACGCCGTGGACGCGCCGACGGAGGCCCTTCGCCGCGCGCTGGAGGCCGTCTGCGACCACACCGACTGGGCGGTGGGGCACGCCTGGGAGCGCGACACGAGCGGGGCCCTGCGCTCGACGGGCCTGTGGCACCTGGACGACCCGGCGCGCGCCTCGCCGCTGCGGGACGCGACGCTGGAGCTCGACCTGAGCGACGGGCTCGGCCCCATCGACGACCTCGTGGCCGAGGGCGAGGTCGCGTGGATCGACGACCTCTCCGGGGACCGGCGCCTGCGCCGCGGCGGCGCCGCGCGCGCCTGTGGGCTGCGGTCGGGCTGCTGGGTGCCGGTCACCGCCCGCGGCGCCGTCGTGGCCGTGCTGGAGTTCGTCACCGACGGGTCGCACCGGCCCGCGGAGGACCTCCTCGGCGCGCTCGCCTTCGTGGGCGCGCAGCTCGGGCGCGTCTTCGCGCGCAGCGCGGTGAACGTCGCCGCCGCCGAGGCCCTCGCCGAGGCGATGCAAGCCTCCCGGGTGGGCGCGGCGCTCGTGGCGATGATGGCCCGCGAGGCCCAGAGCCCCATCGGTGCCCTCGTCGCCGCCGCGGGCGCCCACGAGGGCCCGCGAGGGGCCGCCGCCACCCAGAGCGCGAGGCTCTCCAGGATGCTCCACGGCACCATGGACCTGGCCCGCCTCGCCGCCGGGGGCGTGGCCCAGGAGCCCGCCCAGGTGAACGTCGGCGCCCTCCTCGCGGAGCTCCTCTGCGAGCACCGCTCCCAGGCCGAGGCCCGCGGGATCGAGCTACGGTGGCGCAACGACGCGCCGGGGGCCCGCTGCCACGCCAACGCGTACTGCCTCCGCCGCGCGCTGCGCGAGCTCTTCGACAACGCCCTGCGCTTCACTCCGGGAGGCGCCATCACCCTGCGCCTGTGGCGCGACGGGGCCTCCCTCATGGTGGAGCTGCGGGACACGGGCCGGGGGATGGGCCCCGCGTTCCTCCCTCGGGCCCTGGAGCCCTTCACCCAGGAACACCGCGACGACGAGGCCTCCCGCGATGGCGCGGGCCTCGGCCTCGCGCTGGCGAGGGCCTGGCTCCAGGTCGTCGGCGCGACGCTCCGGCTCCAGAGCCACCCCGGCGAGGGCACCACGGTCTGGGTGTGCCTCCCGGCGCTGGACGGGGACCGCGAGGGCGCCCAGAAGTCCCATGAAAGTATAGTAATTTCGGGTACTTACAACATCATTACGGCGAAGTAACGCGGTAACCCCAGGCCGTAAGGCTCCGCCCTTGAGAGCAGGTGACCTCGGTCAAGTCCCGGGCGCTCCTGCGGGACACCGTCCCTGGGCGTACCCATGACGCACCCCCGGCAGACTCTCGCGCTCCTCGCGCTCGCCCTCGGGTGCGGCGAGACCCCCGGCCCGGACACCTCGCGGGTGTTCGTCGCCGACGAACGGGCAGGGACCCTCACGGTGCTCGAAGGCGCCTCGCTGCGCGTGGTCGCCACCGTGGACCTGTCGGAGGCCCGCGACGGCGGGACCGTGCGCTTCCTGCCGCACAACGTCCAGGTCGCGCCCGACGGCCAGACCGTGTGGGCCACCTGCGCCTCGGAGCCCTACTACACCCGTGGCTACATGGGCGTCGACGACGAGGCCGTGGTCATCGTAGACGCCCGCTCCATGACCATGCGCGGTCGAATTCCCCTACGAGGGCTCCTGGCCCACGTGGTCTTCGATGGCCCCGGGCGCTTCGCCTACGTCACGGCCTCCAACGCCGACGAGGTGGTGGAGCTGTCCACCGCGACCCTCACGGAGACCCGAAGGCTCCGGCTCCCCCCTCGGGGCGCGCCCCACGGTGCCCGCTGGTGCGCCGGGAGGCTCTTTGTGGCGCTCCCTGGTGGCCGCGCCATCGCCTGGGTGGAGCTCTCCACGGGCGCCGTGGACAGCGTGAGGGTGGACGGGGTCCCCATCCAGGTGGCCTGCCGCAGCGACGGGGCGCTGGCCTACTCCGCCCTCCAGGACACCCGCGAGGTGGTCTCCCTGGACGTGGCCTCGCGCGCGGTGCGGAGGCTCCAGCTCCCGGACACCGCCCGGGGCCCCGCGCAGGTGTACCTCTCCGCGGACGGGGGGCGCCTGTGGGTCGCAGACCAGGGGCTGCTCACCTCCAGCCTCCAGGTCGGCAACCGCGCCTTCGCCGTGGACACCGCGGCGTGGAGGGTCGTCGGCGACGGCCCCACGGGCCTCGGGGCCCACGGGGTGGTGCTCTCCCGCGACGGCGCCAGGGTCTACGTGACCAGCATCACGGAGCACACCGTGACCCTCCTCGACGGGCGCTCGCGGCAGGCGCTCGGGGTGGCCCCCGTGGGCCGCGGCCCCAACGGGATCTCGCTCCTGGACACCACCGGGCCCATGCCCTGACCTCGCAAATCGCTTGAAAAGCCGACCCCCCAGAGGGTCGTTACCGCGCGGTAACGATTTCTCCGGGCGGCCCTCAGCCCGGTCCGGTAGGGTACCGGGACCCATGGCACGCCGCGAGAAGCCCTCCTCCAGGGAAGTCGTCAAGGTCCCGGCCCCCGCGCGCGAGGAGGTGGCCCTCTCGGCGCCGGAGAGGCTCCTCCTGGCGGAGGCCCTGCGCCTCGCGGACGACGCGCGGCAGACCATGGAGCACGCCCTGATCACCTTCGGCAACTGGATGCTGGTGAACGTCTTCGCCAACGACGCCTCGGCGGCCCTGGAGGGCCGCACGCACAACCCCCTGTGGCGGGAGCTCCTGGGCCGCGCCGGGGGGCCTACGCTCCGCCTGAGCCGGAGGCTGCTCTACGTGGCCGTGGAGATCGCCGCCCGGGACCGCCGCATCAACGACGAGTCCTGGCGCTTGTTGGAGCCCTCGCGCAAGGAGCGGCTCCTGCCCCTCGGCGACGAGGACCTGATGCGCGACGCGGCGCAGTACGTGGTGGCCATGAAGCTCACGCTCCGGGCCACGGAGGCCTACGTCAAGGCCCTGCGCGAGGCCCGGGGCGTCTCCGCCGCGGCGAGGCTCACGGGGCCTCGCCTGGCCCACCGGGTGCGCCGCTTCCGGGAGAACCTGGCCACCACGGCCATGCGACGGAAGCTCCGAAGCCTCGCGGGCTCGCTCTCCACGGAGGAGAAGGCCGCCGTCAAGGACGAGCTGGCCTCGCTCCGGGACTGGGCAGAGGAGACCCTGCGCACGCTTCGAAAAGGGTGACGCCTACGGCGCCGGGGCGGGCTCCGGCGGGTCCGAGCTGGTGTGGTCATGGACGATGTGCCACCGCCCCTCGCGGCGCTCCAGCACCACGGTGAACACACCCCCGCCGGCGCTCGGGGTGTCCGTGAGCCTCCAGCGCCCGAGCACCACGGCGCCCCTCGTGCCCACGGCGCGCACCTGGAGGAGCTCGAAGGCGAGGCGCCCCATGGACGCCCGGTCCGTGCCGTAGCGTTGCTGGTAGGCGTCCCGGGTGCGCTCCCACCCCATGCGGACCCTTCCCCCGGAGGTGAACACCAGCTCCTGGTCCCGCGCGTAGCCGTCCATGAAGGCCGCGAGGTCCCCGCGGTTCCAGGCGTCGCGCTGGGTGGTGAGCACGGCCTCCACGGCCGCGCGATCCCTCGCCGAGAGGCCCGGCTGCCGCGCGGCGCAGGAGGCCAGGAGGACGAACGACACACCCACGACCCAGGGGCTCTTCACGCCCCGAGCATGCCTCAGCCCGCGCCCCGAACGGAAGGAGAGGGAGGTCGTTACTGCGCGGTAACGACCCACGAGGCGCTTGAAATGCCGACCCTCCAGAGGGGGCTACGGGGCCTTCGCGGGCTCCGCGGCGGGGTTGCCGCCCCCGCCGGGGCGCTCCACGGTGCTGCCCGGGAGGCGCCGCACCAGGGCGAAGACCAGCGGCGCGCTGGCCGCCGTGGCGAGGCTCTGGAGCGTCACCTCCCGCAGGGCCGCCAGGACGGCGATGGGGCGCTGATCGAACACCAGGAGCAGGGCCAGCATCTCCACGCCGACGACCACCGAGGCCACGAAGGTCAGGGCCACCTGGAAGACCACCCCGTGGAGGAAGAGCTTGAGCCCTGCGACCCGCGCCAGGAGGAAGACGCTCACCAGGGTGAAGGTCCAGAGGCCCATGGAGCCGCCCGCGCAGGCGTCGGCCAGGTACCCGAGGACAAAGGCCAGCGAGACCCCCCGGGCGAGGGAGAAGTCCCCGACGGCCATGTAGAGCACCATGGGGAGGGCCGGCGCGGGGCACCACCGCGCGGTGCCCGTAAGCTGCGCGAAGGTCCCCTGGGCCAGGAGCAACCCGAGCCCCACGGCGAGGAGCGCGAGGTTGCCCACTAGCGCCCCCCGCGAGGCTCGGAGGTGCGCATGCGCGAGGGCGCGGCGCCCGCGCCGGGGCGGCAGGTGGGGCGGTCGGCCTGCTGCCCGACCAGCACCAGCACGTCGGACAGCCGCGAGAAGTCCACCGCGGGGTGCACCTCGACCTCCTGGTGGAGCCCGAACTCCCGGCGGGTGACCGCGGCCACGTGGCCCACCAGGAGCCCCGCGGGGAAGCGGCACCCCAGGCCCGAGGTCACCACGGCGTCGCCGACGCGCACGTCGTCGGTGCGCTGGAGGTACTCCACCCGCGCGGCGTAGCGGTCGCGCTCGCCGGTGCCCTTGACGATCCCGCGGGCGCCGGTGCGCTCGATCATCACGTCCACGGCGCTGCGGGAGTCCACCGTGAGCAGGACGTCGGCGTAGGCCCCGAAGGTGCGAGACACCTGCCCCACGAGCCCGTCGGGGGACAACACGGGCATGCCCGTGCGCACGCGCATGCGCTCCTCGGTGGCCAGGGCCATGCGGGTCACCCGGAAGAACGGTGACGTGTCCCGGGCGATCACCTCCGCGGCGATCACCTCCGCGGGGGCCTCGGCCCGCAGCTGCAGGAGCCGCCGCAGCCGTCGGTTCTCGTCGTACTCGCTCTGGTGCCGGGAGGCCTCCGCGCGGAGGCGGGCGTTCTCCGCCTGGAGGCGCTCGTTGTCCTGGCGCACGTGGACCAGGTACAGGTAGCCCGTCCACAGGTCCGCGAGGCCCCTGGAGAACGACGTGGTCAGCCGCTGGGCGGGGGCCACCACCTGCACCACCACCCGGTCCAGCGGGTCATACCTGCTCGGGTCCCGGGTGGTGGTCCGCAGGAAGAAGAACGGGACGCTCAGGAGCACCACGCACAGGATCGCGTCCCGGTATCGCTGCCAGAGGTCCACGGGCTACTCCTTGGCACACTCGCCCCGCGCTGTCACCCCGAGGCGGTCAGTCCAGGGCGATGGCCTTGAGGAGGGCCGGCTCGTCCAGGCAGCGCCCGGAGCCGAGCACCACCGCGGAGATGGGGTCGTCGCACACCATCACCGGCAGGCCCGTCTCCTCCCGGAGCAGGATGTCCAGGTTGCGCAGGAGCGCGCCCCCGCCGGTGAGCACCACGCCCTTGTCCTTGATGTCCGCGGAGAGCTCCGGGGGCGTGCGCTCCAGCGCGCCCATGACGGCTTCCACGATGGAGTTGATGGGCTCGGCCAGGGCGTCGCGCAGCTCGTCGCTGGTGATCAGCACCGTGCGCGGCACGCCGGCCACCAGGTCCCGGCCCTTGACCTCCATGGTGAGCGGCTCCTCCAGCGGGTACGCGTTGCCGAGCTGGCACTTCACCCGCTCCGCGGTCTGCTCGCCCACCAGGAGGTTGTACTTGCGCTTCATGTACGCAATGATCGCGTCGTCCATCTTGTCGCCGCCCACGCGGATGGACTGCGAGTACACGATCCCCGCGAGGGAGATCACCGCGACCTCGGTGGTGCCGCCGCCGATGTCCACCACCATGTTGCCCGTGGGCTCGGTCACCGGCAGCCCTGCCCCGATGGCCGCCGCCATGGGCTCCTCGATCAAGAACACCTCCCGCGCCCCGGCGCTCTCGGCGCTCTCGCGCACCGCCCGCTTCTCCACCTCGGTGATCCCGAAGGGCACGCAGATGACAATCCGTGGCTTCACCAGCGCCCGGCGGTTGTGGGCCTTCTCGATCATCTTCTGGAGCATGCGCTCGGTGATCTCGAAGTCCGCGATCACCCCGTCCCGCAGGGGCCTGATCGCCTGGATGGTCCCGGGCGTGCGCCCGAGCATCTCCTTGGCCTCCTTGCCGACGGCCTTGATCTCCTTGCCCCCGCGCTCGGTCCGCTGCACCGCCACCACCGACGGCTCACACAGCACGATCCCCTTGCCCTTGACATAGATCAGCGTGTTGGCGGTCCCCAGGTCGATCGCCAGATCGTTCGAGAACAGACCGCTCACCCAGTCAAACGGCATGCGAACACCTTCCCATACACTTCCCGCTACCCCCGCGGAGAAACCTCCCGGCAGGGGTCGGTCGTATAACACAGCCCCTCCCCAGGTACCATGTCAGCGGAACCGGCCATGATGGCCGTTACTATTGTTGCATCCAGGGGGCCACGGGTGCTGCGGCGGGTGGGGCTCCCGGGGCCGTGGGGGTCCCGTCCGGACGCGGGGAGCCGCTTGCGCGCTCGCGCATGCTCTCCGGGAGCCCCTGGGGGAAGCGGGCGTAGGGGGCCGCCTCGGAGCAGTTCGCGAGGCGGGTCGTGGGGGACCAGTTGAGGGCCGTGACGATGGAGCCCGAGAGAAGCCAGACCGGGGCGGAGATCACCAGGAAGAACCCGTGGGTGATGGTGCTCACGAGGCCCGCGATGCTCCAACCCAGCATGGCCCCGCCCCCAGAGGGACCCAGGGCGCTGACCTCCAGCGCGTCGCGCCAGGCCACGCGCTCCCAGGCCTCGCCGTCCACGGTGGCCAGGCGCAGGTAGAGCTGCGCCCCGTCGCAGGCCAGGAGCTCGCCCCGGAGCTCTTCACCGTGGGCCTGGACGTGCACGATGCGCCCGAAGACCTCCGCCGGAGCGTCGCCCGCGGCGCGGGTGCGGTAGAGCGTGTCGCTCCCTCGGATGGGCACCGTGGAGGCGCAGGCCCCGAGCGCCACGGACAGCGCGAGCGTCCCTGCGCGCGCGCTCACGGCCGCCTCCCGGGGCCCACGCGGCTCTGCCAGAAGAGGGCCTCCATGGTGGGCGCGGTCTCCGCCCAGGAGGGCGCCAGACGCCGCAGGGCGCCGCTGGGGTCCGCGAGGAGCGCGCGGGCGTCCGGGAGGTCCTCGTCGGCGAGCCAGCGCTCCCTGAGCCACTCGTAGTAGTACCCGCGGGTGCGGAGGAAATACGCCCTCCCCGGGGCGTGGGGGCCCGTGTGGAAGCGAAGCCCAAGCGCGTCCCCGGGGAGCGTCACCAGGCGCTCGCCCTGGCCCCGGAGGCTCGCCTCGGCGGCGCTGGCGCCCTGGCGCCCGGGGCGCTCGACCTCCACGGCCACGGCGCGGGCGGAGAGCCCCTCGGCGGTGAGCGCGCCGAGCTGGGCGGAGTCCAGGCGCCAGTGAGCGCCCGCGAAGGTGAGGCGCACCTCCACGGGGTCCGTGCCCGCGCGCAGGGACAGCGGCACCACCCGCGTGCCCTGGGCCAGCGGGCCCTGGTACGCAAAGGTGCCCTGAGGGACCCAGGGACCGGCACCCTGGCGGGTCTCGACGTCAATGCCTCCCAGGGCGCGGCGGTAGCCCTCCAGCGCCCCGTGGGCCGCGGGATCGCGTCGCTCCAGGTGGGCGATGAAGGCCCCGGCCTCGCGCCCGAGGCGCGCCAGCAGGTGGTAGAACACCCAGGTGTTCATGAGGGAGTTGCGGGCCGTGAGCACCAGCCCCGCCCGCTGGCTCCCGGGCGACGAGAAGCGCAGCACCGCGCGGGTCCTGCGCGCGAGGTCCTGCCCGTCGGTGCCCGGGGACCACTCGTCTCCGTCGCGCGCGGAGAGCTTGCGGAGCGTGTCCTCGTCGGTGTCCGAGCCCGCCGCCGGGCGCAGGGCGCTCACCGCGTGGAGCGCCCCGTCCTCGGCGCGGTACGCCTCGCTGCCGGGAGGAGCGTCCACGACCAGGAGCGTGGCCTCGCGCAGAAAGTGCGTCTCCTGCGCTTCATTTCGGACTTCCAGCCGGAGGTAGCCGTCGGGGTCCGGGCGCGCGGCGGGCAGGTCGTCGGTGTCCGACGCCTCGAGGCTCCGGGCGATGCTGGTGGAGAAGCCCTCGGCCTGGAGGGTCCAGCCGTCTCCCGCGGGGGCGTAGAAGGTGGGGCACGACCCGAAGCAGCACTTGGGACACGAGGCGCACGCCGTGGTGACGGCCACGGAGGCCGCGGTCACCACGCTCATCGCCACGATGCTGCCGCCGAGGAGCCCGAGCGAACTCTCGGTGGTCTCCACCAGGGTGATGTCCCCCACGGGCACCTCCACCGCGCCGCGTTGGGTGACGGCGCGGGCGGCGTCGTAGCGCACGCCGGTGCCGCTCACCCCGCGGTTACGCCGGAAGCGCCACGACGAGAACACCACCAGGGAACCGTCGGCGGCGTGCACCCTCAGGGGCTCCGTGCGGTCCAGCGAGGACACCTCCCGGAGGTCGTGGGAGACGTTCCGGGGTGTGCACGTCGCGAGGACGATGGCGCCGGTGAGCGCGAGGCACCCTCGGAACCACACCCCTCGCTCCCTGACTTTCACCACCCCATGGAAACGCAGACCGCGCGCGCTGGTCAAGCCTTCCGCGCGAGCCACCGGCGGCCGGCGAGCGCCAGGGCCGTGGCCAGCACCGAGGCCCCGACGGAGAGCCACCACACCGCGGCGATGCCGTCCCGGACCAGGAGCGCCGCGTCCACCCGGAGGACCCCGACGGTCATCACGCCGAAGACCGTGGTGTGGAACACCCCCTGGGCGCTCGCCCTCACGGGCCTGGGGGCCACCCGGTCCGCCAGCGTGACCGACGCCAGGAACCATCCCCCGAAGGTAAACCCGTGCAGCACCTGCATCGCGAAGAGCGCCTCCACCGAGCTCCCCTCGGCCAGCGCCAGCCACCGCAGCGCGCTCGCCGCCACGGACACCACCAGCAGGGCCCAGGGCCCCCAGCGCGCCAGCACACGACGCCCCAGGGCCATCATCGCCACCTCCGCCAGCGTGCCCAGGGCTACGGCCAGCCCCGCCGCGGTGTCCCCCGCCGCCCGAGAAAAAGCCTCTACAAAAAGCGTGTCATAGGAGCCCAGGCCCACCTGGTGGAGCATCCCTACGACAAGTAGGAGAAGGTAGGACGGTGTCGTGAAGAGTACGCCAAGGGCCGGGGAGAGGGCCTCGCGGGGGGCCCTCGGGGCGCGGGGGAGGGAGAAGCTCAGGAGGAGGCTCGCGGCGAGGCCCGCGGCGCAGACCCAGGCCGCCGTCTGGCCGCCGTGGAGCCAGCGCCCGGTGGCGGCCACGGCGAGGGTGTAGCCCACGGTGCCCCAGGCCCGGGTGCGCCCGTAGGTGCCGCCCGCGCGCTCGGCCCAGGAGAGGGTGAGGGCGTCGGCCAGGGGCCCCGAGGCCCCTCGACCGGAGGCGAAGACCAGGAGGAGCGCGAGGGTCACGGGGTACGACCGCGGCGCGAGCAGCGGCACGAAGGCCACCAGGGCCAGCGCCGAGGCCGCGCACAGCGTGCGATCGATGGCGCCGGAGCGGTCGGCCCACCAGGTCCAGAGCGGCGTGGTGAGCACGCGTGCGGCGGGCATCCAGGCCAGGAGGGCCGTGGCCTCGGCGACGGTGCAGCCTCGGCCCGTCAAGAGCGGCACGGCGTAGGGCTGGAAGGCCCCGAGGGCGGCGAAGAAGGCGAAATACCAGAGCCCGAGGCGCAGGGCTCCGGGCTCGCTCGGCGGGGCGTTCACGGAGGGGAAGGCGGGGTAGCACGGACGGAAGGCGTTGACACGGGGTGCTCCGTGAGGTGCGTTACGCCCCATGTCCGACGAAGCCACGCTCACGCGCCAGCGGTTGGTGGAGGACCAGCTCGACTGGATCCTGACGGAGACCTTCCTTTGCCAGCTCACCACGGAGGAGCAGGACGAGCTCCTGGCCGGGATGCAGTGGCGCACCTATCCCCGGGAGACGTCCATCATCCGGGACGCCTCGGAGGTGGAGGGCGTGGACCTGCTGGTGCAGGGCAACGCCCAGGTGCTCAAGCGCCACGCCAACGGGAGGCTGGAGCCCCTGGTGCAGATCGGGCCGGGGTACGTCATCGGCGAGCGGAGCGTCCTGCGGGGGCAGACCGCCCGGGCCGAGGTGCGCTCGCTGTCACCGCTGACCACGCTGCACGTCTCGGCCCAGGCGTTCCGCAAGCTCCTGGGGTCCAGCGCCCACCTGCGGCAGTGCATCGAGGACCTGGTGTCGCTCCGGGAGCGGGCCCCGCACCTGATGGAGCTCCTGCTGCGAAACCCCTTCCTGCGCCTCCTGGACCGCGACGACGTGGACCGGATGATCTCCTCGGCGTCGATCCTGCGCGCGGAGGCCGGGAAGCGGGTGCTCCTGGCCGGGGACAAGGTCACCGAGGTGTTCCTGCTCATCAAGGGCCGCATCGGGCTCTTCGCGCCCTCCACCGACGACGCGCCCCGGGAGCAGCTCTCCACCGAGGGCCCCGGCTGGCTCGCGGGCCACGACACGCTGCTCCTGGAGCGGCCTCGCTCCGTGGACGTGGACGCCCTGGAGCAGAGCGAGTTCATGGTGGTGCAGTCCGCCACGTTCATGCGGCTCATCGCCGAGAACCCCGCCATGCAGCGCCGGATCTTTCAAGACGTTGCGGCGACGCCCTCGCTCCAGGGGCACATCCCCAACCGGGGAACGCTCCTGTCCGTGTATGCCGCGCGCCCGGGCCTCGGGGGCACCACCCTGGCGTACGCCGTCAGCGCCCACCTGGCCCACCTCGGCCCCGCGGTGCTGGTGGACCTCGCCGGGCCCCGCACCGCCCAGAAGCTCAAGCGGGAGGTGGTCCCGGGCGAGGTCGAGGGCATCCCCGTCGAGCGCATGAGCGCCCCGGAGGGCTTCGGGCTGGAGGTCCTGTGGCCCCGGGACCGTAGCCAGACCTTCAAGCTCCTGGACGCCCTGCGCGCCCCGATGCCCCGCAGCGGCTACGTGGTGGTCGCCGCCGAGAGCCGCGACGAGCTCGATCAGGCCACCATGACCGCCTCGGACTCCGTGGTCTTCGTCCGGCGCGACGACGACCTCTCGCACAATGAAGCCGCCCGCCACGGCCAGTTCCGGGTGGATGCCATTCGATTGACAGGGAATGTCACTCTCCCCCACAACGCGCCGAACACCGTGCGCATCCCGGAGGACAACCTCACCGCGGGGGTGTTCTGGCGGGACGGGGACCTGTCGCTCTTCCTGGACGAGCAGCGTCCGCTGGCGCGCGTGGGGGGGCGCGTGGTGAGGGTGCTCGAGGGGCGCTCCGTGGGTCTGGCGCTGGGCGGCGGCGGGGCGCTGGGCTTCGCCCACGTGGGGCTCCTGCGCGCGCTCCAGCACGAGGGCATCCCCGTGGACTACGTCTCCGGGAGCTCCTTCGGGGCCCTGGTGGCGGGCCTCTACGCGGCGGACGGGATGCGGGCGCTGGAGGCGCTGATCCGCGAGCGGGCGCTGCTCCTCGGGTACGTCCTGGCGGGCATGGCCACCTCCCACACCATCACGCGCTTCGTGGAGCGGGTGGTGGGACGCCGCGCGATGTCCTCCACGGAGATCCCCTTCTACCCGGTGGGCATGGACATCCTCACCGGTCGGCAGATCGTCCTGGCCAACGGCACCGTCGGCGAGGGCGTCAGGGCCTCTTCATCGCTCCCGGGCCCGTTCCCCGCGTGGGACCTCGGGAGCTGGAGGCTGGTGGACGGAGGGATCATCAACAACGTGCCCGCCAGCGTGGTGTGGGAGGCCGGGGCCCACTTCATCGTGGCGAGCAACATCATCCCGTCGGGGGCCACGGACCTGCGCCGCACGGACCTCGTGCACCGCGTGGGGCGCGCCCTCTTCGGTCGCGTGGACGACCTCATGCGCAGCATGTACATGATGATGTCCCAGGCCGGACGGGACCGCGCCACCCTCGCGGACTACATCTTCGACCTGGACATCCACGGGTACAACATCTACGACTTCCTCCGCGGGGACGTGATCGCCGAGGCGGGCCTGGAGCAAGCCCACGCCCAGCTCCCGCTCATCTCCCGCGCCTACCGCGACGACCGCTCCGCCCGCTTCCACCGCGGCCGGGGGTGAGCCGAAGTGTCGCACGATGCGACACGCCGTCGCATCGCGCAACCACCCGTCGAGAGACCGGCAGCATACCGACGCCGATGTCGGCATGGAACGGTTGTTGCTTGATTCTCCGCCTCGGACGCACTTCACCCGAAAAAAGGGGGAATTCATGAGGCTCGCGAGCAACCGTCTGAGGGCAGGGTTCACGCTGGTGGAGCTGATGATCGTGGTGGTGATCCTCGGGATCCTGGCCGCGGTGGCCATCCCGGCCTTCACCCGCTACGTGAAGCGCAGCAAGACCTCGGAGGCCAACCAGAACCTCCAGGCCATCTTCCA
>JACRDB010000125.1 GCA_016218725.1 Deltaproteobacteria bacterium
CGCGGTGGTCGCCGCGTCCGGCGGCGTCGGCTGCGCCGCGGCGGGGGCTGCCTGCGCGGCGGACGGCGGCGTGGCGCTGGCGGGCTCCACGGGCGCTACGGCAGGCTCCGTGGGCGCCGAAGGTGGCGCCGCGGGCGCCGTCGGGGCCGTCGGGGTCACCGCGGGCGCCGTGGGCGGGACCGCCCCCGCGGGCCTCACGGTCGCCGGCGGCGCTCCGGGCCTCGACGGCGCTGGGGACGTCGGGGGCGCCGGCTGGGCCGCCACCATCGAAGGGACCGCCACGCCGGTGAGCGTGGCTACAAGCACGATGCGCTTCATGGGCTCCTCAACGCGCCAAAGGCGTGCACGACGAATCGCTCTCCACACCTCAGGGCGCGGCACTCGTTCCACAACCCCGAAGGGCTTGTCAACCACCCGCACACACAAGGTGCGTGCGCTCAATGCAATTCCCGAGCCGTGCCTTGAAAGCACTGAGAGGACGGGCTTTTGTCATGCCTGCCGGGCCGCCGTCAATCCGCTAACGGGGCATTGCCAGGGCGCTAACCCCCGGAGTTCGAGTCGTTGGGTGGGATGCGTGAGCCGAGGTAGAAGAGGGCGCCGAGGAAGGCCAGCACCACGAGGATCGCCAGAATTCGCATGGAGTGTACGCGGCTCTGCCACGGAGAGGCTCGCCGCGCAAGCGCAGTCTAGCGCCCGCGGCCCTTGAGCACGAGGAGGTGGAACTTGGAGAAATTGGCCTGCCCGCAGGTGTACATGACCTCGTACACGGTGCGGGTGGGCAGGCCCAGGTCGGCGATGATGGCCACCTCGCCGTGGAACTCGACGCCGGCGCGCTGGGAGAGGTCCCGCTGGCGCTGGTACTCGTTGCGCATGGCCTCGGCCAGGGGGTTGATGAGGAAGCCCGAGGCGCCGCCGCGCTTGAGCGACGGGTCCACCTGGAGGTTGGCCAGCGGCGCCACGAAGCGGCCATTGACGGTGATGCTCACGCGGGAGACCAGCACCTGCAGGGCCTGCGACGGGGCCGTCTGCACCAGGGAGTGCGGCAGCCGGAGGTTGTCGCTCTGGGGGATCGTGGCCGCGGAGGAGGCGAGGGATTTGAGCAGGAACACCAGGATGATGGTCATCATGTCCATCATCGCCACGATGTTGAGCTCCTCCGGGGTGTGCTCCTCGTGCCGCAGCCGGGTCTTGCGCCGGATCTCCCGGTTCACCTGGAGCATCGTGGCCTTCGGCTTCTTCTCGGCGGCGGCCGCGGTCATCGCTGGCTCCTCAGTTGCGCAGGACCCCGAGGGTCACGTCGGGGAACATGCAGTGGGGGTTCGAGTAGTCCCGCTGGCGGCCCTGCTCCTCAAGGATGCAGGCCCCGAGCTGGTCCTCCCGGACGGCGTCGATGGTGCGCACGGTGACCCCGTAGCGGATGTCCCCGTTGGGGCTCACGTTGATGTTGTGCTCGTCCGCGGTCTCCGTGCGCCACTGGCCGCGCACCGCTACGAGACACCGGGTGAGGCCCGCGAAGTCGTGGCGGTCCCCCTCGGCGTCGGCCTGGGCGAGGTTGGGCACGGCCACCGTGGCCGCCGCGATGGAGGTGCAGCCGGGCTGGAGGAAGCCCCCGCTGGCGCCCACGATGAAGCCCTGGTTGGTGATCTTCACGGTGATGTTCAGGTGCTGCGTCGTGGGCGTGGGGCCCGGGTTGGGGTTGGGCCCCTGGAGCGGCACCGGGATGGACGCCGTGAAGATCGTCACGATGGACCCCAGCACGAACAACAGGATGTTCATGATGATGTCCAGGAAGGGGATGATGTTGAGCTCGCCGCCCTCGTCCTCGGGGGAGTGCCCCTTGGGCTTGGACTTGCGGTTGATCCGCATGAGCTGCGCGGTGCTGAACTTGGCCATCGGTCCCCGTCACTCCCCTTCTGGGTCGGGCGCCCTCACGTCGAGCCGCGCTCAGCTCTGCGCGCGGTGCGACGTGAGGAGGTTCGTGAGCTTGGTGGACGTGAGCTGCAGGTCCCCGATGATGCTCTTGGCGTGGTTGTTCAGGATCAGGTGCGAGACCATGCACACCACGGCGATGCCGAGTCCCGCGGCGGTGTTGTACATGGCCTCGGAGATGCCGTGGGCCAGCGCCTGCTGCCGCTGCCCGGGGTCCGACACCTGGTCCAGCGCGGTGAAGGTGTTGATCAGCCCCACGATGGTCCCGAAGAGCCCGATGAGCGTGGCGATGTTCGCCAGGGACCAGAGCCACCCGATCCGGTGCATGATCTTCGGCTCCAGGTCCATGCCCTGCTCCTCGATGGCCATGACCACCGCCTCCTCGCTGCGGTTGATCTGCGTGAGGCCCGCGTGGAAGACCTTGAGCAGCGGCGCGTCCGCCGCCTCGCAGAGCTTCACCGCCCGGTCGATGTTGCCGGCCTGCACCAGCTTCTTGACCTGGTTCAGGAGCTCCCGGCTGTCCACCCGGAAGCGCGACAGGAGGAAATACGTCCGCTCCGCGATCGTCGCCAGCACGACGATCGCCACGAAGATATTGATGAAGATCGCGAACCCGAGGCGGTGGTAGAGCCCCCCCACCATGTTGTCGCTCCCGTGACTCGCGCCCCCCTGGGCGATCAACAGCAACTGAACCAGAGCCGACTGCATCGTCCTCTTGCTCCTTGGACTTCCGTGAGAGTGCCGACGCGCCCGAGGAGCGCGCCCTCACCGACCGTGGCGGCGAACCGTATCCCGCGCCCCGGAGGCCTGTCAACCACTTCCCACGGCGCGGCACCCCCGCCGCAGGTGGGAACCCCGCGCCCGGGCCGGTGTCCAAGCCTCTCAATGCCCACGCGGCCCCGCCCGACGCCCCCCCGAGGGCCCTCCCACTGCACAAATGCAGTGACCGCGAACACCTTGAAATGTCAAGGGAAGCGAGTTGACAACGGGCCCCCCGCCGGTATCCTTCCCAACGGTCGTGGCGCCGGGCCTCGGCGGGGCGGTTCCTCCCCCGCGGTCGTCCGGCGGGTGTCCTCCCCTGCCGGTTGGTCTCCGGGTCAGGTGATCGCTCCTGTGACCACCCCCCCGTCGGAATGTTCCGTCGGCGGTGGTCCATGCCGGTCGCTGTCGATTCCAGTAGACCAGGCCGGGTGGGATCGGGTAGAGGGCACCACGCGACGGCGGTCCGGCGGTCGGTTCACACAACGAGACGGAGGAGGCTTCGGCGATGTTGCACAGTCTGGGTCAGCACTTCAAGCAGGGCGGCTGGGGTATGTACCTCATCGTCTTCTGGGCCGTCTTCGTGATCGCCATCCTCGTGGAGCGGTCGATGTACCTGTTCAAGGCATCGATCAACAAGGACGCCTTCCTGTCGAACATCCAGAAGTGCATCCTCGCCGGGGATGTGGGGCGGGCGATCAAGCTGTGCTCCAGCGCCCAGGCGCCGCTGGCGCGGATCGTCAAGGCGGGGCTCCAGAAGGTGAACCGGCCGGACGCCGAGGTGCAGGCCTCCATGGACGAGAGCGCGCTGCGCGAGCTGCCGAAGATCGAGCACCGCACGGCGTACCTGTCGCTCCTGTCGAACCTGGCCAGGCTCTCGGGGCTCCTCGGGACCATCTCCGGGCTGATCGACGCCTTCGGGGCCGTGGGCGGCCACGGCGAGGGGGGCCCGTCCATCGACCCGGCCCGCAAGGCGGAGCTCCTGGCCGGCGGCATCTCCGAGGCCATGAACTGCACGGCCTTCGGGCTGATCATCGCCATCCTCGGCCTGGTGGGCTTCGCGCTCCTGAACGGCAAGACCCAGGCGCTGGTGGACGACATCAACGAGGCCACGGTGCAGGTGCTGAACCTCGTGGTGAACAACCGCTCGAAGATCAACGTCGGCGGCGCCGTCCAGCAGGGCTGAGGCGCCACGGCCATGGAAGCCGCACGGCGCGAGGAACTCCTCCGAGGGGCGCTCCACGCGGGCGCCCGCGTGCTCCTGGTGGCGGCGGTGGCCGTGGCCGGGGCGATGGCTGTGAAGGTGGCGCGCAACGGCCTCCGGGTGCTCTGGCGGCACGCGGGCAGACTGTGAAGGCAAGCGTAGGGTCACACCTACAGGAGTGGGTCCATGGGTGGCGTATCCGTTGATTCCGGCGGCGGCGGCGGTGGCAAGAAGGCCGTCGACGCCAACATCAACATGGTGCCGATGATCGACCTCCTGGTGTCGTGCATCGCGTTCCTGCTGATGACCGCGGTGTGGGTGCAGACCGGGGCCGTGCAGGCGAACCAGCCGCGGCAGAGCAACCAGCCGGCGCCGCCCTCGGACGAGCCGCCGCAGCAGCTCAAGGTGTCTATCTCCCCCACGGGGTATCGGGTGGGCATCACCGCGGCGGACATGCAGGACATCGCCCACAGCCCGCAGCAGTACGACCAGCTCCGGACCATGCTGGAGGCGCGCCACACGGCCAACCAGCAGAACAAGGAGGTCTGGCTCCAGCCCGACGGCGCCGTCGAGTACAACGAGATCATCCGCGTGATGGACATCGTGTACGGCATCTGGGGCAACGCCGAGGACAACCAGGTCACCATCCGGTTCCTGTAGGAGCGCACGACCGATGCCCATCACAAACCCAGGCAAGGGCCGCTACCGGCCAGGTCTCTTCCGCCGTGAGCCCGTGGAGAAGCACGTGCTCATGAACTCCATCCCCCTCCTGTTCGTGCGCCGCAAGGTGCTCGGCGGCGGGCACAAGAGCGTCAACGCGGACCTGAACCTCACGTCCATGATCGACTACCTGGTCATCACCGTGGTGTTCCTCCTGTCCAACTTCGGCTCGCAGCAGCAGGTGCAGTCCTCGGCCAACCTGGAGCTCCCGGAGATCCCTCACTCCTCGAGCCGGATCGCCAGCGCCCCCATCGTGTCCATCACGGACTCGCTGATCATGCTGGACGGCCAGCGGATCACCACCCCGCGGGAGATCGCCGGCGTCACGGACCGCATCGACCGGCTCTTCGAGCGGCTGGAGAGCGCCCGGAGGGAGTTCCCCGTGGTGCACCCGGGGGCCACCTTCGAGGGCGACATCGTGTTCCAGATCGACCGCAGGGTGAGCTGGCAGGTCATCAAGACCGTCGCCAAGACCTGCGCCCTGGCGGGCTACACCCGGCTGAACTTCGCCGTCACCCGGGGGACACCCGCCGCCTCCACCGGGAACCCCTGACGCCCCCGGCGGTCCAACCCGCCGGTGAACAAATCCACAACCGCCATGACCTCCGGGCCCCCTCCCCCAAAGAGCCACCGGGGCTTGATCCAACCCGAGGAGCTGGAGCCCTTCAAGCCGCGGGTCAACTGGCGCTTCTGGGCGCCCATCCTCTCGATTTTATTGATGTTTCCGCTGGTGTGGGGAATCCACCGACACCGCGAGGCGAAGCGCCACCGCGCGCGGCTCCTGGCCGAACATGCCATGCTCACCGGGGACCTGGCGCCGGCCTACCGGGCCCGTCGGGCCATGGTGGAGCGCCTGGTGCTCCAGAGCGTAGCGCCCTGGGAGGGCGAACTCCGCGCCGAGGGCTTCACCTACGGGGAGCTCACGCGGGAGCCCGTGGTGTATGCCCGCACGCGCCTCGGGGAGGTGAGGGACCTCGCGGGGGTGTACCGCTCGATCCGGCATCGGTACCCCGATCAGCTCCTGGGCTGCCTCGGGGTGGAGACCTACTCCGCCAGGGACTTCTTCGAGAAGGGGGAGTTCCTCCTGCCGGAGTTCGTGGACGCCGTCCGCGAGGCCGGGGGGGTGCCTCGCCTGGCCGCGCTCCGGTCGGACCTGCTCTTCCGGCTCCGGCGGGACACGCCGCTGCTCGCCGAGGGGCTCCGACGCCCGCTCCTGGTGGTGGCCGTGGACGAGGCCCGGGCGTCCATCCTTGGCCCGAGCCGCGTGTACGTCTACGACCTCCGGGATGGTCGCGCGCTCCTGCGCGCTCGCAGCGAGGGGAACGCGGTCACCCTGGTGCCCGTGCGCATCCACGGGATCCCCGCCCCGCCGCCCACCCCGAGCACCTCCCCGAGGCCCACGGTGAGCCTTCACGACTGCGCCGTGGCGAGCTCCGTTCGCCGGGCCCTGGGCGCCTCCGAGGACACCCTCCAGCACCTCCCGCCGGAGCCTCCACCGACCGCCCCTCCCGCCGACGCGGGTGCGGCTTCCGACGCGCCGGGCGCCACCGATCGGTGACCTGTTCTTGACGCCGGAACTTGACGCCGGGGCCCCGCGGCCCGACCTTGTCGCACGAGGTGCGCCGTGACCCTCCCCCCCAACGTTGATGTGCTCCGTACGCGCCTGCGGGACCATGTGGTCCGCCATAAGCTCAAGAGCTCATCGCGGCGGGAGCTGATCCTGGAGACCCTGGCCCGCCTCGGGCGCCACGTCACCGCCGAGGAGCTGCTCCGGGAGGTGAGGGACCGGGACGCCCGGGTGGGGGCGGCCACGGTGTACCGTACGATCCGCGTGCTCCAGGAGAGCGGGATCCTCGTGGAGCGCCGCTTCGAGGGCGGGGCCACGCGCTTCGAGCTGGTGGGCGAGGACCACCACGACCACCTGATCTGTACGCTCTGCGGCTTGATCGTGGAGTTCGAGGACGGGGCCATCGAGGACGAACAGCGCCGGGTGGCGAGCGCCAACGGCTTCCTGCTGGTGTCTCACCGGCACGAGCTCTACGGGCTGTGCCCGGACTGCCAGCGCAAGACCCAGGCGTAGGTCACAAGAGCCGCACCGGCAGCGGCATGAAGAGCAGCACGAAGCACCCGAGGGACACCCAGGCCAGCGCCCGGCGCCCCGGGGAGAGGCCCGTGTCCTCCACCGGGGGGTGGGCGTCGTCGTAGAGCCGCAGGAGCCCTCGGGAGAGCGCGGCCCAGAGGAGCCAGATGGTGGCCGGGGTGAAGGCCGTGCCGTCGAGCTCGCCCCGGGGCGTGACCGCCACCACCCAGAGCGCCACCCCCGCCCCCAGCGCCGCCAGGGCCCACACCAGGCGCCGCGAGAGGGCGTCCGCCCGGCGCCCGAAGAGCGCGTAGGCGACGTGGCCGCCGTCGAGCTGACCGATGGGCAGGAGGTTCATCATGGTGACAAAGAAGCCCGCCCAGGCCGCGAAGGCCGCCGGGTGGAGCCAGACCCCGTAGCCGTCCGCCAGGGGACCGCAGACCAGGCGCTTCAAGGCGAGGTAGAGCAGCGAGTCGCCCTCCAGCAGCACGCCGTGGCTACCTCGGTCGTATTTCACCGCGGAGAGCTTGAGCCCGACGAGCATCACCCCGACGGCCACCACCAGCCCGCACAGGGGCCCCGAGGCGCCGATGTCCACCAGGGCGTCCCTCGTGCGGATTCGTCCGCGCATGGAGATCACCGCGCCCATGGTCCCGAAGAGGTTCGGGAAGGGGATGAACATCGGCAGGCTCGCCTCCACCCGGTGGCGCCTCGCCAGGAGCCAGTGGCCGAACTCGTGGCTGAGGAGGATCGCCAGGAGCGGCACCGCGAAGCGCCAGCCCTCGCCCAGGGCCTCCAGGGCCCCGAGGAGGGCCGGGCGTAACCCGCCGGGCCGCAGGGACGTATACACCTCTCCAGGGGAGCGCTTGAGCACCTGGTAGGAGCCCACCCAGAAGGTGCTCCCCACGGTGGCCAGGAAGAGCCCCAGGGCGAGCCTCCAGCGAAGGGGCTCCGACTCCGGCTCCGGCGGCGCCTCGATCTCGACGCTCATGCGCGGCTTGTACCCCGCGCCAGGGCCGCGAGCTGCGCGTCGATCCTCGCGTCCACGCGCCCGAGCTCGGTGTCCACCAGGCAGCCCCCGCGCGCGACGCCAGGGTCCGCCTCGAAGGCGAGCACCTCCGGGACCATCCCCGCCGGGAGCCAACGCCGGGCGTCGGCCTCGGCCCAGGGCAGGTCCTCCGGGTGAACCCGGAGCACCACCCGGCGGGCCTGGCGCACCCGGGAGAGGGCCCGGCGCGCGACGTCCCGGAGCACCTCGGGGCCGCTGGCCGCCTCGCGGCCCAGCACCGCGCGAGCGATCTCCAGCGCCAGGGTCGCCAGCTCCGCCTCGGCCTCGGCCAGGGTCCGGGACGCCCTCGCGCGCGCATCCACCAAAAGCGCCACGGCCTCGACCCGGGCCTGGCCCAGGGCCTCCGCGAGGGCCGCCTCGCGGTGCGCGAGGGCCTCCGCGCGGGCCCTCGCCCTGGTCTCCTCGGCCTCCTGCGCGGCCCGCTGGAGCATCGCGCGGACCTCGTCGTGGGCGGCCATGGTCGCGCCCGGGAGCACCCTCAGGGAGCCCGCGCCTCGCAGGACCTTCATCGGGCCCCGAGCTCCTCGGCGAGGGTGCGCGCCGCCTGCGCTCGCCCCGTGGCCCTCGCGGCGCGCTCCAGGCGCAGCCCCAGGGCGTCCGTGGTGGCCTCTCCCCGGAGGGCCCCCAGGGCGGCCCCGAGCGCTCGGGCGCTCGCCGGGCGACCTCGGAGGGCCACCGCGGAGGCCACCAGCCAGAGCGCCACCGGGGCGCTCCCACGCCCGAGGGCCGGCTCCGCGAGGGCGAAGGGCTTGAGGGCCCTCACGGTCTCTGGCTCCAGGCCGCCGAGGGCTCGCGCGCGCTCCGAGCCGGCGAGGGCCTTGAGCCACCGGGCCAGGAAGCGCAGCCCGAGCTCCGTGCGGTCGGGGCACGGCGCGGGCGCGTCGAGGGCCCGGCGGGCATCCGCCAGGGCCCGCGCCCGGGCCTCCCGAGGCCCACCCCGGAGGCCCCGGAGGCGCCCCAGGGCGAGCTCCCGGGCCCCGGGCTCCAGGCCCAGAAAGGCGTCGGCCTCGTCCTCGGCGTTGGCGAGCGCCTCGGCGATCGCCGCGGCGTCGATCCATGGGGGCCCTTCGGTCGGTGCGTTCATCCCTCCGGAGGATAGCGCCCCTCGCGCCGAAAACTCGCCCTCTCGACGCCTTCGGGGTACCGCAGGGAGCGACGGCCCGGATGCACACCCTCGCGCGAGTCCTGCTGGCCCTGGCGGCGTTCCTGTGCGCGCCCGCGGCCCAGGCCTGGACCGACGCCAGGCCCTCGGGGCTCGTCACCGAGCTGGCCGTAGACCGCGACGGGGGCGCCACGGTCACCGTGCGCGTGCGCTGGCGTGTCCTGGCGGGGCGCATGCACCAGTTCGACCTGGTGGAGCTCCCCCCGGACCTGGTGCTCCTGGAGGCCACCGCCACCGGCGCCAGCGGGGTGGCGCTGCCCATCTCCGCGAGGGCCCTCGCGAACAACCGCCTGGAGGTGCACCTCGGCGACGAGGCCTCCGGGGTCCGCCGGGGCACCGTGGACGTGGTGCTGCGGTACACCACCTCGCTCCGGGCCCAGGGGCTCATCCGTCGGGCCGGTCCCGACACGGTGCTGGAGTTCTCGACCTCGCCCTGGGAGCGCGGCCTGGAGGCCACGGAACTCCGCATCGCCCTGCCCACCAGCGCCCGCCGCGCCCAGTGGCTCGCGGACGACACCCCCGGCGTGGACGCCACCACCACCACGGAGCTCTCTCGCGACGTGGTGCATGCCCTCCGGAGGCACCTGCCCGCGGGCGCCCGCTGGACCGCCCGCGTCGCCGTGGACCCGAGCCTCTTCCCCTGGCTCGGCGCCACCGTGGCTCAGCGCCACCGCACGCAGCGCGTCACCCGCGCGGACCCCCGGCTGGTGGCGGGCACGGCCCTCGCCCTGGCGCTCTTCACGGCGCTCACCCTCCGGCGCCTCGGGCGCCGAGACGGGCCGAGGCTGGTGCCCCTGCCCCGCGGCCAGGACCACGCCGTGGCGGCGCTCTGCGCCGCGGGCGCCACGCTTCAGGCCCTATGGCTCCGGGAGGTGCCCTTCACCCTGCCCGTCGGCACCTTCCTCCTGCTCGTGGCGGTGGCCCTCACGGCGCCGAGGCCCAGGCCCTTGCGGCTCGCCGCGGCCGAGGGCCCCTTCCGCGCGGCCGCGCGCAAGGCCCTCCGGGGGACCCTCTCGGAGCGCGGAGAGCGCGCCTGGGGCGCCTTCTGGGCGCTCCTGGGCCTGGGCCTCGCGGCGGGCGCCCTGGGCCTCCGCCGGGGCCTCCTGCCCGCGGGCCTGCTCTCCCTGGACGCGGCGCTCCTGGGCCTCGGGCTCCTGGCCCTGAGGCACCCCACCGGGGCCCCGTCGGACCTCGCGGCGCTCGACCCCCTGGCGCGCAGGATCCACCAGGCGCTCCGGGGCTTCGAACCCGCCGCCCTCGCCTGGCGCTGCCGAGGCGACGCCCTCGCCACGGGGGCCCTGCGCTTGAGGCTCCAGCCCCGCGCGGGGTGGGCGCTCGCGCCCGGGGTCCAGGCGCCGGAGTGGGGCGTCGCGATGCACCCTGGCACCCTGGGCTGGAGGCCCAGCACCGTGGCGATCCTGCGCTTCACGCCGGGGGCGCCCGTGGAGGGGGTCGTCCGGGCCCTGAGCCTCCGCGCGGGCACGCTGCGCCACAGCCCCGATGGGGCGCTCCTGGCGTACACCGTGGAGCTCCTGGGCCCGGACCGTCAGGCCTTCCTCGGCGCGCTCCGAGCCGTGGCCTCGCGGTGCTTCGTGCGCGCCAGGGAGGAGCCCGCGCCGTGAAGGTGCTGGTCACGGCCCCGCTGCCGGGCCCGTGGGTCCCGTGGCTCGCCGAGCGCCACGAGGTGCTGGTCTTCCCGAACCCTGCAGGCCCAGCGCGGCCCGAGCTCCTGGCGTGGGCCGCCGCGAACCGCGACGCCGCCGCGCTCCTCGCGCTCCTCACGGTGCGGGTGGACGAAGCGCTCCTGGGTGTCCTCCCGTCGCTCCGGGTGGTCGCCAACTACGCCGTCGGCGTGGACAACGTAGACCTGACGGCCTGCGCCGCGAGGGCAGTGGTGGTGTGCAACACCCCGGAGGTGCTCACCGACGCCACCGCGGACCTCACCTGGGCGCTCCTCCTGGCGTGCGCGCGGCGCGTGACCGAGGGCGAGCGCTTCCTCCGCGACGGACGCTGGGAGGCCTTCTGTCCGACGCTCCTCCTCGGGGTCCCCGTGGCCGGGGCCACGCTCGGGATCGTGGGCCTGGGCCGCATCGGCCGGGCCGTGGCCCGCCGCGCCCGGGGCTTCGGGATGCGCGTGCTCTACGCCTCGCCCCGCGACGCCGGGGACCCGGAGGCCCGCCGCGTGCCGCTGGAGGAGCTCCTCGCCTCGGCGGACTTCGTGTCCCTCCATTGTCCCTTGAACGATCGCACCCGCGGGCTCCTCGACGCACAGCGCCTGGCGCTCCTCAGGCCCCACGCGGTGCTGGTGAACACCGCCCGGGGCCCCCTGGTGGACGAGGCCGCCCTCGCCGAGGCCCTCCACGCCGGGCGCCTCGGCGGCGCCGCCCTGGACGTCTACACCGACGAACCGAGGATCCCCCAGAGGCTCCTCACGGCGCCGAACACGGTGCTCCTGCCGCACCTCGGGAGCGCCTCGCGCGCCGCGCGGGAGGCCATGGCGCGGCTCGCCGTCGAGGGCATCGCGACGGCGCTCGCCGGCGGGGCCCCCGCGAACCGCGTGTGAAAGCGCTTCACCCCGTGGCGGAGCGGTCGTCGTCGGGGTTCACGCTCACCGGCCGCGAGGAGCGCGTCGCGGGCTCGGCGTCGGGAGGGCTCAGCTCCAGGAGCTTCACCCCGAGGCGCGAGAGCCTCGCCTGGATCCTCGCCAGGTCCACCTCCGCCCGCACCAGGAGGAGCGGCCCCGCGTCTACCTCGAGGAGCACCCGTCGCACGCCGGCGTCGGCGCGCAGCTCCGCGCGCAGCTCCGGGTCCTCCACGAAGATGGCGCCGCCCACGACCATGAAGCCCGCCTCGCGCGCGGCGCCCACGCCCCGCACGAGCTCCTCCACGGCGGGCGGATACGGCGGCCGGGCGCCCACCCCCGAGAGGCGCTCCAGCACCTCGGCGCTGCTCAGCCCCCGGGCCCGCGCGCGCGCCAGCGCCCCCACCCCGAGGGCGAAGGCGATCATGCTGCCCTCGGGGCACAGGTGGTCCGGCTCGCCCACGTCCGCGAAGGCCAGGAGCGCGTCGAGCCTGGACCCCAACGGGACCTCCAGGAGGTGCCTGCCGAGCGCCGCCTGCGCCGCCGCCGAGGGGAGGCTGGCGCGGGTGACCATCCGCACCGCGTGGAGGTCCTCCGCGAGGTCCACCATCCCGAGGGCCGGCAGGCTCCGGGTGAGCATCGCCCGCAGCGCGTCCTGCACGGTCCCGCGGAAGACCTCCGGGCGCTCCCGGCGAGACCGCTCGTGGACCCGTTGGGCCGCCAGCGCCCGGGGGTCCTCCGCGGCGAAGCGCACCACCGCGTCCACGCTGGCCCAGGTGTCCCGCGCCACCACCTCCAGCGCCTCGATCAGCACCTGCCGCGCGGTCCCCGCCGCGGAGCCGCCTCGCACCAGGAGCCCCGAGCGCAAAACCTCGGGCTCCGCGCGGGTCTCATCCCAGGCGCCGCCCTGGAGGTAGGTCTTCCACAGGCTCGCGCCTACATCGGTGCCCTTGTGGTCCAGGGAGCCCACCGGGGCCTTTGGGGCCACGAGGCGCGCCAGGCCCGCGGCGCGGGCCAGGGCCACCCAGAGCGCGACGGACTCCTCGGTCTCACCGAGGCGCTCGGCCACGCGGCGGAGGGAGGCGCGAGCGACGCCCGCGTGGGGCGGCACCGGCACCTCCCAGGCGCGGAGCATGGCCAGGGCAGCCACCGTGGCCAGCGACGGGTCCCTTGCGTAGCGCGCGCGGACCGGCGCGTGGTCCTCCGAGAGCACCGCAGCGCGGATGGACTCACGGCGCTCCGTGCGCTCGCGCTGGCGCCCACCTCCCACGATGCGGGCGACCTCCGTGGGCACCACGAAGCGCTCGACGCCGAGCTGGAACAGGAGCCCCTTGCGCTGCAGCGCGTAGGGCGCGCCGCGCTTGGGCACGGCGATGCCTGACTGTGTGCGGTAGAGCCCCGGGGCCTGGTCCAGCCCCAGGAGCTCCTCGGTGGTGACCTCCGAGCCCACGCGCTCCAGGGCGTCCAGGAGCCTCGCCTCGGCGGGCGGCAGCGCGAGGATCAGCGCCTCCAGGGCCCCGGGGGCCGCGAGGGCCTCCCACACCTCCTGGAGCGCCATGGCCCCCGCGACCCCGAGGGGGCGCCCCACCACGGCGGTCACCATGGGGCCCACGATCTCCGGGTCGGTCATGGACAGGCACGCCCGGAGGCTCCGGGGGTCTTCGCCCTCGCCCACGGGCACCTGCACCAGGAAGGCCGAGGGCAGGAGCAGCGACGGCGGCGGCGGCGGCGCGTCCGTGGCCCGAGGGGCCCGCTGCCTGCGCACCGGCGGGAGCGCAGCGTAGGCGATCCCGAGGTCCAGCAGCGTGGCGGCGCCCGGCTCCCTGGAGCCTCCCTGGAGCGCCGCGCCGGAGACCGCCAGGCGCTGCAGGAGGAGCCTCACCTCCGCGGGGAAGCGCGACACCCGCAGGTCCGTCTCGGCCACCAGCGCCCGCGCGGTCTGCTCCAGCTCGTCGAGGCGCTTGCGCGGGTCCAGGGTGATCCCGCGGCGGACCCGCAGCGCCTCCCGTGCCTCGGGGCTCAACTGGTGGAGAGCTTCCTGGAGGCGCATTCCACACAACTACCCTGTGTGCTTCACGCCTTCAAGTACACACCTCACGGAGGCCACAGGAGCGCCGCCGCGGGGCCGAGCCAGCGCGCCGCGAGGCGCTTCGCCTCGTCCGTGGCGTCGGGCTGAGGGAAGAGCTCCAGCGGCTCCGGGGCGGGCGCCTGGAGCGTCACGGAGAGCTCCTTCAAGCGCTCGCGCCGAGCGATGGTGAGCGCGGTCAGGGCACCCGGGCGCAGCCTCCGGAGGCGCTCGCGGAGGGAAACCTCGTCCACGCGGCGGCCGCCGAGCGCAAGAATTTCGTCCCCGGGCGAGAGGCCCGCGGTCTGCGCGGCGCCACCACGCACCACCGACACAGCCCACAGCCGAGCTCCGTCGGTGCGCACACGCACCCCCAGGGAGGCCCCTCGCCCGGGTCTGGCGCGCAGCCCGAGGCCCACGCGCCCCAGGGCCTCCGCGGCGGGGAGCTCGCCGGGCTGGCGCACCCACGCGTCCAGGAGGTCCGACACGTCGCAGTCCGTGGCGGCGGCGAAGACGGCCTCCAGGGCCCCCTCGGGCACGGGCCTCCGGGGTTTTCCGTACACGTCCCAGAGGTGGCGCAGCACGTCATCCAGGCGCCGGCGACCGTCCGAGCGCTCCAGGAGGTGCAGGTCCAGGAGCGCGCAGACGAGCTCGCCCTTGACATAGTACGATATCGTGCTCTGGGCGCTGTTCTCGTCCGGGCGGTAGAGCCGGATCCAGGCGTCGAAGCTGGCGTCCTCCAGGGACTGCACCAGCCGCCCCGGGGTGTCCTCCAGGCGCGTGAGCTCGCCGGCCAGGTGCCGAAGGTACGCCTGCGGCGTGACCAGTCCTTCCCGGAGGAGGAGCAGCCAGTCGTAGTAGCTCGGCCCGCCCTCGAAGAGCCACAGCTGCCGGGTGTGGTTCTCGCGCTCGAAGTCAATGGTGAAGAGCCCCTCGGGGCGCACCCGACGCACGTGCCACAGGTGCAGGTACTCATGGGCGAAGAGCGCCAGGAGGTCGTGGTAGGCCTCCTCGGACTCGAAGGCATCGGGGGAGGCCATGAGCACCGCGCCGTTGCGGTGCTCCAGGCCCCCGCGGAGCCCCGGGGCGAGGTACAGATGAAAGACGTACCGCCCGTAGGGCACCTCACCATAGAGCGCCGCGGCGCGCTCCAGCACCCGCGCCACATCGGCCGTCAGGCGCACCTCATCCAGGGCCGGGGCCTCGCCCCAGAGCACCAGCGCGTGGTCCCGCTCGCAGGCCCTCACCACCAGCGCGCGGTGCTCCCCGACCTCCAGGGGCGAGTCCGCGAGCGTCTCGTAGTCCTCCGCGAGGAGCGCTCCCCCCGGGAGCGCCTCCAGGGCGCAGGAGACGCGCCAGTGGTCCCTTGGCGGGAGCACCCTCACGGTGCACGGGGCCCTCGTCCACGCCGGGTCGCTCACCGGGCGCACAAAGGTCGACGGCCCGTTGAGCCTCAGGTGCGTGTCGTCCGCGTGGCTGGTGCGCACGCTCAGCTCGTGGGCGTACAGGTCGTAACCGAAGGTCACCGCGTCACGACCGCCGTGGGCGATGGCCCAGGCGTTCTTCCGGACCTTGTGCAGCCCCACGGGCCCCTCGGCGCCGCGGGCCTCCGGGCGCTCCAGGTGCCGGGCGTACTCGCGCACCAGGTAGCTCCCCGGCGTCCACACCGGCAGCGCCACCTCCAGCGGCTCCTCCAACGGCCCGCGAAAGGTCGCCTCGACGTGGAACAGGTGGCGCTCGGGGTGCGGGGCCGAGACCACATACTCGATGCTCCGGACGCTCTCCACGCCGCCGCACCATAGCGCCCGGAGCCCCGCGGGGACAACCGCGCTCAACCTCACCCCGCCCGCCGCCGTTGCCACGAAGGAGACCGTGCACGCCCGCGCTTCCCAGCTCACCCTCGCGACGCTCCTGGCCCTCGGCCTCTGGACGCCCGTCGCGGGCGCCGAGACCCGCGCCCTGGGCTTCGGCTCCCTCTCGGTGGACCTGTCCGTCGGTAGGGGCGTCACCCACGCCCGCTTCTCCCAGGGTCGCGGCACCAGCACCCTGGCCGCGCCGCTGGTCCTCCGGGGTGTAGGTGGCTTCTCTCTAGGTGCGGGGATGTGGGTAGAGTGTGCCCTCCGTGCTCTGGCGACCGAAGGCGGCGCGGTGCGCACGACGGCGCTGCAGGTGGGCTTCCGGGTGGATGCCAGCGAGGTGTCCACGGTGTCCCTGGGTCTACGGCTGGGGTACACTACGCTGTTGGACCCCGGGGGGTTCCACGGGGCCTACGCCGGGGCGGGGTTGAACGTCCACCTGGGCACGTCGCTGACCCTCTATGGCGAGGGCTACGCGGAGCTGTTCCCCTCGCCGGTGTCCGTGGGCGCGAGCGCCAACGGCGGGGCGAGGGACCCGCTCTCCCTGGTGGCGGAGCTCGGCGGCCTGGCGGGGGTCCGCGCACACTGGTAGTGCGCGCCTTGCGCCAGGGGGCGAAGGGCGCTACCTCCGCGGGCCCATGGCGGACGCACCGGACGGGCTCCTCACGGTACGCTCCCCGGCGGACGGGGCGGTGCTGGCGGAGCTGCGCCGGAGCTCCACGGAGGAGGTCCACGAGGCGGTCGCCCTCGCCCGGAGCGCGCAGGGCGCGTGGGCGGAGCGCTCCGCCGTGGACCGGGCGGCGTGCCTGGCGCGCCTGGGAGAGCGCCTCGCCGAGGAGGCCGACGCCCTGGTGGACGCGGTCCGGCAGGAGACCGGACGCCCCACGCAGGAGGCCCTGGTGCAGGAGCTCCTGCCGGCGGTGGTGCGCTGTCACACCATGCCTTCGCGGCTCCCGGCGCTCCAGGCCGGGGCGCGGGTGCTGCACCGGGTGGCGCGGCACCGCGGCGGGGAGGCTCGCCGGGTGCCCTACGGCGTGGTGGCGGTGCTCTCGCCGGCCCCCTCCCCGCTTGGCTTCGGGCTCGCCGCGGCGGGGGACGCCGCGGCGGCGGGCAACGCGGTGCTCCTGCGGCCGTCCTCGGTGGCGCCCACGGCGGCGCTCCGGGCGTGCGCGCTGGCGGCCTCCTGCGGGATCCCCGAGGGGGTGCTCCAGGCGGTGGTGACGGACCGGCCCGCGGCGCTGGAGTTGGTGGGCTGCGTCGGCGTGGACCGGGTGCTCTTCGCGGGCGCCGCGGAGACCGCCCGGGCCGTGCGCTGCGCGGCGGCGGCCCGTGGGGTCCCGGCGGTGGTGCAGGAGGGCGTACCCTGTACCCTCGTCGCGCTGGAGGACTGTGACGTGGGGCTTGTCGCGCGGGCGATCGTCCAGGGGGCCTTCGCGGGGAGCGGCCAGGCGGGCCTGGCGTACCAGCGGGTGATCGCCCACGACCGGGTCTACGACGCCCTGGTGGCCGAGGTGGTGTCCCTGGCCCGGGGCCTGCGCCTGGGGGAGGACCTCGGGCCGATGCTCCGGGCCTCGCGGGTGGAGCGCCTGGAGCGCCTGGTGGCCATGGCCCGGGAGGACGGCGCCTGGGTGATCACCGGCGGACAGCGGGTGGAGCCCGAGGGGCTGTGGTTCCCGCCCACGGTGGTGGCGGGCTGCGGCGCGCCCATGGCGGTCTTTCGGGAGGAGGCCTGTGGCCCCCTGGTGGCCCTCGCCCGCGCCCCGGACGACCGAGCGCTCCTGGACCTGGTGCGGGCCGCGCCGGTGGGGCCCTCGGTGGCGGTCTTTGGCGAGGACGAGGACGCCGCCGAGGCGCTGGCGTGGGCGCTGCGGGCGCCGGTGGTGCTCGTGAACGACCTGTACCCACCTACCCCGGAGGTGGCCCTGGGGCCCTGGGCCCGGGGCTCCGACGGGCTCCTGGGCGGGGAGGAAGGCCTCCGGGCGGTCACCCGACCGAGGTACGTTGGGGTGTCCCGCTGGCGCTGGCCCGTCGGGGCCTTCTGGATGCCCTACGCCCCGGGGAGGGAGCGCCTGGCCCGGCGCGCGCTGGGCGCGCTCTTCGGGGCCCACGGGCTCCTCGGCAGGACCCTGGACCTCCTCTGAGGGTGGTTGCGAGGGGCGGAGGGGGGTTCTATGCTCCGCGGCCGCGCCGGGCGTCTCCGGCGGGCGGAGCTCCACCGGAGGGGGTAGTAACCTCCGGGGACGACGCTTCGTACGAGGGCATTGGCGCCAGTGGGCGGACAACCGGGAGGCTACGCATGGGACTGATGGACAAGGTGGGCAACTTCCTCGGCAGCGATTTCGTGAAGAACGGCGTCAAGGAGATGATGATCATGCGTCCGCCGGACAACGCGGACCTGATCTGGAAGCATCCCGACCGGACGATCCCGGCCTTCGCCCAGGCGACGGTGAACAGCGACGAGTGGGGGGTGTTCTCCAAGGAGGGCCGCCCCGTCGGGACCCTGGACGCCGGGCGGTGGACCTTGTCCACCACGAACATCCCGTTCCTGTCGAACTTCGTGGACCAGTACACGGGGGGAAACATCTTCACGACGGACCTGTACTTCGTGAAGCGCATCCCGGTGGAGATGAAGTTCGGGGGCAACCTCGGCAACATGATCGACCCGCTCACGCAGATCCGGGTGCGCGGGCGCTGCCACGGCTCGCTCCTGGTGCGGGTGGAGAACCCCGAGGTGCTGATCTACCAGTACTTCGGCATGCGCAAGTTCCAGGAGCACCCGGACATCTTTGACTGGTTCAAGGACGCGTTCTTCAACACCGTGAAGAGCACCATCGGCAAGTTCGCCCGGGAGCAGAGCCGCACCATCCTGGACATCATGGACGCCCAGGACGACCTGGCCGCGGCCTTCGTGCAGAACTCCGCGGAGCTGGCCGCGGTGGGCATGCGCATCGTCAAGGTCACCAAGTTCGAGTGCGACATCCCCGAGGAGGACATCAAGCGCTTCGACGAGGCCAACCAGCAGATCGCCGAGGCGCGCCGGGGCGTAGGCATCGCGGCCCTCAAGGCCCAGGCCGAGGCCGCCGCCGCGCAGGTGGGCGTGCAGACCGCGGACTTCAAGGCCCAGGCCGAGCAGTTCAAGATCAACCAGGAGCTCGGCCGCGTGCAGGCCATGGTCGGCATGGCCGGCGGGGACATCTCCAAGCTCGGCTCCTACAACGCCATGACCGGCGCCGGCGCGGGCCTCGCCCAGGGCGGCGGCAACACGGGCCTCGCGGGGATGGGCGCCCAGATCGCCGTGGGCGCGGCCCTCGGCAGCAACCTCGCCGCGGGCGCCATGGTCGGCGCTCCCCGCGGCGCGGCCCCCGCCGGCGCCCCCGCCATGGGCGTCGGCGTCGCGCTCCTGGCCTGCCCCGGCTGCGCCGCGCAGGTGCCCCCCGGGAGGTTCTGCGCCGAGTGCGGCACGGCCCTCCAGGCGGCCAAGAAGCGCTGCACCGGCTGCAACGTGGAGCTCGCTCCCAACGCGCGCTTCTGCGCCGAGTGCGGCACCGCCGCCGGCGCCGCTCCGCCCTCCGCCGGCTGAGCCCCCCCTAAACGCCTCCCCACCGCCAGACGCAGCGCGCGTCCGCCACCGAGAGACCAAAATTGGTGCTCGACCCGTCCGGGCCGGTGAGCGTCACCAGGGCCGGCACCACGAGGCCCGCCGCGGAGGCCCGGAACAGCAGCGCCCTCCCGGTGGCGCTCACCGCGCCAGGGGCGCCGACCACCACCTCCGAGAGCCCATCGCCGGTGACGTCCCCGGCGCCCCAGCACGCCTGACCGAAGCTCCCCCCGGGGTCCGCGCCGGAGAGAGTGCTCGTGGCTCCGGTCAGCACGCCTCCCACGGTACCCCGGAAGAGGAACACCCTCCCCGCGGTGGCGTTGGCCGCCGGGGCGCCCACCAGGAGGTCCGCGCGTCCGTCGCCGTCCACGTCGCCCGCCGCCGCCACGGCGCTGCCGAAGTTCCCTCCCGCGTCCGCGCCCGTCAGGGCCGTCACGGCGGTGGCGCCGAGCCCCGCGGGCCCGCCGAGGAATACATACGCCCGACCGCGGCTCGCCTGGGCGGTGTAGGCCCCCACCGCGACGTCGCCGTAGCCGTCACCATTGACGTCCCCGAGGCCCGCCACGGACGCACCAAAAGACCCCCCAGCGCCGTCGGGCCCCCGGAGGGTGGTGGTGGGTGTGGCGCCTACACCCGCGCCGGTCCCCAGGTACACATACGCCCGACCCTCCTGGCGGGTTACGCCGTAGGCGCCCACGACCAGGTCCGCGAGGCCGTCGCCGTTAACGTCTCCGGCGGCGGCGACGGAGTAGCCAAAGGAGCCGTTGGGGGTCTCCGGCGCGTTGAGGCTCACGGACGGCGACGCGGGCAACCCCGAGGGCCCCCCGAGGTAGACATGGACACGCCCGGCGCTGCTCCCTGCCAGGTACGCGCCCACGGCGACGTCGCCGTAGCCGTCGCCGTTCAGGTCTCCGACGCCGGCCACGGAGTAGCCGAAATAGCCACCCGGGTCGGGACCCGTGAGGGCGCTGGTGGAGGTCGCGGCGAGGCCCGAGGGCCCGCCCAGGAAGAGCCTCGCCCGGCCGCTGGTGGCCGCCGAGAGGTAGGCCCCCACGAGGAGGTCGCCGTAGCCATCGCCGTTGACGTCGAAGGCGCTGGACACGCTCCCGCCGAAGTTGCCATTGGAGCCGTCGGGGCCATTGAGCACCGTCGGGGCTGCCAGGCCCGAGGGGCCTCCCGGGTACGCCCACACCCTCCCGGCGTTGAGGTTGGTCCCCGGGGCCCCCACGGCCACGTCGGCGAAGGCGTCGCCGTTGGCGTTGAACGCGCTGGTGTGGGGCAGGGCAAGCGGGGAGGTGCCCGCGGCGTTGAACATCCAGACCGGGCTGAAGGTCGTCCCCACGAGGGCCCCGGCGCGGCCGCGGAGCCTCCAGAAGATGGGGCCCGCGGGCAGGTCCGGCGCCACCACCTGGGAGCCCCCCACATCGTAGGTCCCGAGCACCGTGGCGCACCCTCGGTCGCGGCACAGGTCAAGCCGGACGCCGTCGCTGCCGGGCGCCAGGACCCAGCGCAGGAGGGGCCTGCGCCCGGACACCACGCTGGTGGACAGGGGCCGCACCGGCCTCGGGGGAGACACCGTGCCCGTGCTCGGTGTGCACGCCGCCCCGCCCCGGGTAAAGCCCGGGTTGCAGGTGAAATCACACGCCACGCCGTTGCACGTAGGCGTCGCGTTCGCCGGCGCCCCGCACGGGACACAAAGCGCGCCGCAGGTCGCCACGGACACGTTGGCCGCGCATGCCGCGCCGCAGCGGTGGAAGCCCGCGTTGCACGCGAAGTCACACGCCACGCCGTTGCACGTGGGCGCCGCGTTCGCCGGCGCCCCGCAGGGGACGCAGAGCGCGCCGCAGGAGGTGACCAGCGCGTTCGAGACACACGCCGCCCCGCAGCGGTGGAAGCCCGCGTTGCACGCGAAGTCACACGCCACGCCGTTGCACGTGGGCGTCGCGTTCGCCGGCGCCCCGCAGGGAACACAGAGCGCGCCGCAGGAGGTGACCAGCGCGTTCGAGACACACGCCGCCCCGCAGCGGTGGAAGCCCGGCAGGCACGTGGTGCCGCACCCCCCCGCGGCACACGTCGCCGCGCTCCCGGCGGGAGCGGGGCAAACTGTCCCACACGCGCCACAATGGGCGCTGTTGGCGCGGGTATCCACGCAGACGCCCGCGCAGCGGGTCGGGGTGCCGCCACCGCAGCCGGTCGCGCATGCGGGGCCGGCGGCGCCCGAAGAGCACAGGGGCGACGGTTCGGCGCAGCGCCGCCCGCAGGCGCCGCAGTTGGCGGCGGTCACCAGGTCCACCTCGCAGCCGTCCGAGGGGTTCCCGTTGCAGTCCCCGCGACCGGCGGCGCAGGCCCCGGTCACGACGCACGCGCTCGCCGCGCACCGGACGGCGTCCCGTCGCACCCCGGGGAGGGCGCCGCAGTCCCGCCCACAGGCGCCGCAGTTGGCCACCTCCGTGCGGAGGTCCGCGCAGCGGCCAGGGCACAGGGTCGTGCCGCCGACGCACCCGACGTCCGGGGGGCGTGTGTCCGGCGGAGGCAGCGTATCGGGCGGAGGGCGTGTGTCCGGCGGAGGCAGCGAATCCGGCGGAGGCAGCGTATCCATCGGCGGGAGGGTGTCCGGCGGAGGGAGAGTGTCCGGCGGGAGGTCCCGGTCCGTGACGTCGCCCTGGTCCGGCGGGGCAGTGGTGTCCGGCGCGGCGCCGTCATCGTCGGGGACGTCCGGTGCGAGCTCGTCCGTGACCTCGGCGTCGAGGGCGCCGTCCGAGGAAGTGTCGGGGCCCAGGGTCTGGCTCCCGCAAGCCGCGAGGAGCAAGGTGAAGACGAGCGCGTGCCGAGGCATGGACACACCCTAGCAGAACCTCCGCGCGGTTCGACGGGACTGGAGTATGGTTGTCCCGTGAGTGCGACCTCGACGCCGCAGGTGCCGCCGGTGGTCCTTTTCGATGGCGACTGCAACCTCTGCGACGCCACGGTGCAGTTCGTCATCGCGCGGGACCCGGGCGCGCGCTTTCGCTTTGCGTCGCTCCAGTCCGCCGCCGGGAGGGACCTGCTGGCCGCCCACGGGAGGCGGCTCCAGGGCGCCCCGGAGTCCGTGGTCCTGATCGAGGGAGGCGCGGTCCACGAGCGGTCCGGCGCGGCCCTGAGGATCCTCTCGGGCCTGGGCCTCCCGTGGTCCCTCGCCGGGGTCCTCTGGCTGGTCCCCAGGCCCGTGCGCGATGCGCTCTACCGCTGGGTCGCCCGGAACCGCTATCGTTGGTTCGGCCGAAGGACGCAGTGCCTCGCGCCCTCCAGCGCCCTGCGCGCGCGCTTCCTGCCGGAGCCTCCAGGAGAACACCCAAGCCCATGACCAGCGTCCTTCGGACCCACACCCTCGCCACGGGACAGCGCCTCCAGGTCGTCCATGGGGACCTCACGGTCGAGCCCACGGACGCCATCGTCAATGCCGCCAATGGCCAGCTCGCCCACGGCGGCGGCGTCGCCGGGGCCATCGTCCGCGCCGGAGGGGAGACAATCCAAGACGAGAGCGACGCCTGGGTCGAGCGCCACGGCCGGGTCCCCACCGGCGGCGTGGCGGTCACCTCCGGCGGGCGCCTTCCATGCCTTTGCGTGCTCCACGCCGTGGGTCCCATCTGGTGGGACGGCACCCGGCGCGAGCCCGAGCTCCTCGTGGAGGCCGTGCGCACCAGCCTGGAGGAAGCCGCGCGCCTCGGGCTGCGTTCCGTCGCCATGCCCGCCATCAGCTCGGGGATCTTTGGTTTTCCAAAGGACCAGTGCGCCGAGCTCCTGGTGGGTGCCACCCTCGCGTTCTTCGAGTGCGTCCCCGGGACCTCCGTGGAGCTCGTGCGCTTCACCAACTTCGACGCCCCGACGGTGAAGGAGTTCGCCCTGGCCTTCGACCGCGCGTTCGGCCCCGCCCCGGAGGGGCCGTGAGGGACAGCGCCGCCGCGTCCCTCCTCGGCGCGCTGAGGGCCGCCCTGGGGCGCGTGATCCACGGCAAGGCCGACGTCCTGGAGCGCGTGCTGGTGGGCCTCCTGGGCGGCGGGCACGTCCTCCTGGAGGACGTCCCGGGCGTCGGCAAGACAACCCTCGCCCGCACCCTGGCCAAGGTGTTCACCATGGAGTGCACCCGGGTGCAGTTCACCCCGGACCTGCTCCCGACGGACATCCTCGGCGCCCAGGTGCTCAACCCTCGGGACGGGAGCTTCAGCTTCCACAAGGGCCCGGTGTTCACCCAGGTGCTCCTCGCCGACGAGATCAACCGCGCCTCCCCGAGGACCCAGTCCGCGCTCCTGGAGGCCATGAACGAAGACCAGGTCACCATCGACGGCGTGTCGCACCCTCTCCCGCGGCCGTTCTTCGTGCTGGCCACGCAGAACCCCGTGGACTACCAAGGCACCTACCCCCTCCCGGAGGCCCAGCTCGACCGCTTCCTCCTGCGGGTGGGCGTGGGCTACCCCCCGCCCGACGCCGAGCTGGCCATGCTCTACGCGCGCCAGCGCAGCAACCCCCTGGACGCCATCGAGGCCATCACCGGCGCCGAGGAGCTCCTGGCCATGCAAGCCACCGTGCGCGAGGTCGAGCTGAAGGAGCCCGTCGGGCGCTACCTCCTGGCCATCATCACGGCCACTCGAAAGGCCGAGGCCTTGTCCCTTGGCGTTTCCCCGCGGGGAGCGCTGGCCCTCTTCCGCGCCACCCAGGCCCGGGCCTACCTCCAGGGTCGGGCCTACGCCACACCGGATGACGTCCAGGCCCTCGCTGTACCAGTCCTCGCCCACCGCGTGCAGCTCACCGCCCAGGCCCGCTACGGTGGCACCGCCTCGGAGGCCATCATCGCGGAGCTCCTCCGTAAGATCTCCGTCCCCACATGAGGCTCCGAGGCATCGACCTCGGACGGCTCAACCACGTCCTGATCCCACAGGACAACGCCACCCGTGATCGTTGGCGCAGGAGCCTCCTGGGGCGCCTCCTGCGGCCCGTCGCGGACCTGGTCCTCTCGCTCACCGAGGAGGGCCAGGTGCTGCTTCTCATGACCCTCCTGGCGGGGCTGGCGGGGCTCGACATCCCGGGGTCCCTCGCGTACCTCGCCTGGGCCCTCTGGACCGGCGCCCTCGGCACCTCGGTGCTGGTCTCCCGGTGGTGGCGCCTCCGCGAGGCCCGCGTCGAGGTCCGCTGCCCGCCGAGGGTCACCCTCGGCGAGGCCATCACCTTCTCCGTCGAGGTGCTCAACACAGGCGCCGAGGACCTGGAGAACCTCCGCGTCGAGGGGCCCTTTCTGCCGTGGGACGGCCGCTGGGAGACCAGGCTCCCGAGGATCGCCCGGGTGCGCCCCGGAGAGCGCGCAAGCATCACGCTCCGAGGGCGCTTCCGCGCGCGCGGCGAGCACAACCTGGACCCCTTCCGGGTGGCCTCCCTCGTCCCTCTCGGGCTCTGCCGAGGCCCCGCCGTGGAGACCGCCCCGGCGCGCTTCGTGGTGGTCCCTCCGCTGGCCCACGTGCAGCGCTTGAGCCTCCCCACGGGGCAGCGCCACCAACCCGGAGGCGTCGCCATGGCCGCCCGCACCGGCGAGTCCATGGACCTCCTCGGGATCCGCCCGTACCGCCCCGGAGACCCCGTGCGGGACCTCCACGCCCGGAGTTGGGCCCGCGTCGGCGCCCCCGTGGTCCGAGAGTACCAGCAGGAGTACTTCAGCCGCGTGGGCGTCGTGCTCGACACGGACCTGCGGGGCGCAGACCACACCCTGCTGGAGGGGGCTCTGTCCCTCGTGGCGGGCATCGTGGCGAGGCTCTCCCGCGGCGAGGCGTTGATTGATCTCCTGGTGCTGGGGGACGCGGTGCACGACCTCACCGTGGGGCGGGCCATGGGCTTCCTGGACCAGGCCCTGGACCTCCTTGCGTGCGTGAAGCCCATCGACGCGCCGCGCCCGGAGGCGCTCAGCGCACGCCTGGCGCCCTTTCTCCCGAGGCTCTCGCAGGTGGTGTTCGTGGCCCTGGCGTGGGACGCCCCGAGGGTCGCCCTGGCCCGGAGCCTGGCGGACTCTGGCGCGGGCCTCAAGACCTACGTCCTGGTCCACCGCGAGGGGAGGATCACGGACCCGGACGCCAGGGAGGTCCCGCTCCGAGCGGTCACCGCGCGGGAGCCGCTGGTGCTGTGATGAACCCCCTCACGACGCGCCTGTGGCTCGCGGCGCCGCTCCTGGTGGCGGCGGGGCTCTTCACGGTGGTGTCGCTCAGCCGCCCGGTGGGCCTGGCGTCCGGCGCGCTCGTCCTCGGCGCGGCGGCCCTCGGCCCGCGGATCGCGCTGCGCCCGTCGCTCCAGCAGGTGTTCTCCGCGGCGGTGGCGGTGCTCACCGGCGCGCTCCTCACGAACGTCCTCGGGAAGGTGCAGCCGGGCGTCGGGCGCATCGACGCCATCTGGACCATCCTCGCCGCGTCGGCGTTGGCAACGGGCGCCTCGAGGCTCGTCCTGCGCCAGGCCCTCTGGGGCTCCGGCGCCGTGGCCACGCTCGGGACCGTGGCCGTGGTGGCCTCGGCGCAGGTGCTCCGTCCCTGGGTCTTCCTCCCGGCGGCGCTCCTGACCCTGGCTTCAGTGCTCGCGTCCATGCGGGTCGAGCGCGGCCTGGCGCCCCTGTGGGGCCCGCCGACGTCGCGCCGCCGCGCGCTCGCCACCGGGGTGATCCTCGTCGGCGCCCTCGGGGGCCTGGCGGGCGGCGCGGTGGCGCTCCCAAGGCTCCACGGCAAGGTCCTCTCGACCCTCACCCGCCAGGCCTTTGACGAGACGGCCCGCAGCGGCGTGCCCGAGGACATGCACCTCGGGGACCTGGAGGGGCTGACGCTCTCCACCCGGGTGGTCTGGCGCGCCCGCGGTCCCGTGGCCGATCACCTCCGGGGGCCGGTGCTGAACCACTACCGCCGCGGGCGCTGGGTCCACCGGGGGCTCGACACCCTGGGCCCCGTGCAGGTGCTCCGCGGCGAGCCCCGAGGGTGCCGCGCCCCGGTGGAGCTCCAGCGCGCCGAGGAGCTCTCCCGCAGGCTCTTCGCGCCGATGCACTCCGGGCGCCTCGGGGTGACCAACGGGCGCGTGGTCGTGGACGCCGAGGGTTCCTTCGCGTGGACCGCGCCGGAGGCCCCCGCCACGGTGTGGTTCTGCCCCGGACCGCGGACCACGGGCGCGATCTCCGCGCCCACGAACCAGGACCTGCAGGTGCCCCGGACGCTCCAGCCGGGCCTCGCCGCGGTGCTCCAGCAGTGGGGTGTGGACCCGACCACCCAGGGCCCCGCCGAGCGCGTCTCGCGCATCCGGTCGAGGCTCGTGCGCTTCCGGTACACCACCCGGGTGCGCCGCGGGGGCCGGGGGGACCCCACGCTGGAGTTCCTCACGGTCACCCACGCGGGCTACTGTGAGTACTTCGCCTCGGCGGTCGCGCTCCTCGCGCGCCAGGCGGGCCTGCCCTCCAGGGTGGTGCTCGGCTATCGGGTGTCCGAGCACAACCCCCTCGGAGGCTGGAGGGTGGTGATGGAGCGCAACGCCCACGCGTGGGCGGAGGTGTGGTACCCTACGGGGGGGTGGGTTACGGTGGACGCCACCCCCGCCGCGGACGAGTCCCAGGGTCACCGGATGTCCTTCACGGAGGCCGTGTCCGACGCGCTCTCCGCCGCCTGGTCGCGCTTCTGGTGGCGCGTGAAGGGCTGGCACCTCGCGCTGGCCGTGGGGGTGGTTACCTTGCTGGGGTTGGGCCTCTGGCGCCTGAGGAGGGTCCCCGGGGAGCCCGAGGAGCTCCCTCCACCAGGGCTCCGGGCGCTCCTGGAGGCGCTGGCCCAGCGGGGGCTCGCCCGGGCGCCGTCGGAGACCCTGGAGAGCCTCGCGGAGCGCGTCGAGGCCGCCCGGGACCTTCCCTTCGCGGTCGCCGTGGCGGCGCAGCTCCGGGCCCGGTCGGCGCAGCGCTTCGGTGGTGTGGGCGACGCCGACGCGGTGGAGGCGGCCATGGAGGCCCTCGCGGGGGGCCTACGGTGAGCCTTCGAGGAGCCTGCGCAGGACCTCGTCCAGGGCCCTGGGGTCCGCGCGGCCCTGGGTGGCCTTCATCGCGGCGCCCTTGAAGAACCCAAGGAGGTTCGTGCGCCCTGCGCGGTAGAGCGCCACCTGCTTCGCGTTTTCCGCGAGGATCGGTCGGAGCGTCGCCTCCAGGGTCGCGGGGTCCGAGACGAGCGCGAGGCCCCGGGCTCGCACCACCTCCTCGGCGCTCTGATCGCTGGCAGCCATGTGCTGATACACCTCGCGGGCCAGCGTGGTGGACAGGCGCCCCTCGTCGAGGAGCGCGAAGAGCCCCCGGAGGCGCTCCGCGGAGACCGGGAAGCGCGCGTCCAGGCCCTGGAAGGCCGCGTCCGCGCGGACCGTGTTGAGCACCCAGTTGGCCGCGCGGCGAGGGTCCCCGCCCAGGGCTTCGAAGTAACCCGCTACGGCCGGGTGCTCGGTGAGCGTACGGGCGTCCGCGGGGCTCAGCCCGAGCTCCTGCTCGTAGCGCCGACGCTTCTCGCGTGGGAGCTCCGGCAGGGAGGCTCGGACCGCCTCAAGGAGCGCGTCGGGCACCTCCGCGGGCCTCAGGTCCGGGTCCGTGAAATACCGGTAGTCCTCGGAGGTCTCCTTCCGGCGCATGCGGACGCAGCGGCCGTTGGCCTCGTCCCAGGTCTTGGTCCATGCCTCCACGTGGCCCCCGGCGGCCACGAGGCTCACCTGGTCCGCGAGCTCCCACTCCAGGGCCCTCTGCACGAAGCGAAACGAGTTGATGTTCTTGAGCTCCACCCGCGTCCCGAGGCGCGCGTCCCCGCGGCGCCGCACGGACACGTTGGCGTCGCAGCGGAAGGAGCCCTCCTCCATGTTGCCGTCGTTCACCCCGAGGAACAGCAGCAGGTCCCGGAGCTGCCGGAGGTACTCCGCGGCCTCCCAGGCGCTGCGCAGGTCGGGCCTCCCGACGATCTCCAGGAGGGGCGTCCCCGCGCGGTTCAGGTCCACGCGGCTGCCGCCCGCGGCGCCGTCGTGGAGGCTCTTGCCGGCGTCCTCCTCCAGGTGCGCCCGGGCGATGCCCGCCACGCGCACGCCCCCGTCCGGCAGGGGCACCTCCAGCGCGCCGTCTTCGCACAGGGGAAGGTCGAACTGCGAAATCTGGTAGCCCTTCGGCAGGTCCGGGTAGAAATAGTTCTTCCGCGCGAAGACGCTCCGGGCGCGCACCCGGCACCCGAGGGCCAGCCCCACCTTCACGCCCAGCGCCAGGGCCTCGCGGTTGAGCACCGGCAGGGCCCCGGGGAGCCCCAGGCACACCGGGCACACCAGGGTGTTGGGCGACGCCCCGAAGCGCGCCGGGCACCCGCAGAAGATCTTGGTCCGGGTCAGGAGCTGCGCGTGGACCTCCAACCCGATCACCGCTTCATACGCTGGATCCACGGTGGGTGGTTGTACCACATCCCTTTGGGTGAACCCGTTGCGCTCGGGCCCCGGGGTGGGGTACCCACAGGGGCGCACACCCTTCCGAGAGGATCATCCCGTGAACGCCACCGTGCCCTCGCCCGAGCTCGCCCAGCGCGCCGTGAACGCCCTCAAGTTCCTGGCCATCGACGGCGTGGAGGCCGCAAAGAGCGGCCACCCCGGGCTGCCGATGGGCGCCGCGGATTTCTCGTTCGTCTTGTGGTCGCGGTACCTGCGCCACGACCCGAAGGACCCGTCCTGGCCGGACCGGGACCGCTTCGTCCTGTCCGCGGGGCACGGGTCCATGCTGTTGTACAGCCTCCTGCACCTGGCCGGGTATGACCTTCCCGTGGAGGAGCTCAAGCGCTTCCGCCAGTGGGCGTCTCGCACGCCGGGGCACCCCGAGAGCCACCTCACCCCCGGGGTGGAGTGCACCACGGGTCCCCTCGGGCAGGGCCTGGCCACCGCCGTGGGCATGGCCCTCGCCGCGAAGATGGCCGACGCGCGCTTCCCTGGGCTCTTCAAGCACCGGGTGTGGGCCCTGGTGTCCGACGGGGACATGATGGAGGGCATCGCCCACGAGGCCGCCAGCGCCGCGGGGCACCTGCAGCTCGGCAACCTGACGTTCCTCTACGACGACAACAAGATCACCCTGGACGGCAACCTCGACGAGAGCATGAGCGAGGACGTGGGCGCCCGCTTCGAGGCCTACGGCTTCCGGGTGCTGCGCATCGACGGCCACGACCACCGGGCCATCGCCGACGCCCTCGACGCCGCGGCGGCGGAGACCGCGCGGCCGATGCTCATCTGTTGCCGCACGCACATCGGCCACGGCGCGCCCAACAAGCACGACACGCACAAGGTCCACGGCGAGCCCCTCGGGCCCGAGGAGGCCCTCGCCACGCGCAGGGCCCTGGGCTGGCCCGAGGCGCCGCTGTTCCACGTCCCGGAGGACGTGAGGGCCCTGTGGGACGCGCGGGCGGAGGCCCTGGCCCGGGAGCACGCGGCGTGGCGCGAGCACGAGGCCCGGTGGCTCGCGGAGCACCCGGACAAGGCCGCGCTCTACCGCGCGATGCGGGAGCGCGCGGTGCCGGAGGACCTCACCGGGCTCCTGGCGGGCGCCAGGCCCCCCACCAACGACGCCACGCGGAGCCTCGCGGGGGCGGTGCTCCAGCGCGCAGCCCAGCTCGTCCCGGCGCTCGTCGGGGGCGACGCGGACCTCGGCGGCAGCACCAAGACGCCCCTCAAGGACTCGCCCAAGGTGCTCCCCGGGCGCTTCGAGGGGCGCAACGTTCGCTTCGGCATCCGCGAGCATGCCATGGGCGCCATGGCCAACGGGATGGCCCTCTACGGGATGTTCATCCCGTTCACGGCCACGTTCCTCACCTTCAGCGATTACATGCGCGGGGCCGTGCGCCTCGCGGCGCTGTCGGAGCTCCAGGTGGTGCATGTGTTCACCCACGACTCGATCTTCCTCGGCGAGGACGGCCCGACGCACCAGAGCGTGGAGCACGTGGCGGCGCTCCGGCTCATCCCCAACGTGGAGGTGTGGCGCCCGGCGGACGGCCTGGAGTGCGCCGTCGCCTGGGGCGAGGCCCTGAGGCGCCGCCACGGTCCCACGGAGCTCATCTTTTCACGGCAAAAGGTGGCCGAGCTCCCGGCGGGCCCCGCCGCCGAGGACGTCGCCCGCGGGGCCTACGTGGTCCTGCGCGAGGAGGGCGGCCCTCCGGACGTGGTGCTCCTCGGGAGCGGCAGCGAGGTGGGGCTCTGCCTCGGCGCGGCCAGGGCCCTCCACGCCGCGGGGCGCCGCGCGAGGGTGGTGTCCATGCCGTGCATGGAGCGCTTCGCCGCCCAGGACGCCGCCTATCGCGAGGCGGTGCTCGGCCGGGGCACCCGGAGGGTGTCCATCGAGGCCGGGCGCACGGACCCGTGGCACCGCTGGCTCGGCGACGGGGGCCTGGCCATCGGGATGGACACCTTCGGCGCCTCGGCGCCGGCGAGCGTCCTGGCGGAGAAGTTTGGCTTCACCGTGCCGCAGGTGGTGGCCCGCGTGCAGGCCCTCCTCGGGTAGCCTTCAACTGCCGAGCGCCTCGGGGTGCTGCGGCAGCCCGTCGGTGACCACGTCCCACGGGGCTTTGTACGCCAGGAAGATATGCGCCTGGGGACGGAGCCCCGGGTCCGTGTCCAGGGTGCCCGTGGGCACCACGGCGATGCCCCGGGGCTCGGAGATCCTCGGCGCCGCGCCGCCGCAGTCCGCGCAGAAGGCCACGGCGAAGAACTTCGCCTCGGGGACCTTGTACTCCCGCACGGCGTCCTGGCCACGGAGCCACCGCAGGGACTCCATGGGGTAGTACGCGTTGGTCGCGTGGGCCGCGCTGCGCGCGCGGCGGCAGCGCAGGCAATGGCAGTGCAACATCCCCCGCGGGGGCTGGTCGAGCGCGTAGGCCACGCGGCCGCAGAGGCAGCTCCCGAGGTGGAGGCCCTCCTGCGGCGCCACCACCGGCCTCGAGATGTCCGGCATCTGCATCCCCGGAGCGCCGCGGTCGTGCCGCGGAAGCTCGTCCGTGAGGGCGTACCACGGAGCCTTGGAGCCCACGAAGAGGTGCATCTCCGGCCGCGTCCCGAGGTCCCCCTCCAGGCTCCCCGCCGGGAGGAACACCATCCCCGCCTCGGGGAGCACCATCGGCGCCACGCTGCCACAGCGCCCGCAGAAGCTCCGGCTGCCCTCGGGGGACGACTTGTACTGCGCCACCTCGGCCTCCCCCGAGAGCCACCGGAAGCCCTCCAGCGGCGCGCCCACAAAGGTCGCATAGAGCGACCCGTGGTGCTTGCGGCACATCGAACAGTGGCAATGCATCATATGCGAGAAGGGCCCCCGGGCCTCGTACCGGACGGCCCCACACAGACAGCTCCCTTGCGGCATCGTACAGCTCCTTACCTCTCCTGAGTTCTACCTACAAAAGCACACACTCCATGGCCCAGGTCAAGGCCCTCCTTCGGGGCGCCGTAGAGAGGTCCCAAGGAGCCCGACGCCCGTTGCCACCGGAGACACCGCTCGACGTGTACCGCATCAAGGTCCCGGCGACCCTGCAACAGAGCGGGAGGAGCTGGAGCGTACGGACGGAGTTCGTGGGCTTCCGGGGCGTGATCATCTGGACGGACACGCTCCCGGCCTCGGAGAAGCTCCTCAAGGTGACGCTGCCGCTCCTGCCCGGCGAGCCGGTGATGACGGCCCACGCGGTGCCCCGGCGCCTCCACGGGGTGGCGCACCTGGGCAACGCGCTGGCGGTGGGGCTCGACTGGTACGCCCTGGACCCCGCGACCAGCGCGCGGTGGCACCGCTTCGTACGGAGCTTGAGGGAGCGCTTCCCGGAGGCGCGCACGCGGCTGGTAGACCTGAGCCCGGAGCCCTCGGAGGACCCGGTGCGCCGGAGGGCCTCCCGGGACCGCAGGACCTATACCGTGAGCTTCTGCGTGGGCGACCAGACGCAGCGCTGCAGCACCGTGGATGTGTCCGCCACGGGGATGTTCCTGGCGACCACCTTCGACGTACCCCTGGGCACGAGGCTCCACGGAGAGCTCACGCAGCCCGGCACCGAGGACCGCTGGAGGATCACCATGGTGGTGCGGCGCCGGGTGCTCCCGCCCTCGGTGCCGGGCCTCGGGGTGGAGCTCCAGGAGAAGGTCCGGGTGGAGCCCCCGAAGGAGGCCACGGAGCCCGAGCGCACGGGGCCCATGGCGGTGTCCAAGGTGACGCCGTTGCCCCGCTCCGAGGACCCCCGGAAGCGCAGCGGGACCCGCTCGACCTTCCGCCCGGAGGCCCTGGAGGAGGAGCGGCGGGTGCCCGCCGCGGGGGGCTTCGAGCTCGTCTTGAACGATGGGCGCAAGCTCAAGGTGCCCGCCAACTTCGAGGCCGACGCGCTGGCGAAGCTCCTGGCCGTGCTCCAGGCGGAGCCCACCGGCACCCCCACGGAAGCGCCCGCGGGGCCCCTGCGCAAGGCGCGGGGGTGACGCCTACGGCGTAAACTCGCGCAGGGCGTCAACCACGTCCCGCGGGAGCGAGAGCGCGGCGTCCAGGCCGCCGCGGCGGGCGTGGCAACCGGCGCCCTCCCCCTGGCCGAAGCACGCGCCCACGGTGAGGGTCACGGCGCGGGCGCCGGCGTCGCCGCCCGCGAGGTCCGCCACGAAGACCACCTCGGGCACCTCCACGGGCGCCGGGCCGTAGCCGAACACCTGCGGCGCCAGCGCCCCCGAGAGGCGGTCCAGGAGGGCGTTCACCCTCGTCTCGTCCGCGAGGGCGTCCGCGCCGGTGCGCCAGCGACCGTCCACGCGCCGGAGCACCAGCGGCGCCATCCCCCGGCGGACGAGGGAGAAGCCCAGCACGTCCTCGCGGGCCACGCGCAGGGCGCCCCGGTCGATGTGCGGCGCCCCGAGCGCGTCCAGGGCGCTCCTGGGCAGCACGAACACCCCGGTGGTCCCTTCCAGCGTAGCGTACACGCCTCCGCCCGGAGCCTGGGCCCCGAAGGCGACCGTGTAGCTCCGTACGCGCGGCACCGCGGCGTCGGAGACGCCGCCGTCGATCACCTCGCGGGCCCCGGCGCCCTCGAAGCGCGCGGTCACCCGCAGCCTCGGCGCCGCGAGGCCGAACTCCGGCCGAGGGGACTCGGTCACCCAGCGCTCGGCGTCCAGCGTGGCGAGCATGCGCGCCAGGTCCCGCAGGAGCCCCGAGTCTCCCGGCGCCTGCACGGGGCTGGTCACCGACCACGCCTCGCCCGCGCGGGTCACCGTCTCCCGGAGCGCGGCGCCGTCCAGCGCCACGCCGCGGAGGTCCTCCTCGGCGTCTCGCACGAGCCTGCGGGGACGGAAGCGCACGGCCTCCACGCGCAGCGTGTCCGCCACCGAGGGCGCGAACTGGAGCACCGTAACCTCATCGTCTCGGGAGACGTAGAGTCCCTGGGCGTCCACGGCGCCTACCCGCAGCCTCTCGGTGCCCTCGACCCCGGTGCGCGAGAACTCCAGGGTGAAGCCCGCGGGCTCCAGGCCGTGCGAGGCCCGCTGGTCCCCCGGGAGCCTCTGCCCCGCGCGGAGGTCATGGAGGGCGTTCATCCAGGACTCCAACGCCTCCGGGTCCACACCAAAGGGCGCGTTCTCCGCGGTCCACCGCTCGCCGTCGCGGCGCAGCACAAGGTCCGGGCCGGAGCCCGAGCGCACCCGGAGCTGGCCGATCTCGTCCGTACGCGACGCGAGGAGGCCGTCGTCCCGGTAGCCCTCGGGGCCAACCCTCAGGGCGTCCACGAGGTTCTTCCCGACGCACACCACCGTGGGCGTCCCCTCGCGCAGGGCCGTGGCCTCGCCCTCGTGCCCCGGGCAGTCACCGCCGAAGCGAAGGCGCACGGGCTCGGCCCCCCCGCGGTGCACCACGAGGGTCACCACAGGCTCCAAAAGACCGAAGCGCCCGAGGTCCCCCGAGGGCACCTCGTCCGCGAGCACCCGCGTGGCGTCCAGGTCGCGCAGCTCCGCGGTGATGGCCTCCACCGCGCCGCGCGAGGCCCGACCCAGCTCCGGGGTGGTCATCCTCCAGGTGAGCCCCCGGCGCTCCAGCACCCTCCGAGAGCCCCCCGCGGTGATCTCCAGGCGCTCCACCCGCGCGACGTCCAGCTCCACCACGGAGCGGTCCCGGTACTCCACCGACGGGCGATCGAAGAGCTCCCCGAGGCTCCGCGGCAGCACGTAGCCAGCGCCCTCCCAGGCGACGTACACCGCCTCCTCGCCGTCGACGCCGCCGCCGAGCTCGAAGCGCCCCACGACCCTCGACGCCTCGCGCACCACCACCGTGGCCCTCGGGTGGTCCAGCCCGAAGCGGCGCCGGGAGGCCCCATCCAACGCGCCCAGCCGCCGCAACGGCGTGGCGCCCTCCAGCTCCGAGAGCGCCCTCTCGACCTCGACCACCTCCGCCGCCAGGCCCTGGCCCCCGCGCACCACCCGCCAGGAGGTCCCGCTCCTGCGCAGCTCGTAGCGCCCGGAAGTATGTGTGATTTCCAGCACTTCCACCCTCTCTCGCCGGAACTCCGGGAAGAGGTTCTCGCGGCGGGCCCGGAGGTCCTCGCTGGTGGCGCGGTCCTGGTCCCACCAGGTGACCCCGGAGGCCACGAGCACCAGGACTGCGAGGGTGAGCGTGGTGCGGTAGCGCTTCATGGCGCCTGCTTCCGCGCGCGCCAGACGGCCCAGCCCACCAGCGCCGCGGCCAGGGGGATCAGCCCCAGGAGGTACACCGCGAGCTGCAGGAGGTCTTGTTCATTCACCAGCAGGGCCGCGCGGGACACGGGCCTGGAGGGGATGTTCACCAGCTCCCGGCGGGCGGTGAGCCACCCCACGATGGCCTCGGAGAAGTCCGCGTTGGCCACCATGGCCCTGCCCTGCGGCGAGAAATAGTCTCCGCTGACGACCTCCGAGGTGCCCACCACCACCACGCGCCCGGCGGCCACGCCGTCCCGGCGGCGCACCTCCGGGTCCTCCCCGGCCATGGCCAGGTGAATGGGACCCGCGACGTCCGCCGGGTCCTTGACGGGGGTGAAGGTCCGGAGGAGCTCCTGGATGGACGTCTCTCCCCAGGCCTCCGGGGTGGAGCTCAAGAGCGCCTGGGGCACCGCCGCCGCGCGCTCCATACGCCGCAGGGGGCGCACCATGGACGCGAAGACCGTACGCCCTCGGAGGTCCCGGGTGAGCTCGTGGTCGTTCCAGGTGTCCGCCTGGAAGCGCACCGGGGGGGCGTCTCCGAGGAGGTGCCTGCGGTCGGCCTCCACCGTGAGGGCCGCCGGGAGCTCGATCCCCACGAGGCGCGCGACGCCCTCCAGGCCCGTGGGGACGATGCGCCCTTCGAGCACCACCAGGTCTACGAAGATGCCCACGTTGCCGCCCGCGCGCACGTAGCGCTCCACGGCGGAGGCGTCCTCCGGGGTCCAGGTCCGCTGCGAGCCGGCGATCACCAGGGCGGCGCAGTTCGCGGGGACCCCGGTGACGCCGTGGACCTCAACCTCTCGGACCTCGAAGTTACTGTGGCGAAGGTCCTCGGCGAAGCCCTGGCCGGCGCGGTCGCCGCCGGACAGGGGCATCTCCAGGTGCCCCTGGGAGAAGCACAATTTCGTGGCGCCCTCGCGGTCCACCTGGAGGAGCCCCTCGGTGAGGGCGCGCTCCACGGTGATCCTGGCGTTCAGGAGCCGGGCGGCCTCGTCGTCCCCGGAGGGGTCTCTACCCAGCTCCCGGAGGGCCTCGCGGGAAACCTCCCAGTGGCGACGTCCACGGCGGAGCACCACCGCGGCGCGGGAGAACACCTGGTCGCTGGAGCGGTCGGCGATGAGCTGCAGCCCGAGCTCCTGGGCGAGGGCGAAGAGCCTCTCACGCTGGCGGTCGGGGTCCAGGTAGTGGAGCCGGAAGCGCGGGCCCTCCGAGGCGAAGCGCTCGGCGAGCTCCGCGGTGTCGCCGAAGAGGGCGTCCTGGCGGCCGAGGAGGACGTACACGTCCACGGGCTCCCGCAGGGAGCGCACCACCTGGCGGCTGCGCGACGAGAGCGTGAAGTGCCGGGCCTGGGTCCAGTCCCAGCGGGTGTAGTGCCGCGCCGAGAGGTGGTTCACCAGGGTGAAGAGCACCAGCGCGAGGAGCACCACCGCGGGCCCGCGGAGGAAGCGGTCGAGGCGGCTGTGCTCCCCGAGGCGCGCCGAGGCCATGTCAGCCCGCCTCGCGGCTGGAGCCCAGGGCCCTGGTGGTGAGCCCCAGGCACAGGGCGATCACCGAGGTGTAATAGACCACCGCGCGCGAGTCCACCACGCCCACGGAGAAGTGCTCCATGTGCTCCCAGAGGTTCACGTACGAGAAGAACCGCCGCACGGCCTCGTTGTCGTTGAAGATGTAGCTCCCGAGGCCCAGGGCGAACATCGCGCCGCCGATGACCAGGAACGACAGGAGGAACGCCGTCACCTGCGAGCGCGCGAGCGCGCTCATGAGCACGCCCACGGCGAGGAAGGCCCCGCCCACCAGGAGCGTGCCCGCGTAGGCCGCGCCGAGGCCCGTCCAATCAACCGGTCCGTAGCGCCGGACCACCAGCGCGTACAGGAGCGTCGGGACCCAGAGGGTGGCGTACACCGTGAAGGCCCCGAGGAACTTGGCGCACACCACCGACTCCTCGGTCACCGGGGCCGTGAGCAGCGTCTCCAGGGTGCGGCTCCGGCGCTCCTCGGCGAAGACCCGCATGGTGAGGGCCGGGCAGAACACCAGCGGCGTGAGCACGCTGAGGATGGTGCTGCCGAAGAACATCTGGAGCGGCCCGCGGGTGCCCGTGAGCGTCGGCGCGGGCTGCGAGGCCGTGATCTTCATGAAGAAATAGAAGATCATCCCGTTGAAGAGCAGGAAGCTCACGAGCACCACGTAGGCCATGGGCGAGCAGAAGCTCGACAGGAGCTCGCGCTTGTAGAGCGCCCAGGTGGACCTCACGACGGCCTCTCCGCGCTCGGGCTCTTCGGCTCGGTGAGGGCCTGGAAGACCCGCTCCAGGCTCCGGGCCTGCGGGGTGAGCTCCCGCACCCCCAGCTCGGCCCCGACGCACGCGCGCACCACGGCCTCCAGCGCGGCGGCCTCGGCCTCGCCCGAGGGCACCCTCAGGGCGCAGCGCCCGAGCGCGCCCTCGCGCTCCACGGACTCCACCACCACGCCATCGATGCCCTTCAAGAGCGCCCGGAGCGCCTCCTCGGAGAGGCCCTCCGGGAGCCTCACGGCGAGCTTCACCAGGCGCCCGGCGCCCTGGAGCTCGGCGAGGACCTCGCTCAAGGGGCCCTGGGCGGCGATCCTGCCGCGGTCAATGATCACCACGTGGCTGCACACGGCCTCCACCTCGGAGAGGATGTGCGTGGAGAGGAACACCGTGGCCTCCCGGGCCAGGTCCTTGAGGAGCGCCCGGAACTTCAAGACCTGGTTCGGGTCCAGGCCCTCCGTGGGCTCGTCGAGGATCAGTAGCGGCGGCCGGGCCACGATCGCGTCGGCCAGGCCCACCCGCTGGCGGTAGCCCTTGGACAGCTCCCCGATGAGCCGGTGCTGCATGTCCGTGATGTCCGTGAGCTCCAGGGCGCGGTCCACGGCCTTCTTGCGGTCCCGGGTGACGCCCTTGAGCTCCGCCCGGAAGGACAGGTACTCGCGCACCCGGAGCTCGGGGTACAGGGGCGCCGTCTCGGGCATGTACCCGAGGCGCCTCCGGGCCTCCAGGGAGGCCTCCACCACATCGTAACCATCGATCCGGGCCACGCCCGAGGAGGGCGGCAGGAAGCCGGCCAGGATCTTCAGGGTGGTGCTCTTTCCCGCTCCGTTGGGCCCGAGGAAGCCCACCACCTGCTTCCCGGGTACGGAAAACGTCAGTCCATCCACGGCCTTGCGGGCGCCGTAGCTCCGGGTGAGGTGCTCCGTCTCAATCACAGCCGAGGGGGCTCTTTCCCCGCTCCGGCCCCCGGTGTCAAGCGCAGCCCGAAACCCTCGCAGAAAACTGGAGTCCCGCCTCGTTCCGGCGTTGAAACAGCCCATGGGCATCGTCGTCGTGGCGCTCCTGGTTGGCCTGGTCGCGGCGGACCTCCTCAGGCTCCTCCAGGACCATCGGTAGCGGAAAGACTACAAACACCTACCTGTAGGTGGTATTGTCCCGGGCTCAAGGGGGGGTCTGCTGGCGCCGTGTACCCTCGCGCTGGAGGAATCGTGTGTGATGGATGAACGTGAGGGCGCGGCGCCGCACCGGAACTCCCGAGCGGACGCCGAGGCGTGTCGCAGGAAGAGGCCAATGGTAGTATCGGGCACCGCGACCACCGGGATGTTTGTGAGGGACGAGGACGACGCGACGCCCGGCTACGTGGCTCGGGCCCAGTCCGGGGAGCCTCGGGCCTTCCAGGAGCTGTACCTCCTCCATCGCCGCGACGTGCTTCGGCTGGTCACCCGGATGCTGGGCCCCCGGGGTGACGTAGACGACGTGGTGCAGGAGGTGTTCATCCAGGTGTTCCGGTCGATCCTGGGCTTCCGGGGCGACGCGCGGTTCAGCACCTGGCTGCACCGGGTGGCGGTGAACGTGGCGCTGATGCACCTGCGGGCGGGGCGCTCCAGGCCACAGCTGGGGCGCGAGCTCCCCGCGGAGCAGCCCACGCCCGAGGAGAGCTCGCCCCGGGACCAGGCCGCCCGCAACGAGCGGCTCCGGGCGCTGTACCGTATTCTTGACACGCTCAGCGAGAAGAAGCGCGCGGTCTTTGTCCTCCACGACCTGGAGGGCGTGCCCGCCGCGCAGGTCGCGAAGATCGTCGAGGCGCCGGTGCTCACCGTGAGGACCCGGCTCTTCTATGCCCGCAAGGAGGTCTACGCCGCGATGGCCGACGACCCCACCCTCGAGGGCCTCGCGCGGGAGCTCTTCCGCGACGGGACGGCAGACACCGCCTCGGAGGAGACGCCCCGGTGAGCGCCCAGCACCCCGACGACGAGGCCCTCTTCGCGCTGGCCAGCCAGGGGCGTGAGCCCCCGGAGGCGGAGCCCTTCGCCCTGGAGCCCGTGCGGTCCCACGTAGACGGCTGCGCGGCATGCCAGACGCGGGTGCGCCGCATGAGCGTGGGGGCCCTGCTCCTGGATGAAGTACGGCGGGAGGGCTCCGGGAGCGGCACCTGGGAGGCGCCGCCCATGAGCCCGGAGCTCCTCGCGGTGGCCTCGCAGGTGGCGAGCGATGTCCGCTCCGGGCGCCTGCGGCGTCCGTGGCGCCCCGGGGTGCTGCACCTGGCGGGCGGGACGCTCCTCGCCGCGGCGGCGGCGTGGCTCTTTCATGTACGCAGCGCGGCGCAGGGGTCCCCGGACCCCTCGGTCGCCGTGGCGCCGCCGTCGTCGCCGGCGGTGGCGCCAGGGCGACCGGGGGCGGGGTCCACTGCCCCCGCCGGGGAGCGCGGGGCCACCGTCGAGGCGAGGGTGCTCCTTGCCACCGGCGGAGCCCGGGTGTGCGGGGGCGACCCGGACGCCTGTCAGCGCCTCGCGGGGGACTCTCGCGTCGCTGAGGGCGCGCGGATCGATGCGCCCGCCGAGGGGCGCGCGGTGCTCTCGCTGGTCCGCGGCTGGACCGCGGACGTGCGGGGCGCGGCGCTGGTCACCGTGGGGCGCCTGCGCGCTCCCGGGGCGGACCTGGAGCTCTCCCGCGGTGAGGTCGCGCTCGCGCCTGGCGAGGCGGGGGCCCTGCAGGTCCACCATGACCGCTGGACGGTGATCCCGGAGGGTCCCGTGGTGGCCCGGGCCGAGCTGGGCGTGCTCCGGGTGGTGGTGCTGGCGGGGCGCGCCGAGGTGCGCGAGGGCGGCGCCTCTCGTGGGTACGTGGGCCCGCTGGTGTTGGAGCTGCCCGCGGTGGGCGCGGCGCGCGAGGTGCCCGGCCCGGCCGCGGACCCCCGGGCGTTGGACCTCGCGTCGTTGCGCGCGCAGGGCGTTGTCACCGTGGCCCTGGCCCAGGGCGCCGCGGGCAACACCCACGGGACGCTCGCCCGGGGCGTCCCCGTTCGGGTGGCCCGCGCGCCCACGGAGGCGAGCCCGCCGGAGGCCCTGCCCGCGGCGCCGGAGCCCTCGCCCACGGCGCCTCCCACGGCGGAGCCGGCCCTCGCGACCAGGGACGCCACGGCGGACGAGCAGCGCTTCCTCCTGGCTTCGGCGCGGAGCGTCTTCGCGAGCTGCCTGCGCGCATGCCGCGCCCAGGGCACCTGCGAGGGGACCATGAGCGTGCGCGCGACCTTCAACGCCGAGGGCACCATGACCTCGGCCACCATGGTGGGCGACGCCGGCGCGGGCGCCCGCGCATGCCTGGAGCGCGAGGCCCGGACGATCCGCATGGATCACCCGGGCACGCCCGTGCGCTTCGAGATCCCGGTCGAACAGAACAACCCGTAGGGGCCTACGGGCCTACACCCGGCAGAGGACCTCGTAGGAGGCGACCTCGTGCTCGCCGCCGCCGTAGGACAGGTGCACGCCCCGGAAGCCGTCCCGGATCTTGCCCGGGTGGAGGCCCCCCTCCCAGGACGCCCGGGCGACATAGAGCGGCGTGCCGTCGCTCTCCTGGCCGACCTCGAAGGCGTCCCCGGGGATGTCCCCATGGCGCGCGGGGCGCCACGCGACGCCGCCGTCATCCTGGAGGACATCGTAGCTGCTGAGGAGGACCTCCTCGCCGCCCCAGGCGATGAAGGCCCCGCGGGAGTTGGGGTTGACCTTGCCGGGGTGGACGCCGTCCCCGTGGGCCGCGCGCACCACGTAGAGCGGCGTCCCATCGGACTCGTGGCCACCCTCGAGGCTCCCCTTGGGCACGGTGCCCTTGGCCGAGGAGGTCCAGAGGTGATCCGAGCCGAACCTCTTGCTGTAGCTGGTCATGGCAGTACTCTCCCTGTGTGAGCGCTCGCGGAGGGGTACCTCCGGGCCTTGGCAAAAGCAACACCGGTCCCTACAGCGCCGCGGACCATCCGTCATGGGTGAGCTCGACCCCACATTCTTCAAGCGCGCGGCGCGCCGGTCCGTCTTCCCAGAGCACCGGGTTCGAGTTGTTGACGTGGATCAGCGCCCGCCGCACCCCCGGGAAGCGCGCCAGGAACGCCAGGATCCCGCCCTCGCCAGTCAAGGGCGCATGCCCCATCACCCGCGCGGTCTTCGTGGACACACCCAGCGCGACCAGCTCGTCGTCGGTCCAGCACGTACCATCAATCAACAACAGGTCCGCCCGCGAGACCTCCCGCGCCAGCCGCTCGTCCAGGTCCCTCACCCCGGGCACGTACACCACCCTCCGGCCACCCGCCTCCAGGGAGAGACCCACCGTGTCGCCCGCCAGATCGTCGGGTGGGAGTTTTCCATACATGTAGGGCGGAGGTTTGCTGGCCACCGGGAAGGGCTCGATGGAGAGCCCCAAGGAGGCGCCTTCGCGGTCCCTGGGCTCGAAGGGCTCCGTGGGGTGGAAGACCCGGGCGTGGACGGGGCCGTAGGCCTCGAGCACCGGGAGGATCCGGAGCCCCTCGGTGAGCGCAACGCGGGTGCGCTCGGTGCAGTAGATGGGCGGGGCGCCGCCTTCCCGGAGCACGAGGAGGCCCGTGCAGTGGTCGAGGTCCGCGTTGGTGAGCACCACGGCGCCCACGCCGCTGCCTCGAAGTCCGCGAGGGCTCAGGGCCGGGAAGGCGTTGAGCTGCACCCGGACATCGGGCGAGGCGTTGAGGAGGAGCCAACGTTCTCCGTCGGCGCTCACGACCATGGAGGACTGGGTCCGGGGATGGATCCCGGGGTGTCCGTCGCGGGTAGCCTTGCACTGCGGACAGCCGCAGTTCCATTGAGGGACGCCCCCACCGGCGCCGCTACCCAGGACTCGGACGTGCATGGCCAACGGGGTGCCGCGGGTGACCACCAACCCCCGCGGGGGTAGTGTTCAGGCGACGAAGACGTACGCGCAGATTTCCGCGCAGGCGCTGGCCTCGGTGAAGTCCGGGCGGGTCCAAACCTTGGACTTGACCTTGGCCGTGACCCCGGCCTTGTGGGGGGTCTCGTGCCTGGGGGTGCTCTCGGCCTTGGGGTCCTCGCGGCGGTCGGGCTTCTGCATCGTTCCTCTCGGCTCCTGTGGCCTGGAAATCAAGCACGGCTCGCCCCCACCGTCAAGGCGCCGCGGGCCTTGTTGACACGTCCCCTTCGGGGGCGCTCTCCTTGGGGATTCATGGCGAAGCGCTGGACCGTCGGTTGGCTGTGCACCGCGTGTGTTGCATCTCCCGCCGTGGGCCTCGCGCAGACGAACCGGGCGCTCTTCGCGCTGGACGCCGAGGGCTTCGGCAGCCGCTCGGTAGACCGCGGGAACGGGCGGCTCTTTGGCTTCGGCGGCGGGGGCGCGCTCCACGCGGAGCTGAACGCCCTTCCCTGGCTCGGGCTCCACGCGGGGGGAGCGGTCTTTGTCCTGGGGGCCGACCAGTCCTCCGAGGGAACCCGCTGGCTGGGCGCCAGGGCGGGCATGAGGCTCCACTGGAGCGTCTGGGCCACGCGTCGTCGCGACGACGGGTGGATCGATGTGCACGGCAACTACGGAGTCTCCGGGGCCATCTCGCGGCTGGGCTTCGACGCGGGGGCGGGCTACGCCATCGCGGTGACCCCTGGTCTCAGGGTGGGTCCCTTCGTGCGCTACCAATGGGGGAGCGACCCGCTGGGGGCGGACCCTCACCTCTTGCATTTTGGTGTGACCGTTGGGGTCCTGGGAGATCCCAGGGCCCCGGAGGAGGGCGCCGGTGGCCCCGCGGACGCCGATCACGACGGCGTGCTCGACGCGGAGGACGTGTGCCCCCTGGAGCCGATGGGGGCCAACCCGGACCCTCGGCGCCGGGGCTGCGCCCTGCGCGACCAGGACGGCGACGGCGTGGCCGACGCGGAGGACGTCTGCCCGACGGTCCCTCAGGGCGCGCGCCCGGACCGCCGCAGGCCCGGCTGCCCCGAGAGTGACACCGACGCCGACGGCGTGGCCGACGCGGAGGACGTCTGCCCGACGATCCCTCAGGGCGCGCGCCCGGACCCGCAGCGCGCCGGCTGTCCCTTGACGGACCAGGACTCCGACGGGGTGATCGACGGCGAGGACCAGTGCCCGCAGGTGCCGCAGGGGGCCCACCCCGACCCCCAGCGGAGGGGCTGCCCCGTGGGCGACCGCGACCACGACGGCCTGACCGACGACGCGGATCGCTGCCCCGAACAGCCGGAGACGTACAACGGTCGGGACGACACGGACGGGTGCCCGGACGGTGAGGTCCTGGGCGAGCGGGTGAACAACCGCATCGAGATCCGCGAGCAGGTGCGCTTCCGCACGGACAGCGACCAGCTCGTGGGCGCGCGGAGCTTCGCCATCCTGGACGCGGTGGTGGCGATCTTGAACGCCAACCCGGACATCGCCCGGCTGGACGTGCAGGGTCACACTGACGACCGCGGCTCCGCGGAGCACAACCGGGACCTGTCCCAGCGCCGCGCGGCGAGCGTGGTGGCGTACCTGCGCGACCACGGGGTGGGCCCGGCCAGGCTTGAGTCCCACGGCTTCGGGCCCGATCGCCCGCTGGTGCCGGGGCAGTCCCGCGCGGCGCGGGCGGCCAACCGCAGGGTGGAGTTCCACATCGTCCCCGCGGCTGCCGCGGGCGGAGGTTGAGCGGTGACGCGACGTACACCAGGGCTCTTCCTGGCTTTCCTTCTGGGGGCTTGCGGTACGAACGAGTGTCCGCCGGGCCCCAACCTGGACAGCCTCTACTGCCACCGTCCGGACGCCACCGTGGACGACCGCGCCGCCCCGAAGGACCGGGCCTCGGTCGCTGGGCAGGGCGACGCAGGAGACGCCCCCCGCGCCTCCTGCGGCAACGCCGTGGTGGAGCCCGGCGAGGACTGCGACGACGGACGCAACGAGCCCGGCTCGGGCTGTGACCGGGACTGTCGCTTCTCCTGCTCGGCCGAGCGACCATGCGCGCCCACGCCCACCACCGAGGCCTGCCAGGGCGCGACGAGCTGCGCCGCCACGCACCGCTGCGCCCGCCCCACGCCGGCGCTCGCGGGGTCCTCCTGCGGCGACGGACGCGTCTGTGACGGCGGAGGCAATTGTGTGCCCTGCCAGGACGGCTCCCTCTGCGCGACCGCCAACCGCTGCCGCACCGGGGCCATCACCTGCGCGGGGCCCGGGGCCTCCTGCGCGGAGACGGGCAACCAGCCCCCAGGCACGCCCTGCGGCGAGGGGCAGGTCTGCGACGGCATGGGGACGTGCGTGCGCTGCATGGCCGGCGCGGACTGCATGCCCCTGGAGCCCTGCCGGGTGGGGTCCACGGGCTGCTCCACCGGGGCGATGACCTGCCGCGCGGTGGGCAACGCGGCGCCTGGGACCTCCTGTGGCGAGGGGCGTGTCTGCGACGCCGCGGGGGCCTGCGTGCCCTGCGCGGCGGGGAGCGTCTGCCCCTCGGAGAACCCCTGCCGCGTAGGCGCCGTGGACTGCTCCACCGGGGAGGCTCGCTGCGCCGATGGCACCGCGAGGCCCCCAGGCACCGCCTGCGGTGAAGGCCGGGTCTGCGACGCGATGGGCAACTGCGCCCCCTGCGCGGAGGGCGAGGCATGCTCCACGCCTACGCCCTGCCGCGCGGGCGCCACCCGCTGCGCCACGGGCGCACCGGTCTGCGCCGAGACCGGAAACCTCCCGGCGGGCGCGCCGTGTGGCATGGGCCGCGTGTGTGACAGTGTGGGTGTATGTACGTCCTGCACCCCGGGGTCGGTATGCACGCCCATGACGCCGTGCCGTCGGGGGACGCTGGACTGCGCTTCGGGGGCGGGGGTGTGTCGGGAGAGCGGGAGCGTCCCCGCGGGCACGGGCTGTGGCGCGGGGCGGGCTTGCAACGCCGCGGGGGACTGCGTGGCGTGCGTTGCGGCGAGCGCGTGCATGCCTTCGACGGCGTGTCGCACGGGCATGGTGGACTGCTCGGCGGGGGACCCGAACTGCGTGGTGACGGGCAACCAGCCCGCGGGGACGGCGTGTGGAGAGGGGCGGGTGTGTGACCCCTCGGGGGCCTGCGTGGCCTGCGCGGCGGGGATGGCATGCACGCCGAGGGAGCCCTGTCGGGCGGGCGCGGTGGAGTGCTCGACCGGGGCGGCGGTGTGCCGCGCGGGCGCTCCCCTGGCGCCGGGGACGGCGTGTGGGGAGGGGCGGGTGTGTGACCCCTCGGGGGCCTGCGTGGCCTGCGCGGCGGGGATGGAATGCGCGCCGACGACGCCGTGTCGCACCGGGGCCATCGCCTGCGCTTCGGGGGCGGCGGTGTGCCGGGAGACGGGCAACGTGCCAGGGGGAACGGCCTGCGGGGCGGGGCTGGTGTGCTCCTCGGCGGGCACCTGCGGGGCGTGCGTGGCAGGGGCGTCGTGCATCGCGCCGAGCGTGTGCCGTATGGGCTCGGTGGACTGCGCGACGGGCTCCGCGGTGTGCCGTGACGCGGGCTTCCAGGGCGCGGGGAGCGCCTGCGGCGAGGGGCGCGTCTGCGACGGCCGGGGCGGCTGCGTGGCGTGCGCGGCGGGCTCGGCGTGCGCGCCGACGACCCCGTGCCGGGTCGGCGCGGTCGAGTGCGGCTCCGGCGCGGCGGTGTGCCGCGAGACGGGCCTTGCGGCGCCGGGGTCGTCCTGCGGCGCGGGGAGGGTGTGCAACGCGGCGGGGAGCTGCGTGGCATGCGCGATGGGCGAGGCGTGCTCGCCCTCGAACCCGTGTCGCACCGGGACCACCTCGTGCGGGACGGGGATCCCGACGTGTGTCGAGACGGGCAACCGGCCGGGCGGCACCTCCTGCGGCGCCGGGCTCGTGTGCAACGGCGCGGGCACCTGCGTCGCATGCAGCGAGGGGTCCCCTTGCGCGCCGACGAACCCCTGCCGCACGGGCACCACCACGTGTTCGACGGGCTCGGCGGTGTGCCGGGAGACCGGGAATGTCACGGACGGGACGGTGTGCGGCGCGTCGGGGGTGTGCTCCTCGGGGGTGTGCATCCCCTGCACGGCCTGCCGCCCGGGCGCCACGGAGACCGCCACCTGCGGCAATTGTGGGCGCCAGACGCGCACCTGCACGGCCCTCTGCGCGTGGGGCGCCTTCGGGGCCTGCACCGGCGAGGGGGTGTGTCGGCCGGGGATGACGGAGACCACCGCGTGTGGAAACTGTGGTCGCCAGTCCCGGAGCTGCAACGCGTTCTGCTTCTGGGACCCCTTCGGGGGCTGCGCGGGCGAGGGCGCCTGCCGCCCCGGCACGGTGTCCACCGCGGGCTGCGGGACGTGCCAGTCGCGCACCTGCACCTCGGCGTGCAGCTACCCGTCGCAGTGTACCGCCTGCCGGTGCACGGCGTTCCACACGTGCCGCACGATGTACCCGACGAACTGTCCGGCGGGCTACCACACCGTGCGGCGGGGGTGTGATTTCTCCTGCTCGGGCTCGTCGAGCTGCTTCTCGGTGTACAACTCGGAGGACTGCGAGCCCAACTGCGGGACCACGTACACCATGTGCATCAACACCTTCGGCGAGGGTTGCGCCCCGGGCTACCGGATCCAATCGATGTCATCGATCTTCCAGTGCGCCAACCAGAGCGGGTCGCTCTCGGGGCTCTCCCAGACCTGCACCTTGATCTGATGTCCATTGGGGAGGCAGCGCGCAGGTGAGGTCACCGCGGGAGTTGACCCGTAGCGCGCGGGGAAGTGACCGCGAGAGTCGTACCGCACCCGAGCGTAGGTGACCGAGTGGGGACCACCGCTCCCCCGGACTCGCGGCACAGCGTGGGAGTCGAAGGGGACGCATTCGAGGCCGCATCGCCCGGGGCCACAGTACGCGCATGGGCGCGAGTGTTGCAGGTCAGCGAGTCCGCATCGGGCCACCAACATAAGCCCGCGCACGGCGACCTCACCCCCCGGCCCCATAGGCGCCAGGACAAGGGCTCCGAGGTCTGAATTTCAGGCACTTCAGGCGGCGGGTGGGGCTTCGAGGACGGCCGCCGCGCCGCCCGAGCTCCTGACGCTTTTTCGCCCGGGGTTCGCCAGCGCAACGGTCTCCGAGGTCGCGTCGCTCACCCC
>JACRDB010000127.1 GCA_016218725.1 Deltaproteobacteria bacterium
CACGGGCACGGGCACGGGCAGCGATCGGGCACGGGCTGATGCCGAGTTGATGCCTATGGGGCTGGGGGGGTGAGGTCGCCGTGTTAGAAATAGTACCGCACGTGGAGCGCGCCGCCGATGCCGACGCCCACGTCCACGCCGCCGCTGGAGAGGATCGCCAGGATGGGGACCAGCTCGAAGGCGATGTCCACCGGGGCCCGCTGGAACTGCACCGTGAGCCCCACGGCCGCCTCCGCCGCGAGGAAGAAGCCCCGGAAGTTCCCGAGGCCGAGGGCGAAGTTGGCCCCAGGTCCCACGTAGAACTTGAGCTGCGCCACGCGGCCCGTGGCCAGCGTCGCCGGGTAGAAGAGCAGGTCCACCCGCGCCCCGACGAGGCCCCCGCTGTAGCCCCCGTAGCTGTATAGCCGGAGCGCGGGGTCGATCTGGAGCGACATGTTGCGCTCCAGGAAGTAGTTCATGCTCAGGCCGTTGAACGGGTACCCGAGCGCCGCCCCGATGCCGAAGCGGTGGCTCGCGCCGATCCCCTGTGCCCGCGCCTCCGGCCCCGCGAGGAGCGCGCCCACGCCCAGGGCCCCCACGAGGGCCCACGACACCGCCCTCACGGCGCTCAGCCCCGGACCTGTTGGGACAGGTAGTGGCCCTCGCCGAGCTGCTTGAGCTGCTCCAGCTGGGCCTCCAGCCAGTCCACGTGGGCCTCCTCGCTCACCAGGATCCCCCGCAGGAGCTCCTCGGAGCCGTGGTCCCCGAGGTCCCGACACAGCTTGATCGCGTCGTTGAGCCTGGGGATAGCCTCGCGCTCCACGTCGAGGTCCAGCCGGAGCATCTCCGGCACCGTCTCACCGATGGTCACCTTGTGGTACCGCTGCACGTTCGGCGTCCCCTCAAGGTACAGAATCCGGTCGATGAGCTGGTCCGCATGCTTCATCTCATCGATGGACTCCTTGCGGATGTACGCGGCCAGGCGCTCGTACGCCCAGTTGCGGCACATCTTCGCGTGGACAAAATACTGGTTCACCGCCGTGAGCTCCGCCGTCAAGACGGCGTTCAGGGCGTCCAGGACCTGCGCGTTTCCCTTCATCTCCGTCGGACCTCCAGCCCGTCCGACCTTTGTATCACCGCGCGCAGCCCCCCGCGCACAATTCCGTGCGGCTCAGCCCGACACCTGCGGCGCCAGCGAGAGCCGAACCCTCGCGGGGGACGGCGCGCTCGCCCGAGACGCCCCAGCCTCGTCGATCATCCCCGCGATCTCGTCCTGGCAGCTCCCACAGTCGGTCCCCGCCTCGCAGGCGTCCCCGACCTCCTCCACCGTGAGGGCCCCCGCCCGGATCGCCGCCCGGATCGTCGAACACCGTACCCCGCGACAGATGCATACGATCATGGCGCCTCACACCCGGACCACCTTCAGTACGGCAGCAGCCCGTTACTCACATAGATAATGATACCGCTTCTCGTTTTCAAGACCCGAGGCCCCAGAAATCGTCAAGGTCGTACCGTGGCGACGGTGTAGGTGCCTGTAGCCGTGAAGAAGCCATCGACGTAGAGGGCGTGGAGGCCCGCGCCGCCGGGGAGGGTGCTGGTGATGGTGGACTGGAGGGCGCAGGCGTCGTCGTTGCACACGTTTCCGGCGCCGTTGCCGTTCAGGAGGTAGAGCACCGTGTCCCAGGTGGCGCGGGTGCAGGTGGTGGCCGAGAAGGTCCCTCCGCGGGTCTCCGGGCAGGAGCGCCACCAGAAGGTGTTCTCCGGGGCCAGGCCCCCGCCGCAGGAGCCGCTCACGCGCCCCGCCCCGGAGGTGGTGCCCGAGACCGTGGCGCTGCCCGAGGGGAGGAGCCCCACGGCGCCGTTGCCCACCGGGAGGTGCTGGAAGTGAATGGTAGCGCTCCCGGTCTGCGACGAGTACCCCCCCAGGACCAGGTAGTGCGTGCCGGGGTTCAGGAGCGCCACGACCTGCGACTGGAGCCCGGCGGAGAAGCACCCGACGGTGCCCGCGTCGTCGTTGCAGACGGCGTCCCCCGGGGTGGTGCTCCCGGTGCGGGCGGCGCCGCACGAGGAGGCGAAGTACAGCACCGTGTCATAACCGCTGCCGAAGGTGTCCGCGTAGACCAGCTCCGGGCCGCTGGAGGGGATGGTGAACTGGAAGAACACGTCCGCCCCGCCCTGGGCGCTGCCGCCGCAGGGGGCGTTCAGGTCGTGGGCCGCGCCCACGGTGCTGGCCACCACGTCGAAGCCCGCGGAGGACAGCGATAGAACCCTGGCCGCGGCGCAGCGGTCGTTGGCGGGCCCCGGCGAGACGCACGCGCCGGCCACGCAGCTCTGCCCGGCGGCGCAGAGGCGCCCGCAGGCGCCGCAGTTCCTCGCGTCGCTCCGGGTGTCCACGCAGGAGCCCGCGCAGAAGGTGGTCCCCGGCGCGCACACCGACGCGCAGGAGCCCGCGGAGCACGCCGTGCCGGGCGGGCACAGGGAGCCGCACCCGCCGCAGTTGAAATTGTCCCGCTGCGTGTCCACCTCGCAGCCGTCCGCGTCCCGGCCGTTGCAGTTGGCGCTCCCCGCGAGGCACGAGGCCACCGCGCAGACGCCCCCCGCGCAGCGCGCCGCGGCGCTGGCCAGGGCGCACACCCGCCCGCACCCCCCGCAGTTGCGCGCGTCCCCGGCGGTGCTGGCCTCGCAGCCGGTGGCGTCGCTCCCGTCGCAGTCGGCGTAGTCCGGGTCGCAGCGCCCGACGCGGCAGGAGCCCGCTACACAAGCAGGTGTGGCGTGGGCGCGGGCGCAGGCGCCCCCGCAGGCCCCGCAGTGTGCCACCGCGGCGCGCAGGTCCACCTCGCAGCCGTCCCCCGCCGCGCCGTTGCAGTCCCCGAAGCCCACGCCGCACTGGAGCGAGCACGCCCCGGCGGCGCACCGGGCCGTGGCGTTCGCCCCCGCCGCGCAGCGCGCCCCGCAGCGCCCGCAGTGCTCCGGGTCCGAGGCCGTGGTCACGCAGCGCCCCGCGCAGAACGTCGTCCCCGCCGCGCACACCGACGCGCACGCCCCCGCCGAGCACGCCGTGCCCGCGCCGCAGCGCACCCCGCAGGCCCCGCAGTTCATCGGGTCCTTCACCGTGGGGGTCTCGCAGCCGTTGGAGGCCACCCCGTCGCAGTCGCCGAAGCCCGCGTCGCAGGACACCCGCTCGCACCGCGCCGCGCGGCACGCCGCCGTCGCGTTCGGGAGCCGACACGCCATCCCGCAGCCCCCGCAGTGCCGCGCGTCCTCCGCGAGGCTCGCCTCGCAGCCGTTGGCCCCGTCCCCGTCACAGTCCCCGTAGCCCGCCTCGCAGCGGAACCCGCACAGACCCATCTCGCACGACGCCGTCGCGTGGTCCGGCGCCGCGCACCTCCTCCCGCACGCCCCGCAGTGGGCCACGTCCGTCGGCAGCGCGGCCTCGCAGCCGTCCCCAGGCTCGCGGTTGCAGTCCCCGTAGCCCGCCGCGCACTCCACCCCGCACACCCCCAGCGCGCACCGCGCCGTCGCCCGCGTCCCGCTCGGGCACGCCACCCCGCACATCCCGCAGTGCAGCGGGTCCGTCGCCAGCTCCGCCTCGCAGCCGTTGGCCGCCGCCCGGTCGCAGTCCGCGTAGCCCGCGTCGCACGCCCCCACCGCGCAGCGCCCCTCCACACACGAGGCCGTCGCGTTCGGCGCCGCGCAGGCCACCCCGCACCCGCCGCAGTGGGCCGAGTCCACCATGATCCTCGCGCAGGCCCCGCGGCAGCACGCCGCGGTCTCCGCGCAGAGCATGCCGCACCCGCCGCAGTGCATCACCGACGCCGAGGTGTCCACGCAGCCCCCCGCGCAGCACGTCCGACCCACGCCACAACCATGCGCGTCGGTGCACCCGGGGAGGCACTGACCCCCTCGGCAGAGGGTCCCAGGGGCGCAGTGGTCGTCTGTAGTACAACCTACGCAACGGTGGGTGGAGGGGTCACAACGTGTGACAGACCCCTTGGCGCCGCAGTCTGCGTCGCTGGTGCAGCCCGAGAGACAGGTGCGCCCGGCGGGGTCGCAGAACTGCCCCGGGGGGCAGCGGTCCTGACTTGGGATGCATGCCACGCAGCGCCCGAGGGCGAGGTCGCACAGGGGACCGGCCAGGGAGGCCTGGCAGTCCTCGTCGCGGGCGCACCCAGAGGTGCCCTCGGGGCCGTCCATACCGACGTCCGGGGCGTCACCGCCGTCCATCGGGGCGCCCCCTTCGGGGTCCTCCAGCACGATGCCGCGCGCGCAACCGAGCGCCCAGAGCGCGACCACGAGAACCCACCTTGCGAAGCGACGGACCATGTGAAGGACACCCACCCGAAGCTACGATGCAGCCAGAGACCTCCGGACCTGCGTAGCGTACCACCCCCGGCGCTACCTCCGCGAGGACCTGCCTTCCTGGGGCCTCCTGGCGATAAACAGGTAGTTGAACCCCCGGAGGAAGAAGTTCTCCCGCACCGCCGCCTGGTGGTGGTTGGCGAGGCCGAGGTTCTTGTTGTGCCGGGCCACGGCGACGACGTCCAGGGGCTCCAGGTCCAGGGTCAGGAGCGAGAAGAGCCCGAAGCCCACGGGGACGAAGCCCTTCTTCTTCTCGAAGTAGTCGCACACATACAGGCAAAGGTGCCCGCCGGGCCGCAGGACCCGGTGGACCTCCTTCAGGACCTTCGCCATTTCACGGAAGAACCTCGGGTCGAAGGCCGACACCTTCCCGAGGCACCGCGGGTCGTCGGAGTATGCGATGTGGTCGCTGTAGGGCGGGTCCAGGAAGACCAGGTCCACGGAGCCGGGCTCCAGCGGGAGCTTGCGCGCATCGGCCAGCTCGATGTCCTCCCGCGTGCGGTGCAGGTCAAAGCCCCGCCCACGCCGCCCCAGGTCCCGGGCCACGTCCAGCGTGGTGCCCGACCCGCACATCGGGTCCACCACCAGGTCCCCGGGCTTTGTGTACCGCTGGAGCGCGTTCCAGATGACATACGAGGGCGTCGCCCCGCGGTAGTTCTGGTCACCCTGCTCGCCGTCGCCGTAGCGCTGCGAGGGGTAGTCCCAGAGCGTGGTGGCCTGCACCGCGAGGGGGGGCCTCGAGTGCCTCTGCCGACGGGCCTTGGGGGGCTCCATCAAGCTACGGCGTGACCGTCGCCATGATCGGGTCCGGGCTGTACTGCCGGCGCTCCCGGTACGCCCTGATCTCCTCCACGGATGCTCCCCGCGCGAGGATGAACATGTCATCAATCTGCCCGTGGTGCCCGAGGTTGGTGTAGCCGTCGTTCATGTCCGCGCCGATGACCACCGGGGCGGGCGGGTACTCGATGGGCGCCTCCGGGGGCCAGATGCACGGGCCGCGGCCGCCCGGACACAAGGGCGCGCAGGGCACCGCGCAGTTGATGCGCTCGCCCGGGTCCGGGTTGCAGCCCGCGAAGGACAGGGGGTTCGGGCAGTACTGCCGATCCTGGGGGAAGAGCTCCAGGCTCTCCGGATAGGAGAACTCCTGGCCGTCATAGTAGCTCCGGCGGGTGGTGTGGGGGCGCGTGGTGGCGTCGAAGGTGAACGCCAGGAAGTGCCAGTTGCGCACGAAGGCCGCGCCCGCCAGCGGCGTGGTCGTGGTGATGTGGGCGTAGTTGATCACGTCCAGGCAGGGCGACACGCACGTATTGCCCTGGTAGAGCGAGTCATCCACGCTGTCACCGCGGAAGAAGATCGCCCAGGGGTTGTAGATCGAGTTGTTGATGATCCCCTGGGCGCTCTCGGGCATGCGCCAGTGCTGGGCGCGCACCATGGGGATCGGCATGCCGTAGCACACGATCGTCTGGAAGTTGTCCATGAAGAAATTGGACGGCGACTCGGGGCGCACCCACACCCCGACGGTGAGCTGCATCCGGGCCGTGTTGAAGGGCGCCCCCGACGGCGAGCGCCAGTTGACGGGCCGACCCATGACGGTCTGCGTGGGCATCTTGAGCTCGGGGATCACCGTGGCCACCGGGAAGTTCAGCGAGAACTGCCTGCGGCGGAAGCGCGCCTCGGGGTTCGTGGGCGCCAGCAGGCTCGGGGGGCTCTCCATGCTCCAGAGGTTGGGCGCCGCGCCCCGGATCTGCGGGTGATTCATCCGGTACGGCGACTGCTCCAGGTACGCGTCGAAGGGGGAGGTGCCCACCACCGGGCAGGTGCGCGCCCCGGTGCCCTCGTCGAAGGTGTAGAGCCCGATGGCGTTGGCCGCCTTGTAGGGCACGCGGTCAAAGGTGTCGTCGTAGCTCTGGGCCGCGGGCACCGCGGCGCCGCCGCCGTAGTGCAGCTGGAGCTGCGTCGAGCCCGGGGCCAGGCGGGGCACCCTCACGTACACCTTGCCCATCGCGCAGTCGGTCACGAAGTGCGGCGCCCAGGTGTTGTCCATGGTCCGGAACACCAGCCGGTCACACGCCGCCCCGACGGCCCCCCGGACGCTCATCGGCAGCGTCACCAGGACCTGGAACTCCTCCAGCATCGCCCGGGCCCCGGTGATGTCCACCCGCCCGTGCGACGGCAGCCCACAGTCCGGCCTCCCCGGGCAGGGGTCCGTCCGGGCGGGGTACGGGTTGATGGGCATGCACGCCGGAGCCCCGGGCACGCCGCCGTCGGGGCCGCTCACGGTGCCCCCATCGCCCGTCGGCTGCATCATCATCATGCCGCCGTCCTCCTCGTCCGGAGGGACCATCACCATCCCCCGCTGGGGGCAACCCACCGCGAGGGCGAGGAGAAGGAGCCAGCGCGCGTCCAAGGTCCGTCGAGCTTCCATGGGCGACATCATAGCAAATCGGCCCGAGGCTACACCGCGAGCCGGGTCTCCCTCGACACCGGCACCCGGGGCCTCACATAGAGCGTCCGGCCACACAATAGCAACGCCAGGTGCCCGAGGGAGGCCTTGGCCGGGCCGCGGAGCACGGAGCCCTGGCCATCGAAGCGCGAGCCGTGGCAGGGGCAGGTGCTGATCCCATCGGCCGCGGGGCTGTCCACCACGCACCCGCTGTGGGTGCACACCGCCGTGAAGGCAAAGAGCCCCCTGGCGTCCCTCCCCACCACTGTGCGCGCCGCCACCACCAGGCTCCAGGAGCCCGCAGGGAAGCCCTCCACCGGGCCGAGCTCGACCGCGTCCTCCGGGCACGGCAACGCATCGCTGGGCGCAGTGTCCTCCGCCGCCAGGGCGTCCCCGCCTCCGGGGCCCACCGCGTCCTCCGGGGGGCGGTCCTCCATGGCGTCTGGAGCGTCCGGGGCGTCCAGGGCGCCAGGCGTGGCTGGCGCGTCCTCCGGCCCGGCGTCCCCGCGAGGGCTGTCCGGGGCGGCGACATCGCCGTCCTCCGGGGTCAGGGAGTCCGGACCGAGGTCCGGTGAACCGTCGTTCATTCCGGCGTCGCCAACGTCAGAGAGCGCGGCAGAGGCGTCCGTTGCGTCGCTGGAGCCGTCCCCCGGCGGGCTCCCCTCGGACCCGTCCCGACTGGCGTCCCGCCGCGGGGTGGTCTCCTCCCGGAGCGGCGGCAGGGTGGTCGGACGGGCCGCGTCGCTGCACGCCGAGGCCATGGCGCAGACACCCAGGGCGAGTGCCCGGCGTCGCGGGAGCGCTCCGGACCCGAGCACCCGAAGATACACCCGCGGGCCCCTCACGACACGGTGACCCTTCGGACCCCTCGGGCCTCCAGGAGCGTCCTCAGGCGCTCGCGCTGGTCGCCCTGGAACACCAGGCTCTCGCCCTCGACGCCGCCGCCGCACCCAAGGGCCTTCTTGAGCTCGCCGCACCAGCGTTGGAGCTCCGGCGCCCCGAGGCCGAGGCGCTCGACCACCGTGGCCTCCTTTCCGCCGCGGCCCTTGCGCTCGTAGCGCACCACGCACCGAGGGACCGCCGGCGCGGAAGGCACCGAGGGCGCCGCTCGCTCGGGCCCCGAGGGGAGCTCCACGCGGAGGGACTCCAGGCTGGCGAAGGGGCTGCGGTTCATGGGCGTCCATGGTACCAGCGCCGAACCCCGAGGGCCCCCAAGGTCATCTCATGGCCGCACAAGGAGATGGCAATGGAGCGCAGGACCCTGGGATCGGACAAGGTGGGTGACGAAGCCCGCGCGGTGGTCGCGAAGTTCCACCGCGACCTGGTGGAGGAGGTCGCCCGCGCCGTCGCCTCCAAGCCCGTGGTGGTGGTGGGCATGGCCCAGAACCCCGTGGTCAAGAAGGCCCGCGCCTTCCTCGACGTCGAGGGCATCGAGTACACCTACCTGGAGTATGGCAGCTACCTGTCGCAGTGGCGGCGGCGGCTCGCCATCAAGCTCTGGGCGGGCTTTCCCACCTTCCCCATGGTGTTCATGGATGGGGTGCTCCTCGGGGGTCACTCGGAGCTCGTGGCCCTGAAGGCCAGCGGGCGCCTGCCGAAGCGCTCCTAGCGCGTCGGGGGTGCTACCCTGCGGCGCCGTGCGTCGCGGGCGCTCTCCCTGGTGCATCCCCCTGGCGGCTGGCCTGGTCGCCTCCTGCGGCGCGCGACGCCGGGAGGCCCCTCGCCCCGTGGTGCCCCGCGACGCCGCCGCCCGGGCGCGCCCGAGGGACCCCTGCACGGGCGTGGGGAACGCCGTCGGGGTGCGCCTCCCGCGAGGCTTCTGCCTCCAGGAGATCGCCCGGGGGCTCCTGCGCCCGAGGCAGCTGACCTTCGCCCCGACTGGACAGCTCCTCGTGGCCGAGAGCGGCCGGGGCTGGGCACGCCAGCGAGGGCGCGTCGGGGTGCTCACGCGCCAACCCGACGGCCGCTGGAGCGCAGATTCATTCCTCCTGGGCCTCGATCGCCCCCATGGCATCGCCTGGAGGGACGGGCACCTCTGGGTCGCCGCCGCCGACCGGATCGTGAAGGCGCCGCTGGACCTGGGCCTCGCCCGCGCGGAGCAGGCCACCACGGTGCTAGGCCCCCTGCCCGCCACGGGGAGGCATGTGCACAAGACCCTCGGCTTTGGCCCCGATGGGGCGCTCTATTTCTCCATCGGCTCCGGCACCGACAACGGCGCCCCCAACGGCTCCCGCGACGGCCCCGACCCCTGCCCCGAGGCCGAGGCCCTGGAGCCCCTCGCCGCCCGCGGCGTGGTCAACCGCTGGGACCCCTCGACCGGACGGCTGACGGTCTTTGCCAGAGGGCTCCGCAACAACCTCGGCCTCGCCTGGCACCCCACCTCGGGCTCCCTCTGGGGCGTAGAAAACGCCCGAGACTACATTGACCGACAGGACCCTACACTCTCCGATGCCCTCCTCCCCCACGAGGAGCTGAACCACCTGGTGGAGGGCGGGCGCTACGGCTGGCCCTACTGTTATGACGACAACCTGGTGTCGCCTGAGTATGCGCGCAGTACGCGGCAGGCGTGCGCGCGCGAGGCGCCGCCAGCGCAGCTCCTCCCGGCTCACGCGGCGCCGATCAGCGTGCTGTTCTACACGGGCGCGATGTTCCCGGGCCCATGGAGGGGACGGGCCTTTGTGACATACCACGGGTACCGGGCCACGGGGCACCGGGTGGTGACCGTTCCCTTCGGCGCCGACGGGCGCCCCTCGGGGCCCGCGGAGGACTTCATCAACGGGTGGGAGGAGCGCCCGGGGAGGCCCCACGGGCACCTCCTCGGGCTCGCCCAGGGTCCCGACGGGGCCCTCTACCTCTCGGACGACGTAGGTGGGTTTGTGTACCGCGTCGCCTATGGGGAGAGCGCCCTGGAGGCCCCCGCCCCGCCGCCGCCGCCGGAGCCCGAGGCCCAGGCCGTGGTGGACGCGCGCTGCGCGGAGCTCTCGAGGCGCCGGGACGCCCTCTCGGTGCTCCAGCGCACGGTGCTGGATGGCAAGTGCGTGCCCTGCCACGCTGCCTCGGCCGGGGGGCTCACGCTCCGCCGGTGCGACTGGAGGGCCACCTACGAGGCCCTGGCGCACGGCCGCTCGGCCCTGGCGGACGCGCCCTACATCGCGCCCGGGGGCGCGGTCACCGGCGTCCTCGCGGCGCGGCTCCACGGCGAGGCCCAGGGGCCGCGCATGCCCCCTCCCCCCGCGAGCCTCACCGCCGAGGAGCTCGCGCGCTTCGACGCGTGGCTCGCGGCGGGCGCGCCGCCGCCCTAGCGTGGGTTCGCGCAGCAGCGGAAGCCCGTGCTGTAGTCGTGGTAGGTGAAGGCGTGGGCGGTGGTGGTGTAGAGGCACCCGCGGCCGTTGATCTCCGCGTCCACGTAGAAGCCTCCCTTGAAGGTCCCCGCGGGGTCCGCGATCCACTCGTGGAGGTTGCCCACGAGGTCAAAGAGCCCCCACGGGGACACGCAGCGGTCAAAGGCCCCGGTGCGGGCCAGGCTGTCCGGCTGCATGTTGATCCCGGGGTTGTTCATCCGCTCGTAGGTGAACACCCCCATGGAGGTCCCGTAGAACTGCACCACCGGGTGCGGCGTGCGGGCCTCGTTGCAGCGCCGGCGCTCGTAGGTGTTCCCGTAGGGGTACGTGAGCGTCATCGGCCCGCGGCATGCCTGGAGCCACTCCGAGAGCGCGCAGAGGCGCTTGCCCGCGAGGCGGCACGCGGCCTCCGCCTGCTGCCCGGAGATGTACCCCTGGGGCACCACGCCCCCCCGCGAGAGCGCCCTCACGGTGCGCCCCTCGACGGAGAGGTACGGGGACCAGGGCCTCGCGGCGCCATCCGGGAGCACCTCCTCCAGCGACGCCTCCCAGCGGTCCACGCAGACGGCCCCGTTCACCAACACCATGCCCTCGGGGCAGCGCATGTCCGATGGAGTATCCATTATTATATCGGTAATTATATCGCCTGAAAGTCCATCCATGGCGTCGGTGACAACGTCCCTGACGTCCATGGTGGCGTCCGTACGCGGCTCGGAGGTCGCGTCCATGCGCGCGTCCGAGCGGGCGTCGACGCGCCCATCGGCCGCCGTGCGGTCCCCAGGGGCGTCCGGCGAGTCCGGCGGGGCCTGCGAGTCCCGGGCGTCCGAGGGGAGGGCGTCCGGTGTGACCTCCGGGGCGTCCCCCGAGGTGTCCTCAAGGGCGTCCTGCCCATTAGTCTCCTGGAGGGCGCTGGCGTCGTCCGCTGCGCCGTCGAGGTCCCCCTGGGGCATGGACCCGCAGCCCGCGAAGAGCAGCACCCAGAGCGCGCGCGAGGGCCTCGGCACGGCCCCACGCTAGCGCAACCGCCTCGCGGGCGCCACGCGGTGTTACGCTCGGCCCGTGACCCGACCTTCGGCAAGGGTGCTCCTCAGGCACGCCCGGGAGCTCCTCACCATGGACCGCGAGCTCCCACGGAGCGGCGCCCCTACCTGGGACCCAGGGGACCTCGGGGTCGTGAGGGACGGCGCCGTGGGCGTCGCCGATGGAAGAATCGTGGCCGTGGGCACCACCGCGGAGGTCGAGCGGCGCTTCCCGGTGTCCTCCGGAGACACGGTGGTGGAGGTGGGGGACCGGGTGCTCGCCCCCGGGCTGGTGGACTGTCACACCCACGCGCTCTTCGTCCAGGACCGGGCCGAGGAGTTCTCCCTGAGGCTCCAGGGCAGGAGCTACCAGGACATCGCGCGGGCGGGTGGCGGGATCGCTTCGAGCGTCCGCGCCCTGCGCTCGGCCTCGGACGCGCAGCTCCAGGCGACGCTTGCGCGCCGGCTCCGGCGCATGGCCCTTCGAGGCGTCACCACCGTCGAGGTCAAGACGGGCTACGCCCTGGACACGGCCAACGAGCTCCGGTCGCTGCGGGCCATCGCCGCGGTGGAGGGCGCCGTGCCGACCTTCCTCCCCTACCACGCGGTCCCGCCGGAGCTCCGTGCCTCCCCCGACGGCCGCTCCCGGTACCTGAAGGAGGTGTCCGAGGTGATGCTCCCGGCGGTGCTCGCGGCGGGCCTGGCGCGCTTCATCGATGCCTATGTAGACGGCGCGGGCTTCTCCCCCGCGGAGGTGCGCGAGGCGCTGCAACGGGCAAGGGCCTCGGGCCTCGGGGTTCGGCTCCACGTGGGCCAGTTCGACGACGTGGGCGGCGCGGAGCTCGCCGCGGAGCTGGGCGCCACAAGCGCCGACCACCTGGAGCACGTCACCGACCGTGGCCTGGACGCGCTCTCCTCCGCGGGCACCGTGGCGGTGCTCCTCCCCGGTGCGGCGTTCTCCCTCGGGCAGACACCGCCGGACGCCCGGAGGCTGCGCGCCCATGGCGTCTCCGTCGCGGTCGCCACGGACTCGAACCCCGGCACCAGCCGCACGGAGAACCTCCCCCTGATGGCCTCACTGGCCGTCCGCCTGGAGGGGCTCACCACCGTCGAGGCGTGGCATGCCATCACCGCCGTCCCGGCCCGCTCCCTTGGCCTGGACGACCGAGGTCGCCTCCGACCAGGCATGCGCGCGGACCTCTGCGTCCTGGACCTGCCCACCTGGGAGGCCCTCCCCTACGTCCTGGGAGACGTCCACGCCCCCCTCGTCCTGCGGGCCGGGGTCCCCCTCGCGGCCATGGCTTCCCCGGAGCTGTGTCAACATGTGCCATGAGCAAAGGTGCGGAACTCCGCGAAATCATTGGTGATTTTCCGCAATTCCTGGCACGCTTCGTGCTGGCACGCCCGTCTACCGAGGTCCCTTTGATGCGAAGACGAGTGGGTATCTGTTGGCTTCTCTGGGCTGGGGTTGTGGGTTGTGGCGCCACCGTGGCGCCCGCGGAGGACGCGGGCCCGGACACGGCGTCGGACACGGCGTCGGACACGGCGGTCCCAGACACCGCGGTGCCGGACACGGCGAGGCCGGACGCGCCTCCACCGGACGTCGTGCGTCCGCCGAGGGTCCCGAGGAACCACCGCGCGGTGGCGACGGCGTGCCCGTCGGAGCGCCCGGCGACGACCTGCATGGGGCCCCTCGGGGGCGGTCCGCCGGTGCAGTGCCGCGGCAGCGCGGAGTGCACCATGGGGATGAACGGGCGCTGCGTCGGGAATCCCCACGACGGCTGCCGGTGCAACTACGACACGTGCTTCAACGACTCGCAGTGCGCCCGCGCGGGGGGCCCCTGCGCGTGCAGGCTCAACACCCGCGGGGCCAGCGGCGCCAACGTGTGCCTCGGCGGCAACTGCCAGACGGACGCCAACTGCGGTCCCGGAGGATACTGCTCGCCCACCCTCGGGTTCTGCGGGGACTTCGGCGGCGTCGAGGCGTACTACTGCCACACCCCCCAGGACGAGTGCATCGACGACGAGGACTGCCTCACCACCACCGACGGGGGCTTCCTCGGGCAGAGGCCCTACTGCGCATTCAACCGCGAGACCTCCCGATGGCGCTGCTCGAACATGGCCTGCGCGGGCTGATCCCCGCCGCCTGCGTCGCCGTGGCCTCCTGCGGCGGTGCGTCGGTGGGTCCCCCACGCTCGGAGCTCGGGCGCTACCTGCACGAGGCATCGTTCCGTCGGCAGGCGCTGGAGAGCTCCCTCACCACAACCGACAACCGCTACGCGCGACTCCGCCTCGCCCGCTACGAGACCGGCGCCGCGGAGGACTGGTCGCGGCTCCCCGCGTGGAACCCCGCGGTGTCCGTGGTGCTCGCGAGCTCCCTCGGGGGAGGCGAGGCTCCGGCCGCCGCGGCGCTCGACCTCCCCTCGGAGGCCCAGGAAGGCTCCGAGGCGGCGCTCCTGGAGCTGGGCCGCCTGGCGTTCTGGCGGTACCCCGCGATGCTCCTCCCCGAGCGCACCGAGGTGGCGCTTCGCAGCGGCGAGCTGGTCCCCGCCCGCTACGGGCTCTGGCGGGACCCCGCGAGCGATCGCGTCGGGGGCCTCGTCGAGGTCACGCTCCAGGGCGGCGGGCGCGCCCTGAGCCTCACGTGCTCGAGCTGCCACGCGGCCGAGGGCCCTCGTGGGCTGGTCCCGGGCGTCGCCAACGCGCGCTTTGACTATGGCGCAATGAGCGCCGACGGCAACCCGAACCTCCCCCCGGAGTACGAAGCGAGGCTCCGTCGCTGGGGCCCCGGCCGCGTGGACGTGGCCACCCTCGAAGGCACCGAACCCATCGCCGTGCCGGACCTGCGCCCGCTGAGGGATCAGCGCTTCCTCCACCGCGCGGGCGCCGTGACCCAGCGCTCCATCGCCTCCCTCGCCGTGCGCGTGGAGACGCTTCTCATCACCGGCCACCAGCAGGCCGTGCGCCCGCCCAGGGAGGTCTCCGCGGGCCTGGCGCTGTACCTCTGGAGCCTCGCCGACGCGCTCCCCCCGAGGGGGCGCCCTGGGCCTTCGACGGACCGCGGGTGGAGGGTGTTCTCCCAGCGCTGCGCCGGGTGCCACGGCGCCGAGGGCCAGGGCGGCGGCCTCGTGGAGCCCGAGGACAGCGTCACCGACGGAGCCATCGCCCGCTCCGCGGAGCGGGGCACCGGGTCCTACCGCGTCCCTTCCCTGCGGGGCGTGACAGACCGAGGGCTCCTCCTCCACGACGGCTCCATCGCGGGCCTCGACGCCCTCCTGGACCCGCGGCGGGGTGTGACCCCGGAGGGCCCCGCGGCGATGCCCTCGCACCCCTTCGCCCTCGACCTGCCGGAGGACGACCGCCGGGCCCTGCGCGAGCTCCTCTCGGCGCTGTGAGCGCGCCATCATTGGCGGCGGCGACCGCCAACGTTGGCGTACGCTCAACCCTTCTCGCGCGGCAGGATGCCGTGCTCCTCCAGCTTTGTGTACAACTGCGGGCGGGCGATCCCGAGGAGCCTCGCGGCCTCCGAGCGGTTGCCGCCGGCGCGCTCCAGGGCCCGCTCCAGCATGCGATGCTCCAGCTTGTGGAGGGCCTCGCGCAAGGGGAGGCCATCGTAGGGGTCGTCCCCCAGGGACCCTACGCCCGGCGTGAGTCCCAGGTCCGCAGGCAGGTCCGAGGCGTCCAGCACCTCGGCGGCGCTGAGCACCGCCGCGCGCTGGATCGTGTGCATGAGCTCTCGGACGTTGCCCGGCCAGTCGTGGGCCAGGAGCCGCGCCATGGCGGCCTCGCTCACGGCGCGGGCGCGGGTGTTGCGCAGGGCCTCGGCCACGAGGAGGGGGATGTCGCTCCGGCGCGCGCGCAGCGGTGGGAGCTCCAGGTCCAGCACCGCCAGGCGGTAGTAGAGGTCCTCGCGGAGCGTGGCGCCCGGGACCCCGGGCCTGACGGGGCGGTGGGTGGCGGCCAGCACCCGGGCCTCCAGGCGCAGCGGCTCCGTGGACCCGACGCGCTCGTAGCGCCCGTCCTGGAGCACGCGCAGGAGCCTGGTCTGGAGCCCCAGGTCCAGGTCCCCGACCTCGTCGAGGAAGAGCGTGCCCCCGGAGGCGGCCTCAAGGCGCCCCGCCCGCCTCGCGGAGGCTCCGGTGAACGCCCCCTTCTCGTGGCCGAAGAGCTCGCTCTCCAGGAGCGTGGGCGGCACCGCGGCGAGGTTCACGGCCACAAAGGGCCCGCGGCTCCGGGCGGAGTGCGCGTGGATGGCCCTCGCCGCGAGCTCCTTTCCGGTGCCGGTCTCGCCGGTGATGAGCACCGGCGCGTCGCTGGCGGCGGCGCGGCCAAGGACCTTCCAGACCGCGAGCATCGGCGCGCTCTGCCCGACCAGCCGAGGGCCCGTAGCGCTCTCCCCTTCGGGCGCCGAGGCGGGGGTCCGGGCCACCAGGGACCGCTGCCTCACGGCGCGCTCCACCGTGGCCAGGAGCGCCGGGAGGTCAAAGGGCTTTGTGACGTAATCAAAGGCCCCGGCGCGCATCGCGGCGATGGTCCGGTCGCTGTCTCCATAGGCCGTCGCGAGCACCACCGGCACCTGCGGAGCGAGCCCCGCCTTGAGCTCCGAGAGAAATGCCAGGCCGTCACCGTCGCCCAGGCGCACGTCGAGGAGCACGCAGTCCAGGGCGCTCCCACGCAGGGCCTCGCGCGCGGCGGCGAGGCCCTCGGCGCCGACGCCCCGGTGGCCCGCGGAGGCCAGGGCCCTCAGGAGCCCCTCGCGCACGCCTCGGTCGTCCTCGACCACGAGCACCGTTCCCATGGCCGGGAGCCTACGCCTCCACCGCGGGGCCTTCGAGGGGCACCCGGAGCACGAAGCGGGTCACCGCCTCCGCGCGCTCGTAGCGCACGCTCCCTCCGTGGGCCTGGGCCACCGCCCGCGTCAGAGCCAGGCCCAGCCCCGTGCCACCGTGGCGCGTGCTGAAGAAGGGCTCGAAGAGCCTCGGGAGGTCCCCCGGGGCGACGCCCAGGCCGCGGTCCTCCACGGCGATGGAGCTCCAGCGCCCGTCAGAGGCGAGCGCCACGCGCACGGAGCCCCCCTCGGGAGAGGCCTCGATGGCGTTGCGAAGGAGGTTGTCCAGGGCGCGTGTCACGGCGTCGCGGTCTACGACGGCAGTGGCCTCGCCGTGAACTTCGAGGGTCACCCCCCGGGCTCCCGCGGACGCCGCCAGGAGCGCCGCACGCTCGAGCGCGAGGGCCCCGAGGTCCTCCCTGCGCGTGGGGCCTCGGCGCCGACCGGACACCACCAGGAGGTCGGACACCAGGCGATCGAGCCTGGAGAGCTCTGCCCCCGCGGCGTCGAGGTCTTCGCGCACCGCGGGGGCCGCGGCCATGCGCGCGAGGTCCAGCTTGAGCTTGATGGACGCCAGGGGGTTTCGCACCTCATGGGCCACGCCCGCGACCACACGCCCGAGGGACGCCAGGCGCGCCTGGTCGGCCACGGTGCGCGCGAGGGCGTCGCGCTCGCCCTGGGCGTGCGCCAGGGAGCGTGCCATGGCCTCCAGGTGCACGGCCACGGAGGCGAGCTCCGTAAGCCTCGGCCGCTCCACCTCCGAGGCGAGGTCTCGCCGGAGGGCTCCGAGGGTGCGCCCAAGGCTCCCGGTGCCCGCGCGCACGAGGCTCCAGGTGTGCAGCGCCAGCGCCGCCAACGCGAGGGTCGCCAGGGCCAGGACGGCGATGCCCGCCCTCCAGGGGCCCTCCCTCGGGAGCGCGGGCACCAGCACCGAGGCCCAGGCGACGGCGCCGCCGGGCGTCGGCTGCGCCGCCACGGCGAGGGAGCCGACGTCGCGTGACGCTTCCTCGAGCGGGCGCGCGCGGGTGAGAGGGCACACGCCGCGGGCGCCATGACCGCTGGAGCGCGCGCGCTCAAGGACGTCCTGCACGCACTCGGCGGCGCGGGGTGGCAGTCTCGGAGCGCCGCGGGAGGGATCCCACCAGCCGGCTCTAGGCGCCCTGGGGCGCCGTCGGGGGGGTGCTTCGCCCAGGGAGGCCAGGGCCTCGGCCCGCTCCTGGGCGAGGTCCTGGGCCTGCTCCACCCGGGAGGAGAGGGACGCCTCGGCAAAGCGGGCGAAGGCGAAGAGCGCCCCGGCGCTCGCGCACACCGCGAGGAGGACCAGGGCGCTCAGGCGCCGACCGAGGGAGACTCCCGACACGGCGGGGATGCTACCGCCTCCGGCCGCTGGGCGAGCCCACGGCGGGGGCGGGAGCCGTGACAGCCGTCCCGTCCGCAAAGGTAACCCGCTCCGCGGCGACGCCCACGCCCGAGGGGCCGGGGCTCCCGCGGCCATCGACGGTCACCGTGTCACCACTTCGAACGCCGTGCCGGGCGACGGCCTGAGCGAGCCGAGGCCGCAGGTACGCGGTGCTCCCATCGGACAGGAGCAGCATGCGCGGCGCGCCGTGGGGGCCGCTCACCACCTGCTGCACGGTGCCCCGGGAGGTGTGGGCCGGCAGCGCCTGGAGCCGCGCCTGCATGGCCCCTCGGCGACCGAAGCGCCCGCGGTGGCCCTCGCCTCGCGGGCCCTGGCGCGCTCCGGGCGGGGGCCCCGCCGGAGCCTGGACGAGCACGGTGCCATCCTGGGCCCTCACCGTGGCGCGGTGTACGATGGAGGGCGCGCCGGGCCGAGCGAAGCCGTCGACCTGGACGGCGACCCCCGGGCGTACCCTGGAGGCCAGGTCCTCGGCGCCGCGGCCCACGAAGACCACGGTCCCGTCGGTGAGCGCGAAGCCTCGGGCGCGGCCACCGGGGCCCACCAGGAGGCGCGCCACGGCGCCAGAGGCGTGCACCGGCACGGGCTCCGCCCGCGGACGAGCGCCCACGGGGGGAGCGGGCGCCTGGGCCGAAGCCGCCGCGGGGACCGAGAGGGCGAAAAACAGAGAGCAGAGGACTGATCGAAGGTTCATGGCGACGCCTCCTGAGCGTGGGACGAGAGCACTCAATGCGGCCCGCGTGCCAGCGGTAAACCCTTGGAAATCATTAGGGAATCTCTCCCATCCTGGGCGCTGGACCGTCGCCCGGGCAGACAGGTGTCATCCAGCGCGACACCCCTTGTCCTCCGCCAGGGACGATTCATATTCAGTCGTATGATCAAGAACCCAACGGTAGGTAGGTTCATGTGGGTGTCGGTCCTACTACTACATGGGTGTGCCCAGGCCGAGGCCGGCCCCGAGGGGTCGGTGCAGGGGGTGGTGGAGTTCACCGAGCAGGTGGTGGCGTTTGAGAGCCCCGGGAGGGTGCGGGAGGTGAGCATCCACCGAGGCGACACGGTGAGCGCCGGGCAGGCGGTGGCGGCGCTGGACTCGGAGGTGGCGTCGCTGGCGAGGCAGGCCCGGGCGTCGGAGCTGGCGATGGCGCAGGCGCAGCTACGGCTCCTGCGCTCGGGGGTGCGCCGGGAGGAGCTGCGCGCGACGGAGCACCAGCTGGAAGCCGCCAGGGCCAACGAGCAGACCGTGGAGGGGGCGCTGTCTCGGGCGAGGGCGTTGGTGACCCAGGGGGCCTTGCCCTCTACGGCCACGGAGGAGCCCGAGGCACAGCGGAACCGCGCCCGCGCCGAGCGCATGGTGCTGGAGGAGCGGCTGCGCGCGCAGAGGGCCGGGGCCCGCACGGCGGAGCTGGACGCCGCGGAGGCCAGGGTGGAGGCCGCCACCCACGCCCTGCAGGTGGAGGACGCGCGGCTCGCGCGCATGGCGCTGCGCAGCCCGCTCGCGGGCACGGTGCTGGACGTGCTGGTGGACCCCGGGGACGTGGTCGCGCCGGGCACGCCCGTGGCCACCGTGGCGGACCTGGAGCGTCCGTACGTGGACGTGTTCGTGCCTCAGGCCCGGGTCGCGGGCCTCCGCGTGGGGCAGCCGGTGACCGTGAGGGTGGACAGCGGCCCGAGGCCCCTGCGAGGCTCCGTCGAGGACATCGGGCGGCGCACGGAGTTCTCTCCGCGGTACCTGTTCTCGCCGCAGGAGCGCTTCAGCCTGGTGCTGCGCGTGCGGGTGCGGGTGGAGGACCCGGGGCATGCGCTCCACGCGGGGGTGCCGGCGTTCGTCACGCTCCGGGGCGGCGCGCCGTGACCGGCGGGGACGTCATCGTCGAGACGGAGCACCTCTCAAGGCGCTTCGGGAGCCTGGTGGCCGTGCGGGACGTCTCGCTCCGGGTGCATCGGGGCGAGATCTTCGGCGTCCTGGGCGCAAACGGCGCGGGCAAGAGCACCACCATTCGTATGTTGTGCGGCATCCTCGACCCCACCGGCGGCCGGGGCACCGTGGTCGGCCATGACATCCTCCGGGAGCCCGAGAAGATCAAGTCCCGCATCGGGTACATGACCCAGCGCTTCTCCCTCTATGAAGACCTCACGGTGCTAGAGAACCTGCGCTTCTACGCGGGCATCTACGGCGTCCCGAGGGCGCGCCGGGCCGCCCGCATCGACGAGATCCTCGCCAGGGCCGGGCTCCACGGCCGCGCGAAGCAGCTCGCTGGGACCCTCTCCGGGGGCTGGAAGCAGCGCGTGGCCCTCGCCTGCGCCACCATCCACGCGCCGCCGCTCCTGTTCCTCGACGAGCCCACCGCGGGCGTGGACCCGGTGTCCCGCCGGGAGTTCTGGGACCAGATCCACCGCGAGGCCTCCGACGGCACCACGATCCTGGTGACCACCCACTACATGGACGAGGCCGAGCGCTGCCACCGCCTGGCGTTCATCTTCCGCGGGGCCGTGCTGGACGAGGGCACCCCCTCGGAGGTGCTGGAGCGTCGGCGCCTGCGCGTGGCAGAGCTCCAGCTCCAGGGCTCGCTCCGCGCCGCGGAGCTACTGCGGGCCCACCCCTCGGTGGACGAGGTCGGGCACTTCGGGCACCTCCTGCGCGTGGCCACCCGGGACCTCACCGATCCCGTGGCGCTCGCCCGGGAGGTGCTCTCCGCCGACGGCCTGGCGGTGGACAGCGCCCGCGAGGTGCGCCCCACCATCGAGGACGCCTTCGTGTCCATGGTGCGCGAGGACGCCCGCGCCGCGAACAATGGAGGGGGCGCGTGAATCGGCTCCTGGCCATCGCCCGCAAGGAGCTCCTCCAGCTCCGCAGGGACCGGCTCACCCTCGCCATGATGGTGATGCTCCCGGTGATCCAGCTCCTGCTCTTCGGGTACGCGCTCAACACCGACGTGAGGCACCTGCCCACGGTGGTCCTCGACCAGGACCGCTCCCGCGCCTCCAGGGACTTCGTGCGCTCCATGGAGTCCACCGGCGTCTTTGACATCAAGGGCCAGGTCGTGGACGAGGCCGAGGCCGAGCGGGCGCTGCGCTCGGGCCGCGCCCGGGTGGTGCTGGTGGCGCCCGCGGGCTACGGGACCGCCCTCGCGCGAGGGCGCCCCGCGAGGCTCCAGCTCCTGGTGGACGGCTCGGACCCGCAGACCGTGGCGAGCGCCAGCAGCACCGCGGCGTCGCTGGCGGCGGTGCGCTCGGCGGAGGTGGCCACGCGTCGCCTGGCGCTCCAGGGGATGGCCGCGCCGCCCCCCGCCGTGAGCCTGGAGCCGTCCATCTGGTACAACCCGGACCTGCGCACGGCGGTGTTCATCGTGCCGGGCCTCGTCGGGGTGATTCTTACCATGACCATGGTGATGCTCACCGCCATGGCCATCGCCCGGGAGCGCGAGCGCGGCACCCTGGAGCAGCTCGTGGTGTCGCCCATCCGGAAGCTGGAGCTGGTGGCCGGCAAGATCCTCCCATACGTGCTCATCGGGTACATCCAGATGACCCTGGTGCTCGCCCTCGGCCGGGCGGTCTTCGGAGTGCCCCTGGTGGGCTCCCTCGGGCTCCTCTACGCGCTGGCGTCGGTGTTCATCGCCGCGAATCTCTCCCTCGGGCTCTTCTTCTCCACCCTCGCCCAGACGCAGCAGCAGGCGATGCAGATGAGCTTCTTCTTCCTCCTGCCGAACATCCTCCTGTCGGGCTTCATGTTCCCCTGGGAGGCCATGCCGCTCCCCGCCAGGCTCCTGTCGCAACTCCTGCCCCTGACGCACTTTCTGCGCATCGTGCGGGGGATCGTGCTCAAGGGCGCCACCTGGACGGACCTCTCCGGCGAGCTCTACTGGATGGTGGGGATCCTCTGCGCGCTGGTCACCCTGGCCTCGGTGCGCTTCTCCAAGAAGGTGGCCTGACCGTGGCCAGGCCTCGTAAAGACCTTCGCGAGCGGCTCCTCGCCTCCGCCCGCGCGCTCTTCCTCCGGGACGGCGTGGACGGCGCCTCGCTGCGCGCCATCGCCAAGGGCGCCGGCGCCAGCCTCGGGATGGTATACTATTATTTCCCCTCCAAGGACGAGCTCTTCTTCGCCGTCGTGGAGGACGTCTACGCCGGGCTCCTGGCGGAGCTCTCCGTGGCCCTCAAGCCCGACGCCACGCCCGAGGCGCGGCTCCAGCGGCTCTTCCTCCGGATGGCGGCGATTGATGCCCGGGAGGTGGACACCCTGCGCCTGGTGCTGCGCGAGATGCTCCTGAGCTCCGAGCGGCTGGAGAAGCTCCTCGGCCGCGTGGCCACCGGGCACCTGCCGATGATGCTGGAGTTCGTGCTGGAGGCCCGCGCCCTTGGGAAGATGCGCGAGGCCCAGCACCCGGTGGTGCAGGCGGCGTCGTCGGTGCTCCTGGCGGTGGTGCCCCAGCTCGCCCTGCGGCGCGTACGGGCCAGCGTGCCGGAGCTCCCCACGCCGGAGCCCGAGGACCTCGCCCGGATGTTCCTGGACGTGCTCCTCGGGGGCATCGCGGCGCGCCCCGCTCAGGGCGGAGGCGGCGGCATGGAGTCCTGACCGCGGTCCCACGGCAGGGCATGCTTCTTCCAGTGCAGGAACACCGTCTGGAGGATGGACAGCGTAGGCACCGCGAGGAGCGCCCCGAGGATCCCGAAGAAGTGCTCCCCGGCCAAAAGCGAGAGGACCACCAGCACGGGGTGGGTGCGGGCCGCGTCTCCCATGATCTTGGGGTTCAGGAGGTTGGCCTCGACCTGGTGGATCCCGACGATCCACAGGAGCACGAAGAGCGCGGTGCCGAAGCTCTGCGTGAGCCCGATGGCCACCGCGGGCACGGAGCTCATGATGGAACCGAAGATGGGCACGATGGACATCACCCCGGCCACCAGGGCCAGGATGGGCCAGGCCTTGAGCCCCGCGAGGGCAAAGCCCACCGCGGAGAGCATGCCATTCACCATGCAGATCAGGAGCTGCCCGCGCACCACCCCCGAGAGGCCCCGGTCCAGGCGGCCCAGGAGCTCATCGAAGGACCGGCGCGAGCGCGGGCGCACCAGGCTCCGGAAGAACGCGAAGACACGCTCCTCGGTGACCAGCAGGTAGGCGCTCACCATCAGGGTCATGAAGAACCGGAAGACCCCGCCGATGATGCCGCCGATGATGCCACCCGCCACGCCCACGATGTCCCCGGCGTGGCCCTCGCCGAGCGTGCGCAAGCGCCGCTGGAGCGCCTGGAGCTCCGCCGAGGCGGGGTTGGCCGGGAGGGTCAGCTCGCCGCCCGCGGAGCTGCCGCCGGAGCCGGAGCCGCTGCCGACGCTCGTGCCCGCGACGCGCGCGCTCCAGGCGCGGATCGTGGGCACCCAGCGGCGCTCGACCTCGCGGCGTAGCGACGGCACCTCCTGCACGATGAACACCCGGACCTGCTGGGCCAGCGGGGGAATGGCGTTCACGATGCCTACGGTGAGCCCCGTCAGGAGCAGGGCGTAGAGCACCACCACCACGGCCCAGCGCGGGGCGCGGCGCCCGCCGACGTGGAGGCGCTCGACCCAGGTGACCAGCGGGTGCAGGACATACGCCAGCACGGCGCCCAGGACGAAGGGCAGGAGCACGGCCCGGAAGGCCACCAGGAGCGCCGTCACGACCACCGCGGAGGTGCCCAGGAAGAGCCTCCTGCGCCGCGTCGACGCCGCGTCGTCGGGGTCCGTGGGGTCTTCGCTCATCCCTGCAGGGGCTCGAAATGGGGCCGCAGCCGCGCCCAGGAGTCGTCCAGGTGCTCGGGCATCACGCTCACCCCCGCGATCACCGGCATGAAATTCAGGTCCCCGCTCCAGCGCGGGACCAGGTGCACGTGGAGGTGCTCGGCGATGCCCGCCCCCGCCGCGGCCCCGAGGTTGATCCCGAGGTTCACCCCCTGGGCGTTGCACGCGGTCCGGAGGGCCGTGGTGGCGTCCCGCGCCAGGTCAAAGAGGGCGGTGTGGTCCTCCTGGGTGAGCCCCGAGAGGTCGCTGGCGTGGGCCCTGGGCACCACCATCAGGTGCCCGGCCGCGAAGGGGTAGCGGTTCAGCATCACGAAGGCCCTGGGGCGCTCACAAAGGACCAGGTTCTCCCGGTGCCTCGCGGGCCCCTGGGCGGGGTACTCGCAGAAGATGCAATGGGGCGCCCTGGGACCACGGATGTAGGCCATCCTCCAGGGCGCCCAGAGCTGCTGACGTTCGGCCTCGGCCATGCGGTCCCGCGCGGAAGCATGCACGCAGGACCGCGTGAATTCAAGCCGAGGCTGGACCTCAGCCCTTGGAGGGGAGGTTCTCCACCTGGTCGCCGAGCTTCTCCTTGATGAGGTCGCCCAGCGTGGACCCGCGGCGGGAGGCGTCCCCGCGGCCCTCGCCGCGGGAGCGCTCGGCGGGGGCCTCCTCGGCGCGCACCGCGGTGGCGGCGCTCCGGAGCGTCAGGACGATCCGGCGGTCGCCCACGTCCAGGGCCTGCACCTCGGAGCGCAGGGGCTCGCCGCGCTTGACGCGCTTGCCCTCGGCCAGCTCGGCGTTGAACTCGTGCGTGGGCACGAAGCCGTCGATCCCCGGCTCGATGGCCACGTAGACGCCGCCCTCGAAGGAGTTGATCACCTTGCCGTCCACCACGCGGCCGGGCGGGTAGTCGTTGGGCACGCGGCTCCAGGGGTCGTCGAAGAGCTGCTTGACCCCGAGGGAGACCTTCTTCTCATCGTGGTTGATGGAGAGGATCACGGCCTCGACGTCGTCGTTCTTCTGGAACATGTCCGCGGGGTTGGCCACGCGCACGGTCCAGGAGAGGTCGGACTTGTGGACCATGCCGTCCACGCCGTCCCGGATCCCGATGAAGATCCCGTAGTCCGTGATGCTCCGGACCTTGCCCGAGACCTTGTCCCCGGGGTTGAACTCGTTGACGAAGAGCGTCCAGGGGTCGGGCTCCAGCTCCTTGATGGACAACGAGATGCGCTTCGCCTTGGCGTCCACCTCGAGGACCTGGGTCTCGATCTCGTCGTTGACGTTGAGCACGTTCTTCGGGTGCTTGACGCGCTTGGTCCAGGACATCTCGGACACGTGCACCAGGCCCTCGATGCCGGGCTCCAGCTCCACGAAGGCCCCGTAGTCCGTGATGGACACCACCTTGCCGCGGACCTTCTTCCCCTCGGGGTACGCCTCCGCGGCGTGGTTCCAGGGGTCCTCCATGGTCTGCTTGAGCCCGAGGCTCACCCGCTCCGTCTCGGCGTTGTACTTGAGCACCTTGACGGTGACCTCGTCGCCGACCTGGAACACCTCGTTGGGGTGCTGCACCCGGCCCCAGGACATGTCCGTGATGTGCAGGAGGCCGTCGATGCCCCCGAGGTCCACGAAGGCCCCATACTCCGTGATGTTCTTGATCACGCCCTTGACGACCATGTTCTCCGACAGGGTCTCCAGCGTGCGGGCCTTCATCTCGTCCCGCTCCTTCTCCAGGAGCACCCGGCGCGACAAGACAATGTTGCCGCGCTTCTTGTTGAACTTGATGACCTTGAACTGGTAGGCCTGCCCGATCAGCTTGTCCAGGTTCCGGATGGGCCGCAGGTCCACCTGGGACCCCGGCAGGAAGGCCTTGACGCCCCCGCGGATGGTCACCGACAGCCCGCCCTTGACCCGCGCGGAGATGGTCCCCTCGATGATCTCGTCGCGCTCGCACGCGGCGGAGATCTCGTCCCAGACCTTCATCTTGTCGGCCTTCTCCTTGGACAGGAGCACCAGGCCGTTGTCGTCCTCGCGGCTCTCCACGAGCACGTCCACGGTGTCCCCGGGCTTCACCGTGACCTCGCCCCCGGCACCGGTAAACTCCGACGCGGGGATCACCCCCTCGGACTTGTACCCGATGTCCACGACGACGTTGTCCTTGCCGACGCGGAGCACCGTCCCCTGGACGATCTCCCCCTCGCGGATCTTGTCGCCCTCGGCGACGCTCGCCTCAAACAGCGCCGCGAAGCTGTCCATCCCCGACGATTCCTGGACCTGTGTGATGTTTCCCATGCAGTGTCTTCTCAGCCGTCCTTTCAAGGGAGATTGTTCCGGTAGGTGGATGTAGGTAACCAACCACACCTGCCCGCCGAAGGGGTTGGAGGCGCTCCACGGGGACCATCCCCGGGAGGACCTTGGACCGCATGACGGGTTCAGGGTCGGAGGGCGCACACGCCCCGGAACGAGCCGGGGTGTCTAATCGACATTTCCCCAGGTGTCAAAGCCCCTCCGGGGGGGCATTTCCGGGGCCTCGGTCGTCGTCGGGGGGGTCGGCGGGGGGGTCCCCCGCGCCGCGCTCCAGGGCGAGCTTGCGGTAGATGGTGCGGGTGGCGATCCCGAGGAGCTGGGCCGTCAGGCGCTTGTCCCCCTGGGTGGTGCGCAGGGTCTCCCGGATGACCATACGCTCGATCTCCTCCAGGGCCGTCCCGATGGGCACCACCAGCTCGCTCCGGGCCCGCTCCTGCTCGACGATGCTCCTCGGGAGGTCCTCCAGGTCCAGGGTGGCCGTGCGGGAGAGCACCACCGCGCGCTCGATGGTGTTCTCCAGCTCGCGCACGTTCCCCGGCCAGCCGTAGTGCGAGAGCTTCTCCAGCGCCGCCGGGGTGACCGTGAACGGACCCTTGTTGTTCCGCTGCGCGAACACCTGCACGAAGTGCTCGACCAGGAGCGGCACGTCCCCGGGCCGGGCCCTGAGGGGCGGGCACGTCAGGGCGATCACGTGGAGGCGATAGAACAGGTCCTCGCGGAAGCGCCCGGCCTTGACCTCGGCCTCCAGGTCGCGGTTGGTGGCGGTCACGACCCTCACGTCCGCGCGGGTGGTGCGCCCCCCGAGGGGCTCGAACTCCCCCTCCTGGAGCACCCTCAGGAGCTTGACCTGCACCGCCGGGGAGAGCTCGCCGATCTCATCCAGGAAGAGGGTGCCCCCGCGGGCCTGGGCGAAGCGCCCCTCGCGGCGCTGCACGGCGCCGGTGAAGGCGCCCTTCTCGTGGCCGAAGAGCTCGCCCTCTAGGATGGTCTCCGGGATGGCCGCGCAGTTGACGGCCACGAAGGGCCCGGAGGCCCGCAGGGAGCGCGCGTGGACGTAGCGCGCCAGGAGCTCCTTCCCGGTGCCGCTCTCGCCGAGGACGAGCACCGTGGCGCTGGAGGGCGCGGCCTGCGCGGCAAGGTCCAGCACCTGCCGCAGGGCCGGAGAGCTCCCCACGAGCTCGCGCTTCTTGAGCTGCGTGAGCTGCTCCTTGAGGGTGCGGTTCTCCGCCACCAGGCCCGCCTTCTCCGTGGCCTTGGCGACGCTCTTCAAGATCTGCACGCGCTTCAGGGGCTTCTCGACGAAATCGTACGCGCCCGCCCGCATGGCCTCCACGGCGGTCTCCACGGTGCCGTAGGCGGTCATCATGATGACCTCGGTCTCCGGCGCCACGGTCTTGATGGCCTTGAGGAGATCCAGCCCCGAGAGCCCGGGCATCATCAGGTCCGTGACCACCACGTGGGCCCGCTGGCGCCGCAGGAGGTCCAGCGCCGTGCGCGCGTCCGGGGCCGTGGCCACCCGGTAGCCCTCGCGGGACAGGAGCCTCTCCAGGGACTCCAGGTTGCTGCGGTCGTCCTCGACGACCATCACCGACGTATCCTGTGGGTTCACCGCCCGAGTGTGCGCGTCCACGCCGGGAGCGGCAACGCCCGAAGGCCCCCCTCCCTTCCCGCGGACATCAGCCCATCGGGAGCTCCTTCACCATCCGGGAGAGGGCCTTGAAGTGCACGTTCTTCGCGTCCCCGAGGAGGTCGAAGACGCAGGTCTCCGTGGTGGTCACCTGCACCCCGTGGCGCCCCAGGAGCTCCAACGCCACCCGGCGGCAGTCCGGGTCCCGGGAGGCCACCGCGTCGAACGGCACATGCGCGGAGTACCCCCGCCGGACCAGCTCCCGCGCTGTCTGGAAGACACACACATGCGCCTCCATCCCGACGACGATGACCGACCGGACGCTGGACTGGGCGAGGGCCCTGGGGATCTCGGGCGGGCCCATGGCCGAGAAGATGGTCTTCTCCACCACCCTTGGCCGGGGCTGGGTGGCCTCCAGTCGGAGCCGGAGCGAGGGGTGCGTGGGGCCCAGGCCCTGGGGGTAGTGCTCGGTGACGAAGAGCGGCAAGGCGAAGCGTGAGGCGGTCTCCACGAGGAGCTCGCAGGAGGCGAGCATGCGCGTGGCGAGGGCGGAGGGCATCGCGGCGACGAGGCGCTCCTGCACGTCCACCACCAGGAGGGCCGTCTGTCCCGCGGCGAGGGTGATCGCGTCCATGCTGATCGGGAGCGTAGCACCCTCGGCCCGGGGCTTCCCAGCCTCCGGGGTCAGCGCGCTCCGAGCGCGCGCAGAAGCCGCGCCAGGCGCTGTTGGATGGGCAGCGCGGAGCTGTCAACCAGCAGAGGGACCGGGAGCTCCCCCAGGAGGAGCTTGTCCTCCTGGACCTTGACCTGGACCTCCTTGAGCTCTGGCCAGGTGACCGCCCCGGGGGCCTGGAGGAAGGCCCTCCAGGCGATGCGCCGGGGCGTCAGGATCCAGCCGTCGTCGCCCGCGCCGAAGAGGGTAGCGTCGTAGAGCGCCAGCAGCGGCTCGTCCTCCGGGAGGACCGCGGCGTGGACCGCGCGGGCGTTGCTCTCCTTCCGCGGCGGGATCTTCGGGCGGTAGGAGAGCTCAGGGTGGAGCTGGAGGTGGTCGCGGAAGAGCGCCAGCATCGCGTCGACGTCGGGCGCTCCGCCGAACCCTGCCAGGACCCCGAGCGCCGAGCCCGCGCCGCGGAAGGGCGCCTCCCTCCTCCGAGCCGCCGTGGCCAGCGCGACGAGGACCGGCGCGAGCCGGACGCGAAGGGCCTCGTGGCTGGGCAGCACATCGATCTTCGCGGCCATCACGGAGACCGCTGACTTGAGGTCGCCTACCGTGCTGGGGTCCAGGTCCTGCCAGCGGAGCGCCTCGGGGCGCTCCAGGAGGTTCTTCCAGCACACCCCCCGCGCGGACAGCACGAAGCCCTCGCGGGCGCTACCGAAGACGGTGTCGTCATAGACCAACAGGGGCTCGTCGCCCTCCTCCAGGAACGCTCCGTGGAGCGCGCGCACGGAGCGCTCCTTGCGCGCAGGCAGCGGCGGAAAGTAGAGGTCCGCGGCGGCCCCGAACGCCTCGCGGAGGTAGGCCAGCAACGCCTCGCGCTCAAAGGGGAAGCGCGGCGCCGGGGGGGTGACGCGGGCGAGCTCGGTGCCCCTCGGGGCGCCCAGGAGCTCGCGCCCGCAGCGGGGACAGAAGGCCCAACCCTCGGTGGGCGCGGGGGGCAGCTCACCGTCGCAGCCCGGACAACGCGCGGTGAAATCCTCCGAGCGCATCACCGCCCCAGGAGTCGGCGGGCCTCGGGGGCGAAGCGCGAGCTCGGGTAACGCTCCACCAGGAACTCCAGCGTGGCGCGCCGGGAGGCCTCGTCGCCGCGCTGGCCGAAGCGCTCGGCGAGGCCCCACAGGGCGTCCCCCGGGGTGTCCTCGCGGGCTAGCTCGGGCCCCCGCCGAGTGGGGCACTGCACCGGCGCGACGCCGAGGAGGAGCGCCAGGAGGGGTGCCCTCGGGGTCATTCGATGGCGAGCGCCGAGGGCGCCGAGGCGATGGCGCCCTCCAGGGGCGAGCTGGCGTTGGCGTAGAGCCTCGGGGCCATTCGCCCGGCGAGGAAGGCCTCGCGCCCGGCCTCTACGCCGAGGCCCATGGCGCGGGCCATGCGAACGGGCTCCCGGGCCTGGGCGATGGCGGTGTTCATGAGCACGCCGTGGGCCCCGAGCTCCATGGCGAGCGCGGCGTCGGAGGCCGTGCCGACGCCCGCGTCGACGATCACCGGGACCGTCACGGACTCCATCAGGATGCGCAGGTTGAAGGGGTTCCGGATCCCGAGCCCGCTGCCGATGGGGGCCCCGAGGGGCATCACCGCGGGGCAGCCCACGTCCACGAGCTTGCGCGCCACGATGGGGTCGTCGTTGGTGTATGGCAGAACCACGAAGCCCTCCTTCACGAGCACCCTGGCGGCCTGGACGAGGGCCTCGGTGTCGGGGAAGAGGGTCTTCGGGTCGCCGATGACCTCGAGCTTGACCCACTCGGTGAGGCCCGCCTCGCGGCCCAGGCGCGCGGTGCGGATGGCGTCCTCGGCGGTGTAGCATGCTGCGGTGTTGGGCAGGAGGTGCACGCCCTCGGCCTGGAGCATCCCGAGGAGGGACTCGGCCCCGCGGGCGGAGAGGTCCACGCGGCGCACGGCGACGGTGACCACCTCCGCGCCGGAGGCCCGGAGCGCGTCGCGGCACAGGTCGAGGGAGCTATATTTGCCTGTGCCGATGAACAACCGGGAGCGGAAGGATCTGCCTGCGATCACGAGCGGGTCTTGCACGGTCTCAACCTCCACCGACGAAGTGAACGATCTCCAGGGCGTCGCCCGCGGCGAGGGTGGTGGTGGCGTGCTCGGCGCGCGGGACGATGTCCCGGTTGCGCTCGACGGCCACCATGCCCCGGAGGCCGAGGGCGTCCAGGAGGGCCCTGACGGTGGTGCCCCGGGGCACGCGCCGGGCCTCGCCGTTGACGGTCACCTCCAGGGAGTCGTCCATGGTGTACGGGACGCTACTCCCAGAGGGTCGCCGGGCGCAACGGAGGGACCCTCGCTAGACGGCGGTCAAGTGCTCCCTGAGCGCCGACGATTCGGGTAGGCTCCCGATTTCATGAGCGGGCTCCTACAACCTGGAGCGGTCTTCGCGAGGCGCTACCAGATCGAGCGTGTGCTGAGCGACAAGGGCGGCATGGGATGCGTGTACCTCGCGCGGCAGGACGCCACCGGACGCTCCGTGGCGCTCAAGGTGCTGCGGGAGGGCTACGCGCTGCACGGCAAGGCCCGGGAGCTCTTCACGCAGGAGGCGCGGGTAGGGCAAGGCATCGAGAGCGACCACGTGGTGCAGGTCCTCGACGCGGGCGTGGACGAGGCCACCGGCGTCCCCTGGCTCGCCATGGAGCTCCTGGAGGGAGAAGACCTCGCCGCCGTGGTGGCCGCCCACGGCCCGCTCCCGCTGGACGCCGTGAGGGAGCTGTGCGAGCAGCTCTTCCACGCGGTGGCGGCGGGGCACCGAAGGGGCGTGGTGCACCGGGACCTGAAGCCCGACAATGTCTTTGTAGGGCGCTCCCGGCGCGCGGGCGCGCGCTTCACCGTGAAGGTGCTGGACTTCGGCATCGCCAAGGTGCTCCAGGAGGGCCAGACCTCGGTGGGCACGCGCACCGTGGCGGGCACCCCGGGGTGGTTCGCCCCGGAGCAGAGCGAAGCGGGGGACCTCGGACCCCAGACCGACGTCTGGGCCCTCGGGCTCCTGGTCTTCTGGATGCTCACGGGAAAGGGCTACTGGCGCGCGGGCAACGAGGAGAGCCCCTCGCTCCTGAACTATTTCCCGGAGATCGCCGCGGCGCAGTACCTCCCGGCCTCGACGAGGGCCGAGCAGCTCGGGCTGGGGGACCGGCTGCCCCCGGGCTTCGATGCGTGGTTCTCGCGCTGCGTCCAGCGCAATCGTAGCGCGCGCTTGCCCAACGCCGGAGCCGCGCATGACGCCCTGCTGCCGCTCTTGACCGCTCGATCGTCGGCGCTCGCCCCGACGGTGCTGGCGCCTCCGCCGACGCTCGGGGCGAGGAGGTCAGGTCCGCGATGGCGCGCTCCTGCCGCAGTCGCCGCGGTCCTGGTCCTTGGAGCCCTGGTGCTCGCGCGGGTCGGTCCCTGGTCCCCCAACCCGCCAGCCCCGACGCCTCCTCCGACGGCGACAGCTCCTGGAGGGGCCGGCGTCGTCACCGAGGCCCCCCGCGCTCCAGCCCTTGGTGCGCCGCCAACGGGAACCTCGCCTCCATCAGTTGCGCCCGCCCAGGACGCTCACGTCCACGCTGCGCCAGAGCCGTTGAGCGTTCGCGAGCGGGTTGTGCGAGGCCGGGCGGGTGCTCACTCCCCACAGCCCGTCGGAGAGGGCGGCGAGATTGACAGCGGCAGGGTGACCGCCCTCGTTCGCGGCCAGGTCGGCGGGATCCGAGCTTGCTACGAGCGCGCATTGCGGGGTCAGCCGACGCTCGCGGGGCGACTGGTCGTGCGCTTCACCATCGGAGTGGCTGGCAGGGTCACCGCGATCTCCACCTCGGGCCTTGAGAGCGCTCCGGAGGTGGGCGCCTGCGCGTCGGCGAGGATACGGGCGCTGGTCTTCCCGGCCCCAAGCGGCGGCAGCGTCGAATTCAGCTATCCGTTCAACCTCTCACCATCGCAGTAGCCTCATCGGTCATGACTCCTCGGATCATGGCCTTGTGAGCGCCCCACCGAACTCACTCCGCAGCCAGTTGCACACCGAGCACCAGCGCCAGGTCCCACACCGCGCTCGGCGAGAGCCCCGGCACCAGCGCCACCCCCGCCCCGCCGTGGACGCCTCCAAACAACCCCCGGAAGCGCCCGAAGACCCGCGCCTCCAGCAGCCCCGGAACGCGCACGTCGCCGCTCACCCCCGGCGCCGCCGCCATCGGTGACGCGACCCCCAGCGCAACGTGCAGCCAGCGCCCGCTCCACCTCCCCTGCACCGCCCAGGTCGCCGTCAGCACCAGCCCCGAGTCCACCCTCGGCGCCCCCGCACCCACCGCGAGGAAGAGCTCGGCCCCCCAACCCTCCCGCCCACCAGCCAGCAGGAACCGCGTCCCCAGCGCCAGCTCCGTCGTTGCCGCCAGGTCCGCGCTGAGCCCCACCTGGGGCGTGAGCCACAGCGACGCTCCGCGGAAATACGACTCCCGTGTCGTATACGCGAGCTGCCCCGTCACCCCCCAGGGCGCCACCCGCAAGGTCAACGGATCGGCGTGTACCACACCACCCCACATCCCCCACAGCGCCCCCGCCAGGGCCGCGAGACGCGCCTTCACGGGCTCACCCTCACGCCCGGAAACGCTGGCGCTCGCAGCGCGTCCTCGGCCGCCGGGAGCCGCTTGAGCGCCACGTCCAGCCAGGCGTCCAGCACCGCCAGGAGGTGCCTTCGGGTGAGCGCCTGGTCCCTCGCCGGAGGCCCATCGGACGCGAGCTCCGACGCCGTCGGGGCGTCCGTCCAGTCGTAGTGGTTCAGGTCCTCCACCACCGCCAGCCACCTTGGCGCGCCGAAGCGACGGAGGCCCGTGGCCACCTCGTCCACGGTCGCGCTGCGGTCGTTGGCGCCCGCCACCGCGAACACCGGCCGCCCCGCTCCCCGCGAGAGCTCGTCCCCCGCGGCGGGATACGCCGCCAGGAGCCCCAGCGCGGTGAAGCTCCCCCCCAGCCACAGGCGCGTGCCCACCACGCCCCCCAGGGAGTGCCCCAGCACCGCCGTGCGCCCGTCCACCGCCACGCTCCCCGCGAGGAGCCCCCGCCCCGCCGACGCGCGGCGGAGCGCCAGGAGCGCGAGCCTCGCGTTGTCCGTCTCCAGGATCGGCAGGTCGAGCACATGCTCCGGCGCCACCACCACATAGCCCCGCGAGGAGAGGTGCACCGCCAGCCAGCGGTAGCGCTCCGTAGCCACCCTCGCGCCCTGCACGAGCACCACCGCGGGGTACGGCGCCTCGCTCCCGTCGAGCTCGCCCCCCGCCCGCGACGGATAATGCACCTCCATCGAGAGGGCGTCGGTCACCCTCACCGTCGTGGACAGCCGCGTCCTCCCGACCCCGAAGGCCCCGTCGCGCCCGCCGAGGCCCCGCCGGGAGGCGTCTGGTGGGAGCTGTAACATCCCGGGATCATTGGGAAATCCGCCGCACGAAGCGACGCTCGCCAGCGCCAGCGCGAGGCACAGCGCGCGCACCGTTCAACCTCGCATGCGCTGCGCCACCCGCGTGGCGAGCGCCATGATGGAGAGCTGCGGGTTGACCCCCAGGGACGTGGGAACGATGCTCCCGTCCGCGATCCAGAGGCCCTCCAGGTCCCACACCTTGCCGTTCGGGTCCGTGACGCCGAGGCCCTCGGAGCAAGCCATGCGCGCGGTCCCCAGCGGGTGCTGCGACGCGCACTCCAGGCGGCTCGCGGGGACCGCCTCCAGGGGAAAGCGCCGGAAGGTGTCCGCGTCCATCCCTCGAGCGCCCAGCACGGGGAGGAACACCTCCTCCGCTCCGGCCGCGAGGAACGTCTCCGCCATGATGCGCAGGAGCCTCGGGATCCGCGCCCGGTCCCTCGGGTCCATGCGGTACGTCACCAGCGGCTCCCGACCCGGGACCACGTGCACGGTGCCGCCGCCCTCATCATGGAGGATGCCGCCGAAGACCGTGAGGTGATCGATCTTCGAGGCGCCCTGGAGGTGCTCCGGGCCCGCGCCAGGGACCGTGGCGCCGAGCACGCCCGTCGGCAGGAAGAGGCTGGTCAGGGTGATGCCCTCGGGCTCGAAATGATCGCTCCAGGCGCTCTGCAGGGCCCCCTTCCAGCCCTGCACCGGAGCGTCGAAGCGGCCCAGCATCCGGAAGCCCGGGTGCACCGTCATGTGACGCCCGACGTGGCGCTCGTTCCCGAGGCGGCTGCGCTTCAGGAGCACCGGCGTGTGCCACGAACCCGCCGCCAGCACCACCCTCGGGGCATGCACCCGGAGCCTCGCCCCGGCCCTGGAGCCCGGGCGGTTCAAGAGCCTCCCGCTCACGCCGTCCACCCTCCCGTGGCGGTGCTCCACCCGCTCCACCAGGCAGTGAGACCAGACCTCCGCGCCCGCGCGCACCGCCCTGGGCAGGTACGACAGGTCCACAGAGAGCTTGGCCTGGTGCGGACAGCCGAAGTTGCACCGGCCGCAGCCGTTGCAGCCGTCGGTGTTCCTGCGCATGGGCTGGAGCTCGTAGCCCAGGGCCCTGGCCCCCTCGGCGAAGAGCGCCGTGGAGCGCGAGCGCAGCGAGAGCGGCACCTCCTCGACGTGCAGGTGCCGCTCGACCTCCAGGAAGTACGGCTCCAGCGCCTCCGGGGTGTACTCCAGGAGCCCGAACTCGTCCCTCCAGCGCGAGAGCACCGCGCCGGGCGTGCGGAAGCAAACCCCGCCGGTGACCACGGAGCTGCCGCCGACGCACCGCCCCATGGTCACGTTGATCGCCGGCGAGTCCCCGAGGGGCACCGTCACCAGCATCGCCCCGTCCCGCCACACGTGCCGCAGGGACTCCGTGGGGCGCATCTTCCCAAGGTCCGTGGCCAGCACCCGGGGGCCCTCCTCCAGCACCAGCACGCGGAGCCCCGTGGACGCCAGCTCCGTGGCCGCCGTGGAGCCCCCGGCCCCGGAGCCCACCACCACCACGTCGGCGTCGAGCGTGAGGTCCCCCCTGGCGTCCCTCGCGGAGTGGTACCCGCCGGTCACGGCTCACCCACGGAGGCACCGCCCGTCGTAGCCCGCGAAGCGCTCGTTCTCGGGGTGCTCGTACCAGACCAGGCACAGGAGCGCCTTGGCGCCAAAGAGCGCGAGGCCCAGCGGGAGCTTCTCCAACCGCTCCAGGGCCCGCAGCCGCAGGGGAAGGGACAGCGCGCGGAAGGACCCCGGGCGCCCCACCAGGAGCGGGCAGGTCCAGGCCACGGCCCGCACGCACAGCCCGAAGGAGAGCCTCGCCCGGGGACCCGCGTGCCCGAGGAAGTCGTCCAGGTCGTCCAGGAGCCACGCCACGCGCTCCGGTGGAGGGGGGCCGTCATCGCTCACAAAGAGCGCCTCTGCAAGGGCCAGGACGCTCCCCCGGAGCGACGCCGCGAGCCCTGCGGCGGGCCTTACCGCGTCCGGGACCTCGATCCTCGCTGGGGGCGTCACGGCCACGGGATGCTACCCTCGTCGGCGGGGATGTCGAGCAGAGAGCGCCTCGCCGCGGTATACCTCCCGGCGATGGCCGACGAGCTCGTCATGCCCTCGGGCCTCCCCGCGGACGCCCGGGTCCGGCCGACGCTGGCCGAGATTGACCTCGGCGCCCTGCGGCACAACCTCCGGGCGGTGCGCGCGCAGCTCGCCGGCGGGGCGCGCTGGCCCGAGGTCTACGGCGTGGTCAAGGCCGACGCCTACGGCCACGGGGCCGTGCCCTGCGCCCGCGCCCTTCAGGACGAAGGCGTCGATGGGCTCTGCGTCGCCCTCATCGAGGAGGGCCTGGAGCTCCGGGAGCACGGCGTCACGCTGCCCATCCTGGCCATGAGCGGGCTGCACCGCGAGGGCGTCGCCGCCGCCGCCAGGGCGGAGCTCACCCTCTGCCTCTATGACGCCGCCCAACTCCCGGCGCTGGAGGCCTACCGGGGAGAGCCCCCGCTCCGGGTGCACCTCAAGGTGGACACCGGCATGGCCCGCCTCGGGGTCCAGCCCCGGGAGCTGCCTTCCGTGAGCGAGCGCCTCGCCCGGTGCCCCGCGCTGCGCGTCGAGGGGCTCATGACCCACCTCGCCAACGCCGACTGCGACGACCCATCATTCTGTGCCGAGCAGCTCCGGCGCTTCCGCGAGGCCCGGGACGTGGTCCTCGGCGCCGGGCTCCGGCCCACGGTGCTCCACGCGGCCAACAGCGCCGCGGCCTTCCGCCTGGAGGAGACGCGCCTCGACCGGGTGCGCGTAGGCATCGCCCTCTACGGCTGCGCGCCCTTCCCGTATGACGGCCCGGGGCTCCTCCCGGTGCTTCGCCTGCGCACCGAGGTGATCGCCCTCCGGGAGCTGCCCTCGGGCGCCCCGGTGGGCTACGGCGGGGCGTACCGGGTGGGCCTCCCTTCGGTCGTGGCCACGCTCCCCATCGGGTACGCCGACGGGTTCTTCCGGAGGCTGTCGTCGGAGGCCGAGGTGCTGGTCAAGGGCCTCCGCGCCCCGGTGGTCGGCAACGTCTCCATGGACCTCTGCACCGTGGACGTGACGCACGTGGCGAGGCTCCACGGGGTCACCGTGGGCGACGAGGTGGTGCTCCTCGGGGGCCAGCGGGGACCGTCGGGGACCGGGCTGATCCGCGCCGAGGAGATCGCCCAGCGCGTCGGGACCATCCCCTACGAGGTGCTGACGGCGGTGTCCCGGCGGGTGCCCCGGCGCTATGGTGGGCCCCCGTGAGCGACGAGGAGGCGCCCCGGGAACCCTCATGGAAGAGCCTCCTCCGGGGCGTGTTCGCGCCGGCCACGGACGCGCTGACGGAGATCGGCACCCTCGCGGACCTCGCCGGGAGGAGCCTCCTGTGGGCCTTCCGGCCGCCGTACCGCGGGCAGGTCTTCCTCGCCCAGCTCGAGTTCGTGGGGGTGCAGTCGGTGTTCCTGGTGGGGCTCGTCGGGCTCTTCACGGGGATGGTCTTCGCCGTGCAGACGGTCTACGGCTTCCGGCGCTTCGGCGCGGAGAACCTCGTCGGGGGCGTGGTGGCCCTGTCCCTCTCCCGGGAGATGGCCCCCGTGCTGACGGCCATCATGGTGGCCGCCCGCGCCGGCAGCGGCATGGCCGCGGAGCTCGGGAACATGCGCTCCAGCGAGCAGATCGACGCCCTGGAGACCATGGCCGTGAGCCCCATCCAGTACCTCCTGGTCCCCAGGATCGTCGCGGGCACCGTCATGGTCCCGGTGCTCGCGCTCTTGTTCTTCCTGGTCGGCGTGGGAGGGGCCTGGATCGTGGGCGTGCAGGGCCTGGCCCTGGACCCGGGCGTCTTCGCCGACAAGATCCGCACGCTCCTCAAGCCCGACGACCTCCTCCAGGGGCTCATCAAGGCCGTGGTCTTCGGCTTCGCCGTGTCCCTGATCGCTTGCCGCCACGGGTTCTACGCCTCCGGCGGCGCCGTGGGCGTGGGCCAGGCCACCACCCGGGCGGTGGTCTGGGCCGTGGTCGGGGTGTTCGTGCTCGACTACGCCCTCACCACCGTGCTCACCCCCGTCGCATGAGCCCCGCCGCGCCCCACGTGGTGGTGGACCGCCTGGTCAAGCGCTACGGCGAGCGCACCGTCCTGCACGGCGTGGACCTCACCATCAACCGCGCGGAAACCCTTGTAATCATTGGAGGTTCCGGCGCCGGCAAGAGCACCCTGGTGCGCCACCTGATCGCCCTGGAGCGGCCGACCAGCGGGAGGATCCTCATCGGCGGGACGGACATCGCCTCGCTCTCGGACGTCGAGCTCGCCGTGGCCCGGCGGCGCTTCGGGATGGTGTTCCAGAAGTACGCCCTCTTCGACTCCATGACGTGCTTCGAGAACGTGGCGTTTCCGCTGCGGGAGCAGACCCGCTTGAAGGAGAAGGAAGTGCGCGAGCGGGTGCTCGCGAAGCTCCGGGACCTCGGCGTGGAGCATGCCGCGCAGCTCACGCCCGCGCAGATCTCCGGCGGCATGGCCAAGCGCGTGGGCATCGCCCGGGCCCTGGTCCTGGAGCCCGAGCTCCTGATCTACGACGAGCCCACCTCGGGCCTGGACCCGGTGACCTCCCGCACCGTGGACGACCTCATCGAGGAGATGCGCGAGCGCTTCGCGGTCACCTCGGTGATCATCACGCACGACATGGTCAGCGCGTTTGACATCGCCGACCAGCTCGCGATGCTCATCAAGGGCCGGGTGGTGGCCCAGGGGCCCCCCGGGGAGGTGCTCACGAGCGCCCACGAGGACGTCCAGCGCTTCATCCGGTCGAGCGGCGTCGAGGCCTCGCGGCTGGAGAAGCGCCGCCGTCGCACCCCCGCGGCGGAGCTGGCCGCGCGCTTCGCGGCGGAGGCGCCCGTAGGACACCCCCCTCCTTGACACCCCCCGCAGGGGACTGAAGATCCCGGCGTCCCACCGTCCGAGGAGTATCCGTCCATGAGCAAGCCAGAGGTATTCATCTGTAGCGCGGTGCGCACGCCCATCGGGAGCTTTCAGGGCGCCCTGGCCGAGGTGCCCGCCCCGAGGCTGGGGGCCGTCGCCGTCAAGAGCGCGCTGGAGCGCGCCGGGCTCACGCCGAACGCCGTGGACGAGGTCTACCTCGGGAACGTCCTCACCGCGGGCGTGGGCCAGGCCCCGGCGCGCCAGGCGGCGCTCTATGCGGGCCTGCCGGACAAGGTCCCCTGCACCACCGTCGGCAAGGTGTGCGGCTCGGGCCTCATGGCCACGGTGCTGGGGGCCAAGAGCATCCTCCTGGGGGACGCCGCAGTGGCGGTGGTGGGCGGCATGGAGAGCATGTCCAATGTGCCCTACCTCCTCCCCGGCGCCCGCAAGGGCTTTCGCATGGGCAACCAGACCGCCGTGGACGGCATGGTCCATGACGGCCTCTGGGACCCCTACAAGAACTTTCATATGGGCAACGCCGGCGAACTCTGCGCCCGGGAGAAGAACATCTCCCGCGAGGAGCAGGACGCCTTCGCCCGGGAGTCCTACCGCCGGGCTCTGGCCGCCCAGGCCGAGGGGCGCTTCAAGGACGAGCTCGTCGGGGTCGAGGTGGCCGGCAGGAAGGGCGCGGTCACCGTCTCCGTGGACGAGGAGCCCGGCAAGGGCGACGCGGACAAGCTCCCCACGCTGCGCCCGGCCTTCGACAAGAACGGGACCATCACCGCGGCCAACGCCAGCAAGATCAATGACGGGGCCGCCGCCCTGGTGCTCGCCAGCGCCGAGGCCGTCCGAGAGCGGGGCTTGAAGCCCCTCGCCCGGGTGCTGGGCTACGGCTCCGTGGCCCAGGCCCCGGAGTGGTTCACCACCGCGCCCGCCAAGGTCATCGCCCACACCCTCCAGCGCCTCGGGCTCACCGTGGGCGACATCGACCTCTTCGAGGTCAACGAGGCCTTCGCCGTGGTCGCCCTGGCCGTCGCCCGCGAGGCGGGCCTGGACCTCGCCAGGGTCAACGTACACGGCGGGGCCGTGGCCCTGGGGCACCCGATCGGTGCTTCGGGTGCACGCATCCTGGTGACACTCCTCCACGCCATGCGCGCGAGGGACGCCCGCCGGGGCCTCGCCACGCTCTGCATCGGCGGCGGCGAGGCCGTCGCCGTGGTGGTCGAGCGGACTACCTAGAAGTACCTTGACCTCCGCGGTGGGAGTACACTGGGCCCAGTCCCATGGCCCCACGACCGCCTCCGCCGGACATCTCGGAGATCGGACCGTCCCACCAGGAGGACGATGACGAGGCTTCGGGGCGCTACCGCTTCTCGCTCCCGCCCCGGACCCGGAAGACCGCCTCGCAGCCGCCGGAGGAGGCGCCGGCGGCCCAGACCGCCCAGGCGGCGCAGGCACCGCCCGCTACGCCCGTGCCGCCACAGCCTCCGGGCCCCCGGGAGCCCGCGGCGCTGCGCCTCCAGGAGACCTCTGGCAGCGTCCACCGCGAGGTGGGTGGAGGGATGGAAGAGGTCGTCCAGCTTTCCCAGACACCCGCGCTGCACCCTTCCACCCTGGAAACCTCGACGGAAAAACCGGAAAAGAGTCGAGCGGTTGTTTCGAGCGACCCGGAGGACTCCTGGGATGCGCTCCCCACGGAGGCGCGGACGCCCGAGGCCGAGGCGCTGGAGGCACTTACCTTCCTGGCGCCACAGACGCTGATTCATGTGGACGTCGGGGAGCGGGAGGACCTGGGGGACCTCTTTGGCGGCGCCGAGGAGGAGCCTGCGGAGCCCCCGCCCGCGAACCCCGAGGCGCCCTCATGGCCCATGGAGGCGCCTCCGGCGAGGCCCCGCTCGGAGCGCCCACCGGCGACGCTCCCTGGTGTGACGGCGTACGCCCAGGAATTCGACGTGGTGGAGACCATGGACGCCCCGAGCCACCCGCCGCCGAGGCCCTCGGTTCCTCCCAGGCCAACCCTGGAGTACGCCGCGGTGGAGGGTTCAGGTTTCGATCTGGACCTGGAGGAGCGGCAGCACAGCCCCGCTCGACCGGTGGCAAAACTGGAAGAAGAGGACCCTCTCGGGCTGCCATTGGAGCCCCTGGAGGAGCCCTCTCGGGGTGCCCCGACGGTGATCGGCTTCGCCAGGCCACCCCACCGGGCCGCCCCTGCGGACTTTGAGACCCTGTTCGACACGGATCCGCCGCGGGGCCCGGCCGAGCCCGAGGACGAGGACGGGGCGCGCGAACGTGCCATGGACACCGCCACCACGACGCAGTTCCGCGTGGAGGAGCCCGACCGGGTGGAGGAGCCCGAGGCGACCGAGGAGCCCGCCGAGGACTTCGTGGCCGAGGCCGAGGCCGACGCGGCGGAGGCCGCCGAGGAGGAGGGCGCCCGAGCCCTGGAGGAGCAGGCCCAGCGCGACGCCCTGGCGGACTTCACCCGCTCCCTCGTACAGACCATGAACCGGTCGACGTACTACGAGGTCGGCCACCCCGCCCACGCCAGCGTGAGCGAGGAGCTCTTCGAGAAGCTCCTCGGGCTCCTGCGGGAGCAGCCCCAGGTGGGCTACCTCCTGCTCCGGGGGAAGGTCCCGGAGGTCTTCGTGGACGGCGTGGGCTCCAACCGCGTGAACCTCCGGGAGACCATGGCCGCGGGCGTGTACGAGGTCTTCATCCCGCGGTTCATCGAGTACTTTGATCGCTACGAGCTGGTGATGCTGGCCTTCGGGCGCGCCATGACGCTCTCGGAGTTCGGGCATTTCGTGTCGGTGATCACGCGGCCCGCCACGCACCACGCGAGCGTCTCGCTCTCGGAGTCGCTGCTGGCGGCCGGGGTGATGAACGTCTCGTGCCTGAGCGCCGCGGACCTGGGCAGCGTGGACGCGGACCTTCCCTGGCAGGTGAGGGTGTGCCTCGCGCGGCTCCGGCGGGACCTGCGGGCCATTCCCTACTACCAAAAGCTCGGCGAGGACGCCGTCCGCGCGGCCAAGAAGCAGATCTTCCTGGACGTGGTGCGGCCGCTGCAGCACGTGGACCTGATCAAGCTCCTGGTGATCAACGCCCCGCGGATCGAGGACGACCTGGCGCGGCACCACGGGCTCGTGGGGCTGCACATCACCGAGAGCGTGGTGGCCGCGGTGAGCGTCCGGGCGCTGTGCGAGCTCCTGGAGAGCCTCCTCGGGGACCTCGCCGGCGAGCACCGCCACGCGGACGTCTATGGCCCCGCGCGGGAGGAGGCCCTGGGGCTCTGCCGGGCGCGGCTCCTCCTGGAGAAGCCCCCGGGGACCGAGGCCACCTTCCGCGCGCTCTACGAGAGGAAGATGGTGGCCCTCTCGGAGCTGCCGGACTCGCTCCAGGAGTACCTCCTGGCCGAGGAGTGGCTCTCCCGGCGCGAGGCCGGGGCCACCGGGCGCTTCGTGGTGACCGACGCGCGGGACGCCAGGGTGCTCGCGAGGATCGTGCGCAAGGTGCTCGACGCGGGGGAGGTCCCGGCGGCCACGGACCTCGCCGAGCCGTTGGTCTCCGTGGCCGAGGACGCCCACTCGCCCCTGCAGGGAGTCTCCCGCGAGGTGCTGGCGAAGCTCATCCCGCCGGAGGAGCTCGACGGGCTGATCCTACGCTTCGAGAGCGTCCACGGGGAGGAGCAGCAGGGCCTCGGGCGCTTCCTGGGGTCCCTCGGGAGGCTCAGCGCGGTGGCCCTGATGCGCAGGCTCCTGACGCAGGAGGGCGGGCGGCTCTACGGCCCGAGCTGGCAGCTCCTGGACGGGATGCGGGCCCACACCGGGGACGCGGTGCGCTGGGCCCTGGACCACAGCGGCGACGCGCCGCCGACGGCGCTCCGGGCCATCATGACCATGGCGCGCAGGCACCTGGACCCGCAGGTGGCCGAGTCCGCCGCGCGCTTCGCCCACCACGACGACGGCCGGGTGCGCCTGGCGGCCCTCGGGCTCCTGGCCGAGGCGCGGCACCCCTTCGCGCGGGAGCTCTTCCTCCAGCGCGTCGAGGACGACGACGCGGACGTGCGCACCATGGTGCTGTCCGCGCTCCACGACCGGCTGGACGAGCCCGACGAGGCCCGACGCCACGCGCTCAAGGTGCTGCTCTCGGCCCGCCAGGACACCCCGAGGGAGCTCTTGCTCGTGTGCATCCGGGTGGTGGCCTCCGCGGACCCCGAGGGCCCCGACCGCGACCAGGTCGTCGCGGCGCTCGTCCACGCCCAGCGCAAGGAGACCCTCGGGGGGGGGATCTTCGGCCTCCGGCGGGGCACCGTGCACGAGCCCGAGGTCGTCGAGGCGGCCCGCGTCGCGCAGGAGCACTTCGGCGCCGAGCACTCCTCCGGCCGCTCGTCGTGGATAGACCGGCTCTTGAAGCGTTAGTACGTGACGCTCAAGGTGAGGGTCAGGCCCGAGACTGAACCGCCATTCAGTGACGGCGCGAGCGCGAGGCGCGCCCCCGGCGCCTGGAGCTCGTGGCCGCGGGCGTTGCTTCGGAGCTCATACCCCACCACGGCGCCGACCACGGGGAGGGCGGCGGTGGCGATGGTCACGGCCTCGGTGCGGGCCAGGAGGGCGATGGGGATGGCCAGGGCCACGCCCCCGACGGTGCCCAGGAGCGCGCTGGCGTAGCTCCCGAGGCCGTCCATGGAGGCCCCGGCCCAGGCAGTGCCCAGGGGCGTCCCGAGGAGGAAGCCCAGGTAGCCCGCGCCCACGGTGGCGAGGGTGCAGGTGTCCGGCGCCTCGTCCCGGGTGCACACCACGGCGCGCGCCGTGAGGGCCGTGAGGGCCGCGGCCGCGGCGCCGAGGCCCAGGCCAAGGAGCGGCTCCACGAGCACCCTCGGGGCGCGGCGCTGGCGGGCCCTCTCGGCCAGGGCGGGGCCGTCCTGGGCCAGGACCCCGGGGCTCCCAAGGACCGCCGCGAGCCCGAGGAGCCACGGCCCACGACGGGCCACGATCACCCACCCATCCGTTCGACCAGGGCGCGGGCCCGGGCCACGAAGTCCGCCATGTGGAAGCGCTCGAAGTCCGCCCAGGTGGTGAGCGTGCGGGTGTCTTGAACCCGGTCCACGAAGAGCACCCCGTCCAGGTGGTCCACCTCGTGCTGGAAGGTGCCCGCGGTGAGGCCGCGGACCTCGCGGTCGATGGGGTTTCCCTCGCGATCCCAGGCCAGGAGGCGCAGCACCGTGGCCCGAGGCACCACGCCCCGGAGGTTGGGCACCGAGAGGCAGCCCTCGTAGTTGTCGAAGCGCTCGTCGGTGAGGAAGGTGAGCACCGGGTTGATCAGCACCGTGAGGGGAACCCTGGGCTTGTACGGGTACCTGGGGTTATTGCTCACCTCCACGGCGCAGATACGCAACGGCTCGTAGACCTGCGTCGCCGCCAGGCCCGCACCGTTTGCGTCCCGCATTGTCTCCACGAGATCATCGATGAAGCGCTGGGTCTCCGGGGCGAGGAGCTCCTCCAGGGAGAGCTCCCTGGCGCGCTGGCGGAGGATGGGGTGACCGAGGGTGGCGATCTTCCGGAGGGCCATGATGGGCGCGGGACAGTAGCACCGACCATCACCCCGGACGATGGCAGCCATTGAGGTCTCTCCGGTGCTCCGGGACCCTGCCCGGTGGCACGCTGTGCGGCGATGCTTGCGTGGCGGAGCCCGAAAAACCCGTTGGTTCGAGGGGGCATGTGGGACAATGTGCGCGGTGCGGTCTGGAATCCGCGGGTGACGCTTGTCCAGGGCGCACAAAGGTGTGTAGAGTCGCGCACCATTGGCGCCACCCCCCCTTCGGGGGACGTTGGGGGCCGGCACGGGCGCAGCACATTCTGTACTGGAGGCACTGGGATGAGACGACGTTGGCTCGGATGGACAGTCTTTGCGGGGGCGCTGGGGCTCATGGGATGCCCCAGCGACCCGCCTCCTCCGACGGACTCGGGGGCTGGGGACACGGGCACCGCGGACACGGGCGGGGCGGACACCACGCCGCCGCCGGACACGGGGATGCAGGACACCGGGCGGCCGCCGGACACGACGCCTCCGCCGGACACGACGCCTCCGCCGGACACGACGCCTCCGCCGGACACGACGCCTCCGCCGGACACGACGCCTCCGCCGGACACGACGCCTCCGCCGGACACGATGCCGCCGCCCCCGCCGCCGATGGCGCGGACGACGGCGACCAACGGCTCGGCCGTGGCGATCACGCGGGACGACATGTTCGCGGTGGCGGTGAACCGCACGGCGAACACCGTGAGGGTCTTCCGGACGATGCTCGGGGCCACGCCGACGGCGACGCCGGTGGGGTCTGACGTGGCGTTCACCAACGGGGAGCCCTGGGCGGCGGTGATCGGCAACGACGACAACACGGCGTACGTGATCCTGCGGCGCTCGCGCCGGCTGGTGCGCATCGGGAACATCCGCACGGCGCCGATGGAGACCGGGACCGTGGACGTAGGCTCGGAGCCGACGGGGCTCGCGATCTCGCCGACGGGGCAGCGGGTGTACGTGGCCAACTGGCAGGACGGGACGGTGACCGAGGTTCGCACGGCGGACATGTCCGTGGCGCGGACCATCGACCTGAACCCGGCGCTGGCGTCCAGCGGGATGCTGGGGACGGTGATGCCCAGGCCCGCGCTGGCGCACCCGCGGGCCATCGCGGTGACGAACAACGGCAACACGGACGACAACGACGAGACGGTGTACGTCACGGAGTTCTTCTCGCAGGCGCGGACGGGGGCGACCCTGCCCGCGGACGACAGCCAGCTCGACGTGAACCGCCAGGGGGTGGTGTACCGCTTCAACGCGGGCACGGGGATGGTGGGCGGGCTGATCACCATCGCCCCGGTGGCGGACACGGGCTTCCGCGACAGCGCGGGGGCCACGAGCGCCACCACGGGCCGGGTGACGGGCTGCTTCCCGAACCAGCTCTACGCCGCGGCGCTCAACGGCGGGCGGCTCTACGTGACCAGCGTGTGCGAGTCCCCGCGGGGCCCGGTGGGCCCGGTGATCGACGCGGCGACCAACACGGCCAGCAACGTCAACAACTTCAAGACGGAGATCCACACGGGGATCTTCGTCGTGGACACCGCCACCAACGCCGAGGTGCCCGCCCAGGGCATCCTGATGCCGCAGCGGTGGCAGGGCCTCTTCGACGGGGCGACCCCGCCGGTGGCGGACGACGCGGCGAGCCGGCGGATCCCGCTGATCGCCAACGACATCGCCTTCGCGCCGATGACCAACGTGGCCTACGTCACGTCCTACGGCTCCGACGCGGTGTTCCGGGTGCAGTACATGTCCACCGGCGCCGTGCAGGAGATCGGGAGCACCACGCCGCTCCAGCGCTTCATTCCGCTGAACCCCGCGGGCATGCCCGCGGGGCGTCTCCCGGTGGGCCTCGCGATCAACAACGGGCGCTCGCATGCGCTGGTGATCAATGAGAACACCCGGAACCTGAGCCTGGTGTCGCTCTCCACGCAGACGCTGGTGACCGCCGTGGCGGCGGCGCCCGCGCCCATGGGGGCGGACGCCGAGGCCAACGAGGGCCGTCGCTTCTTCGTGACGGGCCTGGGCCGCTGGTCCCTCCGGGGCCAGGGATGGAACTCCTGCGAGACCTGCCACCCGGACGGTCTCACGGACAACGTGACCTGGATCTTCCCGCGCGGCCCGCGGCAGACCACCTCCCTCGACGGGACCTTCGCGCCCGACGGGATGCGCCAGCGGCTCCTGAACTGGACCGCGATCTTCGACGAGGTCCACGACTTCGAGCTGAATACCCGCGGCAACTCTGGCGGCCTCGGCGCCATCGTGCACGCCACCAGCATGCCGCTGGCCGCCGGCGACCGGATCAACTTCGATGGCTCAAACCCGGTGCCCCCGGGGCAGATGGCCACGGCCACACCGCAGGCGGGGCTGAACGGCTCGACCTCGGGCCTGATGCCGATGGGTGGCGGGACGCCTCCGCGCTCGATCCTGAACGACTGGAACCAGATCAACGACTACATCCGCAGGATCCGCGCGCCCCGCAGGCCGTCCAACGTCCCGATGGCAGATATCATGGCGGGCCGGATGCTCTTCCGGATGAACAACTGCGCCGCCTGCCACGGCGGCGACGGCTGGACGATCTCCCGGGTCTTCCACACGCCGAACGAGGCCAACAACGCGCCGAACGGCGTCCTCCGGACGAGGACCTACACGCGCCCGGCGGGAACGGTGTTCCCTGCGGCGATGAACCCGCCATCGGCCGCCGGTCCGGCGCGCCTCCGCTTCACGCCCCCTGATTCGGTCACGGACATGGCGATGCGCACCGCCCTGATCGGTGCGAACGACCAGATCAACTGCGTGCTGCGGGCCGTCGGAACCATGCCCGCGACGCTACCTGGAATGGCCGGGACGGACTTGTCCATGTTCGCTGGCATTCGCCCCGCCAGCGCCCCGGCGGTGTTCGAGATCCGCACCAACGCTGCGGGGGCCTTCGTCGCAGGGCAGGGCGCCACGGGCTTCAACCCCCCCGCGCTGGTCGGCATGGGCACGGGCGGGCCATACTTCCACGCTGGGAACGCCCGGACGCTGGAGGAGCTCTTCGACTCCAACGCGCCAGAAGGCGCCGCCACCCGCGTCTTCCAGGGCCACTACCGTGCCTTCTCTTCGCTGTTCCTGCAGGGAGCAGACCGGGAGGCCCAGATCCGGCAGATCGTCGCCTTCCTCATCTACATCGATGACGACGCCCCGACCGAGGCCGTTCCGATGCTCGAGGGCGGCGTGAACCCGGACCTCTGTCCGACGTCGCTCTGAGCGTCTACCAGCCTCACCCGCTAGCCACCCCAGTCCTGCGACCCACCTGAGTCGCCCTCGACTCCCCGCCGCATCAGCGCGGCTCCGACAACCACCCCAGTGCCCCTCCAGGAGCGCCCGAGCGCCCTCTGGGGGAGGCCCATGCTGGCCACCACCCATCCGATACCATAAGACTCCCGCAAGATGATGCTCGGTTCGGTAGAGAGCCCAGGAGCGCCGCCGGGGTAGATGAACAGCTCGCCAGGCCCAGTCACGACGACCTCCGAATAGCCGTCTCCGTCCAGGTCTGAAGTGCAGCTCACCCGATTTGGAGAAGGGAATCGCGCGCCTACGGGCCTTGCGACGCCGAAGCTTCGAGTGGGTGTGAGGCCCCCTCGATCCCCAAGGAACACCACGGCTCGATGCCACGGGAGCGTGACCGAGAGGTCCGAGAGGCCATCGCCATTCACGTCGCACCCGCCACGTGACTCCAGCAATCCAGTGTCTGACGCACCAGATGGCAGAGAGGCTCGCGGCAGAACCGAAACTCCCGTCGGAGTCCCACCGTAGACATCAACGTGCATGGACGAGTCGCCAGGGAATCCCCTCGCAACGCTCAGATCACTGCGGCCGTCGCCATCAACATCGCCAGCTCCGGCGGGCACGATCGGGAAGAAGAGAGGCCTGATCGCAAGCTCATGGAACGGGATGATCGCTCGGATCTCAGGCAGGCCCCGGCCTGGCACGCCCAGGTGGACGTTGATGTTCCAGTGTCCATCGCGGTACACGGCCTGAGCATAGTCATGCACGCCATCACCATTGTAGTCCATGGCGCCGCCCGCAAAGTCACCCATGGAGCCAGCCACACCCGCGATCGTGCCTTCCGCTTCAAGGCCTGAACTACCGCCATTGAAGAAGATCACGCCTTCAGGTTCATACTGCCTGACCGCCACGTCAGAGTAGCCATCGTGGTCCACGTCCCCGACCGTCGAGAAGCGGAAGCCAAACTCGGGGAAGCCCGACCGCAGCTCAGCCCTCCGCGACTCCTGAATCCCTGCCTCGCCGCCGTAGAAAAGGTACACGATTCCCGGACGCCCGCACTCGTCGCCAGCGAACCTCGTGCCGACAAGGAGGTCGCCAAAGCCGTCGCCGTTGACGTCTCCAGCCGCCTCGACTTCAGCTCCGAAGGTACAATCGGCGGGACTCCGGCGGAGGATGGTGACGTCGGCCGTTGCGCTGATTCCCCTGATGGAGCCGTAGTGTACCGTCAAGCGCCCGAGATCTCGAGCCCCGATCGCGAGGTCCGCGATCCCATCGCCGTTGAAGTCCGGCACCACACCCCAGCTCGTGTCCACCGGGGCCGAGCGGGGCCCCACGAAGAACTGCCACGTCGGGCTCAGCGCGGTCCCGACCGCAGTCCCCACCCTGCCCCGGAGCCTCCAGAAGTGGACCCCCGGCCGCAGCGCCATCGGGGGCCGGACGCTGGTACCGGTGACCTCTAGCCGGTGCTCGACCATGGCGCAGGGCCGATCCCGGCAGACCTCCACCACGGCGCCGTCGCCACCCGCGCCCAGCGCCCACCACAGCGTCGGCTGCTGGCTGGTCGTGTTCGTGGTGGACAGCGGCGACACCGGCCTCGGTGCGGCGATCACCGCGCACGCCAATCCCGCCCGCGCATAGCCGGCGTTGCAGATGAAGCCACAGGTCCCCGCCGCACAGCTCGCGATCCCGTTGGCGGGCGCCGGGCATGACCGCCCGCAGGCTCCACAGTTTGCGACGTTGACAGCGAGCTCCGCCTCACACCCGTTGGCCGGGTTGCCGTCGCAGTCGCCAAAGGCGGCGAAGCACCGCACCCCACAGCGTCCCGCCGTACAGGCGCCGGCGCCGCCCGGACGCGCAGGGCATACGGCACCGCACCCACCGCAGTGCTCCGCCGCCGTGGCCGTGTCGACGCAGGCGCCGCCGCAGCGGCGCAGCCCCGTGGCACAGCCACTCACGCAGCTCCCAGCGCCGATCCCCCGGTCGGCGCACACCGGGGTCTCGCCCCCGCAGGCGGCGCCGCAGCGACCACAGTGCTCGGCGCTGCGACGCAGGTCCGTCTCGCAGCCGTTCCCCGCGGCGCCATCGCAGTCGCCGTAGCCCGCCAGGCAGGTCACCATGCAGCGACCCTCGGCACACGCCGCCGTCGCGTTCGGCGGCGCGAGGCATGCCTCCCCACACCGGCCGCAGTGTTCCAACGATACGAGCGTATCGGCACAGCTCGACCCGCAGCGCGTCTGTCCGGCGCCGCAGCCGCTAACGCAGCGGGGCGGGCCGCCCGCCGCCTCGCAGAGGGGCGTCGCCCCGCCGCACGCCTCGCCGCACCGACCACAGTTCGCGGTCCCCGAGAGCGACGCCTCACATCCATTTCCAGCGACACCATCGCAGTCAGCGCGGCCGACCTGGCAGCGGACCTGACACGCTCCGGCGATGCACGCCGCGCTCTCTCCTGCGCTCGCGACGCACGCTCTCCCACACCGTCCGCAGTGGGCTGTCGAGGCGCCGACGTTCTCCTCGCAGCCGTTCGACGCGACCCCGTCGCAGTCGGCGAAGCCATCCTCACAGCGGAGCGTGCACCGACCGCGCTCACAGCCCCGTAGCGAATGCGGCCCCGACCCGCACACGACGCCGCATGCGCCGCAGTTGTAGACGTCCGTGGTGACCGAGGCACACTCGCCCTCGCACAGCACCGCCGGGAGGGGACACCCGGAGTCCGCCGAGTCCGGGCCATCCAGAGTGTCCTCGGGACCGTCGCCCGGCGAGTCCCCTGGGGTCCCTCCGTCGCCGGCATCGGGCCGCGGAGCGGCATCGCTCGCCGCGTCGACACGAGGCTCCAGCGCCACGTCCCTCGCGTCGGAGGGCCGCTCCGTATCGACCACCTCCCCGCCGTCGGGCACCCGATCGCCCGAGGCATCGCTGAAACTCTTCCGGTCCACAGCATCGGTGGTGCAAGCCTCTGCCCCCGCGACGCAGAGCACCAGCAGCCCACCCCTCATCCTTGCCATCATGTCCTCTCAGCCTCCGTCCGGACACCTCGCCCGGTCCGCGGTGATCGCGCCGACCGATGCTGAGGTTGCGTGTCGGTAGGCATCACCCGACCCACATCGAGAGGATTCGGCCTACAGTGTAGGTCTTCAGAGCATGATGTAGGGAAGCGAGACCGGTGCCCTCCGAGGTGACACGCGGTTACCGCGCGTCGGGGGGCGGCGGCGCGCCGTAGCGCACCCCTGGCGTGTCCGCAGGCACCGTGTCCGCTGGCGCTGTGTCCGCGGCGCCATCTGTCGCGTCGCCCGTGGCAGCGTCCGCTGGCGGCGCGGGCGCGCCATAGGCGGGGGCGACCCCTCCGCCGCAGCCCGCGAGCAGCACCGTAGACCCGAAGGCGACCATCGCCGCGCGGGACAGCCTCGCCGCGGTCCTTGGCGCCGGCAACACCTCCGGCACATGCTCGGCGCCGCAGAAGGGGCAGGCCGCCACTTCGGCGCGGAGGTGGCGGCTGCACGATGTACACGGAACCAGCTCGTTGGCCATGGGCGCTCTCCTCCTCGGGAGTGGCCCGATGATACGCCCTCCGAAGCACGCCACCATCCGGCGCAATCGGTGCGGTCCCTTTCCTGGAGTCGGAAATCCTCGGAGGGAGCCTCGCGGATCTCGTATCCTGCACACCATGCGCTTGAGGGACCTGTTGCCGTGGCTCTTCCTGGCTGGCTGCGCCGGCGATCCTTCCCCCTCGGTCGATGCCTCGCAGGACTCGTCCCCGGCGGACGCTCCGGCCGACGTGGGTGATACCGGCCCCCGCCCGGACTCGCGCCAACCCGTGGACCAGGCGCCCGTGGAGGACACCGCCCAGGGAATGGACAGCACCCCCGAGGACCGGCCCTTCGTCTTTCCGGACATCCCGGAGAGGCCCAGGGATGCCGGGATCGACACCGCGCCCGACTTCCCGGACGTGGTCATCCCCTCGGAGGCCATCATCGCTCCCTTCCTCGGGAGGCCGTCGCGTGGCGGCGCCATCGCCGTGACACCCGATGACATGGTCGCCGTGGCCGTCAACCGCACCGCGGGGAGCGTCTCGGTCTTTGCGCTCGCCCCGGGGCTCGCGCCTACCCTCACCCGACTCCGAGAGCTGCCCGTAGGCCCTGGCTCGGAGCCCTGGAGCGTGACCCTCGGGCCCGACGGAGACAGCGCCCTGGTGGTCCTTCGGCGCGCCCGCCAGGTGGTGAGGGTGCAGAGCCTCCACGGCGCCCCGGCGGTCGCCACAGCCCGCGGCGCCACCGGCGTCGAGCCCACGTCCATCGCGCTGTCCCCCAGCGGTCAGCGGGTCTTTGTCGCCAACTGGGGCGATGGCACCCTCTCCGTGCTGGATGGACGCACCCTCGCCACGGTGCGCACCGTGGACCTCAACGGCGCCCTCGCCGCGAGCGGCGTCCTCGGCGCGGGCGCCACGCCGAGGCCCGGCCTCGCGCACCCCAGGGCCCTGGTGGTCACCAACAATGGCGACGGCGCCGACGCCGACGAGGTGCTCTACGCCACGGAGTTCTACGCCCAGCGAGGCAACCCCGGCGCGACCGGCCTGGAGCGCTTCGACCGAGACCGCCAGGGCGTCGTGTACCGCGTCCCGCTCGCCACCCTGGAGCCCACCACGCACCTGATCGCTCCGGCGCCGGACCTGGGCTTCCGGGACAGCGCCAACGCCGTCGCGGGGTGCTTCCCGAACCAGCTCTACGCCATCGCCTGGAGCAACAACCGCCTCTTCGTCACCGCGGAGTGTGCCTCGCCCCGCGGCCCCATAGGCCCCGTCCCTCCCGCGGCGCCCGCCATGGACGCGGGCGCCGACGCCGCCACGGACGCCCGCGTAGATGCCCCCGGGGACGCCGCCGACGCCCCGGACGTTCTCCCGCCGCTCGTGCCAGACCCCGCCGGAGCGAACTTCCGCACCGAGGTCAGCGCCGCGATCTACGTCCTGGACGCCGTCACCGGCGCCGAGCAACCCACCCGCAGGGTGCTCCTCAACGCCCGCTTCCAGAGTCTCTACGACGGTCGCAGGCTCGCGGACGACGGCGCCTCCCGCCGCATGCCGCTGGTCCCCCTGGACCTGGACTTCCAGCCCGGCACCACCACCGCCTACGTCGTAGGCTATGGCTCCGACGCCGTCTTCCGCGTGCGCTTCAACACCGACGGGTCCACCGCCGAGGTCGGCCTCGCGGGCGCCCCGGGCTTCGTCAATCTCGCGCCGGGCGGCGCCATCGCCACGGGCCAGGACCCCGTGGGCATCGCCTTCGCCTCGGCTCCGACGCAGAGCGCCTATGTCATCAACGAGCACTCGCGCAACGTGTCCGCCGTGAGCCTCACCCGTCAGGAGGTCACCGCCGCGGTGGCCTCCGCGGAGCCCCCCACCGGCGACGAGGCCACGCGCCTCCAGGGACGCAGGCTCTTCGTCACCGGCACCGGCCGGTGGTCCTTCAAGGGCCAGGCGTGGAACTCCTGCGAGGCATGCCACCCCGACGGCCTCACGGACAACGTGACCTGGTTCTTCGCCCGAGGCCCCCGTCAGACCCCCGCCCTCGACGGCGCCTACGACCCGAGGGACCGCACCAATCCAAGGATCTTCAACTGGACCGCCGTCTTCGACGAGGTCAGTGACTTCGAGCTCAACACCCGCGGCAACTCCGGCGGCGTCGGCGCCGTCGTGCACCGCGCCGGGACCGCTCCCCCCGCCGCCAGCGACCGGATCGTCTTCGATGGCACCACGCCCGTCCCTCCGCAGGTGGCCACCATGACCCCGCAGGACGGCCTCTCGGGCTCCTCCGAGAGCGTCGCCTTCCGGACAGGCTCCGGCTCTCCCCGCACGGTCCTCGACGACTGGGAGCAGCTCACGCGGTACATCGCCTCCGTCCGCTCGCCCGTCGCGCCGGGCTCCCTCGCGCCCTCGGAGGTCACCGCGGGCCGGGCCCTCTTCACCACACACCACTGCGATGGCTGCCACGGAGGCCCCCGCTGGACCCTCTCGCGGCGGTTCTATACCCCCGATGAGGCCACCAGCCACCGCACCACGGGAGAGCTCATCAACCGCCTCTTCGACGTCCCCGTCGGGTTCCCCATGGCCGTCGCCCCCGCCCCGGGGCGCTTCCGCCTGGCGCCCTTCGACCCCGGTAACGACCAGCTGAGCTGCATCCTCCGGCGCGTCGGTACCTACGCCACCGGCCGAGGCGTCGCCCCCATGGGCGTGGACATTCTTGAAGTGCGCGCCAACGGCCCAACCCCCACCACCCCCATGACCGTAAACGCTCAAGGGGTCACGGGGTACAACCCGCCCTCACTGGTAGGTCTCGCAACCACAGCGCCCTACCTCCACGCAGGGCAGGCCCGCACCCTGGAGGAGCTCTTCTCGGACACCTTCCGAGGGCACCACCAGGCCTTCAGCCCGGGCTGGACGCCCTCGGCCATGGAGCTCCGGGCGCTGGCGGCGTTTCTCCTGTCCCTTGATGACAGCGCCGCCACGGTCCCGATCCCGACGCGGGTCACCGGTCCCATGGCGTTCGACCCTGATATTTGCGCGCAGTTCAGTCGCTAGGCGCTTGTGTACACACCGCGGGCGCCGCGCGCAGGAAGGTCCCCGAGGGCTCCGTCAAGAGCGCCACGAACCACTCCTCGCCGCCGCAGGTCACGAAGGCCGTGCCGTGCGAGGCCCCCACGGCGCCGTCCGTGGGGAGGAGCACGGGCGTCGGCGCCGAGGGCCGAAGCCCCACCAGGCGCTGTGTCTGGAGCACCCCGGAGGCGTCCCAGTACCACACCCGCACCACCCCGCCGACGACCGAGGCGCCCCCCAGCGTGGACGGCCTCACGCCGAGGTTGACGCTCAGGGGCGGGGTCGCCAGCCAGGTGGCCACCTGGGCCTCTCCGCGGGCGTCTCCCCGGACCTGCTGCACCAGCGCCGCAGGGCCACCCGTGGTCGGAGCGACCTCGAAGGGCCCCTCCCCAAGCTGGATGGCCGCCCCGGGCGCCGCCACGGGCCTGGGGTCGCGGCCCGCGGTAAGCGAGAGCCTCCGCGCCTGGAGCGCCATGGAGCCCGGTGAGGGACCCGGCTCCGCGGTGATCCAGACGTCCCCCGTGGCCGTCACCGCGTCGCCGAGCTCGGCCCGGAGCAGCCTCGGAGAGCCTTGCACGAAGGCCCAGGTGAAGAGCCCCCGGCGGCGCTGGAAGGGCACGAGGGCCAGCGCCCGGTCCCGCTCCAGGCTGATCGCAAAGGGCGGGCGCGTCGCGTTGCGCGCGGGCGTACCGAGCACCAGGGGATCGCCCTCCGCGCGGAGCTCCTGACGCACCACGCGCGCGTTGCCGTCGGTGTCCAGCCACCCCGCGAGCACGGCGTCCCTCGCGCCGTAGGCCGTGCCGAGCCGCGAGGCGCCCTCCCCGAGCGCCCGCGAGCGCCCCCCGTCGGGCCCCGGGAGCACGACCAGCACGCGCGCTCCGACGCGCACCACGGCCAGGGGCTCGGCGCCCGCGCAGGCCGCCGCCAGCTCCAGCTCGGGCGAAGGCTCCACCGCGGCCCAGCGGCGCGAGCCCTCCGGGCAGGGCCCCGGCCGCGGCTGGGCCAGTGTTCTGGTACCCAGCAGCGACGCAAGCGCCAGCACCCGGCATTGGAGCCCTCGCATCGGGAGCGATCTTCCCTCGCGGGACGACCGCTCGCAACAATGATGGTAGCGTTCCCTCGATGCGGGCGTACTTCTCCCTGGCGGTGGGCCTCCTCGCGCTGGCATGCACGAAGCCCCGGGACCCCAGGGCCGTGGAGCCCCTGTCCCTCGGAGGCCGCGCGGACGCCTCGGCCCGCACGCAGGACGCCGGCAGGCCCCGGGTCGAGCGTCGCACCGTCGGGTTCATCACCGACCGCCAGGCCCCGCCGGGCGCCCTGGGTGTGCGCTGGGGGCTCTCGCGGGCGGAGCTTGCAAATCGCAACCGGGAGGCCCAGGCGCGCTGCCGGGACCGTGGGGCCTTCACCTTCTGCAACAAGGCCCTGGTGCCCCTCCCCCTCGACGGGGTGGTGTCCTACGAGTTCTGTGAAGAGCGACTCTGCGCCGTCGCCGTGGACGCGGCGGTCACCCGGGATGAAGACCAGCTCGTCCAGGACTACGACCGCCTGGTGGAGCTGGCCCGGGGAGAGCTCGGTCCTCCCGCCTCGGAGGCCCGCCGCGTGGGTGAAGGGTGCCGGGGGCACCTGGCCATCTGCCTCACCTCGCGGCGCGCGGACTACTCCACCCGGTGGATGTGGCAGTCCGGCGACCAGGCCCTGGTGTCCCTCGACCAGACCGAGGACGACGCGCTCCAGGCCCAGGCCGGGGCCACCTTCCTCTCGGCCGAGCGGGCCCGGCGCACGGACCCCGTCGATGATCCCCTCGCCCGGTCGCTTCTCTCCGACGCGGGCTCCCTGGACGCAATCGCCACGGCCCCCGCGGACGCGCCGCGGGAGCCGGGCGCGCCGGACGCCGGGAGGCCCGCTCGTCGGTGATGCGCGCCCGCGCCTGGTGTGCCCTCGCGGTGGCGTGGGTGCTCGCCTTCCCGCTGGAGCTCCGGGCCCAGCAGGACCCGAGGCTCCAGTGGCAGACCCTGGAGACCCCGCGCTTTCGCATTCACTTCTACCAGCAGGCCGAGCCCATCGCGCGCCGCGTGGCGGAGATCGCCGAGGGCGCCGCCGACCGCCTCGCGGTGCCCCTCGGGTGGCAACAGTCCCAGCGTACGGAGATCGTCCTGTCCGACTCCACCGACGACGCCAATGGGACGGCCACGGCGCTTCCCTACAACACCGTACACCTCTTCGTGACGTCCCCGGACGACCTGTCGACCCTGAATCAGTACGACGACTGGCTGTCCACGCTGGTGACCCACGAGTACACCCACGTACTTCACACGGACCGCATCTCCGGCGTAGCCGCGGTGGTGAACGCGGTGTTCGGCAAGCTCTGGGCGCCCAACCAGGTGCAGCCCCGGTGGATCCTCGAGGGCCTGGCCGTCTACGAAGAGACGCAGCACACCGCGGGCGGGAGGCTGCGCTCGTCCATCTGGGACATGCAGCTTCGGGCCGACGCCCTGGCGGACAACCTGGTCACGCTGGACCAGCTCACCAACGGCCCCAACCGCTGGCCCCACGGCAACATCTGGTACCTCTACGGGTCCTATGTGATGCAGTACGTGGCCGACCGCTTTGGCCCCGAGGCCCTCGCGGAGCTCTCCCGGGAGTACGGCGGGATGACCTTCCCCTGGGCCCTCGGGCGGGCCATCCGGCGCATCACCGGCCAGGACTGGGAGGGCATCTATGAAGACTTCCTGCGCTTCCTGCGCGCCCGCTACGACGCCCAGCGGGCGGCCATCGTGGCTCGCGGGCAGGTGGAGGGCGCGCGGCTGACGCGCCAGGGCGAGGAGGTGCGCTCGCCGCGCTTCCTCCCCGACGGCACGCTCGTGTACGAGAGCGCGGACAACCAGTCGCAGCCCGTGGTGCGGGCGCTCCCGCCGGAGGCCCTGGAGCGCCCGGGCGTGGAGCCCTATCGCCTGGAGTGGCTGGCCAGCTCGTCGGGCGTCGGGGTGGACGGGGACCGCCGCCTGGTGGTGTCCGACCTGGGCCCCTACCGGGACATCTATTACTACCACGACCTCTTCCTGTGGACCCTCGGCCGCGACGCCGACGGGCGCCTGGAGCGCACCGGCTGGGAGCGCCTCACGGAGGGCTGGAGGGCCCAGCAGCCCGACGTCTCTCCGGACGGCGACCACGTGGTGTTCACCGTCAATCACCGCGGCACCACCGCGCTCTTCGAGATGTCCATCGCCGAGCGGGTCCCTCACTGCCTCTTCCGCCCGAGGCGCTTCGAGCAGGTGTACGCGCCGCGCTACGCGCCCGACGGGAGCGCCGTGGCCTTCTCCTGGTGGCGGTCCGGGGGACGCCGGGACCTCGCCCTGTGGGAGCGCGCGACGGGCCGCGTGCGCACCCTCACGGACGACCCGGCGCTGGACCTGTCGCCCTCGTTCAGCCCCGACGGGGCGGTGATCCTCTGGTCCAGCGACCGCACCGGGGTGATGAACCTCTACGCCTACGAGCGCGCCACCGGGAGGGTGCGCCAGGTGACCAACGCGCTCCTCGGAGCCTTCCAGCCCGCGGTGAGCCCCGACCAGCGCTGGATCGCCTACGTAGGCTACTCGCACCGCGGCTATGACCTCTTCCGTATGCCGTACGACCCGCCCTCCTGGCGCTCCCCGGACCGGGTCCCGGACCCTCTGGCCCGCGGGGACGCCCACGCGGGCCCCGCGCGCGCCATCCCCATGGAGCTCTACCGGTACAGCCCCTGGGCCACGCTGCGCCCGCGGTCCTGGCTCCTGGACCTGACCTCCGACGGCTTCGGCCCTCAACTCGGCGTGCGCTCCAACGCCTCGGACGTCCTCGGGCGTCACGCCTGGAGCGCCCGCGTGGGGGTGGGCCTGGTCCGCGGTGACACCAACGTGGACCTCGGGTACGTCTACCGCGGCGTGCGCCCCACGCTGCGCATGCACGCCTACCGCACGGTGGAGCCAGGCACGGGCTACCGCGTCGGCCGCACCACCGTCCCCTGGGTGGCCGAGCGCCTCGGCGGCGAGACCGAGCTCTCCGTGGGCTTCCCGGGCTTCTTCGAGGGCCACACGCTCTCCCTCGCCTACGAGGCCTACTGGCAGCGCGCCCTCGGGGGCCTGCCGGACCTCGCCGGGCGCCTCGACCCGAGCGAGGCCCCGCCCAGCTTCCCCTTCCAGGGCTTTCAGGCGGGCCTGCGGGGGACCTGGTTCTTCAACCGCTCGCAGCGCTACGCGTACTCCATCACCCAGCAGCAGGGTTTCAACGCCCAGGTGAGCGTCCGCGTCCAGGACGCCCTCCTCGGCAGCTCCACCGGGAGCGTGGACGTGTCCGCGGGGATGAACGTCTACGTCCCCATGCCCTGGAGCCACAACCTCCGGCGGCACATCCTTGCGGTGCACCTGGGCCTGGGCATCGGCACCGCGGACCGCGGCGAGCGGGGGGTCTTCTCCCTCGGGGGCTTCCCCAATTTCTCCCCCTCCACGCTGCTGGACGCGTTTCGCAGCGGCACCCAGGCCGGGGGCATCGCGCTCCGGGGCTACGCGCCCAACAGCCGCGTCGGGAGCCAGTTCCAGGTGGTGAACCTGGAGTACCGCTTCCCGGTGCTCCAGCTCCAGCGCGGGCCCTCCACCCTGCCGGTGTTCGTCCAGCGCCTCACCGGCGACGTCTTCCTCGACGTGGGCAACGCCTCCTACGGGACCTTCCGCTGGGACGCGGTGGCCCTGGGCACCGGGGTGGAGCTCCTGGCGGACCTGATCGTGGGCTACGTGGTGCCCTTCACCGTGCGCGTGGGCTACGCCCGGGGCCTCACCGACGACGGCGACGACCAGCTCTACGGGCTCCTGTCGTCCCCCTTCTGAGGCTGAATGAGCGTTCAGTCACCTGCTCAGGGCGCGTGGAGCTCCAGGTCCTCGAAGGAGAACACCGTGGCGCTGTCGATCTCCTTGCTGCCGCCCTGGGCCTGGAGGGCCACGAGGCCCTTGGCGAAGACCGTGTCGTGCACCGAGGCGATCTGCACGCCGTTGACGCTCACGGTGAGCTGCGGCCCCTCGCAGGTGATGTGCACGCGGTTCTTGCTCCCGATCCCCGGGAGGATGGCCGGCGCGCGCGTCCAGTCCACCAGGGCGGTGCTCACGTTGTCCATCCGGCGGGTGAGGCGGTAGTAGCCCTCCCCGTCGAGGAAGAGCCGGTAGTTGTTCTTGTCGTCCATGGCGCGGAAGCTCACGCCGCAGTAGCTCTGCGTGGGCTCCTGGCCGGCCACCAGGCTCAGGGTCACCAGCAGCGCGAAGTCCGAGTAGCGGGCCTTGTCGTACCAGTACGCCGCCACGGAGGTCTCCCCCCCGGGGAGCGTCACCACCAGCCCCGGCTGGTCGAAGCGCAGGGGCGGCGTGGTGGCCGTGGCCGCGAAGGACCAGCCCTCCGGGGCGGTGGTGAACTTCTCCTCGAAAATCGTCGGCCAGGCGATCACGTCCTGGCCCGCGGTCTCGGCTTGCTTCTCGTCGCTCATGGCAGGGCACCTCGCGTCCGTCCTGCGGCCGCCCGCGCGGCGCCCGACGCCGAGCGAACATACCCGCATCGACGCCCCCGTGGACAGACCAAATCGGCCCCCTGGCGCGCCGCCGCGGGCCCCCACCGGACCGCCCGGCCGAGGTCGCGGGGCCCGGCGGCGGACCGACCCTCCCCGCGGCGCCGCGCACCTCAACCCACAACCCTTGCACCGAAGGGGACATTCGGGACTTGACATGGTGGTGGAATGCGCTGATGGTCCCTGGAAGGAGTTCATCGAATGTCCAAAGAGACGCAGCGGCAGATCAATGAGTTGTTGGGTGACTTCGGGGCGAAGCTCTGGAAGCTCTTCCAGGCCGGTGTGGTGCAGTCGGTCACGGCCTCGGCGCCGGCCAGCGGTGGCCGCAAGGCCCGGGGGGGTGGCGGCGGCGGCGGGCGCGCGGCGGTGCGGCGCTCCTCCACGGGCCGCGGGCCCAAGAGCACGCCCGCGGAGGTCAACGCGCTGATCACCAAGATGGTGGACGCGCTCCGCAAGCACGGCAAGCCCATGTCCGCCAAGGACCTGCGCGCGGCCATCAAGGCCGAGGAGGGGCCCTTCAACTATGCGCTCAACCGGGCCAAGGACGGCAAGCGCGTGAAGCAGCACGGCGAGCGCCGGATGGCGCGCTACACCGCCGGGCGCAAGAACGCCCGCGGCACGACCCCCCGCGGGCGCGGGCGCCCCCCGGGCCGCAAGCCCCGCGCCGCGGCGGCCGCCCCGGCCGCGGCCCCGGTCACCGAGGCCGCCGTCAGCGCCAGCACCGAGAGCGCGCCGAGCTGACCCTCAGTCGTTGTCCACGATGGTGACCGCGCGGGAGGCGCTGGCGACACGGCCGCTGGCCCGCTCCCGCAGGGTCACGGAGAGCGTAAAGCGCCTCCCCACCACCTCCGTCGGGCCTCGGATCCGGGTCAGGATCACCAGCTCCGGCGAGGACGACTCGAAGCCCTGCTCCGTGCGTACGAGGCCCCGGCGCTCGATCCTGGGGAGCTCTTCATGGTCCGTCAGGCTGGGGCCTCCCTCCGCGGGCGTCACCTGAAAAGACACCAGCACGTCGGGCTGCATCCCCCGGAAGCGCACGCGACCAAAGATGTGATACCCGCCCTGGGGGCCATGGATGAGCTCGGTCTCCGCGCCGGTCGGCGGCAGCTCGGTCCAGTAGCTCTGCCCGGTGCCCAGGTCCACCTCGACGCCCGGCGGCAGCGGGGAGTCCTGGGTCCCGGTGTCCGGCCGGGCGCCGTCCGGCGCCGTCGCGTCGGGCCCCGGTGAGCCATCGGGGCAGCCCGTCAGGGCCGCCGCCAGCGCCAGCGCAATCCAAGGAAGGGTTCTCGCCACGGGAGGTGTGTAGGAGGGTAGTACACAGGGGCCTTTGCGCAACAGCGCGGTGTGCTATACAGCGGGCAATGAACGCGGTATGGTGCACGGTGAGCGCCCTCGGGTGCGTGGCGTTCCTCCTCGGCTGCGGCGGCTCCACGCCCCCTCCCCCAGGCGACGGCGCCGCGGGGGAGGCCGGGGACGTGGGCGACGCGGCGGACGCCAGCCCCGCGGGGGACGCGACGGACGCGCCGGTGTGCACGGGCGGGGCGGAGGCGCCGCTCCCTCGGGGGGACGCCGTGGGCGTCGTGGACCCTGTCTCCGGCGCGCTCTACGTCTTTGGTGGGGACGTGGGCCCCACGGTCAATTGCATCCCAGCCCCGGCCTTTCAAGACGACAGCTGGCGCTACGACCCGGGGTGTGACCGCTGGCGGCGCCTGCCCGGGGACCTCCACCCCAGCGCGCGCTCCCGCTCGGCCTGGGCGCTGGACGCGCGGCGCCGCAGGCTGGTGCTCTTCGGAGGGCGCTACCGCCGCGGGGGAACGGGGAATTATTCCCTGTACCGGGACGTGTGGGCCCTGGACCTCGCCACGGAGCATTGGGAGGAGCTCCAGACCACGGGCGCCGCGCCCTCGGCGCGGGCCAACGCCGTGGCGGTGTATGACTCCGAGGCCGACGAGTTCGTGGTCCACGGTGGGAACACCAGCGTCAATGGCGCGGCGTTTACGCCGCGGGGAGACGCCTTCGCGCTCAACCTGGAGACCCTCGCGTGGCGCTCCGTGGCCGCCTCGGGGCCCCCGGCCAGGCTCTTTCACGCCGCGGCGGCCCGCGGCCGCACGATGGTGCTCGTAGGCGGCGGGGACGAGCGGGCCTTCCAGGGTCCGTTCTTGCGTGACGCCTGGAGCCTGGACCTCTCCGCGGGCACCTGGTCGCGCCTGGCGCTCTCCGGGGAGACTGCCTTCCTCGGTGGTCGCATCAGCGCCGCCCTGGTACCCGACCCCGGAGGCGACGGGTACGTGCTCCTCGGCGGCCACGATGACGGCGCCCTCGGGAACCGCAATGACGTCCTCGGGCTGTCCGCCACCGGCGCTGTACGGATCCTGCGCAACGGCGACGCGCTGCGCCGCGCGGGCATGGGCTTCTGTAATTTCCCGGCGGACTTCACCGACGCCGACCTGGAGGCGCCGGAGCGCCGGAGCGCCTTCGTGGTCGGCGTGGACACCGCGCGCCGTCGGGCCCTGGTCTACGGTGGCAAGACCGATTGCGGCCTCGCGGGAGACGTGTGGGCCGTAAACCTCGTGGATGGCGCCTGGACGCTCCTGCGAGGCACCCAGGAGGGGCTCTCCTGTGTCCGCTCGGGACGGATGGCCTGCACCTCCCTCTGTCAGTGAGTTCTCAAGAGCCTCGCCATCCCCAGCGACGCCAGGAGCGCCAGGGCGCCCCCGGCGCCAAAGGTGCGCGCGGGCCCGAAGGTCTCCAGCGCCCAGCCGAAGCCCAGCGAGGCCGGTAGCGCCAGGAGTCCCGTCACCAGGTGGAAGGCCCCATAGGCCCGCCCGAGCTTCACGCCCGGCGCCAGGGTCGCCACCACCGCGCGCTGTGCGCCCTCGGTCAGGCCGTAATAGACCCCATACAACCCGAGGACGGCGGTGAGCTCCAGGGGGGACCGCGCCACCCCGAAGGCCGCCCAGGCCACGGCGTAGAGGGCCCACCCGAGGCACAGCGCCCGGGGCCTCCCGAGGCGGTCCGCGAGGGCCCCTCCAGGGGCCGCGCAGAGCGCCCTCAAGAGCGAGAGCCCACCCCACAGGAGCGGCAGCGACGCCTCCGGCGCGCCGAGCTGCCTCGCCCTCACCAGCACGAACACATCGCTCGCATTGGCGAGCGTGAAGAGTCCGGTGAGCAGCAGGTAACGCCGCAAGGCAGGTGGCAGTGGCGCCTCTTCGGTGTACGCCGGTTGCTTCACAGCGACCGCGCCCTCGCGCACGCCAAGGGCCACGAGGAGCACCGTCGCCAGGCCTGGGAAGACGGTGAGGGCAAAGGCCAGGCGGTACGCCCCGGGCCAGCGGTGGAGCACCAGGGCCGCCGCCAGGGGCCCCAGCACGGCCCCGAGGTTGTCCAGGGCGCGGTGGAGCCCGAAGGCCCGGGCCCTCAAGGGCTCCGGCGTGGCCTCGGCGATGAGCGCGTCCCGGGGGGCCGTGCGCAGGCCCTTGCCCACGCGGTCCAGCATTCTCAGCGCGACCACGTGCCAGGGCGCCAGGGCCAGCGCCAGGAGAGGCTTGGCCAGGCCCGAGAGGGCGTAGCCCCCGAGGACAAAGGGCTTGCGCTTCCCGCCCCGGTCGGCGCCGAGGCCCGCGAGGTATTTCACCCCCGCGGCGGTGGCGTCGGCCAGGCCCTCGATGGCGCCGAGGGCCACGTTGCGCGCGTGGAGCTCATGCTCCAGGAACAGCGGCAGGAGCGGAAAGGCCAGGTCCGAGGCCACATCGGCCAGGAGGCTCACGGCCCCGAGGAGAAAGACCGCCCTCGGGAGGCGAGGGCCGCCGCTCACCCTCGGGGCCCGTCGTCACCGTCGTCGGGCAGCGGCGCCACCATGGACTCGGGGCCAAAGAGCGAGAGCTGGAGCCACCGGGCGATGGCCGTGCCCGAGAGCCTCGCCACGAGCTGCTGGCCGGCCCTGTTGAGCTTCGCCAGCTCCCGGGAGCGTAGCCCGGGTTCCGTGGGCAACGCCTCCGGGAAGCGCCAGGAGGCCTTCCCCTCGGGAGACACCACGAGCTTCATCCAGGGACGCCACTCATGTGCGGCGGCCTCCGACAGTACCCTACGTGCAAGGTCATGTAGGGCATCAGACGACATGGTCCCATGGGTCTGTTCGAGGATGGTGTGGGTGGTGATGTGGAGGGTGCCGCGGACCCAGGCTGCGCAGGTCTCGGCCAGGACGCTGCGGGCGACCTCGGGGAGGAGCGAGCGCTCTTCGAAGGCGCCTGGCTCGTGGGCCTCGGGGAGGCAGAGCTGGAGCAGGGGCTCCGGAGCGAGGGCCTCGGAGGCCACGTCGGCGTTGACGTGGTACTGCAGGAGCGACACGAAGCGGGTGACCAGCGAGGCCGGGGCGCGGGGGTTGAGCTCCACGGTGACGCCGTCGGCGCGGACCTCGAAGACGGCCGCGCGGCCCACGTCCGCGTCCACGGCGCGCACGCGGTAGGTGTCCGGGGCGATCTGCTCGGCGAGGCCCCAGAACCGGAAGGGCTCGCTGCCGGAGAACATCCGGGCCACGGCGTAGCCGAGGTCGTCCACGGTCCAGGTGACCGGGACCTCGACCTTGCGCGGGGCGCGGCCGGAGGGCTCCAGGACCAGCGTGCGGGCCTCGTGCTCGTCGAGGATGGCGCGCACCAGGCGCTCGTGCTCGGCGAAGGAGGTGCCCACGGCGGTGATCTTGCCGTTGTGAAAGGCCTCCGCGAGGCAGTAGCGCTCGTCGTCGCCGGAGCGCACGCGCACGCTGTACACGCTGGTGGCGCTGGGGAGCACGTCCGAGTGGCGGAGCTTCTCCAGGGTCTCGCGGGCCTTGGGGCCCCAGAAGCGCAGGGTGACGGAGTCGATCCCGGCCTCGTCGGGGGTGCGGCGCAGGGCCCGGCGGTCATGGCGCAGGGAGAAGAGCACCATCTTCGTGTCCGCGGCGCGCACCAGGGCCTCCAGGGACCGGGACGGGATCCAGAGGCACTCCAGGAGCCCGGTGCCGGCGACCAGGAGCTCGTGCACCCGGTCGGCGTCCTTGGCGACCCCGACGGTGTACAGCTTGAACACCCGCCCGAGGGAGATGTCCATCCAGAGGTTGAGCTCGCCCAGGGTGAGGGCCAGGAGCTCCGGCTCGTGGGTGGGCTCCACCTTGAGCCCGAGGCCCGCCCCGAGCGCCTGGAGCGTGCCCAGCGCGTCCGTGCGCATGCGCCCATGGGCCTCCAGGAGGTAGGTCTTGAGCGCGGTGCGGGCCTCGATGTCCTCGTCCATGGCAGGCGCCTGCCGCGTGGACGCGGCGGACATCTGCTTCTCGAGGAGCAGGCTCAGGTCTCGACGGGATCGCAAGGGGACCATGGCCTCGCCACGGTAGCCCGCGCCGCGGAGGCCCGTCACCTTTGCGGCGAAGCGGTCACCCGAGGTAGGGGTAGCGCCAGTCCGTGGGGGGCGCGAAGGTCTCCTTGATGGTCCTCGGGGAGACCCACCGCAGGAGGTTCAGCATGCTCCCGGCCTTGTCGTTGGTGCCCGAGGCCCTCGCGCCGCCGAAGGGCTGCTGCCCCACCACCGCGCCGGTGGGCTTGTCATTCAAATAGAAGTTCCCCGCCGCGAAGCGCAGCGCGCGAGCGCCGTGCGCGAGGGCCCGTCGGTCCCGGGCGAAGAACGCGCCGGTGAGGGCGTAGGGGCTCCCCCGGTCGCAGAGCCCGAGGGCCTCCTCGTAGCGGTCGTCGTCGTAGGGGAACAGGGCCACCACGGGGCCGAAGAGCTCCTCCCGGAGGAGCTCGTGGCGGGGGTCGCGCACCTCCACCAGCGTGGGGGTGATGAACCACCCGCGCTCGCGGTGGGCGTCGCCCGCCAGCACCGTGCAGTCGGCGCTCCCCCGGGCCCGGGAGACGTAGCCCGTGATCCGCAGCCAGGCCCGCTCGTCGATCACCGCCCCGAGGAAATTCCCGAAGTCCGTGATGTCCCCGGTGCGCATTTCCGAGAGCATCCCGAGGCAGCGCTCCAGCAACGGCCGGTGCAGGCTCCGAGGGACGAACACCCGGCTGGCCGCGGAGCACTTCTGACCCTGGTACTCGTAGCCCCCGCGCACCACGGCCACCGCGAGGGCGTCCAGGTCCGCGCTGGGGTGCGCGAAGATGAAGTCCTTGCCGCCGGTCTCGCCCACCACCCTCGGGAGGTTGCGGTAGCGCCCGAGGCCCTCGGCCACGCGCTGGGAGAGCCCCCGGAAGACCGCCGTGGAGCCCGTGAAGTGCACCCCCGCCAGGTGCTCCGAGGCCAGGGCCTCACCCACCAGCTCCGCGGGGTCCCCGAGGACCATGTTGATCACCCCCGGAGGCAGCCCCGCCTCGCCCAGGAGCGCCATGATCCAATGGGCCGAGAGCGTAGCGGTCACCGCGGGCTTCCACACCACGGCGTTCCCGAGGAGCGCCGGGGCGCACGGCAGGTTCGCCGCGATGGATGTGAAATTGAATGGCGTCACCGCCAGGACGAAGCCCTCCAGCGGCCGCCAGTCCGTCTGGTTCCACACGCCCGGACCGCTCACGGGCTGCTCGGCCAGCATCCTCTCGGCGAAGGCGCAGTTGAACCGGAAGAAGTCAATCAGCTCGCAGGCTGCATCAATTTCCGCCTGGTGGCAGGTCTTGGACTGCCCGAGCATCGTCGCCGCGTTCAGGATCGGGCGGTACTTCGTGGCCAGGAGCTCCGCGGCCTTCAAAAACACCGCCGCCCGGGCCGTGAACGGGAGCGCGGACCACTCACGCCCAGCTTCCAGCGCCGCGGTGATGGCAGACTGTACGTGAATGTAGGTACCTGTGTGCCAGACCCCAAGGTTGAGGGTGTGGTCATGGGGGGCGTGCAAGGGGCCGAGGGCGCCGGTGGTGACGCGCTCTCCGGCGATGACCATGGGGACCTCGACGGGGTCCCGGGCCATGGCGCGGAGGGCGGCCTCCAGGGTGGAGCGCTCCTGGGAGCCGGGGGCGTAGGCCAGGACGGGCTCGTTGAGGGAATGGGGCACGCGGGCGATGGCGTCGAGCACGGGGACCTCTCCTCTTGGGGGGTCTATAGCAGCTTTGCCCCTTTACCTGACGCCAGGGAGTGTTTATCTCGCGGCGCGGTGCGACGGCACCGGGAGGTTTGCGACCCAATGGCCGACAGCGACGAGAAGCCGGTAGAGACCCACAGGTTCCAGGCGGAGGTCACGCAGGTCCTGCACCTGGTGGTGAACTCGCTCTACTCCCACAAGGACGTGTTCCTGCGGGAGCTGGTGTCCAACGCGTCGGACGCGCTGGACAAGCTGCGGTTCAAGAGCATCCAGGAGCCGCAGGTGCTGGGCGACGACGCCACGATGGAGATCCGGATCACGCCGGACGAGGCGCAGGGGACGCTCACGCTGGAGGACACCGGCGTGGGGATGACCCACGACGAGCTGGTGCAGAACCTCGGGACCATCGCCCACTCGGGCTCGAAGAAGTTCCTGGAGGCCCTGAGGGCCCGGGGGGACAACCCGGACCTGTCCCTGATCGGGCAGTTCGGGGTGGGCTTCTACAGCGCGTGGCTGGTGGCGGACCGGGTGGAGGTGGTGTCCCGCGCGGCGGGCGCGGGCGAGGCCTGGCGCTGGGCGAGCACCGCCGAGGAGACCTTCACCGTGGAGCGTGCGGACGAGGCCCGCCCGGGCCGGGGGACCGCGGTGATCCTGCACCTGAAGGGCGACACCCGGGAGTTCCTGGACGGCTGGCGCCTCAAGGAGCTGGTGAAGAAGTACTCGGACTTCGTGGCGCACCCGATCGTGCTGGCGACCACCGAGGAGGACAAGCCCAGGGTCGAGACGGTGAACCAGGCCAGCGCGCTCTGGCAGAGGGCCCGCGCGGACGTCACCCCGGAGCAGTACCAGAGCTTCTACAAGCACCTGACCGACGACTGGGAGGCCCCGCTGGCGTGGACGCACTTCCACGTCGAGGGCAACCAGCTCTTCGCGGGGCTCCTGTACGTGCCGGGGAGGCCGCCCTTCGAGCTGGACAACCCCGCGGAGCCGCGGCGCGGGGTGCGGCTCTTCGTGAAGCGCGTGTTCATCATGGACAACTGCGAGGTGCTCCTGCCCACGTGGCTTCGCTTCGTGCGCGGGGTGATCGACTCCGAGGACCTGCCCCTGAACGTGTCCCGGGAGACCCTGCAGGACAGCGCCGTGGTGCGCGCGATCCGCAAGCAGGTGGTCAAGAAGACCCTGGACCTCCTGGACGACCTTGCCCGGGACCGCCAGGACGATTACCTCAAGGCCTGGGGGCTCTACGGCCGCGTGCTCAAGGAGGCCCTGCACTCGGACTGGGAGTACCGCGACCGGGTGGCCGCCCTCCTGCGCTTCTCCAGCTCCCAGGGGGAGGGCCTGGTGAGCCTCCAGGGCTACATCGACCGCATGAAGCCCGGCCAGGAGAGCATCTATTATGTGCTCGCGGACAACGCCCGCGCCGCGGCCGAGAGCCCCCACGCCGAGGCCCTGCGCAAGCGCGAGTGGGAGGTGCTCTACCTCACGGACCTGATCGACCAGTGGGCCATCGAGGGCCTCCGGGAGTACAAGGGCAAGAAGCTCCTCTCGGCCGAGAGGGCGGACCTGTCCGCCGGGGACGAGACCGCGAAGAAGGCCCGGGAGGAGAAGCAGGGCGTGCTCAAGCCCCTCCTGGAGCGCGCCCAGGCCGTCCTCGGCGAGCGCGTCAAGGACGTGGTGGCCAGCGACCGCCTGACGGACTCGCCCGCGTGCCTGGTGACCCCGGAGGGGGCCCTGAACCCCTCGCTGGAGAGGGTGCTCCGGGCCCACGGCAAGGACGTGCCCGTGGTGCGCCGCACGCTGGAGGTCAACCCCGAGCACCCGCTCATCCAGGGCCTCCTCCAGGTGGCCTCCCGGGAGCCCGACGCGGAACGCGTCCGGGACTGGATCGAGCTCCTCTACGAGCAGGCCCTGCTGGTGGAGGGCACCCCCATCGAAGATCCCCACCGCTTCGCCCGGAGGCTCACCGCGCTCCTCCAGCAGGCCGTCACGGCAGACAACAGGGTGTGACATTTTCGCCGCAGGGTCGGGCGTATCGGCCTCAGGGCGAAAATGCTAGAAGGGCGCCCTCACGCGGGCGGCCAACATTGGCCTTGCCCGCGCCCACCTTGAGGGAGGCGCTTTGATGACGACGAACTGGTTCCGAGGCGGCGCGTGGATCGCGGTCCTCGCACTGTTGCAGGCTTGCCCGGGGGATCCTCCGCTGGGGGACGGCGGCGGGGTGGACACCGGCACCACCGGCGACACCATGACCATGGGCGACACGGGCACCACGGGGGACACCGGGACGCCCAGCGACACGGGGACGCCCACGGACACGTCCGTGCAGACGGACACCGGGACGCCTACGGACACGGGAACCCCCACGGATACGGGGACCCCCACGGACACGGCCCCGGAGGACACCGGGATGGACGTGGCCATGGACACCACGCCCGAGGACACCACGCCCGAGGACACGGGGATGACCGGGGACACGGCGCCCACGGACACGGGACCCGCGTGCCTGATGGGCCAGACCCTCTGCGCGAGCGCGTGCGTGGACCTGCGGACCAGCAACACCAACTGCGGGGCCTGCGGGATGGCCTGCGGGATGGGCCAGGCCTGCGTCGCCGGCGCGTGCACCTGCCCCATGGGCCAGATGCTCTGCGCGGGGGCCTGCGTGGACCTCCAGGGAGACCGCATGAACTGCGGCGCCTGCGGGACCACCTGCCCCACCGGGCAGGTCTGCCGCATGGGGGCCTGCGCGGCGGACTGCGCGTCGCCCAGGCAGCTCTGCGGCACCACCTGCACGGACACGCAGACGGACAACGCCAACTGCGGCTCCTGCGGAACGGCCTGCCCGACGGGCCAGACCTGCTCCATGGGCGCCTGCTCCTGCGGCACCGGCGGCGGGCGCAGGGTCTGTGGGGGGATGTGCGTGGACACGCAGACGGACAACGCCAACTGCGGCGACTGTGACGTGCGGTGCCCCACGGGGCAGAGCTGCCAGCTGGGCCGCTGCGCTTGCGCGGGGATGCTGACGGCCTGCGGGACCACCTGCGTGGACACGCAGTCGGACAACGCCAACTGCGGCACCTGCGGGACGGCATGCGGCGCGGGGCAGAGCTGCCGCGCGGGGCGCTGCGAGTGCCCGGCGGGGCAGACCGCCTGCGGTTCGGCGTGCGTGGACCTGCAGACCAGCAACACGAACTGCGGCATGTGCGAGAACGCCTGCACCACGGGGCTCACCTGTCGCATGGGGGCCTGCGGGTGCCCGACGGGCCAGGCCAACTGCGGCGGGATGTGCACGGACACGCAGTCCAACGGGATGAACTGCGGCGGCTGCGGGCGCGCCTGCGGCACGGGCCAGGCTTGCGTGGCCGGGGTGTGCGTCTGCCCCGCGGGGCAGTCGGTGTGCGGCGGGGCCTGCGTGGACACCCGCACTGACAACAACAACTGCGGCGCCTGCGGCGCGGCGTGCACGGGCGGGCAGAGCTGCATGGCGGGGGCGTGCAACTGCCCGTCGGGGCAGACCTCCTGCGCGGGCTCCTGCGTGGACACCCGCACGAGCACGGCGCACTGCGGGCGGTGCTCCAACGCCTGCCCCGCCGCCCAGAGCTGCGCCGCGAGTGTGTGCGTGTGCCCGGCGGGGCAGACGCTCTGCGGCGCCTCCTGCGTGGACACGCGCACGGACAACGCCAACTGCGGGCGCTGCGCCAACATGTGCTCGCCCACCACCACCTGCGTGGCGAGCGCCTGCGCGGCCGCGCCGCCGTCGAACGACACCCGCGCGGCGGCCACGGTGATCTCCCTGGCCTCGCCGTCGTCTACGTTCACGGTGAACACCACCATGGCGGCGAACAACACCACGGGCCCCGCGGCGTGCGCATGCACCAGCGGGCGTGACGTGTTCTACACCTTCACGCTCACCCAGGAGGAGATCGTCTACGCGGACACCATCGGCAGCGCGTTCAACACGTCGCTGTTCTTCCAGACCTCCGCCGGGGCGAACATCACGGACACGCGCCTGCCGAGCCCCTCCGGCGCGGCCTGCAACGACGACAACGGCAACGGCTGCACCACCGGCCAACAGAGCCTCGTGGTCGCGCGCCTCGCGGCCGGGACCTACTTCCTGGTGCTCTCGGGCTGCGGCCAGGGCGCGGCGACGCTGCACTTCCAGCACCTCCCGGTGGGCGGCACCGCGCGGGTCCTCTCGCGCACCGAGGGGGTGACCAACACCTTCACGGGCACCCTCTCGGGCACCAGCGCGGTGAGCGGCACCTGCTGCTCCACCGGCCCCGAGCAGACCTTCTACCTGGTCACCTGCCCCACCTTCGCGGGCGGCGCGCTCAACGCCTCCACCTGCGGGAACTTCGGCACCAACACCACCCTGGACCAGCGCTCGGCGACCCGGTCACCCCTCGCGGTGTGCACCGAGGGGGGGTGCGGCCTGCAAGCCGCAGGGGCCTCGACGCTGCCCTCGGGGGCGGGGCTCCACGCGCTCTATGTGGACTCCTGCACCACCTTCGGGAGCTTCTCCCTGGCGGTGACCCTCGGGGCCTGCGCGACGGGCACCACGCTGTGCAACAACCGCTGCGTGAACACCTCCACGGACCTGGACCACTGCGGCGCCTGCGGCCGGACGTGCTCCGGGAGCGCCTGCACCGGCGGCGCCTGCACCTGCCCCGTGGGGCAGAACCTCTGTAGCGGCACCTGCGTGAGCGCCTTCTCGGACGAGAACAACTGCGGGGCCTGCGGGCGCCGCTGCGGCTTCTCGCAGGGGTGCTTCCGCGGGACCTGCATCGACGTGCTCTCGGGACCCTCCTTCCGGGTGGACTCGCTGGCGGCCACGGGCTGCACCACGGTGGACGCCGCCTCGGTCACCGGCGACACCAACGGCGGCATCGCGCTGTCCGGCAGCCGGGTGTTCCACGGCGGCTCGAGCTGCGGGCGCTTCAACGCCACGAACCTCCTGAGCGGCGCCTCCCTGGGCCGCGCGGTCAACGGCCTGGTGTCCAACCTGCGCACGGGCGAGGTGTACACCCTGGCCTCGGCCACGGCGCCCATCGCCAACGGCAGCGGCAGCCAGACCATCACCCGGCTGATCCGGCTGGACCCGGACACCGGCGCCCAGACCACCACGGTGATCACCCTCTCGGCGGGCATCACCGTGAACACCAGCTCGAACACCGCGGGCGTGTACTCGGGCTACGACCGCATCGCGATCCATAACGGGACCAACCTCTTCCACGTGGCGCTCCCCACGGGGACCGTCAGCGACCGCGGGACCATGGCCCTCCCGGCCCTGCGCCGGGCCTGCACGGGCTCCTGGGCCAACTGGGGCGTTGTGGAGTTCTCCGGCGGCTCGCTCTCCCTGGTCTACGCCAGGACCAACAACACCATCGCGCGGGCGTCGGTCACCGCCGGCACCGTGACCAACATCGCCACCTTCACCAACCTCGGGGACATGTGCTCCATCATCGTGTCCCCCACCCGCGGTCGGTGGTACTTCACCGCGGACGCCAACACGCAGTTCAACAGCACCGCCACGGAGACCCTGGGCTTCTGCACGGCCACCTCCAGCCGGCCAGGAGGCACCTTCCAGGTGAGCTCGCTGTCGGCCACCGCCTGCGGCACCATGGAGACCTCGCCCATCATCGGCGATGACCGCGGCGGCCTCTCGGTGTCCAGCACCACGCTGTTCTATAACGGCGACACCGCCACCGGGCGGTTCAGCCCCGCGGACCTCCGCGGCGGCGCCGCGGTCTCGCCCTCGCGCACCATCGACGGCCTCGTCTCGAACCTCGCCCGCGAGCAGGTCTTCACCCTCGGCAATGGCGCCACGGCCATCGCGTCGCCCGCCACCGGCGGCACCGTCGTGGTGAACTCCCTCCTGGAGCTCGACGGCGCGGGCACCCTCACCGGGCGCTCCATCCCGCTGTCGCAGTCCATCACCATGGCCTACGGCTCGGGCGTCTTCTCCGGCTGGGACATGATCCTCCTGTGGAACGGCTCCCGGATGTTCGAGGTCGCCCTCCCCACCGGCACCGTGATCGACCTCGGCGCCGTCTCCCTCTCGGGCCTCGCGTGTGAGACCTGGGCCTTCTTCGGCACCGCGGAGTTCTACGGCGGCGTCCATTACGTGGACTACGTCACGTCCTCCACCCGCATCGTACGCACCGCCGTGCCCGGAGGCGCCACCTCCACCCTGGCCGCCTTCACCAACCTCGGGGACACCTGCTCCATCACCTACTCCCCGAGCCGCGGTCGCTGGTACTGGCACTCCTCGCTCTCCACCCAGTTCCGCACCCCGGGCGCCGCCGAAAGCGCCGACGAGACCACCGGCTACTGCGGCGGGTCGCACACCAACCCCTAAAGTCCTACATGGACATCCGCGCCACGGTGGGCTCATAAAGCCCATCGTGGCGGCGCTGCACCCAGACCTCCTGGCGACGTTGGAGGCGCTCCGGGCGTGGCGTGGCTTCCAGGCCCCGGCGTGGCTCCGGGGAAAGGTCGCCCTGGTCAATGATTACCTCCGCGCGACGGGCGCGCGCGCCTGCGTGGTGGGCGTGTCCGGAGGGGTGGACTCCGCCGTCGCCCTTGGGCTCCTCTGCCGGGCTTCTCGCGAGGACGGGAGCCCCCTGGAGCGCGTGGTGGCGGCGCTCCTCCCGGTGCGGTCCCCGGACGGCGCCACCGGACAAGAAGAGGCCCTCGCGCGAGGTAGCGCCGCGGCCCGGTGCTTCGGCGCCGAGGCCGTGGTGGCGGACCTGACGGCCGGCCACGAGGCGCTCCGACGCGCGGTGGACGGGCCCTGCGGCTCTGAGGGGGACGGCTGGGCCGCGGGGCAGCTCGTGTCGACCGTACGTACGCCGGCGCTCTATTACCTCGCGTCGAGGCTGGGCGCCCTGGTGTGCGGCACCACCAACCGCGACGAGGGAGCCTGGCTCGGGTTCTTCGGCAAGGCCTCGGACGGGATGGTGGACCTGCAGCCCCTGTCGGACCTGCATAAATCCGAGGTGTACGCCGTGGCGCGCCTCCTCGGGGCGCCCACGGAGATTCTCGCGGCGCCTCCCGCCGGGGACACCTGGGACGGGCGCACCGACGAGGAGATGTTGGGCGTACCCTACGACCTCGTAGAGCTCCACGCCGGCCTCCTGGGGCTCCCCCCGGGGGAGCGGGAGGGCCTCGTGACCCGCTGGAGCCCCGAGGCCCGCGCCCGCTGGCGCCAGGCCGATGGGCTCCTCACCGAGAGGCACCGGAGGAACGCCCACAAGTACCTCGGAGACAGCCCCGCGGTGCACCTGGACGTGTACCCGCGGGCGCTCCCCGGGGGCTGGCGCCGCGCGCCCATCGCCGAGGACTTCGCCCCCGTGGCGCTCCCTCCGCCGGTGCTCCCGGGCCGCTTCGAGCTGCCCGAGGCGCTCCTGGACGCGCTCCGTCGGAGCCCGGTGGGTCCCGTCGAGCGCGAGGCCGTGGCGGACTTCGGGCCCTCCGCGGGGCTCTACCACGGCGTCCTCGGCGCGGAGGCCTGCGCGGCCCTGTGCCGCGAGGCGTCGAGGCACCGGGCCGTGGGCGTGGGGCTCCACGGGCGCCCCCTCTCCAACGACCTCCTGCGGGACCCCCTCGGGTCCTGGCGGGTGTCCGCCGTCAGCGAGGCCCTGGCGGGTGTCCTCTGGGAGCGCCTGGGCCCTTCCCTGGACGCCGTTCGCGTGTGTTCAACAGACACTCCAACGGACCATGGTGGCCACGCCGTGTGGCGCGCCGTGGGCTTGAGCCCGGTGTTCCGGTTCATGGCCTACGGCGTGGGCGGGCGCATCGTGCCCCACTACGACGCCGGCTTCGACTACCAGGACGGGCGGCGCCACACGCTCATGAGCGTGCTCTTCTACCTCACCGACGCCGCGGAGACCGACGGGGGCGCCACGCGCCTCCTGCACGACCCCCAGCGCGCCCTGCCCCTCTCCCGCTGGGACTTCACCGACCGGGAGACCACGCCGCAGCCTCGGGAGGTGCTCGCGGCGGTGAGCCCTCGGCGGGGGAGCGCCCTGGTGTTCGATCACCGGCTCCTGCACGACCTCGGCACCTGGTTCGGCCAGGCCGTGCGCTGGGTCCTCCGCACGGACGTGGTCTTCGAGCGCTGCGGCCTGCCCGCGGCGGCCCTGCGGTGGCCCCCGGAGACCCCCAGAGGGGCCCTCCACGCGCGCCTCGGGGTGCCCCCCGGGGCGCCCCAGGACGCCGTGGACCGCGCCTATGTGCGCGCCGCCCGCGACGCCGGCGACTCCGGCGCGCTGCGCCTCGCCTGGCAGGTCCTGCGGGACCCGTACCTCGCCCACACCTCCCTCGCCCTCGGCGCCGAGGACGACCTCAAGGACGCAGGCTCCTTCGATGACCGCGCCACCGAGCGCGACCTGGCCGAGCCCTGGCGAGACCCCCGGTGGCTGTCAACTCCATTGCACAAGGTGCTGGACGGCCTCCGGCGCGCCGGCCCGAGGGCCGACGGCACCTTTGCGCCGCTGGTGGTGCTGGTGAGCACCGGGGCCTTCTGCCCGGTGCACCGCGGGCACCTGTCCATGCTGGAGCGCGCCCGGGAGGCCCTGGAGGCCCGGGGCTTCGCGGTGCTGGGCGGGTACCTGTCGCCCTCCCACGACCTGTACGTGAACATGAAATGCGCGGACAGGAACCCCGGTGCGTCGCACCGGGTGGCCCTCTGCGAGGAGGCCGTGCGCGGCAGCGACTGGCTGGCCGTGGACCCGTGGGAGGCCCTGTACGCGCGCCGGGCGCTGAATTTCACCTGGGTCCTGGAGCGGCTGGAGCGCTACCTGGCGCTGCACCTGCCCACGCACCGGCGGCCGGAGGTGGCGTACGTCTTCGGCGGGGACAACGCTGGCTTCGCGCGGGCCTTCGAGGCCCGGGGGCGCTTTGTCTGCGTCGCGAGGCCCGGCTCGGAGGAGCGTGTGGCGCGCGTCCGGCGCCTGCCCGGGGCGCGGGACAACCCCCGAGGGATCTTCACGGAGAGCGCCAGGGACGCGCCCGAGGCGTCTTCAAGGGACCTCCGTGGCGGGGCCCCGACGACCACCATGGAGCCCCGGACCGCGGCGCGCTGGACGGCCTGGACGGCACCGCCGGGGCCGCCGGACCGGGGGCGGGTGTACCTCCGCAACGAGGGGCCCTGGCTCCTGGAGCCCTGGCGCTCGGGGCGCGACCCGGAGGCCCTGGCCGTAGCGCACCGGGCCTTCGTCGGCGAGCTCCTGGACGCGCTGAGGGAGGCCTTCCGGGGCGCCCTGGCCCTGGACCGCGCGGCGGTCCCGGAGGTGCACGTCCTGGACCTGGAGCACCAGCGCGAGGAGCTCGCGCGGCGCACCGAGGGGCGCCTGACCCTGAGCCTGGACCCGTGCCTCCCGGGTGCGTACAACCTTGGTATCTCAAGGTGTTTTGAGCTCTCAACAGACAAGGATCGGGGCTTCACCGAGCGGCCCGGCACCGCGGCCCTCCCGGAGCAGCTCGCGGCGCTCCCGCCGGGGGGCTACACCCTGGTGGACGACGACACGGTCTCCGGCGCAACGCTCCGGGCGGTCTCCGAGCGCCTCCCCCCGGGGCGCTCCGTGGTCGGGGTGGTGACCCTCTGCGACGCCGCGGACCTGGAGGCCGCGGACTTCGGTTGGACCGAGCTCTGCGACGCCAGGGACTTCCTCGCGGGCTCCCGCGAGGGGGGCCTGGTGGTGTCCCTCCCGGACGGCGCCCTGGCGCGGGCGCCGTACCTCCTGCCGTACGTCTCCCCCACGGCGAGGGCGCGCGTGCCGAGGTCCACGGAGGTGCAATTCTCCCAGGACCTCTGGGCCCTGAACGAGCGCTTCTACCGCCGGGTGCAGCCCGCGCTCCTGGTGCGGGACGCCCACGGGGCCTTCCGGGTGCTGGCGCACTACCTGGGCTTCGGCGACGACGCGCCGCTGGCGGAGGTGTGCGCGTGGCACAAGATCGTTAGCGGCGCCTGGTGAGCTCCGTCACGGCCTCGCCGAGGCCCTCCACGGTGAGGTGGTACATGGGGAAGACGCCCTTGACCACCTCGATGGTGTTGCCCCGCCAGTCCGAGGGGCGCTCGGGGTTCAACCATACGCTCCGCGGGAAGTGCGCCCGGAGCTGCTGGAGCCAGTGGATGCCCGCGGTGGGGAGCTCGTCCCCGCCGCCGGCGGCCAGGAGCTCGTAGGGGGCCATCAGGGCGTCTCCCACGAGCACGAGCTTGTAGCGCGCGTCACACTGCCGGAAGAGGTCCGGGAGGGGCAGCGGGTCCCGGAAGCCCTCGGTGCGGTACACCCTCCCGTAGACGCAGTTGTGGAAGTAGTATGTGCGCAGCTCCTTCCAGTGGGTGGAGCGCTTCGCGGCGGAGAATAGCTGCGACACCTGCTGGGCGAAGGGGTCCATGGACCCGCCGACGTCCATCATCAGGAGCACGCGGGTGTCCGGGCGGCGCGGGGGGCGCACCACCACCTCCAGCTCGCCCCCGTTGCGGGCCGTGGCGTCGATGGTGCCCTCCAGGTCCAGCTCGCTGTGGGCGCCCTCGCGGACGAAGCCCCGGAGCTTGCGCAGGGCCACCTCGACCTGGCGCACGTCGAGCACCAGGTCCGCGCGGTAGGCCTTGTAGCTCCTGGCGTCGGCGCTCTTGACGGCGCTGCGTCCTCCGCCGCCGCCGACGGACATCCCCGTGGGGTGGAAGCCCCCGCGGCCGAAGGGCGAGGTGCCGCCGGTGCCGATCCAGCGATTGCCCCCGTCGTGGCGCTCGGTCTGCGTACGCAGGCGCTCCTCAAAGAGCTTCTGGAGGCTCTCGGGGTCCAGGGCCTCGAGCATGGCCTTCTCCTCGTCCGAGAGGGCCTTCATGGCCTTGGGGTCCTTGAGCCAGGAGAGGAGCTCCTCGGTGATCTTCTTCGCCTCGATGGCCACGCCGCGGAAATGCGAGAGGAACGCGAGGTCGAAGTCGTCGAGGTGCGCCTCGGAGTGGATGAGCAGCGCGCGGGCGACCTGGTAGAAGCCCTCCAGCGACGACTCGTGGAGGCCACACTCCAGGGCCCGGGCCAGGGCGATGGCCTCCTGGGCGCCGACGGGGACCTTCCTGGCCCGGAGCTCATAGAGGAACGGCAGGAACATCACGCGCGGTACTTCCTGCCTCCAGCGAGCTGGTCGGCGTAGGCCACCAGGTCCTGCTCCTTCTTGAGGAGCGCGCCCAGGAAGGGCAGCTCGCGCTCCAGCTTGACGCTGGTGACCTCGGCCTTGCGCAAGACTGCGATCCAGTCGATGAGCTCCGAGGTGCTGGGCCGCTTGCGCAGCCGGGTCATGTCCCGCAGCTCGTAGAACACGGCCAGGGACTGGTCCACGAGGGCGCGGTCCACGTCCGGGTGGTGCACCTGGACGATCCTGCGCATGAGCTCCCGGTCCGGGAAGTCAATGAAATGAAAGACGCAGCGCCGCAGGAAGGCGTCTGGCAGCTCCTTCTCGTTGTTGCTGGTGATCACCACCACGGGGCGCTCGCGGGCCACGACCTCGTCGCCGGTCTCGGTCACGCGGAAGCGCATGCGGTCGAGCTCGTGCAGGAGGTCGTTGGGGAACTCCAGGTCGGCCTTGTCCACCTCGTCGATGAGCAGCACCTCGCGGCCCGGGGCCTGGAACGCGAGCCCGAGGGGCCCATAGTGGATGTACCGCCGGATGTCCTTGACGTCCCCGTCGCCGAAGCGCGAGTCATAGAGCCGCTGCACGGTGTCATAGACGTAGAGCCCGTCCTGGGCGCGGGTGGTGGACTTGACGTTCCACGCGCGGAGCGGGAGCCCCAGCCCGTGGGCGATGGCCTCGGCCAGGAGGGTCTTGCCGGTGCCGGGCTCGCCCTTGACCAAGAGCGGGCGCTCCAGCACCAGGGCGCAGTTGACGGCGGCCTCCAGGGCGTCATTGGTGAGGTACCGCTCGGTGCCTCGAAAGCGTCGAAAGGCAGGGTTCATCGCCGGGAAGATAGCATCCCGGTAACCCGAGGGGCTCCCGCCGGGCCCCTGCCGGACCTATAGCTCCGGGCGCACGCCATGGACGAGTCCCGCTACCTGCACCTGGCCGACGAGGCCTTCAAGCGCATCCAGGACGCCTTCGAGCCCCTGGACCCCGACGACGCCGAGGCCTACGCCGCCGGGGACGTGCTCACCATCACCTTCCGGGACGGCTCCCGGTGCGTGGTCAACACCCAGCGCCCCACCCGGCAGCTGTGGCTCGCGGCCCGCGCGCGCGCCTGGCACTTCTCCTACGACGAGGCCACCGCCCGCTGGCTCGACGACAAGGGCCGCGGGGACGAGCTCTACGCCACCATCGCCCGGGTGGTGCACGAGACCGCCGGCGTCACCGTGGCGCTGCCGTGAAGTGAGTCTTGAGGTAGGCCGTGTGGGGGTCGAACCCACGACCAACACGTGGGAGGCGTATGGTCCAGGCCCTCGCCGCGCATGCAAACGATGACAGAGACGCTGTTCATGTGTTCCCCGGCTGCGGACGGGAGCAGACGAAGCAAGAGTGCAGCAGCCTGCCGATGCACGGCGACGGCCGGAACGCCGGACCCCGGCGTTGCTTCAACCGCCGGGAGCATCGCGACGCAGGCCGAACCGGGGACATCCGACGAGCCCCCGAGGCAGGGCCCTATCTGCAACCCAAGAGACGTACCTCGGGAAGGTGGCGGGCGGAAATGCCATGGAATTCGCGTTTCTCTGGATATTGAGACCGATGAGGGTTGCCCCAAACACGGCGGCCACGGTACTCTGGACGGTTCGAGGCACCTCCCAGGATCTCTCGGCGGTGAAGACCGACGGAGCCCTCCGCAAGTTCGCGGGGTGTTTGGAATCGTGCAGAGAGGATGTGACGTGATGAAATCGCTTCTTTCGCTGAGTAGAAGGTTGGAACAGGGCCTCAAGCGCCTGCCGATCAACCAAGTTCCGCTAATGCGAAGGACCCGATGTGGGGTCTACTATTCCGGTGGTATGCTCGAACTTTGGCGTGGAAACGCAGGGCAAATAACGGAAGGTCAAGCAGGAATTGGATTCCGAGGTGTTAGGGTAGTTAGGAGGAACTGAGGTTCGCAGAACGCCCGTGGACTTGGTCAGTCAGAGCGTGCGAGCGTTGGTGCCACGGGCCCGATCCGGCCACCAGCTTTATCGGTATTCCGCACCGATTCACACCTCCACCGTTGATTCACTACTGCCGCGCACAGAATTCATCTCGTGACATTGTACAACGCACAAGCTCCTTCAACTCGTGCTCATTGATGTTCAGGCTATCAGCGACATTTCCGATCTCATGCCCGCGCATCTC
>JACRDB010000126.1 GCA_016218725.1 Deltaproteobacteria bacterium
AACCTGTGAACGCTCCGGGCCCTTGCCACGGATGGGTCCTCGCTTCCCACGTAAGCGCCCCCCGGCAGGGGGGCTGGCATTCGTGCACAGGCCGGCCCAACGGGCCGGTGGGCCGCATCGAGGACGGTTACCCAACGGCGCGAACCCGCGCCGAGGACGGTTACCCAACGGCGCGAACCCGCATCGAGGACGGTTACCCAACGGCGCGAACCCGCGCCGAGGATGGCGCGGCACCGGGGCGGACGCGCATCGAGAACGCCCACCCAACGGTGCGCAATGGACACCAGGGCGCCGCGGCCATCGCTCCACCGATCGCCTTGATATTACGGCCCTTCGTGAGATGTGTCCCGACGTGAACTCGACAGGGAGAGCGGGAGGGGGCGAGGTTGCCGCGATGGTATACATTATGTATCTAAGTGGCGCATTACGGAGACAAGCGCCGCGGTCCAACACCATCATCATCGCCACTTAGTCCAATTATTTCCATATGTTGCGAGAATGCTCACGACGGGATGTTGACAGCCGTCAAGTATACACTATGTATCCTCCATGAAGCTGATCAGACTACTGAGCGCCCTGGGCGGGCTTGGCCTCTCCGCGGTGTCGGCGACGCAGGCGCCGGGGTGCGCGCCGCGGGACCTGACGTTCCCGCCGTACGTGGCGCCGGACGGCGGGGCCGAGGTCGGGGCAGGGGACGCCATCGCGGCGTTGGATGCCCCGGGCGCCGCGGACGGTTCGGCCGCCGACGGTCAAACCGGCCCGGACACGGGGCGCCTCGGTTCCGGCCCGGACGGTGGCATCGCGGCGCCTCCGGTGGACGGGGCGACGGCTCCCCCTGGGGACGCTCCGGCGGCGGAGGTCGTGGCGGCCACGGACGCTGCGGCCGACGGGTCCTCCCGCGGCGATGCGCCGGTGGGGGTGCCATGTCCGTCGAGCCTCGCGGGCAACGGGCAGCCGTGCGCCACGCCAGGCGAGGGCTGCGGCGGTGGGGACCGCTGCGGGGACTCCTACGCGTGCACGTGCATGCCGGGACTGCGGTGGCAGTGCCAGGTGCAGCGCGGCACCTGCGACGCGGGCCCTCCCGCGGACACGGGCTCGGCGCCCGATACGTCCGCGGTACCAGACGCCGCGTCGGCGAGGGACACGGCGCCCCCGCCCGACGCGGCGCCTCCGGGGTGTCCGCTGGTGGGGACGTACTCCTTCCGCTCGCCGATCCTCCTCACCATGTACCTGCGCATGCGCGCGGACGGGCAGTGGGCCTACGCGACGAACACCGCGGCGCTCGACCGCTCGGCGCTCAATGGGACCTGGTCCCAGGCCGCGGACCTGGTGACCATCCGCGAGCCCGGGGCCTCGCTGGAGGGGTGCTCGCCGAGCGCGGTGGGCACGTACCGGGTGAGCTTCTCGCCGGGGTGCGGCGCCGCGACGTTGCACCTCGTGAGCGACGCGTGCTCGCTGCGAGGGACGCTCCTCGGGGGCCGGAGCTTCAACCGCCTCGGGGGTTGAGCGGCGCTGGGAGCGAGTGGTTGGTCGCGGCCTCTCCTACGGGTACTCCAGCCCGATCGGCAACACCACAACGATGCTGTGCCCATCGCCCTGAGGGGGCAGAGGGGGCGTCGGGCTGGTCGGGATCCCGAGGCGGACGCGCATCTGTGGCGGTGACCTCCCCGCGGCAAACGCCCTCGCGGAGCGCTGGGCGATCTCCGAGCCCTGCGGCGCCTTGGATCATCGGTCCCGAAGAGGCCGCAACGTGATGGTGCTCTACGCCCATGGGGCCGGGCCGTGAGGTCGACGGGCGCGTGGCGTGGGGCCAATGTGGGTGGCCCTCTTTACGATCCCTGCTAGAACTGAAGTCGTACCGGTGTGTTCCTCGACTCCGTGGTTCCGTCCCCTAACTGGCCAAGAGAGTTATTCCCCCAACAGCGAACCGAGTGAGTCTCGGTAAGGAGGCAAGCAAAATCATCACTGAAGGCAACTGCAAGCGTTGCTTCGTCGAGGACGATCCCCAGGATTTGCGGACTACTCTGCTGTTGGTCCAACCACCCCGCATCGGCCAACAGCCGGATATTTCCTCCTATTGAAGACCGCCAACAGAGGAGGGAGGTCGGATGGCGCAGAGCACAAAGACAACCACCACTGTGCTGCGGCGTTCCACCGATAGAAGGTACTGGAATTGCGATCCAAGCTGAGAGATCTGGGCTCGCGAGGGGACGATTGTCATGCCCCCAACACCGAAGCTCCCCCCGAACGATTGCGCAGTGATTCAGCCCCACCCGGGTGAGGGTCGAAGCGGGGGTGACTCCTTCAATTTGCCGTGGCTCAAACGTCGGGGTGGTTCCTGCCTGCCGGTTACTAGATGCTTCCAAAATGGACATTGAACCGATTCCCCAACACTGAATTTGATGGTAGACCGTGCGGGTACAGGCCATCAGATCCCCCACGACGACCTCGACTGCCGGAGCGAGACCCGAGATCACCCTAGGCACAGGCTCACCCAGGGGCCTCCCTGAAGGGACAACAATGTAGGGCCCGTTATGTCCCCAACAATAGACAACCCCGGAGGAATCCAAAGCACAATTGGTGCCACGGTTTGCAGAGAGTTGGCGAATAGAGTTCAACCCCGATACCGAAGTCGGCTGCCAGGTATCTCCGCCTGTACGTGGGCCGAGAGCGCCCTGCGCATTGCTGCCCCAACACCAGACCGTGCCACCGGCGGTCAATGCGCAGGAGTGCATCGTGCCAGTGACCACCTGCACCACGCCTTCGATCCCCTCGACTCGACGCGGTCGTAAGACGGCTCCTGGTCTCCGTTGGCCAACCTGGTGCGCTGTGTTTGATCCCCAGCAATAGACCTGCCCATCCATCGAAACCGCACAACCATGCCTCGAACCGATAGCGACTGAGCCCAATCGAATGGCTTCAGCGGAATCTCCTGCCCCTGAAATCGTCCCTAATTCGGGGTGGGAACTCGTACGAATGCAGGAACCCGAAACAAGCATCAGGCACCAACCGCGAACCAAAGTGCTCTGAGGCGTCGGGTTAAACATTCCCTGTGGGCTATGGCGGCGGGGATGGGCAGCGAGTCGCACACCGAAAATAGCAGATTGGATCAATATGCCCAGTGGGGTTGTTGAAAAACACCTCGCAACAATCAAGACAGTCAGGGCGAGACTGCAATTCGCATCGTTGAATGTCCTGGTCCCCGGCTCTACCACATAGAGAAGGAGTTGGTGGAGGTAGTGGCCCTGGCGGAGGAAGACGCCAATTCTCGCGCCATTGTCCATATGGAGGAACGGTGATCGCCATCAACGAGGCGGGACTATACCCTGACGAGATACACTGCCGCAGCTCCCGTTCGAGGGAATCGAGTACAAGGACAAGAGGTTCGATGTCGTTATCGTAGGTGATTGGCGTAGCCGATTCGCGGCTCGCCAAGGCTGCAGCTTCGCGCTGACTCTGACGCCGTCTGAGGTCCAAGCATGCCCAGAACTGGAACCAACGGAATTCCGCAGGTGTGAACCTTCCATTCTGACACGCGGTGGTAGCGGCTTGAGCGTAGCCCCAGCCACCCTCCGAATGGAGAGTGTGCTCATAGTCGACCAGCGCCGCGCACATGGACTCCCGATCCCGTGCCGAGCAGGCCTTGTGCAAGAGTGTCCGTTGGCTCTGGAGCCGTTCTCGAAGCGATTGCTCAGGCGCCAGGGCAGCCCATCGATCCTCAATGAACTGTCTGAGCCGAAAAACCCTCGACGCCAGAACGTGGCAGAAGGGCGTCGCGGGACCGAAGGTCTCGGGACCAACACGGACGAGGTCCTCCAGTCTTGGCGGGTCATTGGACCTCGTGCTGGCACTGGAGCCGCAACCTGCACACCCGCAAGGCTTTCCAGCGCCTCCACAGCCGGCAGGGACCTGCGACCGAGGGGCTACGTCAGGACGCCACGACGCCCCTGCATCCACCAAGTTCCCGTCGAAGACGGCCCACGAAGGGTGCTCGGAACTCCACCCGGGTGGAAGCACCTCATACGGCTTGAGCTCCCGCCCGGCGAAGTACCGCGGCGCTGAGCCCCCGCCCGGCATTGCCGTGGCGCCGCCTGGCGACTGCCCCGGGAGGAACTCGTACGGCTCCACGGCCCTGGCCCTACTCCCGCCCCGCGACGATGAGCCGCACGTATGCTCCGGCCTTGCTCGAACTGAGCTTGAAGCGCCCGAGCGCGCCCCGCTCGCTCAGGGAGGTGATCGTGAAGATGGTGGACTTCGGCGCCTCCGTCGTGGCGGTGATCCCCACCGTCGGGGGGCCGTTGGCGTCCTTCCAGTCGGACTCCAAGCCCGTGTTCGACAACTGATACGTCGCCGTCACCGTGGTGGAGGTGTTCGGCGTGGCGTCCAGGCAGAGCTGGCCCACCAGGTTGCCCGCGCTTCCCAAAAGCGCATTGTACTCCGGCTTCGAGTACATGAACAGCGTGGTGCTGTCGTTGATCATGCCCTCGAACACCACCACGTTGAACAACAGCTTCTGGCTCATGGTCTGCCTCCTCGCCCGTGTTGAAGATCCCCGGGTAGACGAAGAGAAGCTCTTGGTCAGCGCTCTGGACGCTGGTGCGTCTCAGAGCGAAAGACCAGAGCATTCCAACCAACCTCCCAACCTGCCGCCCACCCGAAAGGTGGTGGAAATATACGCCACCCCCCCCCCGTAAACGTCAAGCGGAAAAGTACGCAACCGCGGCGATTCCTGTTATCTCGTCGAAACTATTGGCAAATCCGGGAACCTGCGGGGCCCGTCCCTGGGTCCTCAGGGCGCGACGGCGATCTCGCACTGGCGGAAGCGCACCCGCCAGGCCCTGCTGCGCCCCGCGCCGTCGAGCGTGGCGGGGCCGCTGACGGCGCCGGAGCATGCACCGAAGGCCGTGAGCTTGCCCTGGGCCTGGTACGACCCCGGCGAGCCCGTGACCGTGAGCGTGAAGCCGTTGGTGGGGTTCAGCCGCGTGCCCGGCGCCACCACCCGCAGCGAGCCGTCGGGCTGGCGGGTGACCGCGCACTGCCGGTCATAGCGGTGCCCGTCCTCCACGAAGGAGCACCGACGCCGCCCCGGACGCAGCGGTGGGCCCACCGCGGGCGCGACGATCCCCGGTGGGTTCGCGATGCGCACCGGCGGCGCGATCGGCGGCTCCGGCGGGTTGCACGATGCCTCGCTGATCCGCCACTGCCGCGCGGTCCCGTCACAGACCGCGTTGATGGTCCAGTGGTCCATGCAGGCGAGGTAGCCGCAGGCCAGCCCCACGGTGGTGCAGGGCGCGTTCGCCGTGGGCGCCGTAGCGGGGCACGCGGCCGCGCGCGGCGGTGGGTCGGCCCGCACCGTCGCCACCCCGGTCACCACGGCCACCCCCGCGGCGGCCACGGTCTTCACAAATGATGGTCGGAGCGAGGTCTTGCGCATGCCCGACAGACTGCTCCCGGGCCCGATGCGATGTCAATGATGGATCGCGCCCCCACGCGCCACCTCACACCAGCACCTGCGAGATCGGCGGGGCGTCGAAGGCCGTGGGATCCAGGCCCGCCGCTGCGGCCACGGTGGCCGCGACGTGGGCGGGCGTCAGCACCGTGCCGCTCGGTGAAGCCCCGCCACGGGTGAGGTCCCAGGGGACCGCGACCATGCCCACGTCGCTGGTGGCGCCAGCCACGACGCCCCCGCGCACGCCACGCCCGAGGAGGAGGCACGACCCCGCGGAGTGGTGGTCGCGGCCTCCGTAGGTGTTGTACAGCGGCGTGCGCGCGAACTCCGAGAACGCCAGCACCGTGGTGTGATCGAGGTGCGAGCCCCCCTCGGGGTGCGCGGTCGTGCGCAGCGCGTCGAGGAGCGCCACGAAGGCATCGAGGCCCTCGCCCAGGAGCCTCGCGTGGCCCGCGTTGCCTACAAAATGCGTGTCCATGGCGGGCGCCACGGAGGCGATCACCACCTGCGACAGGCCGCTGGTGAGGGCCAGCGCGGCCATCGCGGCGCGGGCCCGGGGTCCGTCGAAGTCTCCCCGGGAGATGCCAAAGCGCGCGCGCAGGGCGTCGTTTTCGGGGCCGTCGTCCACCAGCGCGCGGAAGGGGCGGCTCACGTCGTCCCGATCGAGGCCCCTCGCCACGGCGCGGGCGCCCTGGAGCCGGTCCACGAGGCCTCGGCGGTTGTACACGTCCGCCCGCGCCTCGCGCGCGTACGCGTCGAGCGCGTCGGCCAGGACCGGGTCCACGGCCCCGGCGGGGCAGAGGGTGGCGAGCAGATCATCGGCGCTGGTCACCCGGAGCGCCGACCAGCGGCTCGGGTGGCGGTCGTTGTAGCTCTCCACGCCGAGGCTCAGGTGCGCCACGGGGCGCGCGGGGCGCGCGAGCGCCGTGAGCGTGGTGCTCACGCTGCTGCCCTGCGCCAGGGAGCCCCGAGGGAACTCCGTGGTCAGGAAATAGCGCGTGGCGACCTCGTGGCTCACCGAGCGCATGTCTACGCCGCGCACGACCGCCATGCGCCCCGCGAAGTCCGTGAGCTGCACGGCGGCCCCGGGGCGCTCGGCGAGGGGACCAAGGACCATGGCTGGCGCGGCCCGAGGGCGCACGAGCTCCGGGCGGTACCCCAGCCCGACGAGCTCGTCATAGCGCGGGTCGATGCGCGTGCGCGCCGCCTCGCTGGCCGTGAAGCGCGAGGGGTCCCTCGGGTCCAAGAGGAGGAGCTGGTCCCAACCGCCCGGGAAGAAACACAGGAGGACGGCGGTGCCCGAAGGGGGAGGAGCGTCCGCGCGGGCGAGGCGCGCGAGGCCAAAGGCGCTGGCGGCCCCGGCGCCAAGGCCCGCGAGCAGCGCGCGCCGCGTGGGTCGGAGAGCAGTCGAAGGGCTGCGCGCGCGGTGTGACATCGTGCCTTTCAATAGAGGAGGAACTGCGGGTCCGTGGCGAGGGCGACGCAGACGGCGAACCAGCCGTCCGCGGGGAGCGCGCCCTCGCGCTCGGTGACCGCGCGGAAGACGCCCAGGAGGGCCTCCACCTCGGGGCCGTCCGGGGAGAGGTTGCGGATCCAGAAAGTGCGCCCCAGGGCCACGATGTTGGCCCTCACGGCCTCCGGGGCGCGGGCGTAGGTGTCGCCGTCGGAGACTGCGCGGAGGAGCCTCCGGGCCCCGGCGGGGACCTCGCGGTCGCGGCGGAGGCCATCGCGGCAGGCGCCCTGGGCGGCGCTCTGGGCGCGGCGCAGGAAGCCGGGCCCCGGGTCCAGGTCGGGCTCCGTGGTGGCGCCATAGTCGGGCTCCCCGAGGGCGCTAGCGTAGTGACGTACGAGGTCCGTGGCAGGGCGGAGGGCGTAGCCCGAGGGGTCGTTGTTCGTGCGCACCCTGCGGTCCCCGGTCCAGGTGGCGCCCGTCGCGTGGAGGAGCGAGGCGCGGAGCTGCCCGGCGTCCAACCGCCGTGGAGCGCGCCCCACGGGGCCCTCGCGAGGGTCGTCGACGGGTACCGCCGGGGCGCCAGGAGCGGCGCCGGGATCGACGGGCGTGGCCCTCCCGGGCACCTCGTCGGGGGCGCGGCGCGACGGCGGCGTCGCCGTCGTCGGTGGCGGCGTCGCCACCGCTGGGGCGGCGCGTTCGCACGCGGCCAGGACGAGCGCGAGGGCGAGGGCGCGACTCAATCGAGCCTCCGATACGCGGGCGAAGTGACCACGGCGCGCACGAGGGAGCGGTAGTTCCGACCGCTGGCCTCGAAGCGCGCCACGAGGTCCGGGAGCGTGCGGCGGCGCTCGTTCTCGGACGGGGGGCGCCGCAGCAGCTGGCGCCAGAGCGTCTCCACGGTGCAGCGCTGGAGGGCCCCGGCGGCGACGGCGTCGGCGACGAGGGCCGCGGGGCCCTGGTCGAGGTTCGCGGTCTCCGCGGCGGTGCGATACTGGAGCGGCTCGAACATCCCCCGCTGAGGGGACGCCGGGTCCGTGACGTAGTACGTGCAGCGGGACGCACAGGAGACGCCTGCCACGCAGGTTGCGCACGCGGGGTCGAAGGCCGGGTACTCCCGCGCGGAGAGGTGGTTCAGGCCGTTCTCGGCCCAGCGGCCGAAGAAGGCCCCGAGGGGCTCCAGGGCCGCGTGGCAGCGCTGGCAGCCACAGCGCCGCGAGAGGTCGGGCTCGCGGTGGCACCCGTCGTCGGCGGCCGGGGTCGGCCCGTCGGCCTCGAAGGGGCGGCACAGGAACGCCGTGCGGAAGCGGTTCACCCTCGCCCGTCGCGTGGGGAAGCGCGCCAGATACACTGGCATGGTGAGCACCCCGCTGTGGTGCTCGGCGCGCAGGTACGGGCGCCAGGTCTCGTCCTCCCAGGAGGTCGCCCGGGGGAGCTCCTCGGGCGCCGCGGGGGCGTTGAGCAGCAGGGTCTCGAAGACCTCGGCCTGCTCGCGGTACAGGTACGTGAGGGGGCCGTCCGCCAGGCTCCGGCGCGTGACAAAGACCGTGCTGTAGTCCTCCCCGCGGGCGACCACGTCGGCGATGAGCTGCAGGGGCTCGTCCGCGAGGGACTCTCGCAGGCGGCGCTCGGTGCCCGAGGGCTCCGTGAGCACGCCCGTGCTCGGGGTGCAGGCGCGCCCCTCGGGCCCGCAGCCGCAGGTGTTCTCGGTGTAGCGCCCGGGGCGGCAGGGCTCGCCGTTGTGCAGGCTCCGCGTGCGCTCCTGGGCGTCGTAGGCGCACACCTTGACCCAGTGCCCCCGGGACCACCAGGTGCGCTGGAGGCGGTAGCCCTCCCGGCGGTGCTCCACCGCCCGCGAGGGGCGATCATCCACGCCGTTGTCGCAGCGGTTGGCGACCTCGGCGAAGCCCTCGGGGCAGCGCGCCTCGGGGTGGTCGCCCGGGAGCGCCACGCCGCCCACGACGCGCGTCCTGGCCACGAAATCCCGCGCCGTGAAGGCCCCCGCGGGCCCCGAGCCCACGAGCGCGCGGCAGTACCCGGGGCAGCTCACCGCGTCGTCGTAGGGGAGCGGGACCCCGCGGTCGTCGTAGTAGTACCGCCGCTGGCCCGAGCGGGCAGAGAGGTAGTACGGCCTCCCGTCGGTGTCGTGGAGGAAGCGCGCGTCGTCCATAGGGACCCTCGGGGGCGGATACTCCACCCGGTCGTTGCAGCCGAGGGAGCCGTCGCCGCCGCGCACGGTGCGGTCCCCGGCGGTCGGCCCGGGCGCGAAAATCGCCGGGAGCGCGCGCGCCTTGGCGAGGCACGCCGGGTCGTCGGGGTTGTACGTACGGTTCCGGACGAGGCAGCACGCGGGGTGCCCGGGGTCCTCCGCGGTGCAGCACGACGCCTCCGTGAGGTGGGCCTCGCTCCCGGCCGCCGGGCAACTGCCCCCGTCCGTGCGCCGGTCCAGCACCTCAAGGACTCGCTCCGGGTTTGTGAAGCCCGGGCGCTGCTGGCCTCCAGGCTGCACGAGCACCAGACCAACCCCCGCGCGGAGCACCGCGGTACCAAAGGTCGGCCAGAGGAGCTCCTGGTGCCAGCGTCGCACCCTCTGGAGGAACCCCTCGGACCGCAGGAGCGCCTCGACCTGTGCGTCGGAGACGGCGCCCTGGGCGAGCACCTCGTCGGTCATCGCGTCCGAGGGCGGCGCGCCGGTGAGGTCCAGCGCGAGCTGCCGGAGGTAGCGCTCGGGGGTCAGCGTGGCGGGCTCTGCGGTCGAGGCATGGACACTCTGTGAAGCGCTCTGCGTACACCCCAGGACCAGCGCGAGGCTCGCCACGAAAAGGCTGACCAAGACCGGCCTTTGCCTGTTCGTCCCTGCGGCGTCCGTGCCGCAGGGGCTCGTGGGAGCGCGCGTCACTGCCATTCTGCGGTGCTCTCCGGGACACCGCCGTTCATTGAATCGTTCGCCCTGGCGCACGTCCATGACACGGACGGAGAAGCCGCCTATCCTGCGGGCTCCAACCACGGAGGAGCAACCCGATGAAAACGCTGAAGAGAACGGTGTTCGCGACGATGGCCTCGGCCCTTGCGCTCTCTGGGGGCCTGGCCTTCGCCCACCGGACGGGGAATGAGCGCCGCACCGCCGCCGAGTGCCGCGCGCTGCGGGATCCGGCCCGTCAGCGCGCCTGCCTGGCGTGCATCGCCAGGCCCCGGCCGCATCACTACCACCCCCTCCAGACCGAGGGCTGGCGCTGCGATCCCAACGACGGGACGCCCTGAGAGGGCACAAGGAGAGCGGGCGCTAGGCCCGCGTGGGGAAGAGCTCCGGCGCGCGCAGGACCGCGTCGAGGAGGCCGTGGAGCACCGCCCGCGCGCGCGCCACGTCCGCGGGCGCCGGGGGCCCCACCAGCAGCTCCATGGACAGCCCGTCGATGGCCGACAGGAGCCCCACGAAGACGAACGGGTCCAGCGAGCGCCCCGTGGTGGCGAGGCAGGCGTCCTCCAGGGCGCGCACCAGCGCCTCGCGGAAGCGCCGACGGAGCGGGTGCAGGGGAGAGCTCGAGCGCAGGCCCTCCTCCACCAGCACCCGGAGGATGCGGTAGTTGTCCACGTGGAACCCGAGGTAGATGTCCAGCGTGCCCCGCAGGGCCGCCGTGGCGTCGACGCCGTCCTTGTGGCCCGTCTCCAGCGCCGCCAGGAGCTCCCGGGAGACCAGCTCGTACACCGCCGCGAGCACGTCGTCCTTCGAGCGGAAGTGCTTGTAGAAGGTCCTGCGCGCGACCCCGGCGGCCTCCAGGAGGTCCTCCACCCGCACCGCCTCCACCCCCCGACGGGCGAAGAGCGCGATGGAAGCCCGGGCGATCTCCGACCGCGCCAGATCCAGCCGGAGGGACCCCGCCGCGGGGGGAGGGGGCGCGTCTTTACGGGGGGTCTTCGCCATCGCCCGAGAGCCTACCGCACCCCCCAGGCCCGCCGCCAGAGGAAAGTATACACGGTGTCTACCCTCCGGTCGTCCCTGCGCTGGACGGCCCGGTCCCCTCGGCGGTACCACGTACGGGCCATGCCTGTGATCCAACTCCTGCCGCGGGAGCAGCCGCCTCCGGTGTGCGACCGCTACGACGACGAGCGGAGCGTTCGGGTCTTCGAGCGCGAGGTGCGCGAGCACCGCGGCCAGACCGAGCCCTTCCGCCTGGAGCGCCAGGGCACCGCGGCCGACTGCACCTGGTACGTCCAGGGCACCTCGGGCACCGAGTACGCGGTGGACCTCGTGGACGGCGCCTCCCTCGATGTCTGTGAGTGCCCGGACTTCCTGTCCTCGGGGATCGGCACCTGCAAGCACATGGAGGCCGTCCGGCGCGTCGTGGACAAGCGCCCGAGGCTCCGCCGGGCCCTGGAGGACCTGGGCGGCGATCCGTCGGTCCCCACGCTCACCGTGCGCGTCCATGGCGAGGCGACCCTGGTGGCCGCGGGGCGCTGGAGCGAGCGTCAGCTCCGGGCCAACGGGCTCGGGCGGGGCCCCGACGACGCGCTGAGCGCCCTCGACCTGGAGCGCCTGACCGCGGGGGAGGGGCGCCTCGGGGTGCGGGTGACCCACGCCGCGGTGCGCGTCGCCCGCGAGGCCCGGGTGCGCCAGCGGCTCGTGGCCCGGAGGCAGGAGCTCCACGCCCTGGTGGACTCCGGCGCCCTGGGCCTGGAGGTGCTCTCGCAGCCGCTGTTCCCGTACCAGCGCGAGGGCGTGCGCTTCCTGGCCGCCGCGGGCAGGGCCCTCCTGGCGGACGACATGGGCCTCGGCAAGACCGTGCAGGCGCTGGCCGCGTGCGAGCTCCTGCGCCTTCGCGGCGAGGCGAAGCGCGTGCTGGTGGTGACCTCGGCCTCGCTCAAGGACCAGTGGGCACGGGAGATCGCCCGCTACGCGCGCTCCGAGGCGGTGGTGGTCTCCGGCGGCGCCGCCTCGCGCAAGGCCGCCCTGGAGAGCGACGCCCCGTACAAGATCCTGAACTACGAGCTCACCTGGCGGGAGCTCACGGTCCTCCAGGACCTGGACGCCGACGTGCTCATCCTCGACGAGGCCCAGCGCGCCAAGAACTTCCGCACCAAGACCGCCGCCACCCTCCGGGCCATCCCTTCGAGGTACCTCTTCGTCTTGACGGGCACGCCCATCGAGAACCGCCTGGACGACCTCTACGCGCTCCTGCAGCTCGTGGACCCCGCGGTGCTCGGGCCCCTGTGGCGCTTCAACCTACGCTTCCACCAGCAGAACGAGCGCGGCCGCGTCGCGGGCTACAAGAACCTCTCGGAGCTGCGCGCGACCATCGCCCCGGTGGTGCTCCGGCGCCGGAAGGAAGAGGTCCTCTCGCAGCTCCCGGCGCTCACCGAGCAGACCCGGTACCTCGCCCTCACCGCGCGCCAGGCCGAGCTGGAGCAGGGCTACCGCCAGAGCGCCGCGGGGCTCCTGGCCATCGCCGAGCGGCGCGCCCTCACGCTCCTGGAGCAGCAGAGGCTCATGGCCGCGCTGGTCAAGGCCCGCCAGGCCTGCGACGCGGCCTTCCTCTGCGACGGCGGCGACCACGCCTCGCCCAAGCTCGACGAGCTGGAGACCCTGGTCTCCGAGGTGCTCGCCCAGGGGACCAGCAAGGTGCTGGTGTTCTCCGAGTGGGTGGAGATGCTCAAGCTCGCCGCCGAGCGCATGGAGGGCCTCGGGGTGGGCTACGCCATGCTCCACGGGGGTGTCCCGGTGGACCGCAGGCCCGCGCTCCTCCAACGCTTCCGCGAGGACCCCGCGGTGCGCGTGCTCCTGGCGTCGGACGCCGGGGGCACCGGGCTCAACCTCCAGGTGGCCTCCTACGTGGTCCACCTGGACCTTCCGTGGAACCCAGGGCGCCTGGACCAGCGAACGGCCCGCGCACACCGCCTCGGGCAGACCCGCGGGGTGAGCGTCACCTACCTCTGCGCGGAGAGCGGCATCGAGCGCGGCATCGAGGGGACCCTCCGCGGCAAGCGCGCCATCCGGTCCGCGGCCCTGGAGCTCAACAGCGACGTCGAGACCCTGGAGACGCCGAGCTTCACCATGTTCCTCCGGCAGGTGAACGCCACCCTCCAGGCCCTGGGCGCCGAGGTGGGCGAGGCCATCGACGGCGCCGCGGCGCAGGCCCCCGGCGCGTCGGAGGCCGCGCCCCAGGAAATGGAGGCGGTCGCCGAGGAAGGCCCCCAGGAGGCCTCCGAGGCGTCGGTAGACACGGTGTATACCCCTCCAGCGGATCCGGTGCCCGCGCCCGAGGGGCCCACCGAGAGCGAGCCCGTGGCCCCGCCCGCGGCGCCCGAGCCCCTCGGGGAGCCTCCGGGGCCTGCGGGCCCGTCGCCGTCCGCCACGCCGAGGGTGACCAACCGGGCGGCCCCGAGGGCCTCGGGGCGGCTGCGTCTGGCGAGGGTGGTGCTGGAGGCGGGCTTCCCCGCGGACGCCGTGAGGGCCTCCTACGAGAGCCTGAGCGCGGCCATCGCGGGGCTCCTGGAGGGTCCGTCGCCGAGCGGTCACGGCGCCCTGGTGGCGGCGATCTACCGGGAGCTGATCCCGAGCGGGAGGCTGCCCCCCGCGGCCCACGCAGCGCTGGCGAAGCTCCAGGACCTCGCGGGGCTGGAGGCCTACGGCATGGACGTGGACGCGGGCCTCGCCGCGGAGGCCGTGGCCGAGGCGACGCGGTGGTGCGAGCGCCTCGGCTGCGACGGGTAGCGAGGTATACACAGCGTCTACCTCTCGGCGGGGGGGGGTGGCTCACACGGCGAAGCGGTAGCCCACGCCTCGGAGCGTACGGATGTAGACCCCGGCGGGGCCGAGCTTCTGGCGCAGGCCCTTGATGTGCGTGTCGATGGTGCGGGAGCCTGCGGGCATGCGGCCCTGCCAGACGTCCGCGGCGAGCTGCTCGCGGGTGCGCACCTCGCCCTCGGCGGAGGTGAGGGCGTGGAGGAGCCTGAACTCGATGAGGGTCAGGGCCACGAGGCGGCCCTCGACGCGGGCGCGGTGCCCGCTGGGGTCGAGCTCCAGGAGCCCGAGGCGCAGGGCGCTCGGGGCCGGGGGGGGGACCGAGGTGCGGCGCAGGAGGGCCAGCACCCGGAGCACCAGCTCCCGGGTGCTGAAGGGCTTGGCCACGTAGTCGTCCACGCCGAGCTCGAAGAGGACCACGCGGTCGATCTCGTCGGCGCGGGCGGACACCACGATGATGGGCACGGCGCGCGTCGCGGGCGCGGCGCGTAGGGCGCGGCACACGTCGGTGCCGGCCAGGTCCGGGAGCATAAGGTCGAGGGTCACCAGGGCGGGCGCGAGGAGGGAGGCCAGGCGGAGGCCCTCGCGGCCGGTGGAGGCGAGGTGCACCTCGAAGCCCGCGGCCCGGAGGTTGAACTCCAGCGCGCGCGCCAGGTCGGGCTCGTCTTCGATGACGACGATCCGGCGGGCTTCGGTCTCCGCGGGCACGGGGGTTCCCCTCTGGGTCAGTTGGCCGGGAAGGCCGTCCAGCCGGTGGTCCAGTTGGGGCCCGGCCCCGGGGGGATCGCGCCCAGGAACGGGGCGGGCAGGAAGAACGCGCCGTCCGAGGGCGGGGTCGCGGCGCCGCTCGACGCCGGGGAGGCGGCCGAGGGGGCGAAGTCCGGCGCCGTGGCGTGCGTCGGGGCCGCCAGGGCCGGGTCCAGGTCGAAGCGGTTCATGCGCGCCGGGGCGCGGAAGAAGCCGTCCTCGTCGAAGCCCATGTCCGAGCCCATGTCCAGGGCGAAGTGGTTGGTGCCCGTGGGGCCGTTTCGGAAGAACAGGCTGTTGTTCACGAACAGCGTCGGCGAGCCCGCGGTAGCGAGGGCCGCGGTGGCGGGGTCCCGGACGTCGATGGCTCCGGCGCCCCAGTTCATGATCACGCTGTTGTAGATCCGCGCGGCGGTGCCCCTCCGCAGGACCATGCCCGGCATGGTGTTCATGCCCTCGGGGCCCAGGAGCGTGAGGTTGTAGATCACCGGCTCCGAGCGCGGCATGGCGTTGTTGTTGTCCCGGTCGTTGTCGGCCTCGACGCCGCTCGGGTCGCTCTCCGTGGAGGCGCTCTGGGTCACCACTACGAACTGGGCGCGTCCCCGCCAGCCGAAGTCCCAGTCGAGCCCGTCGTCGTCGGAGTGCGTGGCGATGGCGTGGCGCAGGTCCGCGGTGCCGCCGAAGAACTCGAAGCCGTCGTCCTCGCCGCGGTGCACCTGGACGTAGTCGAGCACCGTCCGGCGGCCGCAGCCGCCCACGGTCAGGCTGTTGAGCTCGTTGTTGGCGGAGATGGGGTACCCCGCGAACTCGATGCGGACGTAGCGCAGGGTGCCGCAGTTCCAGTCGTCGTCGGGGGTGGCGCCGCCGCCGTACTGCCCGCGGTTGTCCGCGGCGTCGATGCCCTCGATCTGGTTGATGCCCGAGGCCATGCCGGGCCTCGCGGAGTTGATGGACGCGCCGCCGAGGAGCACCACGCCGCCCCAATTCCCGCGGGACCGCATGCCCACGGGGCGGGCGCTGGTGAACACGATCGGCGCCTCGGCGGTGCCCGCGGCCTCGACGCGGGCGCCGCGCGTCACGATCAGCGACGCCGTCGGGGCGTCGCCGCGGATCACGGTCCCGGCGCCGATGGTCAGCACCGCCGGGGCGCGCACGAACACCGGCCCCGCGGTCAATAGGTACGTGTGGGCGCAGTCCCACTGGGTGTTGGTGGAGATCTCACCGGAGACCCGAACCTCCGGCGGGCTCGCCGGGCAGCGGGTCGCGCCGTCCTCCGCGGGCGGGCGCTCGCCCTCGGGGGCGTCCTGGGGCGCCGCGGAGTCCGCCGCGGCGGAGTCCCCGAGGGCGGAGTCCGGCGCCCCGGAGTCTGGCTGGGAGGAGTCCGGCGCCGCGGTGTCCAGGGCGGCCGAGTCCACGCGCGCCTGGGCGTCCATGACGTCCCCGGAGGACGAGCATGCGCCGGCGCAGCATGCCCACGCGGCGGCGAAGAGACCAAGGGGAGAGCGCTTTGCAATCATTCGTTTTCCTCCGAGAGCCGAAAGGTCCATGCAAGGCCGTGCATGGTCGGATGAATGGCGGTTCAGTACGTCCACGAGGCCCTCACGGCGACGCCCATGGCGGCCTGGGTCTGCTGGACGGGGATGCCGCCCTGGCGCAGCGTGGGGGCCTGGAACAAGAGGTTGCGCGCCGTGAACCGCAGCGAGAGCCGCTGCGAGGGCACCCAGACCAGGGCCGCGTCGAGCTGGTGGAGCGCGTCCTGGTAGACGTCCGGGAGCCCGAAGCGCCCCACGTCCTCCAGGCGCGGGCCGAAGACGTTGTAGTAAATGAAGGCCGAGAGGCGCCCGCCGCGGGGCTCGTACCCGAGGGTGACGTTGGTGAGGTACGGCGACTGGCCCGCGAGGGGGCGCTCGGCGTTGGTGGCGGTGCGCTGCTGCGCCTCGGAGAGGGTGACCTGGGAGTGCACCACGGTGAGGTTGGCGCTGACGGTGACGGACCTCAGGGCGCGTGCCAGGCGCCCGAGGGACACCCGGGCCTCCAGCTCGGCGCCGAAGTTCTGCGCGCCCAGCACGTTGTCGAAGGTGATGTTCCCGTTGCGGTCGAGCACCACGGGCTCGATGGGGTCGCGGAAGTGCTTGTAGAACACCGACGCGGCCAGGACCTCCGTGGCGCCCGGGAAGAGCTCCCAGCGCAGGTCCAGGTTGTTCACCACGGTGGTGTGGAGCTCCGGGTTGCCCTGCACCGTGCGGTTGCGCAGGAAGTCCTGGAAGAGGAAGGGCGCCAGCTCGCGCACCATGGGCCGCGCCACGGTGCCGCCGTAGCCGAGGCGGAGGCTCATGTCGGCCCGCAGGTCCCACGCCAGGGACGCCGCGGGGAGCACGTTGGTGTCCGTGCGGTCGGTGCCCGGGAGCGCGCGCTGGTTGGGGTCCGCCAGGGGCGTGTGCGAGGCCACGGACTGGCGGAAGGACTCGAGCCTCGCCCCGCCCGTCACCCGGAGGTTCGCGCGCAGCGGAAGGTCCAGCCGCGCGAAGGGGGCGTAGAGCCGCTGGCTCGCGCGGTAGCCGTCCGCGGGGAGCGTGAACTCCACGAGGTCCAGCGTGGTCCCGAGGCGGTCCGGGCCGAAGTACTCCTCCGGGGGCGCGTAGGGGTCCGCCGCGCCGCTGTCGCGGTAGGAGAAGCGCCGGGCCTCAAAGGCCCGCTCGGTAGCGCGCAGGAGCCCGCCGAGGCGCAGCGTGGAGCCCCGCAGGGGGATCGCCAGGTCCGTGCCCACGCCGCCCTCCACCTGCCGGAGGTCGGAGAAGAGCCGGCCGACGTTGGAGGTGCCCGTGGTGACGCGGAGCCCGGCGCTGTCCTGGAGGTAGGTGAGGTCCCGGGTGTCGGGCTCGTAGCGCTCGGCGAGGGAGCCGAAGAGCTGCCAGCGCAGCCGCAGGCCCCCGGCCAGGGCGCGGTGGTCCCCGACGAGCTGCGTGAACAGGAGCGAGCGCTGCACCCAGCGCAGGCGCCGCACGAACACGTCGCTGCCCACGGTCTCCGAGTAGCCCGTACGGACGCCGGCGTAGTCGCTGGCGGCCTGGCTCCAGAGGGCCACCAGCAGTACCTCGTGGTTGTCCGCGGGGCGGTACGACGCGGTGCCCAGGAGGCTCCACAGGACGTTGTTGGTCAGGGACTCCTGCGAGAGCTGCTCGCGCAGGCCGATGGTGGGCCTGGCCGGGTCTCCGCCCTCCAGGCGCACGGCCCCGACGGTGTCCAGCGCGCGCCGGAGGGTGTTCCCGTAGGTGAGCGAGAGGAGGTAACCCAGGGGTCGCCCCCGCACCCTCACGGTGTTCCCCACGGTGACGCCGAGGCCGAGGTTCGGGAACGGGGCCTCCCGGCGCACGCTCCAGAGGTTCGGGAAGGAGCGCCCGATGCGCGCCGCTTCTCCCTGCGAGAGCCCGTTCTGGCCGGCCTCGACGCGCACCCCGGGGACCGCCGCGGGCAGCGCCCGAGTGCCGTCGTCCACGCCGAGCCAGTCCAGGGAGCCCCCGCGGTACCGCAGGCCGGTGCCGGTGTGGCTCAGCGTGTCCCCCGCGAGGGAGACGTTGGCCGTGAGGGTGAAGCGCGAGGGGAAGTCCCTGGTGGCCAAGAGGAGCGTCCCGCCGGTGAAGTCCCCGGGGAGGTCCGGGGTGAAGGTCTTGACCAGCGTGAGGGAGCCGAGGAGCGCCGCGGGGAACAGATCGAGCTGCACCCCCGGCACGTCCGGGTCCGTCGGCGGGAGCGGCACGCCGTTCAGGAGCACGTTCACGTAGCGCCCGCCCAGGCCGCGGACGTTCATGTACTGGTTGTCCACCAGGCTCGCGCCCACCACGCGCCGGATGGCGTCGCTGGCCGTGGCGTCCGGCGAGCGCGCGATCTCCTCCGCGCTCAAGCCGTCGCTCACCGACGCCGACTGGCGCCGGAGCTGGAGCTGCGTCGCCGCCGTGGCCGTGTCCGCGCGACCCACCACCACCAGCTCCTGCTCCGGCGCCGCGGCCGTGGCCTCCACCCGCAGCGTCACTTGCGTGGCGTGGCCCCGACGCACCACCACGCGCTCCAGCCGAACGGGACGATGTAGGGCGATGTACGCCCTGAGCGTATAGGTCCCTGGAGGGAGCTCCAGAGCAAAGTAACCATCGAGGTCGGTCCGTGCGCGCCAGGCGCCGCCTACCACCGCCACGGGAGTGTCCAGGAGGGGCTCTCCCGTCCGGGCGTCGAGGACGCGGCCCACGACGCCGGTGGGCACCGTGCGGGGCGCTGGCTCCGTGGGGGAGGCAGGGGGCGCGCCCGAGGGCTGGAGCTCCTGGGCCGTCACGGCCCAGGGCGCGAGCGAGAGCGCCAGCGCGACCCCCCGGGCGACCCGGCGCGGCGTGACGGGGGTGTGCCTGAGCGGCGAAGGATGGCCGAGGGAAGCGCGCGGCGGAGGCGGGCTCATGTGCTGGACATGTTCTCCAGGCGGAAGGGGATACGTACGAGCTGGTAGACGGCGATGGCGCGGCCGTCGGAGCGCGCGGGGCGATAGCGCCAGGAGCGCAGCGCCGCGGCGACGACCTCGTCGAAGTCCGGGTGCCCTCGGAGGATCTCCACGCGCGAGACGGAGCCGTCCTCCGCGATGACCAGGCGCGCGATCACCACGGCCTGGACGCCCGCCCGCGAGGCCGCGGCGGGGTACTCCGGGCGGCGGTTGTCGCCCAGGGGCACCGGAGGCTCCACGTCCTCGGTGACCTGCACCGGCGGGCGTGCGGCGACGGGGGCCTCCGGGGCGTCGGGGAGGGCTTCGGGCGCGGGCGCGGGCGAAGCCCCGCCGCCGCCGAGGTCCCCGCCGCGGTAGTCCGTGTTGTCTCCAGACGGGACGGCGTCGCCGCCGGAGCCAGTGCCGCCGCGGGCGGTGAGGAGCGGCGGGGGCGCCGCGGAGCGGGCGTGGGCCCTCGCGGCGGGGCGCGACGCGGGGCGGGCGACCCTCGGCGCGCTGGGGGGCGGCGGCGGCGGTGGTGGCAACGGGCGCTGGGGCTGGGCGCGGTGCCGGACCTCGATGTCCACCTGGGCGGTGCGGGCGGCGACCACGGCGTCGTGGCGGAGCTTGCCGCCCAGGCCGAGGCCGAAGAGCCCCAGGAAGAGCAACCCGTGGACGACCCAGGAGGCGACCATGCCGCGCCCCGAGTCCTCCGGGAAGACCGCGCTCTCGGCGCGGGTGCGTGGCGCGGGGGTTGGCGTAGGCGCGCTCATCGGGTCGGCTCGGCCTCGCCCTGCTCGGTCTGGATCGCGAAGCGGCTGACGCCCGCCTGGCGCACCAGGTCGAGCACGCGGGTGACGCGCCCGTGGGGCACCGCGCGGTCCGCGGCGATGATGGCGCGCACCTCGTGGTTCTCGTCGTAGCGGGCGCGCATGAGGGCCACGAGCTCGGGGTCCGTCACCGGGCGCGCGTCGAGGAAGACCTGCTCCCCGCGGTCGATGGAGACGCTCGCGGTGGAGGCCTGAGCCTGCTGCTGGCTCGTCGCGGCCTCGGGCAGGTCCACGGGGATGGACTGCGTGATGATGTACTTGGCCGTGACGATGAAGATGATCAAGAGCACCAGCGCGATGTCCACGAAGGGCGTCACGTTGATGCCGTAGATGTCCTCGTCGGCGCCCTGGGTGACTCCCGCGGCCACGGCTAGGCCCTCCCCGCTTCGATGGGGCGCGCGCCCTGGTGCGCTGCCTCGTAAGCGCTGGCCAGGACGAGCTGCGAGAGGGTCTCTACGGAGGCCAGCGTGGACCGGATCCGCCGCTGGAAGTAGTTGAAGGCCGCCACCGCGGGGAGCGCCACCAGGAGGCCGATGGCCGTGGCGACCAGGGCCTCGGCGATGGTGCCCATGACCCTGCCGCTCGCGGCGGTGGCGGCGGCCGCGGCGGCGGCGCCGCGGAGGCCCGGCGGCGGCTTGAGCGCGTCGAAGGCCTGGATGATCCCGATCACCGTCCCGAAGAGGCCGATGACGGGCGCGTTGTTGCCGATGGTGCCGAGGACCGAGAGGTTCCTCTCGAGCTGCGGGCGCACCCGCGCGGCGGTGGCGGCCATGACCCGCTCGCTGGCCTCGGCGCCGCGCGGCGCCGCGTCGAGCCCCGCGAGCGCGACGAGCGCGGCGGGCGACGGCGACGCCGCGAGCGGCAGGGTCATGGGCACCATCGCCGAGGC
>JACRDB010000128.1 GCA_016218725.1 Deltaproteobacteria bacterium
ACTTCGACGCGCTGGCGGCGCCCTCCGGGGGCGCGCGCCCCGAGGGCTCCGTGCGCGAGCAGCTCGTGGGCCTGGTGCGCGACGCGGACAACCGCCTGGTGCCCTTCCGGGTGTGGCTCGTGGGGCTCCTGGCCAGGATGCCCGAGGAGGAGGTCACGCGGGACCTCCTGGACCTGTACACCCAGCGGTCGATCCCCGGGCAGCTCCGCCAGGGGATCGCCACGGCGCTCCTGGCGCGGCGCAACGGCGCGCAGTTCCTGACGGCGGCGCTCTCGGAGCACTACGACTACCTCGAAGGGCGCCAGGCGCCGCCGCTGCAGGTGCTGGCCCCGGCGCTGGTGAACATGGGCGCCCGGGACGCGGTCCCGGGGCTCCTGGCGCACCTCCTGGACCACGAGACGCCGCTGGCGGTGCTGCCCGACGTGGTGACCGCCATCAGCACGCTGGGGGAGGCCGGCGCGGTGCCGCAGTTTCAGCGCTGGGTGCAGTTCTACAAGGCCGACAGCACCTTCCGCGGGGAGACCCACGTGGCGGCGCTCAACGCCGCGGTGGACGCGATCTTCCGGCACGGTGACCAGGGGGCCCGGACGTGGCTGCGGCAGTTGTCCGAGGACCCGAGCGCCAACAGCCTGGTGCGGTCGCACGTCACCGAGCTGTTCCAGCGCGAGGCGCAGGACACCGCCAGCCGCGCGACGGCGCAGTCGGCGGACCAGCAGCGCGCGGCGCTGGAGACGGAGCTCACGCGGCTGCGGGAGGCCCAGGCCGCGGTGCCGCAGGAGCTGCCGGAGGCCACCCTGGACGAGGTCTGGAACGCCCACCTGGACGAGCTCCGGGCGTGCGCCCAGGGGGCCGTCACGCGCAACCCGTCGCTCAACCAGATCCGGGTGGTGTTGACGCTGCGGAGCGAGGTCCCGCGAGGTCTCTTGAACGGCGTGCCGCCTGCCCAGAGCGGGGGCACCGGGCCGAGCGACCCGCGGCACCCCACCACCCCCGCGGAGGCCCTCACCTGGGTGGCCTCGCAGGTGGAGGGCCTCGCGGCGCAGCGGTCCAGGGTGCGCCAGACGACGTATGCGCCGAATGATCCAGCGCTGCGCACGTGCATGGACGCGGTGCTCCAACCGCTGGAGTTCCCGGCCTACCGAGGGACCCGGCAGGAGTTCCGGCGGATCCTCGACACGCGCGCGGCGCGGGCCACCACGGAGGCGGAGACCTTCAGCGGGCTCGGGGTGGACCCGCAAGGCCGCGAGCTGCCCTGGTGGCTGGTGTCCGCGCCCACGCTGGAGGTGGTCAACCCGCCCCGGGCCGGGACTGCCCCCGCGGCGGTGACGGACGCCGGGGTCGCGCCCGCGGCGGCGCGGGACGCGGGCCCCGCGAGGGCTCCGGACGCGGGGCTCACGGGCACCGCGGGGCGGCCCTGGTGGGAGGAGCAATAACGGATAATCCTCCGGGCGGTCGTTTCACCTTGCCGGGTCGGCGGGGTGGGCGGTATGAGACCGTCCCCGTCAACACCGGTCCCGAGGAGGACTCCCGTGAAGGAACTGGTCCGATACCTCATCGAGAACATCCAGATCGATTTTCAGGGCGACATCAGCCTCGATCAGGTGCGCGATCTTCTTCGGAGGGACGACAGCCACGAGGCCCGTCTCCTCCTGACAAAGCTCAACCAGGATGGCAGTGTCGAGGATTTCCTGCTGACCATCGCGGACGTGCTCAAGCCCTATGTGCAGCGGAACATCAACGAGCAGGCGCTCCGCGAGGAGATCATCCAGTACTCCGAGGCGTAGGCGCGCTCACCCTCCTCCTGGGGCTCCCGGGGCTCCTCGGGGGCTGTGACCTCGGGGCCCCGGAGCCCGCACCCGCGGGCGAGGCCCTCCGGGTCGTCGCCACGGACCCTCCGGCCCTTGACGGAGGCGTGGCGCGCCTGCCTCTCGGGCCCGCCCTGCGTGTGCGCTTCAACCGAAGGCTCTCCCCGAGGAGCGTCAACCGCGCGACGGTGAGCGTCACCTCCGGGGGCCTCTCGGTCTTTGGCGGCGTGCGCTACGACCCCGTCCTCCGGGACGTCTGGTACCAGCCAAACCCGGGAGAGCTCCGCCAGGGCCTGGAGTATGTGCTCACGGTGCGCTCCACGGTGACCTCCTGGGATGGCGTCCTCCTCGGGCGGGACCACGAGGTGCATTTCATCCCGCAGGGGAGGGCCGGGGACCCGCCGCTCCCGCAGGGCTCGCTGGCGCGCGATATCGCTCCGCTGTTCCTGGTGCGCTGCGTCGACGCGGGCTGCCACGGCTCCGTAGCTCCCGCCCTGGGGCTGGACCTGTCCTCCCCGGAGGCCATCCGACGGACGGCGGTGGGCGTGGCCGCGCGCCAGAGGCCCGCGCCGGGGCCCGCGGGCGTCACGGTGACGGACCCTCACTGGGGCCCGCTGGCGCGGGTGGACCCCGGCGTGACCGCAGGCCAGGGGAGGCCCGAGTACAGCTACCTCTTGTACAAGCTCCTGGGTGACGGGCCCGTGGTGGGCTCGCGCATGCCCCTCGGGCGCGAGCCCCTCGCCGAGGCGGAGCTCTCGCGGGTGTCGTCGTGGATCGCGGCTGGCGCTCCGCCTTGACACCCCCCCGGGTCGCGGCGTAGGTCCACCGGACCTATGTCCAATGGTCGTCTCGCGTGGGCCCTGGTGCTGCTGGTGGGGGGCCTCGGGCTCGGCGCGAGCTGCCGTCAGAACCGCAACGGGCGCGCGCCGGACGCCGCGGGCGCCGCGCACCGCGGAGCCCACACGGACGTGGCCCAGGCCACCGCGCCGCCGGAGGTCACCAGCGTGCCGGGCCTGGACCTGGCGGCCCTCGGGGCCTCGGAGCAGGAGACCTTCTGGCGCGTCGCCAATGAGGAGCTGTCGCCCTGCGGTGACCCTCACTCCCTGGCCCAGTGCGGCCGTGACCGGCTCCCGTGTCGGAGCTGCATGCCGGCCCTGCGCTTCCTCGGCGCGCGCATCCGTGACGGCCTCGGCCCCGAGGCCCTGAGCGAGCTCCTGCACCAGCGCTACAACCCCCAGGAGGTGCAGCGCATCCGCACCGAGGGGGCGCCCTCGCGGGGCTCCTCCATGGCGGCGGTCACCGTCGTGGAGTTCAGCGACTACCAGTGCCCCCACTGCGCCCACGCCATGCCCGTGCTGCGCCAGGTGGAGCATGACTTCGAAGGCCGCGTCCGCGTGGTGCACATGAACTTCCCCCTGGAGGGGCACCTGCGCGCCATGGCCGCCGCCCGCGCCGCCCTCGCCGCGGGGCGCCAGGAGAAGTTCTGGGAGATGCATGAGCTCCTCTTCTCCAACCAGCGCGCGCTCGAGAACAACGACCTGGACCGCTACGCCACGCAGCTGCACCTCGACCTGAACCGCTTCCACGCGGACATGGACTCGCCCGCCGTCGCCGCGGAGATCGCCGCCACGCGCCGCGAGGGCGAGCGCCTCCAGATCTCCGGCACCCCCGCGATCTACATCAACGGCAGGGTCTTCAACCTCCCCATCGAGCGCGAGCCCCTGCGCCAGTGGATCCAGGAGGAAATCGACACCGTCGCGCCGTAGCGCGGGTGGGACCTCACCCTACAGGGACCCACAGGAGGCTACGCTCCGTCACCTCCACGTCGCTTTTCTTCACGCCCAGGACGCGCGCCTCGATGGCCCTCGGGGCCTCGTCGGCGTCGCGCTGAACGGCGCCCAGGGCGACGTCTCGGGAGGCCAGGGCCTGCTGGTGGGCGGTCTCCGCCCGGGCCAGCTCCGCCCTTGCGCGCTCGCGCTTCGTGGCGATCTTGTCCTGTTGGGACTCCAGGCGGTGCAGGGCCCGGGAGGGGCTCTTGAGCACCGCCGCCACGGTGGCCAGGGCGCCTCCCGTAGGCGCGGCGCGCTCGGCCTCGGCCAGGGCCCTCCGGGCCAGGCTCACCCGCTCGGCGGCGGCCTGGACCTTCGGGGCGTGCTCCGCGCTGGCCCTCTCCAGCGCGGCCTGTGCGCGCCTTCGGGCCTCCGTCACGACCCTCCCGTGGAAGGCCTCGATGGGCTCGTCGGGCGACGACACGAGCCCGAGCTCCCGGTGGGTGTGCACGGTCACCTGGAGGCTGCGGTAGAGCTCATCGCGCAGGGCCTTGTCCACCAGGGCCGTGGCGTTCCTGCGCAAGAGCGCATCGGGCAGCGGCTCGAAATGTACGCCCGCGGGCGCCTCGGATTGGTATGCCCGGGGGTCGTGCACCCGGCCTCGGGCGGTGTCCGGGCGGCCGTCCGGGAGGAAGGGCGCCATGGCCCTCACCGTGCGGGTTATGTGCACGCCGAGCTTCGCGTCGCGCACGTGGGCCACCACCGTGGCGGCGACCCAGGGCGCGAGGGTGGCGCCCGGCGGCGCGGAGGCGTAGGCCGCGCTCCAGCCGGCCGGCGGCAGCGGGGCCGCGCTCGGCGCCGAAGGGACCAGGGCGCGCGGAGCGGGAGAGGTGGGCGCGGTGTTTACGGGAGTGGCCCCCGTGAGCCTGCGGAGCTCCTGGCGGGTCATCGGGCCCCGGAGCCACGAGAGGGTCCAGCGGGCGTCGAGCACCGAGAGGCCCGGGGCGTGGGCGTCCTTCACCACGAAGTGCCGCGGGGGCAGGGCCTTCAAGGCGTCCGCGAGGTCCCCGGGGTGCACCGCCCCGAGGAGGCCCGAGGCGCCCGAGAGGCCCTCCACCACGCGCTCCCGGTCGGCGTCCGTGGGGAGCCTGCCGACGAGCCACAGCCCCGCGTTGGAGAGGGCCTTGTAGTCAAGGTCCATGGGGTTCTGCGTGGCGAGCACCAGGCCCACCCCGAAGGCCCGAGCCTGCTTGAGCAGCGCCAGGAGCGGGCGCTTGGTGGGCGGCGAGGCCGGGTGCGGGGGCAGGAACCCGAAGACCTCATCGAAGAGCACCAGGGCTCGCAGCTCCGAGGTGCCCGGCAGGCCCCGCACCCACCCGAGGACCTGCTCCAGCACCAGGGAGAGCACCAGCGCGCGCTCGGCGTCGTCGAGGTGGGCCACGGAGACGATGGTGGCGCTCGTGCGGCCTCCTACCGGCGCGAGCCACTGGCCCACGTCCATCGCCGCGCCCTGGCGCCAGGACGCGAAGGTGGGCGACGCGATGAGGGTGTTCAGGTCCTGGGCCAGCGCCTCGCGCTCCGAGGTGGGGAGGAAATCATCGAGGGCCAGCGCCCCCACGCGCGCCAGGGGCGGGCGCTGGAGGTCCTCCAGGAGGGCCTCCAGGGAGGCCCCGCGGCCCTCGCGCAGGCGCCGCTCGGCGCAGAGGGCGAGGAGCACGTGGGGCCGCGACCGGGAGGCGTCCCCGTCGTGGCCGAGCATGCGCAGGACCAGGGAGAGGGTGGCCGAGAGCGCGTCCCTGGCGGCTTCTTCGTCTACGTCCCAGAGGGCGGAAGGGGCGTCCAGGGCGCTCAGGAGGTTCACGGGCTCGCCCGCGCGCGTGCCGGGTGTCAGGAGCCTCAGGTGCGTGCGCTGGCGCAGGTCCTCCACGTCTCCGGGGCCCAGGCCCCAACCCGCGAGGCCCGCCCTCCAGCGCTCCGCGAGGCGCCGGGCCTCCGCCTCCACGGTGGTGTCCGCGCGCGCGCATGCGTCCGGGTCTACCCACGGGACAAAGGCCTCCGCGCCGAGGGTGGGGAAGGTCAGGAAGAGGTTGGGCAGGTCGCCCTTGACGTCCACCAGGAGCACCGGGACCCGGGCGCGCAGGGCCTCCTCCACGAGGGCGACGCAGAGCCCGGTCTTGCCGCTGCCGGTCATGCCCAGCACCACGCCGTGGGTCACCAGGTGATGGGCCGGGAGATGCCAGGGCACGGCGGTGCCCTCGGGGAGCGTCAGGCGGCCTGGGGTCAGCGTCGCGGGGGCCATCGGGCCGCGGATCGTGCCTCGCTTCGGCCCGTCTCGCAAAGGGATCTCGCGCGGAACACCCTTGCGACCGGGAGGGCCTTTCGTGCATCTATCGCAGACGATGGTCGGAGCGCGTTGGTGGGTGTCCCTCGTGGCGGCGGTGCTCTCCATGGGATCGCCCGCCGGGGCGCAACAGCTCGGCCCTCAGGACGTGCCCCAGGTGCCCCAGCCCGGGGTCACCCAACCCCCGAGGCTCCGGCGCTTCGTCACCGCCACGCTCTCCGACGGCGTGACCGCCACCGACGGGAGCGTGCGCCTGCGGCTCCTGGTCGATGCCGAGGGGCATGTCACCGAGGCCACCGTGGTCGAGGGCCTCGCGCCCGCCCTCGACCAGGCCGCGCTGGAGGCCGCCCGGGCCTTCGAGTTCGAGCCCGGCCGACGCGATGGCGCCGCGGTCCCGTCGGTGATCACCTACCGCTACCGGTTCACGCTGGGTGCGGCGGCGACCCCGCAGGGGGAGCGCACGGTGGCGGCGCTTCGAGGGAGCGTGAGGGACGTGAGCAACCAGCCGGTGGCGGGCGCCACGGTGGCCCTCACGCTCCCGGCCGGCGCGGCGAGGGAGCAGGTCTCCGACGCCGCGGGGGACGTGCGCTTCGAGCTCACCGCGGCGGGGACCTTTCCCGTGAGGGTGACCGCGCCGGGGCTGCGCCCCGCGGAGAGCACCGAGGCGGTGCGCGAGCGCGAGGAGGTGCGCGTCACCTGGCGGCTCCTGCCGGAGCCTGGCGCAGCGGCGGCGCAGCGCCCGAGCGCGACGCCACAGGCTCCGACGCCCGCGCGCCCCGCGGACCCGGAGGTGACCGTGCGGGGGCGACGCCCGGCGCGGGAGGTCACGCGGCAGACCCTGGAGCTCCAGGAGATCCGGCGCATGCCGGGCTCCGGTGGGGACGCGCTGAGGGCGGTGCAGAACTTCCCCGGGGTGGCCCGCGCGATCACCGGGCTCCTCCTGGTGCGGGGCACCACGCCCTTTGACACGCAGATCTTCGCCGACGGCTCGCTGATCCCGATCATCTATCACTTCTTCGGGCTCTCCAGCGTGATCAACACGGAGCTCCTGGACCGCATTGACTTCTACCCCGGGGGCTTCTCGGCGCGCTTCGGGAGGGCCCAGGGCGGCATCGTGGACGTGGGCCTCCGGTCTCCCCGCCGGGATCGGTACCACGGCGTGGCCAACGTCAACCTCATTGACGCCAGCGTGTTCCTGGAGGGGCCCATCACCCGGAACCTGTCCTTCGCGCTCTCCTTCCGCCGGAGCTACGTGGACGCGATCCTCGGGGCGGTGCTCTCCGGGACGAGCGTGAACATCACCTCGCTGCCGGTGTACTGGGACTACCAGGCCCTCCTGGAGTGGCGCCCCTCGGCCCGGGACCGGGTGCGCCTCGCGGCGCTCGGCAGCGATGACACCTTCGCGCTCCTCTTCGATCGACCGATGGACGCGATCCCGAGGCTGAGCGGGAGCTTCTCGCAGGCCATCGGGTTCCACAGCGCGCAGCTCCTGTGGGACCACACGTTCAACGCCCGGAGCCAGACGCGGGTGGCGCTGTCCCTCGGGCGCAACGCGATCTCCTTCGGGGCCGGGGACCTCTTCGGGCTGGACGTGACGTACCTGCAGTTCACCGGGCGGGCCGAGCACCAGCAGCAGCTCACCCGGGCCCTGCGGCTCAACGCGGGCCTGGACGTGATCGCCGGCCCCGCCACGGTGAACTACAACGGCATCCGGGTGCCCACGGAGGGCCAGATGCCCACCCCCGGCAGCGTGGTGCGGGTGGCCACCAGCTCCACCCAGGGCCTCTACCGCCCCGCGGTGTACGCCGAGCTGGAGATGACCCCCGCGCGCACGCTGCGCCTCGTGCCGGGCCTGCGCCTCGACTACGCGCGCGACGCGGGGCGCGGAGCGACGCTCTCGCCGCGCTTCTCCTTCCGCTGGGAGTTCCTTGAGGACACCTTCCTGAAGGGCGCCCTCGGGTACTTTACGCAGCCTCCGCAGCCCAACCAGTCCTCGTCGCAGCCCAACAACGCCGTGCCGGGCACCACCGCGGGCAACCCCAACCTGGGCTTCCAGCGCGCGGTGGGCTACGCCCTGGGCTTCGAGCGGGTGTTCTCGCCGCTGGTGTCCCTCTCCGTCGAGGGCTTCTACAAGACCCTCACGGACCAGGTGGTGACGCAGACGGACCCCCGGCAGGTGCCGTACCTGAACAACGGCGCGGGCAGGGTGTACGGCATGGAGCTCCTGCTGCGCCACCGCCCCTCGGCGCGGTTCTTCGGCTGGGTGGCCTACACGCTCTCGCGCTCCGAGCGCCAGGACGAGCCGGGCGGGGAGTACCGGCGCTTCCAGTTCGACCAGACGCACATCCTCACGGTGCTCGGGAGCTACCGCCTCGGCCGGGGCTGGGAGCTCGGGGCCCGCTTCCGGTTCGTCACGGGGAACCCCACCACGCCCATCCAGGGCGCCGTGTTCAACGGAGACACGGGCACCTACCAGCCGGTGCCGGGGATGCCCTTCTCCACCCGCAACAGCCCCTTCCACCAGCTCGACGTGCGCATTGACAAGGTCTGGACCTTCTCCCGCTGGAACTTGAACCTCTACCTTGAGGTGCTCAACGCGTACAACAACACCAACTCCGAAGGGGTGCTGTACAACTACAATTTCACGCAGTCTACCACCGTCGGGGGCCTGCCCTTCTACCCGAACCTCGGGCTCCGGGGAGAGTTCTGATGGCCCGCTTCAAGGCACATCATTGCGCGCTCGGGCTCCTCGCGCTCGCGGGCTGCACCGAGGACCTGGAGCAGGCGTGGAAGATCCGCCGGTTCCGGCTCTTCGGCGCGAGCGTCGAGAACCTCACCCGGAGGTCCACGGACCCCGGCGCCACGGAGGCCGCCCCGGGGGAGACCGTGCGCCTGCAACTCTACGCCCTGGACCCGTCGCCTGCGCCCAGGGCGCGGCAGGTGGTGTGGGTGTTCTGCCCTCAGACCCGCCGCCAGGGGAGCACCTTCGGGTGCCCTCCCAGCGCCGGGGGCTTCGCCATGGGGGACACCGTGGACTACGTGATCCCTCGGGCGGACTACGGGGTCGATGGCTTCAACCGGGCGCGCATCCAGGCGGTGGCGCTGGCGTGCTCCGGGGGCGTCCTGGGCCTCGACGCCACCACGCGCCTGCCCACGTGCGCGGGCGACGGGGCCGAGAGCTGGACCATGCTCCGCTCGGTGCTGGTGCGCCTGGACGAGGCCGGACCCGGGATGAACCACAACCCGAGGATCACGGGGGTGGCGCTCTACCGCGGGGGTGACCTCCAGCGCGCGCCGGAGGCCGTGGGCGAGGGCACGCGCGTGCCGCGCTGCGCGGCGGGGGGGGCGTGCACCCACGTCCTGGAGCTCCAGGTGGGCCCCGGGGACCGCGAGGTGTTCCCGCAGTTCGGGTCCGATGGCATGGCCCACGACACGCCGGAGCGGCTGCAGTTCCTCTTCGCGACCACCCAGGGGAGCTTCGATGGGAGCTTCCGGGTGGACAGCGCGGCGCGCCCCGAGGGACCGATTCGAAACACCTGGACGGCGCCCTCGGAGGCGGGCGCCGCGCGCATGGTGTTCACCGCCCAGGACCTGCGCGGCGGCTTCGCCCTGGTGGAGCGAACCATCACCGTGGAGTGACGCTACCGCCGTCGGTACACCCACGTCGGCAGGCCAGCGCCCACCAGCGCGCCCACGAGCCCACCGACGGCGGCGTCGGTGACCCAGTGCATGTCCGCGGCCACGCGGAGCGCCCCGGTGCAGGTCCCCAGGAGCGCCGCCACGAGCGCCACGTAGCGCGCCTGCCGCGGGCGCCCTCGCTGCCAGGCCAGCGCCGCCGCGCAGCACCCGAAGGCGAAGGCCCAGGCCGTGTCCCCCGAGAAGAACGACAGGTAGCGCTCGACGGGGTAGCGCGCGGCCTCCGTGAGGTGCTCGCGCCCGTCGGTCCAGGCGGGGCGCTCGCGGCCCGTGTGGTTCTTCACCAGGCTCACCAGCACCGTGACCAGCGCCATGGCCTGGAGCCCGATCAGGAGGTCCTTGAGCACGCCCAGGGCCCTGCCCGCGCTCCTCGCGGCCCCGAGGCCCGCCACCACCAGGAGCAGCGGCGCCGCCCCCACGGAGAGCGCGTGGCTGGCCCTCGCCGGGCGCAGCGGGTCCGACGCCCGCAGGACGCTCCGGCCCAGGAGGTCCAGCGCGTTGGTCCCGCACCAGCCGCAGCGGTCCGGCGGGTCCCCGCCCAGGACGCCCAGCCCCACGCACACCGCCGTCACCGCGAGGGACGTCAGCGCCAGCGCCCCGCCGCTGGTCCACCGGAGCTCCGCCGCCGCGCCGCGCCCACCTCCCATCGGACACACCTTTGATGGTTGAAGACTCTTGAATCAACCCATGGACGCTTGCCAGTACAGCGTCTCCAGGAGGTGGTGGTTGTGCACGAGCGGCGCGTCGAAGCGCCCGAGGCGCATGCCCTCGAAGGAGAACGGCGTGCCCGCGACGTTCGGGATCCAGCGGGCGTCGTCCCCCACCTCGTTGCGCCCGAGGAAGGGCACCACCCGGCGCACCACGGGCATCAAAAAGCGCAGCGACGCGGGCTCCAGCCGCGCCATGGCGAAGGTGTGCAGCCACGTGCGCCCCGCGGTCTCCGGCACGAAATAAATCGCGAAGCGCGACACCACCGGCCGGGGCCTCCTGGTCTTCGGGTCGAACCAGTGGAGGGTGTACACCGTGCGCACGGGGTCAAAGCGCGTCACCCACTGGTTGTGGAAATGGTCCCCGGGCAGGAGCAGGAGCGCCGGGGTCCACACCGAGGGCCTCTGGGGCGCGCTGTAGCGCACCTCCGTGCGGTCCGGGTGGTTCTCGCTCCGGAAGTCCAGCCGCGAGAGGTCCGCCTCGCGCCAGCCGAGGAAATGGTGCACCCACGGCGTGTGCTCGTCCTCGGAGAAATTGTCGAAGGCCACGTGCAGCGGCGCCTCGAAGCGCGCGCCAAAACACCCCACGTGCTCGAAGCCCTCGTCGTCGATGGCGGGCTCCGCGGAGGCCGGCAGCGCCTCGTCCCCGAGCCAGAGGTACCCGTACCGCTCGCACACCCTCGCGGGGGGTGCGTCCCCGAGGGCCCGAGCCCCGACCTCGGAGCGCCCTCGGGACAACCCATAGCGCCGCCCCGCGAGGGTCACCACGGCCTCACCCTTCGAGAGCTCCCGCGAGGGCAGCACCGGGTGAAAGAAGCGCGTCACCGCAGGGAGCATCGGTCACCAGTCCAGCGTGAGGTCCCCGCGAGGGACCGCGATACAGACAAGGCACTGCCCCTCGGGCACCGCCTCGCCAGGAGCCTGACGGTACTCCACGGAGCCCGCCAGAACCTTTGTCATACATGTAGTACAGCTACCTACGCAGCACCCGGTTGGGATGGTGATGCCGTGGTTGCGTGCGAGCTCGACGAGGGAGGAGGTGTGTCCGTCCCAGGGCACCTGGAGCCCACTCCGGGCGAAGGTGACCGTGGCCGCGGGGGGCGCTCCTGCGCGCAGGGCCACGACGCTGGCGGGGCCAAAGGCCTCGGAGTGCAGGCGCTCGGGAGGGATGCCCCGGTCCAGGAGCGCCGGGGTGAGCGCCGCGAGCATGGCCGCGGGGCCGCAGAGGTGGAACTCGGCCTCCGCGGGGACGTGGGCGAGGAGCACGTCCGGGGTGATGCGCCCCGCGACGCAGGTGAAAGGGCTGTCCTCCGGGAGGGCTCCATCGGACAGGCAGAGCACCACCCGGAGCCAGCGGTGGGCGCGGCAGAGGGCCTCAAGGGTCTCGCGGAAGGGCACCTGCGAGAGGGAGTGGAAGCCCAGGAGGAGCGTACAGGGGCGCTGGGCGCCGGTGTTGGCGAGGCCCTGGGCCATGGCCAGGAGGGGGGTGAGCCCCACGCCCCCGGCGACCAGGGCCACGGGGAGCGCGCCCGGCGCGAGCACGAAGCGCCCGGAGGGGCTGCGAAGCTCCGCGGTGGTCCCCTCCCGCGCGTGGTCGTGGAGGTAGCAGGACACGAGCCCCGGGCGCCCGTCGCGGGTGGTGCGCTGGACCGTGAGCTGGTAGCCGTCCTCCGAGGGGGCGCGGGAGAGTGAGTAGCAACGCACGGCGCGGGCGCCGTCCGGGAGCGTGACCCTCACGGTGACGTGCTGGCCTGGGAGGTACGAGGGCAGGGCCGAGCCGTCCCGCGGACGCAGCCGCAGGGTGACCATGGTGGCCGTCTCCTCCCGACGCTCGACCACCTCGAAGGTCTTGTACCCGGTCCAGGGCTTCGGGGTCTGGTCCACCCCGGTGGGCACGCGGGCCGCGAGGGCCCGGAGCGCCGCGCGGCTCTGGACCAGCGCGGGGAAGCGCACCGCGAAGGCCGGCTCGTCGTCCGCCGAGGGCGTCAACCGCCGCTGGCCGGGGTCCGCGGTGAAGGCCCCGAGGAGCGCGGGGATGCGCCCCCGGAGAGCCCACGGGAGCGCCGCCGAGGCGACCTTCGCGAAGAGGAACACCACCACGCGGGTGCTGCTCGGCCCCTCGGGGACGGGGAAGAGCTCCGCCCGGACCACCTCCGGGCGCCCGGGCCAGGAGAGCCTCAAGGTCGCCCTCAGGGGGACCTCCCGGAAGGATCGTTCGTACCTGAACGATGTCCCCTCGGGCACCCTCGCGGGCCAGGCCAGGGCCCGGTCCAGGGTGCCCTCCCAGCGCTCGACGAAGCCCTCCGGGGAGGCCTCGCGGGCGCACCGGACACCCGCTGCCGCCGAGCGATCCCAGCCCAGCCTCGCCCGGAGGAGGTCCAGCGCCGGGCACTGGTCCAGGGTGGCCAGCACCGCCGAGAGCCTCCGCGGCACCCACGCCTCCCAGGACGTCACGAAGGGCAATGGTTCGGTATCGAACAGTTCGCCCCCGGGGGGCGCGTCCCGGGCCGCGAGCCACACCCAGCCGAAGCGCTCGAAGGCCATCACGGACGGCACGGAGCACCCCGTGAGCCCCGGCTGGGAGGGGCTCACGCCCTGGCCGCGGGCGTCGAAGTGCCAGCCGTGGTACCCGCAAGCGAGGCGCCCGTCGGGACGGATGCGCCCGGCGGACAGGGGCGCGAAGCGGTGGGGGCAGCGGTCCAGGACGGCCCCGAGGGCGCCCTTGGCGTCCCTCCAGACCGCGAAGGGCACGCCCGCCAGCTCCACCTTGACGGGGCGACCGCCGAGCTTCCGCAGGGGCACCGCGGGCCAGGGGGCGTCCGGTGCGTGGAGGGCCCCCACCAGGGGGAGGGTGCGATGCGTTACCACCTTGTGGCCTACGGTCGCCGGACTCGCCACGGATTTCAAAGGAAACCACGCACGGTCCAGCTCAGGGCCGCCCTCGGGGTGCCGTTCCACAAGGGCAATGGCACGCGCGACCACCGTCCTCTGCATCGTGGGCTGGGCCCTGCTCCTCCACACCGGGTGCATGGCTCCGCCGGCGGAGGCGCCCTCGGAGTCGATGGTGTCCTCGCTGGCTCGGGCCTTTGACGGCGCCACGGTCCAGGTGAGGGTCTATGCCGGCGGCGCCGTGGAGGGGGAGCTCACGGCCCCGGGGCCCGTGTGGTCCCTCCGCTGGGAGCCCGAGGCCAGGGCCATGGAGACCTCGCGGAACGGGCGCCCAATGGACGCGGTGGCCCTGGAGGCTCCGTCCCCGGAAGGGGTGGCGGTGGCCCTCTACGCGCGCTGGAGGCGCTCCCGGGATCCGGGAGCCCCTGCCTGCGAGGCCCTCCCGCGGACCGTGTGCACCACCTCCTGCTGCGCCGAGCTGGACCGCTGCGTCGCCCGGCTCGGCTGCGAGGCGTCCGGCGACCCCGTCCGGGCGTCCCTGTGCGACGCGTGTGAGGCGCGGTTCACCGCGTGCCTGGCGCTCCGAGGGACCGACGCATGCCTCCAGCCCGCGGGCTCGGGGCGCGCGTGCGAGGCCCAGGAGTGCGGCTGCGGGGCGCAGAGCTGCTACGACCCGCGGACCAACGCCTCGTACTGCGCGAGCGCGTGCCTGGCGCCCGGTGAGCTCCCCGAGGGGACGCGCCCCGGGGACCGCGGGGTCCTGCCCCCCGCCGCGGCGCGGCGAGACCCGCCGGCGCCTCCGGCGGGTACGGGCATGCGCTTCGTGACGTGCGAGTGCGTCAGCTTCTCCGCCGACGAGGACCGCTGCGGCCTGCGGGTGACCGACGGCGCGGGGGGCACGGGCACCGTGAGCGCGCGGCGCCCGGAGGGCCGTAGCTGCGATGGGAGCGCCTGCATGGGGCTCTTCTACGCCGCCTACGGGCCCCAGTGCGCGGTGTTCACCCTGCCGCGCTAGCGCTCGGCGTCGCCGCGGTTGTCAATCTGCGCGCGCTGGAGCGTGCCTGAGTAGTCCACGTAGACGGTCTTGAGCTCCGTGAAGAACTCGTAGGGCGCCCAGCCCCCCTCGCGGTGGCCGTTGCCCGTGCACTTCACGCCGCCGAAGGGGAAATGCGCCTCGGCGCCGATGGTGGGGGCGTTGACGTAGGTGATCCCCGCCTCGATGCGCTCCACGGCGCGGAAGGCGGCGTTCACGTCCCGGGTGAAGATGCTCGACGAGAGCCCGTAGGGCACCTCGTTGGCCACGGCGATGGCCTCGTCCAGGTCGCGCACCCGGAGCACCGCCAGCACGGGGCCGAAGACCTCCTCCATGGCGAGGGTGCTGCCCCTCGCGACGCGGTCGAGCACCGTGGGCGGGTAGAAGAACCCTGGCTCCGTCACCGGGAGGACCCCGCCGCACAGGAGCTCGGCCCCCTCGCGCAGGCCCGTCTGGACGTACCCGTGGACGCGCTCTCGCTGCCGGGCGCTCACCAGCGGGCCCACCTCCACGGTGGGGTCCTCGGGGTCTCCGAGGCGCAGGGCGCGGGCGCGCGCCACGAGCGCCGGGAGGATCCGGTCGCCCACGTCCCCGACGAGGATCAGCCGCGAGGTGGCCGTACAGCGCTGCCCCGCGGTGCCGAAGGCCCCCCACAGGACGCCGTCCACGCAGAGCTCCGGGTCCGCGTCGGGCATGGCGATCACGGGGTTCTTGCCGCCGAGCTCCAGGGACACGCGCTTCAGGGCGCGGCCGGCGCTCTCGGCCAGGAGCCGCCCCACGGCGGTGGAGCCCGTGAAGGTGAGGGCCTGCACGTCCGGGTGGGCCACCAGGGCGGCGCCGCACTCCTCGCCGTAGCCGTGCACCACGTTGAGCACCCCGGGGGGGAGCCCCGCGTCCCAGAGGCACTGGGCGAAGAGGGCGCCGCTCTCCGGGGCCTCCTCCGCGGGCTTCCAGACGACGGTGTTGCCGCACACCAGCGCGGGCAGGATCTTCCAGCTTGGCACCGCCACGGGGAAGTTCCACGCGGTGAGCACGCCCACCACGCCGAGCGGGCGACGCACGGTCCAGCCGACCTTCTCGCGGAGCTCGCTGGGCGCCGTGCGGCCGAAGAGCCTGCGGCCCTCGGAGCCCGCGTACCACGCCGTGTCCAGGGCCTCTTGTACGTCCCCTCGGGCCTCCTCGAGCCGCTTGCCCATCTCCCGCGAGAGCACCCTGGCGATGGCGTCCTTGCGCTGCTTGAGGAGCTCCGCGGCGCGGAAGAGCACCTCGCCCCGCGCCGGCGCCGGCGTCGAGGCCCAGGCGGGAAACGCCCCGCGGGCGGCGGCCACGGCCTCGTCCACGTCGCGCGCGTCGGAGCGCGGGAAGCGGGAGAGCACCGTCCCTCGCGACGGGTCCACGACGTCCAGGTAGAGCCCCGAGCGGGGCTCGCGGTCCCTCCCGAGGATGTGGTTGCGGAACGAAGGCACCTCGGGCGGGCTCATCCCCGCGCCTCGCCCGTGCCAAAGAGCGCGCGGTTGAGCCCCGTGGGTCGCAGCACCGTGTCGCACCACCAGACCACGCCCACCAGGAGGTTGCGCTTGTCCCCGAAGAACTTGGGCTTGTTCCCCTTGGAGAGGTGCCCGAGGGCCTGGAGGGTCCACCCCGCGGTGAAGAGCGTGAGCCCCACCGGCGGCACCAGCATCCAGGGCAGCGACGCTACGATCATCGGGATCCCGATGAGGTGCGTGGCCTCGCAGAGGCGGTCGTCGTGGTACACCCGGTAATCCTCCAGGAGCCCTTGCCATTCCTTGTTGAGAAGCACCTTCGCCTCCGTCAAGAGTCGGAGAATTCCTCGTGGGCCTTGCGCCGCGAGTGCCGCGAGAGGCACTCGGCCAGCTGCCGGGCGAGGTAGTCCGCGGCCTCCAGCTCGCTCCCGGCGAAGGACAGGTCCCCGTCCAGCCTCCGGAGCTCCAGCACGGCGAAGAGCCGCTGGTTGAAGAACGCCGGGGCCAGGAGCGTTGGCCCGCTCTCCACCAGCGCGAGGGGGCCGTTCTTGTCGTCCAGGGTGGCCAGGGCCACGGCCAGGTGTCGCTGCACGGGCAGGGCCCGTGGGCCCCGCGCCAGGCGCTGCCGCGTGCCCAGCGGGACGACGACGCCCTCGGCGCCGTCAAGCGCGGAGAGCACCAGCTCGTCCCGGTCGATGTCGTAAAGGAACACCGCGCTGGTCTCCACGCCGAAGCAGTCCCTCGCCAGGCGCGCCACGCTCTGCGCCGCCTCCTGCGGGTCGTGTACGTACGACAGCTCCATGGAGCCATCGAAGAGCTCGCCCAGGAGGTCCGCGCCCTTCTTGTGCGGCTTGGGCGTCGGCCTGGGCTCGCGCTTCTTCCTGGGCACCTCGGGCTCCGGCGGCGCCGCCTCGGGCGCAGTCGAAGACGGCGTCGCAGCGTCGACCTCCGGCACCTGCGCCGCCGCGACGCTCTCCGCCGCGGAGGGCACCTCTGCCCCGGGGAGCGCCGTACCTTCGACGGCAGCCTCGGTGGCCGCAGGGGTCTCCTGCGCCCTGCCTACCTCCACGATGGACGTTCGCACCCTTCGGGCGGTTTCAGACCCTGTAAGCTGAGGTGGGGTCGTGTCGGTGGAGGTCGCAGGTTGTAGTTGTGGCTCTGCGGTGCTCGCGGGCGCCGGGGTGGGGGCTGGCGTAGCGGGCGGAGGCGCCGAGCCTCGGGCCGGGGTTGGGGTCTTGCCCTTGCGGGTGGCGCTGGGGGCCGGGGCCGGGATGGACACCTTGGCGCCGCCCTTGGCCCGGAGCTTCTTGCGGTCCTTCTTGCTTCGGGGCCTCGGGGTGGCTCTTGGATCCGTCGCGGTGGAGTCCCGATCTTCTTCTTCGTCGTCGCTGGGCGCCGCTTCGGTCGAGGGCGAGGGCGCTGGCGCTGCGGGCGGGGCGAGCTCCTGGGGCCGTGGCTGCGGCTCCGTCACCGCCGCGGGCGGGACGGGCTCCCGGGCCTCCAGGGTCGAGGGCGGCGGTGGGGACGCCACGCCGTTGGCCCCGGGCGCGCCATTGACCAGAGTCGCCGTCGGGGCTGAGGGCACGAGCGAGGGCGGGAGCGAGACGCTCGGGATGGCCTGGTCCCTGGGGGGGAGAGACACCTCCACGGCGTCACGCCAGTCCTTCCATTTGAGCACCGCGAGCGGCGCTCGGGAGGGCCGCGCAGTGAACGCGTGGTCGAACACGGCCACCATGACGTACACCCCTCGGACACCCGAGAGCTCGCGCTGGACGTCTTCCAGCGTCCGGCGGGCCAGGGCCTCGGCGCTGGACGGGGCGGAGCCCTCCGGGAGCGCAAGGACACGCTCGCGGTAGGTGAGGGGGTTGGCGGCGTCGGGGTTCTGGTCCCTGGTGAACAACAGCTGGTGGGCGGTCACCCGCGCCTCGGGGGTCACCACCGCGGGGTTCGTCGTGGGCGCCGGCGCCGGCGCGGGCTCCGCCGGCGGCGCAGGCCTGGCAGCGGCCGGGGTCGGTGGCGGCACCTCCGCGGGGGGCGCCGGCACCACGCGCGCCTCGGGGACCGTCGCGACCTCGAAGGCGCTCACATCTACGGCCGTCGCGATAGGCGCCGCGGGGGGAGCGATCGCGGGAGTCTCCGTCGCCGTCGAGGCCTTGGCGTTCTCGGCGTTCTTGGCGTTCTTGGCGATCCTGGCGGCCTCTGCGGTCTCCGAGGCCTCCGCGGTCTTCGGCGCTTCCGCGGCCTTCGGTGCCTCTGGTGTGGGCCTGGGTGCCTCCGGGACCTTCGAGACCGTCCCCTGGGCCGTGGGCGGGGGGACCGAAAACTTCGGCGCGGTCGGCGACCCGGCGCCGGCGGCCGGCGCGCTGACCAGTGGGGCCGCCGTCGCCCTGGGGGAGGCGCTCGCGGGCGGTTGTGCCACCGGCGGCGTGGTCAGCGAGGGCGGCGGCGCCGACGAAGGCGGCGGGTCGCTGACCTTGAGGGGACGCACGGCGTAGCGCTCGCGGCTCTCCAGGTCGTTCACCCGGATCACGCCGTCCTCTTCGAACTCGCAGCGGAACTTGCGAATGGAGACGCCGCCGCGCGCGGTGGTCAGGGCGCTCGCCCAGGACTCCGCGTCGACGGTGACCGTCGCCGCGGTGCCTCCCGCGGGTGCCGGCAGCTCAACAACCCATCGCATCAGCCACTCGTGGTAGTAATCAGACCCTGTGGTGAGGTAACAGAGCCCCATCGGGCGCGTCAAGGTCGCCCGGTCGCTCTCCTGCGCGTGGAGTGAGGTCATTTGATGCTTCGGCTCGCGGTGTCCACGGGCTGTCCCTGCGGCGTCGGCCCCGAGGTGTCCGTCCTGGCCGCGCTCTCCGAGGCCCTCCCGGAGGACGTGGAGCTCTGGCTCTACGGCGACCCGGGGGCCCTCTCCGAGGCCTCCGCCCTGCGGGGGGCGCGCCTCACCCGCCGCCAGCGGGTGGTCCCCACCTCGGACCTGGCGGCCTGTGATCGCCGACCCGGAAACCCCACGGAGCGCTCGGGCCTCGCGCAGCTCCACGCCGTCGACGCGGCCCTCGGGGCCGTGCTGGACGGCACCTGCGACGCCCTGGTCACCGCGCCGGTGAGCAAGCACGCCATCCACCGGGCCGGCGTCCCCTTCACGGGCCACACGGAGTACCTCGCCGCGCGCTCGGGCGCGCCCAGGGCGGTGATGTTCTTCGTCGGCCCGAGGCTCCGGGTCTCGCTGGTGACCACGCACCTGCCCCTGGCCGGGGTCTCCTCGGCGGTGACCCGGGAGGCCGTGACCGCCACGGTGACGCTCACCGCGCAGTCCCTCCAGCGGGACCTCGGGGTCCCTTCGCCGCGGCTCGGGGTCTGCGGGCTCAACCCCCACGCCGGCGAGCAGGGCCTCCTCGGCGGCGAGGAGCGCGCGGTGCTCCTCCCGGCCCTGGAGGACGCCCGAGGCGCCCTCGGCGCCGGCGTCGCGATCGAGGGCCCGGCCCCGTCGGAGGTGGTCCTGCGGCGCTGTCGGGACGGGCTCTACGACGCCGCCGTGGCCATGTACCACGACCAGGCCACCATCGCGTCCAAGCTCCTGGACTTCGGAGACGCCGTGAACGTGACCCTCGGGCTGCCCTTCGTGCGCACCAGCGTGGACCACGGGACCGCCTACGACATCGCCGGCCAGGGCCTGGCGGACCCGCGCGCCATGAGCTCGGCCGTAGTCCGCGCGGCGAAGATGGTGCGGGCGCGCGCCGGGTGATTGTGTTTCCTGGCGCTCGTCGGCAGGATGGAGGCTCAGGCGCTGTCATGGACCGGATCGTGGTGAGGGGTGCGCGCACCCACAACCTGAAGGCCGTGGACCTGGAGCTCCCCCGGGAGCGCCTGGTGGTATTCACCGGCCCGTCGGGGTCCGGCAAGAGCTCCCTGGCGTTCAATACCATCTACGCCGAGGGGCGCCGGCGCTACGTCGAGTCCCTGTCGGTGTACGCCCGGCAGCTCCTCGGGCCCATCGGGCGGCCGGAGGTGGACTTCATTGACGGGTTGTCCCCGGCGATCGCCATCGAGCAGCGCTCCCTCGGTCGCAACCCGCGGTCCACGGTGGGCACCGTCACGGAGATCGAAGACCACCTCCGGCTGCTCTTCGCGAGGGCGGGGACGGCGTACTGCCCTCGCTGCGGGCGCGAGATCCACGCCAACACCGTCACGGAGATCGTGGACCGGGTGGTCTCGCGGCCCGCGGGGACCCGGCTGAGCATCATGGCGCCCGCGGTGCGGGGCGAGAAGGGCGCCCACGCCGAGCTCCTGGAGTCCTGGCGCCGCGAGGGCTTCGTCCGGGTGCGCGCCGCCGGCGCCCTGAGGGACCTCTCGGAGGACCTCCTCCTGGACCCACGGCGCGCCCACGACCTGGACCTGGTGATCGATCGTATCGCCCTGAAGGACGGCGTCCGGGGCAGGGTGCTCGACGCGGTGGAGCTCGCCCTGAAGCACGCGAGCGGTCTGGTGAGGGTGGTCGAGGCCGACGGGGGCGAGAGCCTGCTCTCGGAGCGCTTCGCCTGCGCGGCGTGTGGAATCACGCTCCCGGCGGTGGAGCCCGGGCTCTTCTCTTGCAACTCCCCGTCGGGCGCATGCCCTCGGTGCAACGGCCTGGGGGTGCGTGAACAGGCCGACCTCGGGGCCCTGGTGCCCGACCCGGCGCTCTCCCTGCGTCAGGGGGCCCTTGCGCCCTGGCGCGCCAAGGGGCTCCCGAGGGCGCTGGAGTCCTGGGCCCGCGCCGTGGGCCTGGACCTGCACCTGCCCTGGAGGGAGCTGCCGCCCAGGGCCCGGGACGAGGTCCTCTACGGCGACGACGACACCTTCGTGGGCGTGCTCTCGCTCCTGGAGCAGCGGGGCCGTGGGCGCTCCCGCGGCGACGACGACGACGACGACGACGAGCCCATGGCCCGCGCCCGCTTCGTCGCGCCCTGCGACGACTGCGGCGGCACCCGCCTGCGCCCCGAGGCGCGCTGCGTGAAGATCTCCGGCCGCCACATCGGCGAGCTCTCCGGGCTGCCCATCGCCGAGCTCCAGGCCTTCCTCCGCGGGCTCACCCTGCCGTCCAGGGTCAAGCCCGTGGTCGAGAGGGTCCGCCACGAGATCGTCTCGCGCCTGGCCTTCCTGGAGAGCGTGGGCCTGCCGTACCTGTCCCTCGGGCGCGCGGCGTCCACGCTCTCCGGCGGCGAGGGTCAGCGGGTGCGCCTCGCCACCCAGCTCGGCAGCTCCCTCGTGGGCGTGCTCTACGTCCTCGATGAGCCCTCCGTCGGGCTCCACCCCAGCGACGCGCAGAAGCTCCTCCAGACGCTCCGTACGCTGGTCCAGCGCGGCAACTCCGTGCTGGTGGTCGAGCACGACCTGGACACCATCCGCGCCGCCGACTGGGTGGTGGACCTCGGCCCCGCCGCGGGGATCCTCGGAGGCCGCGTCGTCGCCCAGGGTACCCCCGCGTCCCTTTGCCACCAGCCCGAGAGCGTCACCGGCCCCTGGCTCTCCGGGAGGCGCACCCTCGGGGTCCCTTCAAAGCGCCGTAACCCATCGGGATCATTGGATATTGTGGGTGCCCGGAGGAACAACCTCAAGGACCTCACGGTGTCCCTCCCGCTGGGGTGCCTCCTGGCGGTCACGGGGGTGAGCGGCAGCGGGAAGAGCTCGCTCATCCTCGGCACCCTGGTGCCGCTCCTGAGGGCGCACCTCCAGGGCGTGGCGCCGCCGTCCCTCCCGGTGGACCGGATCGACGGCCTCGCCCAGGTGGACCGCCTCGTGGCGGTGGACGCCACGCCGCTCGGGCGCACGCCGCGGTCCAGTCCGGCGACGTACATGGGCATCTTCGCCCAGCTCCGGGAGGTCTTCTCCGCGGTGCCCGAGGCCCGCGCCCGGGGCTGGAAGGCTGGGCGCTTCAGCTTCAACGTGAAGGGGGGCCGCTGCGAGACCTGCCAGGGCGAGGGGGTGCTCCGGGTGGAGATGCACTTCCTCCCGGACGTCCTGGTGCCCTGCGAGGCCTGTGGGGGGAGCCGTTACGAGCCCGAGACCCTGCACGTACGCTTCCGTGGGCACTCCATCGCGGACGTCCTGGGGATGACCGTGGACGAGGCCTCCGGGGTCTTCGACAACCTCCCGAGGGTGCGGGACCTGCTCCTCGGGCTGAGGGACGTGGGCCTTGGGTATCTGCACCTCGGGCAGCCTGCCAGCACCCTCTCGGGCGGCGAGGCCCAGCGGGTGAAGCTCGCCCGGGAGCTCTCTCGCCGTGGCGGCCAGCGGACGCTCTACGTCCTGGACGAGCCCACCACGGGGCTCCACATGGCGGACATCGAGCTCCTGTTGCACCTCCTGGAGCGCCTGGTCGAGCAGGGCCACTCGGTGCTGGTGATCGAGCACAACCTTGAGCTGATCAAGCGCGCGGACCGGGTGCTGGACCTCGGGCCCGAGGGGGGCGACCGGGGCGGGCGTCTGGTGGCCCAGGGCACCCCGGAGGAGGTGGCCCGGGTCCCGGACAGCCTGACCGGGGTGTGCCTCCGGGAGGCGCTCCAGCAATCCCCTCCGGGCCTTGAAGGACGCGCGAAAGGTCGGTAGACCGAGAGCCATGAGCGAGCGCAAGGCGAGGATCCTGGTGGCCAAGCCCGGGCTGGACGGCCACGACCGGGGCGCCAAGGTGGTCGCCCGGGCCCTTCGGGACGCGGGCTTCGAGGTGATCTATACGGGCCTGCACCAGACCCCGGACATGATCGCCGCCGCCGCCGTGCAGGAGGACGTGGACGCGGTGGGCCTCTCGATCATGTCCGGCGCCCACAACACGCTGTTCCCCGCGGTGCTCCAGGCCCTGAAGGCCCGCGGCGCCGAGGACGTGCTGGTTTTCGGTGGCGGGATCATCCCCGATGACGACTTCCCGCGCCTTGAGGCCGCGGGGGTGGCGCGGGTGTTCACCCCGGGGACCGCCCTCGGGGACATCGTCCGCTGGGTGCAGGAGCACGTGCTGCCGCGGGCTGCGGCCTGAGCGCGGGAGGGGCCCATGGACTTCGAACTGCCCGAGAGCCACCGCGAGATCCAGCGCAGCGTGCGGGAGTTCTGCGCGCGCCACGTGAAGCCCTTCGCCCGCGGGTGGGACGAGGCCGAGCGGTTCCCCACGGAGCTGGTGGGCCCCCTGGCCGAGGCCGGGCTGCTGGGCATCCGGGTGCCGGAGGCCTACGGCGGCTCCGGGCTGGACACGCTCGCCTACGCGGTGATCGTCGAGGAGGTGGCGAAGTGCGACGGGAGCCTGGCCCTCACGCTGGCCTCGCACAACGGCCTCGGGACCGGGCACCTCCTGCGCTTCGGCTCCGACGCCCAGCGCGAGCGCTACCTCCCGAGGGCCGCCTCCGGCGAGTGGCTCGCGGCCTGGGCGCTCACGGAGCCCGGGAGCGGGAGCGACGCCGCGGGGCTCCGCACCACCGCGGTGCGCCGTGGCGAGGGCTGGGTGCTCAATGGCACCAAGATGTTCATCACCCAGGGCATCGTCGGGGGCTTCTGCGTGGTGCTGGCCAGCACCAACCTCGCGGCGAAGCAGCGAGGGATCACGGCCTTCGTGGTGGAGCATGGGACCCCGGGCTTCAAGCCCGGCCGGCACCTGGAGAAGCTCGGCATGCGCTCCAGCGACACGGCGGAGCTGGTGTTTGAAGATTGTTATGTGCCGGACTCGCAGCGCGTGGGCGAGGTGGACCACGGCTTCCTGGATACGCTCCAGATCCTTGATCGGGGCAGGGTGTCCATCGCCGCGCTGGCCCTCGGGCTGGGCGAAGGGTCCCTGGACTGCGCGGTGGCCTACGCGAAGGACCGGCAGCAGTTCGGCCGCCCCATCGGGGACTTCCAGGCGATCCAGTGGATGCTGGCGGACAGCCGCGCGGAGCTGGAGGCGGCCCGGCTCCTGGTGTACCGCGCGGCCTGGCTGGCGGACCGGGAGCCGCGGTACTCCCGCGAGGCGTCCATGGCCAAGCTCTTCGCCAGCGAGGCCGGGACGCGCGCGTGCAACCGCGCGCTGCAGGTGCACGGCGGCTACGGCTACACCCGGGAGTTCCCGGTGGAGCGGCACCTGCGGGACGCAAAGCTCTGCGAGCTCGGCGAGGGCACCAGCGAGGTCCAGCGCCTGGTGATCGCCAGGCACCTCCTGGAGCAGCGTTGAGCGCCCCGGAGAGAGCCTCGGTGGCCGAGAGCGTGGTGCGCATGAGGGCCCACTACGCCGAGGTGGACCGCATGGGCTTTTTGCACCACAGCAACCACCTGCGGTGGTTCGAGCGGGGCCGCGAGGAGTTCTGCCGCCGCCGCGGGGCGGTGTACCGCGAGCTCGAGGACGCCGGCGTGCTGGTGGTCGTGGCGGACCTGGAGGTCGCCTACCGCAGCCCCATTCGCTACGAGGAGCTGGCGGACCTCACCGTCGCGCTGCGCGCCGTGGGCCACGCGTCGCTGGTCTTCGAGTACGCCCTGCGGAGGGTGGAGGACGGGGCCCTGGCCGCCACCGGGCGCACCCGCCACGCGTTCGTCACCCGCGAGGGGAGGGTGACCAGGGTCGGGCACGACGTCGCCCGGAGGCTCTCGGGCCCGGAGCTTGAGACGCGCCTGGGCGAACTCGGTTAGTATCCCTCGGATGTCCCAAGCGCCGTGGACCCCGCCGACGGAGGCGCCCCCGCCGGTGGCCGTGTCGCCCTACGAGCCCCGGGCGGGCTGGCCGTGGGTGCTCCTGTGCCTCTTCGGTTACGGCAGCGCTGCCCTGTGGCTGGCGCCCCTGCCGTTCTCGTTCTTTGTCAGCGTGGGGGCGAGCCCGGTGCTGCGCGGGGGCCTCGCGTTGCTCATGCTCGCGCTCTACGTCGCCGCTGCGGTCAAGGCCGGGGCGTGGCTCCGCCGCAGGCCCGCGGGGACCCGCGCCGCCGCGGAGGTCTTTGCCCTCGGCGTCCTCTGGCTCTGGGGCCTCGCGCTCAACCAGGCGCTCCCGGGCAACTGCGTGAACGACGGGTGCGGCGTGGACCTCCAGCGCCCGCTCCAGGTGCCGCAGGTGTACCTCCTGAGCGCCCTGCACTTCGCCGCGGCGGGCGCCTACCACGTCTCCCGCAAGCGCCCCGGAGCCCTGGAGCCCAGGGCCGAAGCGGGCCTGGTGGGGGCGCTCCTCGTGGGGATGGTGGTGCACGCGCTCCTGGCGGTGCAGTTCGTCAAGGTGCTGGTGTACCTCCCGGCCTTCCCGCTCACCTGGCCCGTGGCCACGCCGTACCTGTGCCTCACGCTCCTCGGTCGCGAGGTCGCGCTGCGGCTCCGCGAGCGCGGCCTGGAGGCCGCCCGGAGCGCCCCCCTCGAGCCCTCCGAGGGCCTCCAGGTCGCCTACCGCCCCGTCCCTCAGGCGTCGCCCCCCGGGGGGCCGTCCTGGGGGCTCCTGGGGCGCGGAGGCGCCGTGGCGGCGGCGCTCCTCGGGGGCTGGACCTTGCTCCTGGGGGCCCTGAGCCACCGCGCCTCGGGGGCCCTCGGGGTCGTCACCCAGACCTGCACGCACCCCCTCTCGCGGCTGCCCCTGGAGGTCGTCCACCGGGACTGCCACTACCTCTGCACCGTGGCGGCCCGAGGGCACCCCTGGCTGGTGCGCCCCGAGCGCCTCGGGCGCCGCGGGGGCCACACCATCGTGGTCAATCGCCAGCTCGCCGTGGCCAACGCCTTCGAAGACCTCCTGCACGAGCGCTGGCCTCGCTTCGGCCGCCTGGCCCGCAGGACCTACGACGCCCTCGGGCTCCCGGTGTCCCGCTGGATCCGGTGGACCTTCCTCGCGGACCTGGTCTACCTCGCCATGAAGCCCGCCGAGTGGCTCTTCCTCGCCGCGCTCCTCGCCCTGGACCCCGGCGACCCCGAGGCGCGCATCCAGCGAATGTATCGGTAGAGTTGACATTCCCGATTCATCTTGACAATGAGAATCACTTTTGCCATGCTTTTCCTACGGTGAGCGCTCCCATTGCCAGGACTCTTCGGGCGTTGTCGGACCTGGGTGTAGGTTCCGAGGGGACCGTGTGGGGGCTCGGGGTTCTTGAGGGCGAGGCGCGGGTGTGGCTCCGGGCCCTTGGAATTTTCGAAGGACAGAGCCTGAGGCTCTTGCGCCGGGCGCCGTTTGGCGGGCCGTACCATGTGCGGGTGGGCGGGGCGGAGGGGGCCCTTGGGGAGTTCGCGATCGACCCGTCGCTGGCGTCGGGGATCACGCTGGAGGCCCGCGCCTCGGTCACTCCGTGAGCGCTGCCGCGGTGGGGACGGTGGCCCTGGTGGGCCGCCCCAACGCGGGGAAGAGCTCGCTGTTCAACCGGCTCACGGGGGCCGACGCCAAGGTCGGGAACTTCCCCGGCGTCACCGTGGACGTTCTGGAAGCCGAGGTCACCGACGCCCGAGGGAGGACCTGGGCGGTGGTGGACCTGCCGGGGCTCTACACCCTCGGGGTGAGCGCCAGCGGGGACACCGACGAGGGCGTGGCCAGGCAATGGCTGGACCGCGCCGTGCAGGACCGCCGCCCCGTGGCGCTGCTGCAGGTGCTCGACGGCACCCAGCTCGGGCTCGGCCTCAGGCTCACGCAGGAGCTCCTCCGGGAGCCCTTCCCCCTGGCGGTGGTGGTCACCCAGGAGGACCTGCTGCGGCGGGACGGTGCCACCGTGGACACCGCGCGCCTCGAGGAGGCGCTGGGGGTGCCGGTGCGCGCGGTGAGCGCGCGGGACCCCGGGAGCCGTGCGGCGGTGCTCGGGCTCCTGGAGGGGTCCCTCGTGCCCTCGGCGGAGAGGGTCGAGCGCCCCGAGCGCGACTGGGACCCGGAGCGCCTGGCGCGGCAGTGCTACCGCCGCGAGGGCGCAGGAGCGGCCTCGCTCGCGCGGCGCACGGAGCGGCTGGACCGCGTGCTCCTGCACCCGGTGGCGGGGCCGGTGCTGTTCACGGGGCTCATGGTGTCGCTCTTCGCGGCGGTGTTCCTCGTGGCGGACCCGGCCTCGGCGGCGCTGGAGGCCGGGGTGGGGCGCCTCTCGCGGCTTGTGTCGCGGGCGGTGACGGACCCGACGCTGGCGTCGTTCCTGGTGGACGGGGTGCTGGGCGGCGCGGGCACGGTGCTCGCGTTCCTGCCGCAGATCGTGATCTTGACGGTGGCCCTGGAGCTCATGGACGCCTCGGGGTACCTGTCCCGCGGGGTCTTCCTGGTGGACCGGCTCCTGCGCGCGGCGGGCCTCGGGGGCAGGTCCTTCGTGCCGCTCCTTACGGCCCACGCCTGCGCCGTGCCGGCGATTCAGGCGACGCGCATCCTGCGCGACGGGCGCGAGCGCCTGAGGACGCTCCTGGTGCTCCCGCTCATGACGTGCTCCGCGCGGATCCCGACCTACGCGCTCTTGCTCGCGGCGTTCTTCTCGCACCGGGGCGTGTGGTTCCGGGGCGCGGCGTTCGTCGGGCTGTATCTCGCGGGGGCCTGTGCGGGGCTCCTGGCCTCGCTGGTGTTGCGCCGCACCGTGGCCCGAGGGCGCTCGCTGCCCCTGGTGGTGGAGATGCCCGCCTACCGCTCGCCGGAGCCCCGGGTGGTCTGGCGGGTCACCACCCGGGCGGCCGTGGGCTTCCTGCGGGACGTGGGCACGTCCATCCTCGCGGTGAGCGTGGTGCTCTGGGCGCTCTTGACCATCCCCGCGCCCTGGGGGGCGCCCCCGCGCGCGGAGGCCGCGCCCATCGAGCGGAGCGTCGCCGCCAGCGTGGGCCGCGCCCTGGAGCCCGTCACCCGCTACGCGGGCTTCGACTGGAGGATCAATGTGGGGCTCCTCGGCGCCTTCGGGGCCCGCGAGGTGATGGTGGGCACGCTGGGCGTGATCTACGGCATCGAGGGCGCCGAGGAGGACCCCGCCCCCCTCGCGACCCGCCTGAGGGACGCCCGCACCCCTGACGGGAGGCCCCTCCACGGCCCCGCGACGGCCCTCTCGCTGATGGCGTTCTTCGTGCTAGCGTGCCAGTGCATGAGCACCGTGGCGGCGCTCCGGCGTGAGACCCGAGGCTGGCGCTGGCCGCTCTTCGTGGTGGGGTACACCTACGCCCTGGCCTCCGGGGCGGCGGTGCTGGTGTTCCAGGTCGCCTCGCGGGTCCTGCGGTGAGCGCCTCGAGGGTGCTCACGCTCCCTCCCCGGGGGAGCCTCCTGGTGAGCACGGACCTGCACGGCGACCTCGACGCGTTTGACGCGCTCCAGGCGCGCTTTCTGGGCCTCCTCGAGGTGTCCCCGGAGAGCCACTGGGTGCAGCTCGGGGACATCGTCCACGGCCCCGACGCCCGCGCAGCGAGAGAGGAGCCCGAGGTCTACGGCTACGTGGATCGCTCGTGGGAGGTGGTCCAGGGCTTCCTGCGCGCGCAGGAGGCGCACCCCGGGAGGGTCCATTTCGTCCTCGGCAACCACGACTACGGACACATCGGCGGGATGCACACGGGCAAGTTCCACCCCGACGAGGTCGAGCACCTCGAAGGGCCCCTGGATGGCGCCTCCCGCGAGGCCTTGAAGGCCTTCTTCCGCCGGGCCCTCCTGGCGGTGGTGACGCCCTGCGGGGCGCTCCTCACGCACGGCTCGCCGGACGACCTCCTCCCGGACCTCGGCACCCTCGCGCGTATGGACCTGCCCCCCACGGAGGACGCGCACCGGCTGGTGCTGCGGAGCTTCCTCTGGGCCTACGGCCAGCCGGGGCCGGTGACCGAGCGGCTCCTGGCCACGGTGTCCCGCGCGGGCGTCCCGGTGCGCATGGTGCTCCACGGGCACGACAAGGATGAGACCGGCTGGTTCACCGAGGGTGGCAATCAGGGCTGCCCGGTGATCTTCGGCGCTCCGAGGGCCAGGCGGCGGTGCGTGGTGCTGGACCTCGCGGCGCACTACCCATCGATCGGCGCGCTCCGGGAGGGCGTGGAGCTCCTCCCGGTACACCCCTGAGGGGACTAAAGCCGCCCGGGTGGCCACGCTCCCTGGGCGAAGCGGAGCCCACAGGCCCTCGGCGGGGCGCTCCAGGGCCCGCGACCGATGATCACCTCGTTGATCACCATGCTGTACGACGAGCCCATGGGTGGTGCGGCGTAGGTGTCCATAGTGAGCACGTGCAGGCCAGCTCCGACCGGGAGGGTGGTGTCGATGTAGGACGAGCGGGTGCCCGCGACGCAGCCCGTCTGGTCGTCGTTGCAGGCGCCGGCGGCGCCGGAGCCGTGGCGCAGGTCGAGCACGGTGTCGGTGACGGCGATGGACGGGCAGGTGTTGGCCCGGAAGCGCACGGCGGTGGCCTCGGGGCAGCTGCGCCACCAGTAGGCGTGCTCCGGCCCGGCCCCCAGGCCGCAAGTGGCGGGGTAGGCGCTCGCGCCAGCGATGGGGACGCGGGTGTAGCGGTACTGCCCGCCGGTGACCACGTTGGGGATGTACGACGGCTGCGCGTCGGAGTACGGGGGGAAGGTGTATGGCAGGTGCTCGAAGTGCACGGTGCCGGTCCCGGTGGCGGTGCCGTAGCCCGCGACGCCGAGGAAGTACGTGCCCGGCCCGAGGATCGCCGCGATCATCGAGGCGTTGCCGCCGGCGCCGCAGCCGGGGCCGAACTCGCTGGCGCCGCGGGTCATGTCGTCGTTGCAGAAGAGCTCGCCGGGCAGGGGCGAGAGCGGCGTGCAGAAGGTGCCCTCGCAGGACTCGCGGCGGTACTGCACGAAGGAGCCCGCGAGGCGCCCACGGACGGCGAGGAAGAGCACCGTGTCGAAGCCCGCCCCGAGGGTGTCCGCGTAGATGACCTCCTGGCGGGTGAGGTCAAAGCGGAAGAACACGTCCGCGCCGGAGGAGCTCGCGCAGGCGGTGCTCACGGGCACCGTGGTGTTGGCGTTGACGTTTACGAAGGGCAGGTCCACCCGCGTCCGGGCGAGGTCCACGGCGGTGGCGGTGCCGGGCGTGTCGTTCACCGGGACGCAGAGGCCGGCGGCGCAGCGGGTGCCCGCCGCGCAGGCCCTGCGGCAGGCGCCGCAGTGGAGGTCCGAGGCGCCCAGGTCCGTCTCGCAGCCGGTGGCGTTCATGCCGTCGCAGTCGCCGAAGCCGGTGTTGCAGCTCGCGATGACGCAGCCGCCCCCGCGGCAGGCGGGCGTGGCGTTGGGGAGCGCGCAGGCCCGGCCGCAGCCGCCGCAGTGGGCGACCTGTGTCTGCGTGTCGGCCTCGCAGCCGTTGGCGTCATTGCCGTCGCAGTTGCCGAAGCCCGTGTTGCACGAACCGATGGAGCACACCCCGCCGGAGCACCGCGGCGAGGCGTTGGGCCGGCTGCAGACCGCGCGGCAGGCCCCGCAGTGGGCCAGGGCGCTCAGGACGTTGGTCTCGCAGCCGTTGGCGGGGTCGCCGTCGCAGTCCCCGAGGCCGGCGGTGCAGGTGAAGCCGCAGGCGCTCCGGGCGCAGGTGGCGGTGGCGCCGGGGCGCGCGGGGCAGAGCATGCCGCACCCGCCGCAGTGGGCGGGGTTCGTGGTGGTGTCCACGCAGGAGCCCGCGCAGAAGGTGGGCGGGGTGGTGCACACGGAGCTGCACGCCCCGCGGGTGCAGCCGGTGCCCGGGCCGCAGTCGCGCCCGCAGGCGCCGCAGTGGGCGTTGGAGCTGTTGGTGTCCGTCTCGCAGCCGGTGGCGTCGGCCCCGTCGCAGTTGCCGAAGCCCGCGTTGCAGGCGGCCACCCGGCACACGCCCCCGGCGCAGGTCGGGGTCCCGTTGGCCACGGCGCAGGCCCTCCCGCAGGCGCCGCAGCTCCCGAGGGCCGTCGCGGTGTTCACCTCGCAGCCGTTGGCGTCCATCCCGTCGCAGTTGCCGAAGCCCGCGGCGCACCCCGCCACCCGGCAGAGGCCCCCGGAGCATGCCGCCGTGGCGTTGGGGAGCGCGCAGGCGCGCCCGCACGCCCCGCATGCCGCCGCGGTGGTCTGGAGGTTGGTCTCGCAGCCGTTGCCGGCGCTGCGGTCGCAGTCCCCGAAGCCCGCCGCGCAGCTCGCCACCTGGCAGGCCCCACCCACACACGACGGCGCCGCGTTCGGCAGGGCGCACACCCGCATGCACGCCCCGCAGTGAGCCGCCGTGGTGGCCGTGCTCGTCTCGCACCCATTGGCCACGGCCCCGTCGCAGTCCCCGAAGCCCGCCGCGCAGGTGATCCGGCAGGAGCCCCCGACGCAGGAGGGCGCGCCGTTGCTGGCGCTGCACGCCAGCGGGCAGGACCCGCAGTGCAGCGGGTCCGTCGCGAAGTTCACCTCGCACCCGTTGGCCGGGTTGCCGTCGCAGTCCCCGAAGCCCGCCACGCAGCTCGCCACCGCGCAGCGAGAGCCCGCGCAGCGCGCCGTGGCGTTCGGTAGCGCGCACCGCGCGCCGCAGCCGCCGCAGTGGTCGGCGCTCGCCGCCGTGTCCGTCTCGCACCCGTTCGCGCTGTTGCCGTCGCAGTCCCCGCGCCCCGCCGCGCAGGTCGTCCGCACGCAGCGCCCCGCGTCACAGCGGGCGCCGGCGCCCGGGAAGGCGCACGCCATCCTACACGCACCACAATGTAGGGAATTGGAGGACGTGTCGGTCTCGCAGCCATTGCCCGGCTCGCCGTCGCAGTCCCCGAAGCCTGGGTCGCAGCGCAGGCCGCAGACCCCGGCGGCGCAGGTGGCCGTCGCGCGGCCGCGGCTGCAGGCGCGGCCGCAGCCGCCGCAGTGGGCGGGGTCCGTGGCGGCGGTGACCTCGCAGCCGTTGGCCAGGTTGCCGTCGCAGTCGAGCGCGCCCGGCTGGCAGCGGTAGCGGCACAGCCCCGCGGCGCACTCGGCGATGGCACCGGGCCGGGCCTCGCAGCCCCGCCCGCAGGCGCCGCAGTGGGCCACGGCGGTGGAGGTGTCCGTCTCGCAGCCGTTGTCCGCGGCGCCGTCGCAGTCCCCGAAGCCCGCGGCGCAGGCGACCCCGCAGCGCGCGGCGGCGCACTGGGCCGTGGCGTTGGCGCGCGCGGGGCACACCTCGCCGCAGCGGCCGCAGTGGGACCCGGAGGCCCGCAGGTCCGTCTCGCAGCCGTTGCCGGGCATGCCGTCGCAGTCCCCGAAGCCCTCCGCGCAGGTGATCCCGCAGCGACCCTCCACGCACGCGCCGGAGGCGTTGGGCGCCCCGGCGCAGGCGTTGCCGCACTCGCCGCAGTGGGCGGCGCTGGTGCGCAGCGTGGCCTCGCAGCCATTGTCCGCGGCGCCGTCGCAGTCGGCGCTGCGCTCGGGGTCCTCGCAGCGCAGGGCGCAGCGGCCGCCCACGCAGGCCGGGGCGCTCCCGGGCCCGGCCGCGCAGGCGACCCCGCAGGCGCCGCAGTGCTGCGGGTCCGTGGTGAGGTCCGCGCAGCGCCCGCCGCAGAGGCTCGTACCCGCCAGGCACGACCGCACGCACATCGCTCGCTGGGCCCCGGTGGCCCGGTCCGTGTCCACCTGGCAGAGCCCGGCCTCCCCCGCGCAGCGCAGCCCGCAGGCGCCGCAGTTGTCCGAGGTGGTCAGGTCGGCCTCGCAGCCGTTGGACGCCATCCCGTCGCAGTCCCCGCGGCCCGGCATGCACGCCGTCCCGCAGCGCCCCTCGGCGCAGCGCGCCGTGGCCCCAACGGTGGAGGCGCACGCGTTGCCGCAGCGGCCGCAGTGGGCGCCGGACGTGAGGAGCTCCGCCTCGCAGCCGTTGCGGGGGTCCCCGTCGCAGTCCGCGGTGCGCTCCGCGCACCGCAGCGCGCACACCCGGTCGGCGCAGGTCTCGAAGGGATTCACCACCTGGCAGTCGTAGTCGGTCTGGCACTGGGCCTGGCAGAGCCCCTCGCGGCTGCACACCTGCGGCGCCGGGCAGTCGCTGGCGAAGAGGCACGGCCTCGGGAAGCCCGGCGCCACGCAGGTGCCGCGCCCCGCTCCGCCGCTCACCGCGCAGCGCGAGCCCTGGGCGCAGTCGGCGTCCGTGCGGCACGCCGCGCGACAGAAGCGCCCCGCGCACACCAGCGGGCTCTCGCAGTCCGAGTCGAACACACACTGGCCCGCCGGCAGCGCCTCGGACGTGCACCCCGCGCCCACGAAGAGGAGCCCGACCAGGCACCCGGCGAGGCGCGCCCCACGATGAAGAAGTCCCATTTGGGCGATGTTACCACCGCGGACCCCGCGGCGCTCAGCCCCCCGTGGCCCAGGGCCCGCCGGGCTCCGGCGCGAAGCGCGCGCCGTCCCACGCGAAGCGCTCCACCCCGGCGAGGCGCCCGGCCTCCACGGTGTACATGCACCAGTGGGCCCGGCGCCCGCGGGCGCGCAGGTCGGCGTAGCCCCCGGCGCCGGGGTTGAGCACCGGGATCCCTTGCAGGGTCGTACGAAACCCGTGGTGCTCGTGGCCGTGGAGCACCGCCGTGACCCGCCCCCGGTGGCGCAGGAGCACCGCCTCCAGCGCCGCCGCGTTCTGCAGGCTCCGGGTCCCGGGGCCGTAGGGCTCCCCTCGGCGGTCCCTCAACGGGTAGTGCAAGAGCACCAGCACCGCCCCCCCGCCGAGCGCCGGGTCACCGAGGAGAGCGTCCAGGCGCTCCAACTGCTCCAGCGGGCAGAGCCCGCTCGACAAGGGGTGGGCCCGGCAGACGTCCAGGGACACCAACGCCACCTCGCCGTGGCGGCGCACCCTCGGCCAGGGGCCCTCGCCCACCCACGGCGCGAAGTGAGCCTCCAGGCTCCGACGGCGCCACGCGCGCCAGGTGTACGTGTCGTGGTTCCCTGGCAGGAGCACCGTCGGCTGCGCTTCAAAGAGCGGCCCGAGGAGCGCCCGGGCCGCGAGGAACTCCCCCTCGGTGGCCAGCGCCGTGAGGTCCCCGGTGCAGGCCACCAGGTCCGGCGAGGCCTCGCGCACGGACGCCACGAGCCCTCGCTGCACCTCCTCGCTGAAGTGCCCCCGGCGCCCGAGGACATACAGGTTCACCGCGCCCACCGCGCGCTTGGACAGGAGCTCGGCCCAGGTCGGGGCTCGCTGCACATGGAGGTCCGTCAGGTGGGCGATGCGCACGGCGAGCTCAGCCAGGGACCATACCCGACCGCCCGGCGGAAGCACGAGGCCCACCCCCCGGACCAAGGCCCCGGAGGTATACGCCGTGTATACCTAGAAGCGGCCGGTGAGCCAGAGCCCTGCTCCGTCCGCGGTGACCACGGGGGTGACGGTGGTCTGGGCGCGGCTGCCCCCCACGAGGACGAGCACCACGCCCGCGGCGGCGAGCACGGCGCCGGTGATCCCGAGCGCCAGGGGGATGGCGCCGACGCTGGAGCTCGCGCCCGCGTTGCCCCCTCCGGCGCCCCGGAGGCGGCAGTAGCTCCGCACGTCCGCGGCGAAGGGGATCACCGCGTCCATCTGCGCCCGCGAGCAGATGGTGGCGGCGTCGGCGGGAGAGACCATGATCGCCGCGGCGTAAAGGGTCCAGTCCATGGCCGCGGGGCTCCCGGGCGCCGGCGGCGTGACGCCCGACGAGTCCGGGGTGGAGCTCCGGGGATTGGTGAGCCCGAGGACCAGGCCCGTGACGCCGAGCGCGGCGCCCACGCCCAGCGAGACCCAGCCCGCGACGCGCAGGGTGCTCATCCCCGCAGGCGGCGCCGCGGGGTGTGGCGTGGCAGGAGGCGGCGTCGGCGGCGCGACCGAGGGCGCGGCCGTCACCGCGGCGGTCGGAGCGGCCGCCGCGGGGCTCGCCGTGGGCGTGACCTCGGGCTCCGAGGGCGTCGGGTTGGCGCCTTCGAGGCGGATGAAATCATCCACGAGCTGGCCCTCGTGGACCTGGTAGGTGCGGCGCCAGGGAGGGCGCCCCGGGGCCCGGAGCTCCACCCTCACGGCGCCCGGCTGGAGCACCCTCGCCTCGCCCAGCGGGAGCACCCCCACCACGGCGCCGTCCAGGGCCAGCTCGACGTCCGGTCGGTCCGTACGGAGATCGATGCGCGCCAGGTGCTCGCGGATGCGCGAGAGCTCCGTCGCGAGGGCCTCGTGGTGGGCGCTGATCCAGCGGTCCTCCATGGCCAGGGCGCTCTGCAGGTGCGCCAGCGCGTCGCGCCAGCGCCGCAGGTCCGTCTCCACCAGGGCGAGCTGGGCGAGGGCTCTCCCCGAGGGGCACTCGGCCACCATGTGGGTGAAGTGCTCAAAGGCCGCCGTGGCCTCACCCCGCCGCCGCAGGTCGTTGCCCAGGGCCACGCTGCGGTCCAGGTGTCGGCACGCCCCGGAGGGCTGGGCCTCGGCCCGTGGCGCCGCGAGGAGCGCGGCGAGGAGCGCGCTGAAGACCCACCCACGCCCGCTCATCGCGCCAAGCTCCAAGCCATCACGGGATGATAACGCCTCCCAGGGGCGTTCGCTCGACCCGCTCCCGCGCGGCCCGTCGCCGCCGGGGGCGCTCCTCGGGGGCGCCGCCGGCGTCCCCTCCTGAGACCATGGCGGGGGAGCCCGCGGCGGCCATCGGGGGCGCCGCCTCCTCCGTTCTCGGCGCCGTGAGAAGGGGCTGGTCCGCCGGTCGGTGGATCGCCGTGACGCTCGGCGTGGCCACCACCCGAAGGCCTCGGCGGTGCTTGACCCAGGCCCCGACGCCGAGGCCAAGGACCACGGAGAACAACGCCGCCCCCGCGAGGATGGCCACGCGCCCCGCAGGCCGCGCGGGCTCCTCCAGGGGGCGCGCCGGGAGCGGCTCCGGGAAGGCCCCGGACCACTGGGCGCGCACGGCCTCGGAGGCGAAGGGCAGGAGCGCCGCGCCGAAGGCCGTGAGCGACGTAAAGCGCGCCCCAGGCGAGCGCCGCATGGCCCGGAGCACCACCGCCTCCAGCGCGGGAGGGAGCCCCGGGCGCAGCGCGGACGGCGGCCTCAGGCGGGTCTTCATGATGGCGCTCATCACCTCGTAGGAGTTCCTCCCGTCGAAGGGAGTCTCGCCGGTGAGGGCCTCGTAGAGCACCACCCCGAGGGAGTACTGATCGCTGGCGGCGGTCACCAGGCGCGCGCCGCGGACCTGCTCCGGGGCCATGTACCGCGGGGTCCCGAGGAGCGCGTCGTCCGCGGTGACGTTGGACGGCGTGCGGTCCTCGCCCTCCTGGGTGACCACCTTGGAGATGCCGAAGTCCAGCACCTTGGGCTCGATGCCCTGGCGGGTGAAGGCCACATAGATGTTCGCGGGCTTGACGTCCCGGTGGATCACCCCGACGGCGTGGGCCGTGGCGAGCGCCGCCGCCACGGGCACCAGGAGGTCCGCCGCCCGCGTCGGGTCCAGCGGGGCCTCCCGGCGCAGGAGCTCAGCGAGGCTCTCGCCCTCCAGGAGCTCCATCACCAGGTACACGGTGCCGTCCTGCTCGCCGACGTCAAAGACGTCCGCCACGGCGCGGTGGCGGATCCGGGACGCGGCGATGCCCTCGCGCAGGAAGCGCGCGCGCACCTCGGGCACCGACGCGAACTCCGGCCGCAGGGTCTTGAGCGCCACGGGGCGTTGGAGCCCCGTGTGCAATGCTTCGAAGACCAGCCCGGTGCCTCCCCGCCCGAGGTGCTTCACCAGACGGTACTGCCCCAGGGTGGCGCCCGGCCGCAGCGGGGCCGGGGCGGGGACGGAGGGTTTCTCGCTCATCACGGCGTACGCCCGGGGCTCATCACAACGCAGGGACCTCGGCGGGGTCAAGCGCCACACGCCGGCGAGAGCGCCCGGGCGAGGCGCCTCACGGCCTCCCGGAGCCTCGCCTCGGGCAGCGCCGCGAAGCCCAGCCGGAGCGCGTCCGGCGCGCGGCCCTCGAAGACGAAGCGCCGGCCCGTGTGCACCAGAACTCCCAGGGCTCGCGCCCGCTCGGCCCAGCGCTCGACGTTCACCGAGGGGTCCACCGGGGCCCACAGGGCCAGACCCCCGGCGGGGGCCTCCACCCGGAGGACCCCCCCGAGGTCGCCGGTGAGCGCCTCCACGAAGGCGTCCCGGCGGGCGTGGTACACCTTCCTGGCGCGGCGCGCGTGGCGCTCGAGCTCGCCGTCCTCCAACAGCTCCGCGAGGGCCAGCTCCAGCACCTGGTCGCCTTGGCGGTCGACCGCTCGGCGCGCGCGCGCCAGCCGCGCGATCAGGGGCTCCGGCGCCACCACAAAGCCCGCGCGCAGCCCCGGCGCCAGGAGCTTCGAGAGCGTGCCTACATACACCACCACGCCGTGGGCGTCCGCGCTCGCCAGGGGGAGCACGGGCCGGGCACCATAATGGAACTCGTGGTCGTAATCGTCCTCGAGGACCGCCACCCGGTGCGCGCGGGCGAAGGCCAGGAGCTCCATCCGGCGCGGGGCCGAGAGCGTCACCGTGGTGGGATACTGGTGGTGAGGGGTCACGTACACCGCGCGCAGGCTCCCGCGCCGCAGGAGCCCCGGGAGCAGGTCCGTGCGCAGCCCATGGTGATCCACGGCCACGGGCACCACCGTGGCCCCATGGGCCTCGAAGGCCTCCCACGCAGGGCGGTAGCCCAGGTGCTCCACCGCCACGAGGTCCCCGGGGCCCAACAGCGTGCGCGCCACGAGGTCCAGGCCCCCCTGGCTCCCGCGGGTGATCATGACGTGCTCGGGGCCGGCGCTCAGGCCGCGGCGGGACGACACCCAGCGCGCCAGCGCCTCGCGCAAGGCGAGCGTCCCCTGCGGATCGCCGTAGGAGAGCGCCTGGGCGCCGTGGTCCCGCAGCGCACGGCGCAGGGCGCGGGAGAGCGCCTCCCGGGGCACCAGGCCCACGTCCACGTGGCCCGCCAGGAGCGCCAGGGCGCCGCGAGGCAGGGCCTCGTCGGGCCCAGGCGGCGCCAGGGGCCCGAGATCGTAGCCCGCGCGCTCGGCGACGCCCGCGGGGGGCGCCGCCCGAAGCCTCCGGTGGCGCCGCAGCGGGAGGTCCTCGGCCACGAAGGTGCCCCGGGCCGGGTGCGTCTGGAGCCAGCCCTCGGCGTGGAGCTCCCTCCACGCGGACAGCACGGTGTTGCGGTGGAGCCCGAGGCTCGCCGCGAGGGTGCGGCTCCCGGGAAGCGGGTCCCCGGGGCGCAGGCGCCCGGCGCGGATGGCGTCCATCAGGCCCCGGGCCACCTGGAGGAACAAGGGCTCCGGGAGCGTGGGATCCACCCCGAGGGCAAGCTCCGTCGCGCGCAACGGGCCCTCAGGGCGCCAGCGCGGGGGCGAGCCACGAGGGGCTCCGGGCCTGGCCCAGCTCCTCTCGCCAGCGCTCGTCCGTCAGGCGCTGGAAGTTCTGCGTGGTGCGCTCCAGGTACGTGGACGCGAGGCCGAAGTACACGCCCTGGTGGCCCTCGGGGCCGGCCACCACGACCAGCAGCCGCGGGTCGCCGGTGCCCACGTGGAGCACGCGCCCCACGGGCGTCCCGTTCTCGTCCGCGGGCTGGGTGTGCACGTCGGCCACCATGGCGCGGCGGTCCCCGAGCTCCAGCCTGGGCTCGAAGAGCTCGTAGTACCAACCACCTACGACGTTGGTCACGGTCGCGCAGACGACGTTCTCCTCGTGCACCACGATTGCCTGATTCACCCAGGCGAGCTGCTCCGCGGTGAGGTCCTGGCCGGTGCGCTCCCGGGCCGCGATGGCCCCGAGCTGCCGGGTGGCGGCCTCGGCCCCGGTGGCCCAGCGCGCCCAGCGCTGGCGGCGCGCCGCGGTGGTCCAGGGCGCCCTCGCGATCACCTCCCCGGCGCGCGCGCTCCAGCGCTGGAGGGCCTCCCAGTGGGCCGGGTAGGGGTCCACCCAGGCCGCGGGGTAGGAGCACCCCGGCACCGCCGAGTAGGACTGGGCGACGTAGAGCACCGTGTCGTGCCGCAGCTCGCTCCAGGCGGCGAGCTGCGTGGCCAGGAGGCGCGTGCCCCAGGCCTCGGTGGTCATCGCGGGCGACAGCACGCCCCCGCCCGCGGAGGTCTCCCGGGGAGAGAGCACCCGGAGCGCCGTGAGCCACCGGGCGTAGAGGCTCCCGTCCCAGTACGCCGCCTCGTGGGCGTCGACCAGTGCCCGCTGGGTCTCCAGCTCCGTGGCGTAGTCGAAGCGCCCGAGCTCCGGCGCGAGGAGCGTCAGGGCCTGGTCATTGCCCAGGGCCCCGAAGGCCGCGTCCAGCGCGTCGGGCATCATCCGCAGTACGGGCACGCGGTCATAGGACACGTTGGAGAGCACCCTCGCGTCGGGGGTATACCGCTGGGGCACCAGGGAGAACGCCACGGGCTGTGGCAGCGGCCCCTCCAGCCAGTCCGGGTGCACCAGGATGGACGTGGCCACCCTGGGGCGCTCGCCCCGGAGGGCGTCCAGAAGGGCCAGCACGGCCTCGTCGCTCATGCCCGGCTGCACCCTCCGGGAGAGCTGGTCCAGGTCCCGGAAGGTGAGCGCCTCGGGCTCCCCCACCAGGGCGCCCAGGAGGTCCTCGACGGTCTCGAAGCCCTGGCGGGTGTCGGCGTCGGCGAGCGCGTGGAGCGCAAGGGCCAGCCGGACCTGCCGGGGGCGCAGGACCCTGCGCCCGTCGGCGACGTCCACGAGCCTCAAGCCCTCGCGCCCGAGCCACATGACCGCGCGGAAGTAGCGCTGCCGGGCGGCATTGGCGGTGTAGTGCCCGCGCGGGGTCATCTGGGAGAAGTCCACCTCCCGCGCCGCGCCGTAGAGCTCCACGGAGGCGGCGCCCTCGGCGGTCTGGGCGCGGCCGACCAGCAACCGCACGGCGGCCTCCGAGGCCCCCGCCACGGGCGCCTGGAGCGAGCCCTCCAGGAGCGAGAGAGGCACCGCCAGGAAGGCGTCCACGTCCTGGCGGGTCTCCGGGGCGAGGCTGCTGTCCCGCTGGAGGTTCCTCCTGAGGCCCGCGAGGCTCCGGCGCAGCATCGCCGCCAGGGCGTCCTCTTCGAGCTCGGCCAGGAGGTTGTCAAAGCCCAGGTGCAGCGCGTTGAGCACCGCGTCCGCGGACACATACACCGGGTGGTCTGCCTGGTAGAGCCGGAAGTACCCCGTGAGAAAATTGGGGAAGCCCTCCCTGGTCGCGAGGACAAAGCCCTGGGACGCGAGCCTCTGGCGCTCCGGGGCCGAGAGCGCGAAGGGCCCGTCGCTCACCTTCTGGTGGTTCTCCAGGGCGTCCAGGGTCACCGCCCGGGGCTGCGAGAAGCGCGCAGGGTGCTGCGCCAGGAGCGCCTCCGGGGTCAGGCGCCCCCCCGCGGGCAGCCGCGCCCGGAGGGCCTCCCGCCCGAGGCGCGAGGGCGGAGGCGCGTACGCCCCGGTGGCGGGAGGCACCCTCACCAAAACGCCGCCCCCGGAGCCATGGGAGTCCCGAGAGCCGCGTGGACCGGGCCCCGAGCGGGTGCAGGAGGCCAGCAGGCAAAGCCCAAGGAGGGCGCCGGGACGGTGTCTCTTCATCACCCGCAGGGTGACCCCGGGCACCCTCCGGCGCAAGCGCAAACTGGTCTGTTGGAAATCTCAAGACTGGTACTTTTAGAGGTACCAGTACGGGGCCACGCTGACCCCCACGATGCGCAAGGAAATCTACCGGATGCCTGAGGCCGAGGCCCTGGCGCTCCTGGCGAGGGCGCCCGCCGTGCACCTCGCGGGGGTGACCGAAGACGGGCGCCCCGTGCTGCGCTCGCTCCACGGGGTGCTGGTGGACGGGGCGGTGGCCTTCCACGGCGCCCCGGCGGGGGAGAAGCTGGACATCGTCGGGCGCCCGGCGGTGGTCTCCTACGAGGAGGTGCTCTGCGAGGTGCCGAGCTACTTCATCGACCCGGTGAGGGCCTGCCCGGCCACCACGTACTACCGCTCGGTGCAGGTGCACGGGACCGTGGAGAGGGTGAAGGACCCCGCGGCCAGGGCCCGCGTCCTGGCGGCGCTCATGGCGCGCTTCCAGCCCGAGGGGGGCCACGTCCCGATCACCGCGGAGGAGCCGCTGTACCGCAAGGCGCTGGAGGGGCTCCTGGTGGCGCGGGTCCCGCTGGAGCGCGTAGACGGCAAGCTCAAGCTCGGCCAGAACCGCGGCCCCGAGGAGCTCACGCGGGTGGTCCGGGGCCTCTGGGAGAGGGGCGCTCCGGGAGACGTCGCGGCCCTGGAGGCCGTGCTGGCGGTGAACCCCGCGGTGCCGAGGCCGGGCCTCTTTCTGGGGCCAGACGGGACCCGTCTCCTGCCCGCGCCGTCGGAGGCGCACCTCGGCCCGGCGCTGGCGCTCCTCAAGGACGCGTACTGGAACCAGGGCGTGCCCGAGGCGGTGCTCCGTCGGGCCCACCTGCACAGCGACGCGTGGGTCGTGGCCGTCGACGAGTCGGGGACCCTGGTGGCCACGGCGAGGGCCGTCTCCGACCGGGCCAAGGTGGCCTGGTTGTACGACGTCATGGTGCACCCCTCCTGGCGAGGGCGCGCCCTCGGCGAGGCCGTGATGAAGCTCCTCCTCGACCACCCCGCGGTGCGCGGGGTGACCACCGTGAGGCTCCAGACCGTGGACGCCGTGGGCTTCTACGAGCGCCTCGGGTTCCGTCCGGGCAATGGCCCGAAGAGGCCCTGGACCCGCGTGGACATGACCCTCTCCCGGGCGGAAGCAATCACGCCAACATGTTGAATTCATTGATATTTTTCTCATCGCGGGCGCGCCCCCCGGAAGGCGGGTAGAATCTCCCCTCCAACCAATGGAAGCCACGCAGGAACAGGTCACCCAGGGTTCGCTACGAACGCGCGATGGGCGGGCGCTGCCGCTCCTTCACACGGTGGTCGAGGCCTCGGTCTCGGGACCCGTCGCGGACGTGGTGGTGCGCCAGCGCTTCCGGAACGACGGGACCGAGCCCATCGAGGCGGTGTACCTCTTCCCCCTGCCGCACGAGGCGTCGGTGTACCGCATGCTCTTCCGGCTGGAGGACCGGGAGGTGGTGGGGGTGGTGAAGGAGAAGGCCGAGGCGCGGAGGGCCTACCAGGAAGCGCTCTCGCAGGGCCGGGCGGCGACGCTCCTGGAGGAGGACCGGCCGAGCCTCTTCACGCTGTCGGTGGCCAACGTGGCGCCGGGCGTGGAGCTGGAGGTGGAGCTCGCCTACCAGGAGGTGCTCTCCTACGACGACGGGCTGTGGCGTCTGGTGTTCCCGATGGTGGCGCCGGAGCGCTACCGGGACGGGCCCGCGCCGGCCCCCGGGGCGGCGCTGCCTCCGCCACGATTGCCCAGCGGCGAGCGCGGGGCGGACGTCTCCCTCGCGGTCACCGTGACCCACGAGGAGCCCCTGGAGGCCCTGCGGAGCCCGTCCCACAAGGTGCACGTTGACACCGCGGAGGCGGGCCGGTCGGTGGTGCGCCTGGACACCGCGGGGGCCGTGGCCAACAGGGATTTCGTGCTCTCGTGGCGCGCGGGGGCGGCGGGGGTCCGGCCGCTCCTGAGGGTGGAGCGCAAGGCGGGCAAGAGCGGGCACTTCCTCCTGGTGGTGACCCCGAGCGCGCCAAGGGACTCGACCGAGCGCAGCGGCGGCCGCGATGAGCTCAAGGCGCTCAAGTGCGGCAACTGCGGGGGCGTGGTGTCGGACCTGTCGCAGCTCAAGGACATCCCGGGCCTCGGGCCCGTGGTGCCCTGCGGCTTCTGCGGCGCGGTGCTGACGCCAGGGACCGAGGCCCACACGCGCGCCACGCGCCCCAGGGACGTGCTCATCCTGGTGGACCGGTCGGCGTCCATGAGGGGCTCCCTCGGCACCTGCGCCCTCGCCGTGGATACGGTGCTGCGCGCGCTGGACCCGGCGGACGCGGTGCAGCTCCTGGCCTTTGACCATGACCGCGTGGGCTTTGACCGCGACGGCGCCCGCTGGGTGGGGCTCTCGCCGGAGCTCTTCGCCGAGGCGGGGCGCCTCCTGGCGGGGCTCACGCCGCGCGGGGGCACCGAGCTCGAAGAGGCCCTGGAGCAGGTCTCGAGCTTCCCCGCGCGCGAGGGGCGCACGCGCTCCGTGGTGCTCCTGACGGACGCCGCCGTGGGCAACGAGGGGCGGCTCCTGCGGAGGCTCCCGGAGCTCCTGGGAGGGAGCACGCGGCTCTTCGTCCTGGGCGTGGGACCCGTGGTGGACCGCAGGCTCGTGGGGAGGCTCGCCCAGGCGGCCTCGGGGACCAGCGACGTCCTGGTGCCGGGCGAGGACCCGGCCCCCACGCTGGCGCGCTTCGCCCGGAGGGTGCGCGAGGGGGGCCCCGTGCTCCTCGGCCTCAAGCTCTGGTGGGAAGGCAGCGGCATGGCGGACGTGTATCCGCAGCCGCTGCCGGACCTCTACGGGGGAGAGCCCGCCAGGCTCCTCGGGCGCTTCGAGGGTGTCGGCCCTACACGGCTCGTGCTCACGGGCTCCACGGCGAGCGGCAAACCCTTCCGGCAGGAGCTTCCCGTGGAGCTCCCGGCCCGGAGCGCGCAGTGCCCGGGCCTCGGGCGCCTGTGGGCTCGGCGCCGCGTGGAGCACCTCGCGGAGGCGAGCGCGACGGACGCCTCCCGCGCTGCGTCCTTGAGGGCCGAGGGGCTGGCGCTGTCCCTGGAGCACTCGATCGTGGGGCCCTTCACGTCCCTCGTGGCCGAGGACCGGGTGGTGGCGGTCAAGCCCCGGAAAGTACGGAAGGCCAGGCTCTGGGTGGAGAAGGGCCCGGACCGCGGGCGCATGCTCACCATCGATCAGCCGAGGGTCACCGTCGGGAGGATCAGCGAGGCGGACCTCGTCCTGCGCGATGGGGGCGTGAGCCGAATGCACTTCGAGCTCCACATCGACGGTGACACCTGGCGCCTGCGGGACATCGCCTCCACCAATGGCACGGACGTGAATGGCACCGTCGTGCGGGACGCGGTGCTCGCTCCCGGCGCCAGGCTCACCATCGCGGAGACGGTCCTGCGCTTCGAGACCTCCCAGGGCGACGACGCCGACGCCTTCTTCGAGTACCTCCCGACGCGCAGGGTGGACGTCCCCATGCGCGCCCCGGCCGCGCCTGCGGAGGCCGCCTCGCCCGGGGCGCCCCCACCCTACGGCGGCGCCCCGGGGAGCTTCGCCGAGGCCGAACGCGGCGCGTCCTTCGAGGACGACCTCGACGCCCTCGACGAGGAGTGCGGCGAGCCCGACGGCGCCGTGGCCACCATGTTTAGAGGCCCTCCCGGCGACGGCAGGGCCGCGGCGAGCCCGGCGCCGTCGGTGGCAGGCTTCGCGGCGCCTCGCGGACCGGTGATGCCTGCGCCCATGGCCATGCCCGCAGCGTCCATGGCCAGGCCCATGGCGCCGCCGTCCTTCGGCGCCCCGCCGTCGATGCCCACGCCCTTCGCGCCGCCGAGCGCGATGTCCGGTGCCATGCCCGGGGGACCTCCGTCGGCGGGTGGCGCTCCTCCCGCTCCGAGGTCCACGGGGCTCCTCGGACGCCTCGCGGGGATGATCCCCTCGGGGGTCCTCGGCGGCGCTCCTCCGCCGGCACCCGCTCCGCCGCCCGCGCGAGCGCCCATGCCCGCAGGTCCGCTGCCTCCGCTTCCTGCGGCGCCCGTTCCCCCAAAGGGATACTTCACCGGCGCGCCGCCTGGGGCGGGTGGAGCGCCTCCCGCCCGCCCGGAGCCTCCGAAGATGGAGCGCGCCCGCGAGGAGTCCGCTCGGGTGCACAGCGCGCGCCCGGACTTCACCGCGGTCCCGGCGGCGCCCTCTCCCGTGGCCCACGGCGCACGCAGCCAGGGAGCGGCCTTCGGGATCCCACAGTCGCCCATCGAGGCCCCGGGCTCCGAGCCCTACCCCGAGCAGGAGCTCCAATGGCTCCAGGGACGCCTCCGGGGCGAGCTCGACCTGGTCTTCCTGGTGGATGCGACAGGTAGTATGGGGACCTACATCGAGGAGGTCCGACGGAGGTTGCTGGAGCTGGTGGACGCGCTGCGGGCGTCGCCGTTGTGCCGGAGGCTTCGGCTGGGGCTGGTGACGTACCGCGACCACCCTCCGCAGGACGCGAGCTACGCGAGCTTCGTGGTGCCGCTGTCCGAGGACCTGACGAAGCTACGGAGCGAGGTTCAGCAGCTCCAGGCCTCCGGTGGGGGGGACGGTCCCGAGTCGGTGACCGATGGGCTCTTTGACCTGGTGAGGCTCGACTGGAGGCCCGGAGCGGTGAAGGCCGTGGTGTGGTTCGGGGACGCGCCTCCGCACGGGGTGGAGCCGACGGGGGACGCGTTCCCTGGGGGCTGTCCATGCGGTCACCACTGGTACGCCCAGGCCGAGAGCTGCCGGGAGATGGGCATCCCGGTGTACGCGATCGGGTGCCTGCCGGGGCTCCGGGGCTTCGTGGGCGCCGAGGCGGTGTTCCGCACGGTGGCGCGCACCACGCGGGGGATGTTCCTCCCGCTGCGGGAGGCGGGGCTGCTGGTGCCCTTGATCGCGGGGGCCGCGGTGAGCGAGCTGGACCGCGAGCGCGTGGACCTCTATGTCGAGGAGCTGGTGCGGGCGCACGGGGCGGCGCTCGCGCAGACCGACGAGGCCGAGCGGCTTCGCTGGATGACCGAGGCGCTGCGGGCGCAGAATATCCGCCCTCGGGGGATGGCCTTTGACCCCGAGGCGCCGGTGCCCTCGCCGCTGCGCTTCCGCGAGGCGCGCGTGGAGGACGTGGAGGGCGCGCTGTCGCGGCTCCGCGCGGCCGGGAGGGTGGCGCTGTAGCCTGCGTCGCTGACGCGCGTCGGGCGGCGTGAACGGCGCCTTGACGGTGGCCCTGGTCGTCTCTAGGGTGTACGTGGCGATGCCTCAGCGCGACCTCGTCCATGGTGTCGTCCGAGCGGCGCTGGAGCGCGACCAGTGGGTCATCACCCACGACCCGCTGTTGCTCCATGGCGGCTCACACAACCTCTACGTGGATCTCGGGGCGGACCGCGTCCTCGGCGCCGAACGCGAAGCGCAGAAGATCGCCGTGGAGGTCAAGAGCTTCAGCGGACGCTCCGAGATCACCGAGCTGGAGCGAGCCCTCGGGCAGTACGTCTTGTATGAGACGCTGTTGCGCAAGAGCCACCCTGGTCGTGTGCTGCTGCTCGCGGTCCCGGCGTCGGTCTTCGAGTCTCTCCTGTCCTCGGAGCTCGGGATGACGCTCCGAGAGTCATTCCCACTGCGGCTGCTGGTGTTTGATCCGGTCGCCGGGGAGGTGCGGCGATGGGTGTGGTAGCGCCAACGGAGCATGGCTCCGTGGTTCGAAAGGTCCTGGAGGAGTACGCTGGCCTGGTGCCCTCCCAGGGGGAGCTGGCGGCGGAGCTGGTCTTCGATGAATCCCGGGGGCACTACGAGCTCCTTTATGTCGGCTGGGAAGGCTGGAGGAGGGTCCACGGGACCGTGGTCCACGTGGACCTCCGAGGCGACCTCGTCTGGATCCAGCACGATGGGACCGAGGCTGGCATCGCAGACGAACTGATCTCGCGAGGGGTGGATCCCGACCGCATCGTCCTCGGGTTTCAGCACCCTTCGATGCGCGCGCTCGTCGCGGCGCGCTGACTGCGCGCCGGGGCCCTCCGGCGGCGCCACCGGAGGAGTGCCGCGAGCGCAAACAGCGCCAGGGGCGTGCGCCCCGGCGCTCGCTGGGCCCGACACCCGCAATCGCCCTCGACGGAGTCTACCCGGTCCGGGGCGACGTCGTCGGCGTCCTCCGCGGGGCCCACGTCCTCGAAGGCGGAGGCCTCCTCCGCGGCGCCTGAGTCGTCGGCGTCGCCTGCGTCGTCGGCGTCTGGCGCTTCGATACGGTCCTCCGGGGTGACCGGGGTGTCCTCGACGAGCGGGAGGTCCGGGGCGGGCGCTTCGGGGGCGTCCAGGGCGCGGTCGGCGCCGAGGTCTGCGCGCTCTGTGGGGGCGTCCCTGGCGGCGTCTGGTTGCGCGCCGGCGTCCATTGCGCAGACCGCGTCGTCCACGCGCCCGTCGCAGTCGTCGTCGAGGCGGTTGCACGCCTCGGCGCGAGGGAGCACCTGGCCCGCGCAGGCGCCCCAGCGCCCGCCCGCGCAGGTCTCCGTGCCCGCGCGGCAGACCCCCCGGCCCGCGGTCCCCGCGGGGCCCGCGTAGCACGACCTGGAGAGCCCGTCGTCCACGCGCCCGTCGCAGTCGTCGTCGCGGCCGTTGCAGGTCTCCGCCGAGGGGACGCAGGCGCACTCCCCGGCGGGGCTCATGGGGTAGCTGCGCTGGTCCACCCAGGCCCCCGGGGAAGAGGTGCAGCGCCCGCGGTACGAGTCCAGCGATGCGCCCGAGGCCGTGCGCCGCCAGCCGAAGTGCACGTGGGGCCCCGAGGAGCTCCCGGAGCTGGCCGAGCGCCCGAGGGTCTGGCCGCAGCGCACCCGCTGCCCTCGGGAGACCGCGAGGGAGTCCCGCTGCATGTGGCAGAAGATCGACCGGGAGCCGTCCGCGTGGCTGAGCTGGACGTAGTTGCCGCAGCGGCCGCCGCAGGGGTTCCCCACGTAGCCGTAGTTGGCGCAGCCGTTGTTGGTCGCGATCACCACGCCGTCGGCGCCGGCCAGCACCGGGGTCCCGAAGGGGATGCCGAAGTCCGTGCCCGAGTGCCCGTCGTAGCAGCGCCCGCCGCAGTTGTAGTCCCGGCACCCGCCGCCGGAGTTGTTGTCAAAGCCGTAGTTCACCGTCACCGACGGCGCGAAGGGGCGACGGTGGCGGAGCTGCGCCCGCGCGTCCGCCCCCGTGAGCACGAGCGCCCACGCCGCCGCGGTCGCCGAGAGCGCGCGGGGAGCGCTCACCGCGTGCCCTCCAGGTCGCGAAGGGACCTCGCCGTCACGCCGCGCTGGGCGTCCTGGGTGAGCACCGCAGCGGCCCCGGGCACCAGCACCGGGAGGCCGACGCCCGCGAGGCGACCTCGGAGGACCCCGTCCAGGCCCAGGCTCACCAGGGCGCCGTCGGACTCGTAGACCAGGGCGTCGCCGAAGACCACCGGCGCCGTGGGCCCCGTGGGCAGCGGCGTGTCCGCCCGGAGCGCCCAGCGCGCGGGCGCCGCGCCCTCGCGCAAGCGGTAGAACGCCGGGGTGCCGTCAGAGCTGGCTACCAGTAGCACCTCGCGCCCGTCCGGAGCGAGCGTCGGACACCATGAGGGCACGAGCCCCGGCGCCAGCGCCTCCAGCGCGCCGCTGGCGACGCCCGCCCGAACGACCTGGAGCTCCGGCGGGTCCCCGCGGGTATAGACCACCGTTGCGCCGCGGGCGTCGAGGCTCAGGGGCCCGTGGACTGCCCGGTCCAGCGTGACCGGCTCAGCCCCCGGAGCGTCGAGACGCAGCAACACGTGCGCGGTGGAGAGCACCAGCACGCCCTCGGCGCCCTGGAGGAATCGCGCCTCGAGCACCGGGACGCCCTGGAAACGCCAGGGCTCTTCTCCGGTCCGAGAGAGCCAGCGCACCAGGAGCGCGCGGTCCGCGTCGCTGTTCTCGGGCACTGGCAGCACCCTTCCCACCAGCGCGTCGCCGCGCGCGTGCTGGTCGACCAGCACCTCGTCCGGCGCGCGCAGCGTAAGCGGCTGCGGCGCTGCGCGCCGCGCAGGGGCAGGCTCGCCGCGACAGGCGAAGAGCACCGCCACCAGGACCTGAGTGCTCCGACGGACCATACGCCACCCCAAGCGTACCCGAAGCGCGGCCCGTCCGCAGCACCGCGCACGGCCGTTGCGCTCCACGCCACTGGCGTCGCATAGTCTGCCTCGTGAGCGCCCTGCGATGGAGTGGGACGGCAGTCGCGGTGCTCCTTGGAGTAGCCTGCGGCGCGGACCCCGCACCCCCCCGCGGTGACGCCTCGGACCTCGGAGGGCGTCCCGAGGCTCCCTTCGGAGACCACGCGAGCCTCGACGCCATGGAGGGTGCTCTCCCGGACGCTGGCGCCCTGGACAGCGGGATGGACGCCTCCCTCGCCGAGGCTCCGCCGGACGCCGCGCAGGACGAGCACCCGGACGCGACCGACGGTGACTCCACCGGGGACCTTCCCTCGGGCGAGCGCCCGGCACTCGCCTGTCCCGAGGGACGCGCGCCTTGCGACGACCGCTGCGTGGACCTCGCGTGGGACCCGGACCACTGCGGGCGCTGCGACCGGCGGTGCCCGCTCGGGCAGGTGTGCTCCCGAGGCGCCTGCTCCGAGGCGTGCGGCGGAGGGCGACGGCCTTGCTCCATCGCCGGGGCGGCCCGCTGCGTAGACCAGCTCTCGGACCCACGGCACTGCGGGGCCTGCGACCGCCCGTGCGCCGACGGGCAGACCTGCACCGACGGGCGCTGCGCCTGCGCCCCGGGCTTCACGGTCTGCGGGACGCGCTGCGCCAACCTCACCATGGACCCTGGGGCCTGCGGGGGCTGCGGAGTCACCTGCCCCGCGGTGCTCAACGCCAGGGTCACCTGCACCCGCGGGGCGTGCGGCTTCCAGTGCGCCGAGGGCTACCACGCCTGCGGGAACGCCTGCGCGGACAACACCTCGCCGTTGTCCTGCGGCGCGGCGTGTACGGCGTGCCCTGCCCCCGCGGGCTCCGTCGCCACCTGCGAGGCGGGCCGCTGCGCCTTCCGCTGCGCCCTGGGCTACCACGTCTGCGGCGGGCTCTGCGTGAGCGACGCCCTGGTGGCCACCTGCGGGGCCTCGTGCGTGCCGTGCCCCGCGGTGATGAACGCCGTGGCCAACTGCGACGGGACCCGCTGCGGGTTCCTCTGCCTCACCAACTTTCACCGCTGCGGCGACGCGTGCGTGGCCAACGCCAGCCCCATGACCTGCGGGGCCTCGTGCACCCAATGCCCGGTCCCCCCGAGCGCCACCGCCACCTGCGACGGCACCCGCTGCGGCTTCGCATGCATGGCCTCCTTCGGAGACTGCGACCGCGAGGCCGGCAACGGCTGCGAGGTGGACCTGCGCATCGAGGTGCGCCACTGCGGGGTGTGCGGCCGGAGCTGCACGGCCCCGGCCAGCGCCACGCCCACCTGCACCGCGGGCGCGTGCGGCTGGCGCTGCAACACCGGCGCGGGCAACTGCGACGGCAACCCCACCAATGGCTGTGAAACCGACATCTCGCTCAATACCGCACATTGTGGGATGTGTGGGAGAGTGTGCGCGACGGGTGAGGTCTGTCTGGAGGGCGCCTGCCGCACGCCGAGGCATCGGGCGTCGGTGAGCCTTGGGGGCATCGATGAGGACGGCGTGGCTGCTGTGGCGGTGGCGCGCGATGGGACCGTGTACGTGACCGGAGCGTATCGGGCGGAGCTCGCCCTCGGCGGGAGGACCTTCCGCGCGACGGGCGGCACGGACGTGCTCCTCGCGGCGTTCACACCGGAGGGGGTGCTGCGCTGGGCCAGGCCCTTCGGCGGCGCTCAGGACGACGCCGGCACCGGGATCGTCGTGGACGCCAGCGGAAACCTTTACGTCACCGGACGCTTTCGGGTGGCGGTGGACCTCGGCGGGGGCGCCCTCACGACCAACGGCGAGGCCGACGGCTTCGTCGCGAGCTTCGCCCCGGACGGGTCGCACCGCTGGAGCCGGAGCTTTGGCGGCCCAGACAACGACGAGGCCCGCGCGATCGCCCTGGGCATGGACGGCCGGGTGGTGGTCACCGGGAGCCTCCGGGGGACCGTGAACGTGCTCGGCGTGCCGCTCTCGGGGAGCGCGTCCACCGATGGCTTCGTCGCCGCCCTCGGGGACACCGGGGCCGCGCGCTGGGCCCGGCGCTTCATTCCATCCACCACGGCCCCCGGAGGGTCGCAAGGCTGGGCCCTCGCCGCCGCGGCCGATGGGAGCCTCTATGTCACCGGGCTCTTCTCGGGGCTCGTGCAGTTCGGCACGGACCTGGCGACCAGCGCGGGGACCTTTGACATCTTCGTCGAGGCCCTGAGCGCCGCCGGGGATCACCGTTGGGTCCGTCGCTACGGCGCCGAGAGCACCGACTGGGGTCGAGGCATCGCCACGGACCCCACGGGGAATGTCTTTCTCACCGGGTACTACCAGGGCTCCGTGGACTTCGGCGGAGGGCTCCTGACCGGTGGCACCGGCACGGATTTCTTCCTGGTGTCCCTCTCCCCCTCCGGGGCCCATCGCTGGTCGCGCAGGCTCGGTGGCAGCGCCAGGGCCTTCGGGAGCGCCGCGGGGCAGGGCCTCACCGCGGACTCCGCGGGCAACCTCTACGCCTCGGGGCTCCTCGCAGGCACCGTGGAGACGCCCCTTGGTGTGCGCACCAGCGCCGGCGCCAGCGATGTGCTGCTCGGGAGCTGGACCCCCACGGGCAACCTCCGCTGGGTGCTGCGCTTCGGCGGCTCGGGCTCCGACGAGGCCACCGGCGTCGCCGTGGACCCGCTCTCCAGGGTCTGGGCCGTCGGGGCCTTCGCGCGCACCGTGGACTTCGGCGGGGGCGTGGTCACCAGCGCCGGTGAGGGCGATGGCTTCCTCCTAGGCGTCTCGCAGTGACGTTCTAGAGCATCGCCATGCACGCCGCGGTGCAGGCCGTAATGCACCGCCCGCAGGCGCAGCCCTGGAGGCGCACGAAGGCCGGGTCCGTGGCGCAGGTCGCGTCCCTCATGCCCGTGGCGCAGCGCTGGCAGACCGTGCTCGTGCAGCCCGCGAGCTCCGTCGCGCACATCGCCGAGACACACATGGTGCAGGGCGTCTCCGTGGGGCCCGCGTCGCCCGTACACTGCGGCGTGGTCCAGGCCCAGGGTTGACCCCCGCAGGAGGCGCCCGTAGGTCCCGTGGCGGTGCCCACGTAACACCTGCCGCCACACCAGCCGCAGGTCGACCGCCCCGTACAGTCCGCGCACGAGGTCGAGCCCGAGCACTCATCCACCGGCGGCCGGGTGTCCGGCGGCACCCCGGTGTCCCTGGGGGGCGTGCCCGTGTCCACCGGCGGCGTCCCCGTATCCTGCGGAGGGTTTCCGGTGTCCACGGGAGGGGTCCCGGTGTCTACCGGAGGGGTCCCGGTGTCCACGGGAGGCGTCCCGGTGTCCACGGGGGGCGTCCCGGTGTCCATCGGGGTCCCGCTGTCCGTCGGGGTAACGCCATCGCCGGTGACCGCGGAGTCCGTGGGACCCGGGTTCGAGATGCCACCGCCACCGCGCGCGGAACAGGCCACAGCCAGAGAACCAAGGAGGATCGTACGAAGGAGGAGCTTCATGGTGGGGGTAGGATGCCACGACGGGCGCAGAAGAAAAAACGAACCCCCCTGAAGGGTCCCTCGGAGGTCGTGAGGGTCTTCAGGGGGGTGAAAAAGTGGCGACGACAACTATGGCGTTGGGGGGGGAGGGATCGCCGTTGCCGCCGCCGAGTTGGGTATATTCACGCTCCGTGCCAGGCTGAATCGTTGGGAATCACCTGGGTTTCTGCCGACGTGGGGCCTCAGACCTTTCAATCTTGCAAGGATTCCCTGGCAGAAAAGAAGGGTCGGTGAAAGGTCATTGACGGGAGGGTGGGACTACGTGCCCCATGGTCAGCCATGGAAGGCTCTCGGCAGGGTGCGCGCGGTGCGTGGGTGGGGCTGGCGATGCTCCTCTGGGGCTCCGGGGCTTCGGCGCAACCCTGGGTCCGCGAGGGGCTCTACTACCGCAACACCACGCTGGCGCGGCTGAACCCCCTTGGGCTCTTCAATGAGCTGCGGGTGGGGTACCGCCACCGGCTGTCCCACCGGGCGGCGCCGATTTTTCAGAACACCTTCGTGGGGCTCAGCGCCAACCTGGCGGCTTCCCCGGCGTTCTTACGGCCCGGGGTGGTGCTGGATTTCAACCCCCTGGCGGTGCTCCAGCTCTTCGCGATGTACGAGTTCACGCAGTATTTTGGCACCTTTCAGTTTCTCCAGTCGTTCCCCTCGGCCTCGGCGGCGCATGCCGACTCGCTCCTGCGCAGCAACGCCGCCAACGGCCTGAACCAGGCCACCACCGAGCACCGGGTGACCTTCGGCGCCACGCTCCAGGCCCGGGTGGACGCCCTGGCCATCCGCACCGCCAGCCGCCTCACCTGGATCTCCGCGGACGTCCGCGCCGGAGACCGCGCCCTCTACGACATCTGGTACGACGCCATGGCCCAGAACGGCGGCTGGGTCTACGCCAATGACACGGACCTCCTGATCTCCTTCCCGGAGCTCGGCTTCGCCGGGGGCCTGCGCTACTCCCTGGTCCATGCCCTCTACGGCCCCGGGGCCTACGGCCCGGGAGAGGCCCAGGACAACCCCAACACGCCCACCCAGCGCCTCGGGCCCTTCGTGGCCCTGACCTTCCGCGAGCGTCGCCGGGGGTGGTTCAACGCCCCGACCGTGTTCGCCCTGGTCAACTGGTGGATTTCACACAGATATCGCACCGGCGAGGACTCCCACCCCGCGCTGCCGTACGTGGTCCTGGGGCTACAGTTCCGCGGCGATTGATCATGCTCAAGACCAGGGCGTCCCCCGCCGTTGTTCCAGGGTGCGCGACCCGCTCCACAGGGAGACCCATGCCCGACGACGCGACCACCGTGGACCCTTCGCTCCCGCTCTTTGATGAGTCCGCCGCCCTGGAGCGCGTCGGGGACGACCGGGAGCTCCTCGGAGACCTCCTCGGGATCTTCCTGGAGGAGTGTCCCGCGCAGATTTCAGCCCTCGAGGCCGCGGTGAACGCCTCGGACGCAGGGGCCCTGACCCGCGCGGCCCACGCCGTGAAGGGTGGCCTCCTGTCCATCGGCGCCGAGGCCCCCGCGGCCCACGCCCGCGCCCTGGAGGCCCTCGGGCGGTCGGGCACCACCGAAGGCGCCGCCGCGGGGCTCTCCACCCTCCAGGCACTCATGACCGAGCTGGTGCAGGTGCTCCTGGCCTGGAGAGCCGCGATGGCGGCCTAGAGTCCCTCTCCGTAGCGCGCCATGCGCGCCGAGAGCCTCGCCGCCTGCCAGGCCGACGCCTCCCCGAGGGCCTGAAGGATGCGCCCCCCCTCGGCGAGGTAGGCCCGACGCTTGTCCAGGGACCAATGGGAGGGCGCCGGGCCCAGGTTCACCGTGCGGTCCGCCAGCTTCACCAGCCACACCTCCCGGGGCCGGAGCCGAAGACGCCGGAGGCTGTCGTCCATGCGTGCGTCCTTCGGGACCGACGGGTCCTTGGTGAGCGCCCGAAGGCCCTCTAGGACGCGCTCTCCGAACAGCCGGGACACCTCCCGAGGGTCCAAGGCGGTGTCCTCCAGGGTGTCGTGCAGGAGCGCGCAGGCCACGGCCAGGTCACCGTCCAGCTCGCGCTCCTCCATGAGGGCGCGCTGCACCTCGGCACAGACCGCGGTCACATGCGCGAGGTAGGGCAGCCCGTGAGGGGTCTTCTGGGCGCCGTGGGCGCGCGCGGCGAGCTCCAGGGCGAGGGCATACACCTCCGGGGACCAGGCCGAGGCCATGGCCCGGAGCCTACACCCGTCGCGCTCAAGGTCGAGCCTCCCGCCGCCGTTGTCCATGGAAACCCAGTGCTTCCTCGCATCGAGAGCCTCCCACCCACCCCCACCGACGACCCCGTCGTCCTGGTCGCCGACGCCGACCCTCTCCGGCGGGAGAGGCTCCGCCAGGCGCTCTCCTGTGAGGGGATCGAAGCCGAGGTCGTCGCGGACCTGCGCCGCGTCGTGGACCGGCTCCGGGTCGAAGCGCCGGACCTCCTGATCCTGGACGCGGACCACACCCCCACGGCCCTGGAGGTGTGCGCCGAGGTGCGACTCCTGGACGACGCGAGGCTCACCCCGGTGCTCCTGGTCTCCTCCGAGGCCAGGGACGAGAACACCGTCGCTCGCACCCTGCTCTGCGGCGCCGATGACTTTGTCCACGGAGCGCTCAGGATGGTGGAGCTCCTGGCCCGGGTGCGGGTCCAGCTCCGCAATCACCGCGACCGCTGGCTCCTCCAGTGGGCGCGCCAGAGCCGCGCCAGCTTCCGACGGGCGGCGATGCAGGACCCTCTCCTCCAGATCGCCAACCGCCGGGCCGGCGACGCAGCCCTCGTCGACGCCCTGGACCACGGCGGTCCCCTCATGGTGGCCATCCTGGACCTGGACCATTTCAAGCGCGTCAATGACACCTTCGGCCACGCCGTGGGGGATCGGGTCCTGCGCACGGTGGCCCAGGCCCTCCAGCGGCTGACCCGCCACGGTGACGTCGTCGCTCGCTACGGCGGCGAGGAGTTCGTGCTGATCCTCCGAGGCGCCCGCCCCGAGCGCGCTCACGCCATCGCCGAGCGCTTCCGCGAGGGCGTCGCCAACGTCACCTTCGGCGCCGAGGACGGGGTCCGGAAGATCACCGTCTCCATCGGCGCGGCCACCTGGGACGGCCAGGACCCGAGGCCCACGCGGGAGACGCTCTTGAGCCTCGCCGACAGCGCCCTGTACACCTCCAAGCGGGCGGGGCGTAACCGCGTCACGGTGCTGGGCCTCGACGAGCCCTCGACGGTCCCCAGCCGCAACGTGGCGCGACCGATCACCGTATCCCAGCGGACCTGAGGCCCACCTCCGACGCTTGGACGGGGATCTGGCTGCGTGTTACCCGTGGAGGGTGGAACGCGGGGGGTGAGGTCGCCGCGTGCGGTTACTCCGCGCCGTCGCCGGTCCCCGGGGGGCACCAGACCCTGCGCGAGGGCACGCTCCGCAGGTGGCGCCGCCGGGCCTCCGGGGTGCGGGCGAGGCGCTGGCCCTCACCGAGCACCAGGGCCGTGAGCGAGCGCCCGTAACAGCAGCCCGTGTCGAGCCCCGTGGCGTGGGGCTCGAGCTGCAAACCCCGCCGCGCGTCGTGGCCAAAGACTAGCTGGCGAGGCCCCCCCCAGGCCTGGGCCCAGGGCACTCCATCCAACATCCGTGAAGGCTTTCCCTTGTGGTCAATGGACCGCACCAGGAGCAGCACCTCCTGGGGGCACCGCTCCGGCGTGCTCTGCGGGTCCACGCCCGCATGCACCACCACCAGGTCGTGCTCCGGCAGCGGGAGGTGCAGCGGCAGCGCGTCCAACCACGCGAAGTGCTCCTCCTCCAGGACCTCCACCACCGCCCGGTGCCGGTCCGAGAGGGGCACGAGCTTGTTCGCTCCCTCCTCGCCGTGGCGCTTCTTCGCCCTCCACCAGCTCAAGACCTTCTCGTCGTGGTTGCCGCGCACGGCCCTGGCGCCCAGCTCCCGGGCGCGTTCCACGGCGCCTCGGGAGTCCGGCCCCCGCGCCACCAGGTCCCCGACAAAGACCAGCCGGTCCACGCCAGGCTTGAAGCGCACCGCCAGGAGGAGGTCCTCCAGCTCCTGCGAGCAGCCGTGCACGTCCCCGACGATCACGGTCCTCGGCGCCACCGGCTCACCCTCCGTACGGCGGAATCTGGATCGTGCGCCCCTGCCAGCCCTCGCGCACCCAGGGCTCCACCATCCGGCGGAAATTGGCCTTCTCCCGCGCGCGGGAGAAGTACTCATAGTACCCGAGCACCACCCGCGTCAGGAAGATGAAATCCCGCTGCGAGGGCGGGATCCGCCGGGCGTTCAGGAAGTAGAGAATAAGGTCCTTGGCGCCGCGCACGTAGCTGTACTCGCCGAAGTCGAAGTCCCGATCCTCGCGCAGGCCCGTGGCGAAGTACTCGGAGATCCTGCGCATGTCCGCGAGCTCCTGCGGGTCGTTGCGGTTCACCAGGAGCCCCAGGGTCTGCATGGCGTCCCGGAAGCGCTCTTCATCCTGGTTCATATGGGCCCGGACCATGTCCGCAAAGGGCACCAGGAACGATGGCTCAAAGACCTTCACGCAGCCAAAATCCAGCATGGCGAAGCGCCCGTCCGGCAGGATCCGGTAGTTGCCTGGGTGCGGGTCTGCGTGGAGCACGCCCCCCTTGAGCACCTGGATCCAGAAGGCCTCGCTGAGCTGCCGCACGATGCGAGACCGCACCTTCGGGTCCGGGTCCTTCAGGGCCTCGCCCAGGTCCACGCCGCCCACATAGTCGTAGGTGACCACCCGAAGGCCCGAGAAGGCGTTGTGTACCTTCGGGATCACCATCCAGGGGTAGGGCTCGAAGAGCTTGCGCAGGAGGTTGGCGTTGTAGGCCTCGCGGCAGTAGTCCGTCTCCTGCGCCAGGTGCTCGGCGATCTCCTCGGCCACGGGGGTGAAGTCCAGCCGGTCGTTGCGCACCAGGTCCGCGATGAGGGTCTTGACCAGGCCCGCGCCGAGCTTCAGGTTCTTCAGGTCCCCGTCCACGCTCTCGTCCGCGCCGGGGTACTGCACCTTCACCGCCACGTCGGTGCCATCGGGCAGCGTGGCCCGGTGCACCTGCCCCAGGGACGCCGCCGCCAGGGCCGTGCGCGAGAAGCTCTTGAAGAGCTTCTCCGGGTCGTCCCCAAGGTCTTTTCGAAGCACCTCCCGGATGGTCTCGTACGCCATCGGCGGGGCCGAGGCCTGGAGCGACCGGAGGATCTCGCCGTACTCCCCGGGGAGCGCCTCGGCGTGGGTGGAAAGGAGCTGCCCCACCTTCATCACCGGCCCCCGGAGCTCCTTCATGGTGCTCACGATCTTGCGGGCGTTCTGGAGGTGGCGCTTGAGGTCGTTCTCCGTGGCCCCGGCGGCCCCCTCGGGCCCTCGGAGCCGCTCCAGGAGCTTGCCCCCGAGGTAGCTCCCGGCCACGGAGCCCCCGAGGATGCCCGCCTTGATCGTGCGCACCAGGCGCCCCGGCACCTTCTCTTGTGGTTCCCTGGCCATCAGTCGCGCACTGTAGCACCCCCGCGGGCGATGCTATACGCAAGCCCATGGTGCCCCCCCTCGGAAGGCGCAAGGCCCTGGGCCTCCTCGCGGCCGCCTCGGTGCTCCCCGTGGCCTGCGGAACGCCTGCCCCGATGCCCCCCCCGGAGCCCTTTGAGGTCGGCCCCGTGGGGGACTTCACGGCCCCGGTGTGGCGCTTCTTCTTCAACCGCGAGGTGGTGGTCGCCAGGGACGCCCGGGGCTTCTTCGCCATGACCGCGGTGTGTACGCACCAGCGCTGTCTGGTCCGCCCCCGGGAGCTCCCAGGGCTCTGCATGCCGCCCGTCGAGGACGCCAGCAACACCACCGGCGAGCTGTGCTGCCACTGCCACGGGTCGGTGTACAACGGCCAGGGGACGCCCGTGACGGGGCCCTCCACCCGCCCCCTGGCGCACTTCCGGGTCACCATCGAGGACGGCAGGGTCCGGGTCCACCCCGGCGAGCCCGTCGCCGCGGACGCGCGCGCCGCGCCGTAGGAAACCGACGGCCCGCCGCCTCGGCTCGTACGACATGGACCTACATCTGGAAGTCCCGTGTCTGTAGGAGTGACGCCGCGCTACGGATCCAGGCACCGCACGTCGTAGCCGCCGGTGGTGAGGAAGGAAACATACTCGCCCACCGCAGACCAGGTGAGGGAGAGTGGCGCGTCGTCCGCCGAGCGCACCGTGTGGACCCCGGGCGAGACTTCGGCGTGCCAGACATCGTAGGGCCCCGCGGGTTGCGGGGTCCCGCGAAGGGGCACGTCGTCGAGCAGCACCGTGGCGCCGCGAGGGGCCGCGGCTTCCAGGTAGCGCCGCGTGTAGCTCTCGGGCATGTCGAAGCGGAAGCGCCGACGCCACAGATCGACCGGAGGTTGGTACACCAGGGCGGGGTCCCCCGAGCGCGTGCCGCCTCCGCCCTGGCTCGCCATGAATTGCGCAACCAGGAAGCGACCCTCGCCGCGAACAAGAAACGAACGCTCCACCGGGAGGTCGAGCACCTGACGAGCGCCGAGCCGTACCGCTGCGTGGGTGGACGGAGGGTCGAAAATCAGGAGATTGTCGCCTGTAAGGGAGAGGATGCGAACGTACGAACCTACGCCGATGCGCTGCTGGAGGGCAGGGACGACCGCCGCACGACCCCAGCTCTCCACGGGCGGGAGCTGCTCTTCGACGTGGTCGCAGGCTCCCGCGAAGGGGGGCAACTGTTGCGGTAGTTTCAGGCAATTCACGCCTCCAAGAACGGCGACGGGACGAGATGCATCGATCAGCGTCCCGGAGAGATCACCGTCGCCTTGCCCCACCAGAAGAAGGATGTCGCCGCCTAGTAGGTCATATGACGCCGTCTGCCCCGTCTGCACCTCAGCGACGCCTCTCCCAGCAATCAGGTTGACGGTGGAGCGAACGCGCACCGAGGTGGACTCCCCCGGAGATCCGAAGGCACCAATTGCGAGAAACGGACCCATGAACGAGTGAGAGTAGATGGTTTGAGGCCATGTCAAATGCAAGTACCTTTGTCCGCAAAATCCCTGCGAGAGCAACCAGGAAGCATCGTTCGAGAAAGAGTAGTGACCCTCGTGGACTGCTGCGTGAGCATTGAACTGCCATGCCTCGGTAGTCATTCCACCTGCGACCCTGATCGATGCGGATCTCTCATGGATCGACCTGGGTCGAGGGACCGGAGGTCGTTGGGGAGGAAGACAGATGAATCCAACTTCACTCGTGCATCCGGACCACTGCGGGTCGAGTTGTACCATAGACGTGGCCCAGGGGAGAAGGACGGAGGCTGACAGGCGCGAGGAACTCAGGACGATTGTCGTGGGAGAGGCGCCCTGGAAAATATCAATCGACTCTCGCGGTCCCATCTCGTTCTGGAGACGAACCAATCGCAATCCAAAGCGGAGGGAGGCATCGAGTGTGGTGTTGGGAGATTGGAGTGCTATCCGGAGGGCCGCATCGAGTGACTGAGAAGCGCCCCGCACGGAGCAGTTTGGGCACTCCCCTCCCCGGCAAGGCAGGCACAGGCCCGTAGCCACTTCACAGGACATCCGCGGGTCGGCGCAGTCGAGGTCGTCGCGGCAACGCCAGGGCGACGTCAAGTCGTCCGAGGAGCCATCGAGTTGATCGGGTTCCGCGACGTCCGCGGCGTCGGCTGCGCCGCCGTCCGCGCGCGAAATCGAAGCGGCGCAACCCGCCAGGAGGAGCAACAGGGATGCCTTCCCTTGGGCGACCGCACTGCTAGCGCGCACAACGGTACCCGACGGTAGGCTCCGCGGCCGTCCACGCACCGCCGACCCTCGCTGCGGAGTGGATCGCGGCGCGCACAGTCGCGTAGCTGCTCCCGCGGATCGTGTGGGGTTGAAGGTTGATAAGGCATAGTGGGTTGTTGAGCGGCGCCCCCCGCCAGCAGAGGGCGCGCGGTCCGAAGATCTCGAAGGAATCAGCAGTCCACTCGCCAACGTTTCCCTCGAGATCGAAGAGGCCTCCGGAGGGAGGGCGGCGGCCGACCCGGAGGGTGAGCGCTCCATCCTCGCCGGAGCAACCGTCCGCGTGAACAAGGTCACAGGCTGGATCGGCGTTGCCCCACGGGTAGCGTCGAGGCGTGGGGCGGTCTGGAGACCAACGCGCAGCGAACTCCCACTCGGACTCTGTGGGAATTCGTCCTCCGTCCCAGACGCAGAAGGCGAGCGCGGTCCAGAACGTCAAGCAGTTGATCGGATGAAGCTCCTGGCTGGAAGGCGAGGACGTCCAGTTACATCTGGGATCTCCAGTTCGCTGGGTCGGCTCACGTGCCGGATCTCTTGTGGTCAGTATGCGCCCACCCTGGTAGCGAACATCCGTCACTGAATTGGGGTGTCCGGCGTCCCACCAGCGCCGAAATCGACGAACCGTAACCTCGTGTGAGTCGAGGAGGAAGGGCCCCACCGTGACGTTTGCCTGCGGCGGAGTCGCGAAGACAACGCCGTCCGCGCCCACCGAGAAGGTCCCTCCCGGCAGGCGCACCGAGCCGCAACCGCGCTCGGAGGAGTCAGGGCACGACGGTGGAAGCGCGGGAGGACGAATGCACACACCTTCCGCGTCGCAGGTCCCGCCAGCGCAGGGGGTACCGTCCAGCGAATTGCCGATGTCTTGACACAGTGGCGACGAGCCTCCACACCGCCAGACTCCGCGACGACATGGGGATAACCCGATCGTGCATGGATCGCCCTCCGCGCACGCCGCGCACACGCCAGACGCGAGGCAGACCGTCCCCGCGCCGCACGAGCCACAGCTCCCCCCACAGCCGTCAGCACCACAGACTCTCCCCGTGCATCGAGGGGTACATGCGTCGTCCGAGGGGTCAGTGGCGAGGTCGATAGTGCGGTCGAGGGGGATTTTCGCGGCTCCCTCCGCCGCATCGTCGAACGTGTCCAGCGCGGCGTCCACCGGGGGACGGAAGGTAGAGACATCGCTCGAACAGGCTGCATGGGACGCCGCGAGGAGCCCCAGGACGAGGTGCGTTCTGTCCGTGATCATCACCGCCCCACCGAGCTGTAGGAGAGACGGGCTACCCAGCGCGCGCTGGCGCGGTCAATGCTCCGGATCCTGTTCGCGTCTCTCACGCAGGTCGTCCCGTTACCGGCGTCGTCGATCTCGTACTCCCCGAGGCGCAACACGCGAACGGGCCAGGTCGTGAGATGCCCGCTGGCGCTGCCTGGCGAGCGCAGGGGGGTAACGAACGCCCCAGCTCCGTTCTGCGCGCCAAAGAGATTCTGCCCGGATGCGGTGTCGAATCCAAAGCGCATCAAGACGTCATCGTTCGCAGGAGACAGGAGCGGATCCTCCGAACTGCCGGCTACATCGAAGACATCGTCGTCGCTGCCGAGGTCACGATCCAGGATGGCCAGGCCCATGGTCCACTGGGCCTCCGTCCCAGTCCCCGTGATCGTACGACCTGCGAGGGCGAAGCTCCGATGCCAACCCGCCGCTGCGAGAAGCGTCTCGTGGGGGTCAGCCTCGCCATCTCCAAGGGTCGAGAGAGTCTCTACTCCGGCGGGTGGGCCGGCAGCATACAAGCTGTAGTCGCACGTCGGGTCTGGCGAGCCATTGGAAAACGGAAAGCGCCCCGCCACCGAGGACGCCCCCTCCTCGACGTTGGTCCTTTGCCACAGGTGCCCGAACAGATCGAGCGTCGCGAGAAATCCGTCTTCGCAGCCGAGCGTGCATTGTAGCTGTGTCGCGCGGATCTCCCAGCGAGAGGCGCGCCTCGAGTCGAACACCTCCTCGCGATGGAGCCGAAATCGCCGGAGCCGAGTCTCGACCGCCAGGTGATCGCTCATGCTGGACGCGGCCGCGGACGGGAACGCACGGGTGGGGTCGAGATCAAGCACGCGGAAGGTAAACCCAAGCGGTCCTGTATCGGCGGTAGGAGCCAACACGTAGCGAGGGGAATCCGTTGGGATGATGTGGAGGATGTAGTCGAGTTTCGACGCAGGACCTGTGTAGAAGTCACGGAGGTCGAAGCGATTGCCGCCGTGGAACTGAAGGCGACTCGCCGGAGAGCTGAGATCCGTCCCATACACATCCCGGCGGTCACGGCTGGGACGGGGAGGAGGCACACTGGTCACGCTGAACCCGACGAACGGACCTACCGGATCGCGACCTGCGAGCCGTCCGGGGTGAGGGAGGCCAAACGCCGGGGTAAGGTCTACGATCAAATCGGGCTCCTCTCCCGCGGACAAACGAAGGAGCATGGGGAGCGTCGTGCCCGTAGGAGTAGCCGAGAGTTCAAACGCGTCGAGCGCGCCGTCGACCGCGGCACCCAGCGGGCCGACTGGTCCGCCGATGCCCCCGAGGGTGGAGAGCAGGTTGTCGTGGCCGACCCTCCGCGGTTGATTTGGGTCGACAGGAAACATGACGCCCCGAAAATCAGGGTGACCCTCGTCGGTATTCAGGTCTCCCAGGATGAGAGCGCTACGATCCCGGCCTCCCACGCTGTCGAGCCGGGCATTGATGAAGGTCTGGGCCTCCGCCATCTGGAGCGCAAGGACCTCGGTGTTGGATCTGGCAACCTCTGCAGGCGGAATCGCGAGGGCGGATTGAAAACCAGCTAACAGTGCGGAGACCATGACTTCAAACGACGCGCCCGCGGAGGGAGTTCCCATCGCGTTCGCGATCAGGCTCGCGAGGGCGCGGGTGGAGATCGAGCGGACGGTCGCGCGGCTCGTCGGCGCGGAGCCGGCATTGTCATCCTCTCCGTCAAACGTCGAGCGATCTGCGGGAGAAGCGCCAACGGGGCCGCAGTTTCTCTGTACCGCGGACGCCGCGATGTTGACAATCTGGGCGCGCGCACCGGAGTCCGTCAAGACGCTCAGTGCCTGCACCTGGCGCAGTAAGAGGAGCCAGGGGTCGACCGTACCACTCGCGGCGCTGTAGGCGGCTGCGGCTCCGCTGACAATAGAGGCAAGCAACGCCGTCGCGGCGGTTGTTCCCAGGTTGATGACCGCGTCGATTGCCGCGGCGAGTTGGAGCGTATTCACCGCGCAGTTCGTGGAGCTCGGCGCATTCATGTGGGTCGCAAAGATGTCGAGGAAATCGTCCGCGACCGGCGTCGCGGGTCCCCGATCGAACTGCGCCCGTTGTGCCTCGGGTAGGGGGGGAAGGGTCTCTTGTCTCGCTCCCAGATTCAGGCGAACGTGTACGATGCCCTTCGGCACGAGACAGTCCTCGGCCTTGCAGGCGGAATAGATGTGATGCGCCTCAGAGACGATGGGAAAGGCCGATAGGATGAGCACCCCGCCGTGAGGTTGTACGGCTCCCGCGGCGCGCAGCAGGCTGCCTCGAGCTTCGAGCCCGGCGGCGTTGTCAGACAAAGAGCTCCGCACCTGCGTCGGCGCGGAGCCTGAAGCAACCGGGAGGGGCGAATTGCCTGGATCGCTCACCACTTCCGGGTGTGAGACGGCCCCGTTGGTGTAGAACGGGCCGAGGTTGAAACCCGGGCGCTCTGGATCTGTCATGGCGATGCGGGCGAGGTTCGCACATCGAAGAAGCTCGTAGGCCTCGGTCTGGTCCCACACCTCCTGGAGGGCTACAATGTTTGCCCTGCTGTGAGCGATTCTGCGACCGATCTCGCACGCCGAGATGGTGCTGTCTGCGAAGAAGTCGGGCCTCCCGTTCAACGCGGGTTGGATCACGGCTTCGGCGGAGGTACCGTTGTCCGTGAAGCGCTTGACATTCCAGGTCATGATGCGCAGGTCCTGGCTGGTGGGCGTGCTGCTCAGCCATCGCCAGGTCGAGACATTGTTGCGGTCAACGAACTCGGGCATCCCGGCCGCGCCGGCGCCCGGCGGCCGCCAGGGATACGAGCCAAGGGGAGCAGGGGTACAGCCTGGGGGCTGGCACTGGGCATTGTCCTCCTCCTGGGCGATGAAGAACCTTGCGTTCTGAGGAAACTCCTCCTCCGTGCGCGCAGGGTCTGCTCCGCTCCCGGGCCCGCACAGGGACAGTGCCTCGGAGACGCAAAGTCCATCCCAGGAACCAACGGAAGGCGATCCCGCGAGGGACCGGGTGCAATACGGATCCACCGCTTCGACCAACGAGACACAGTCCGTTGAGCCCGGTGCCAGAGCTGGCCCTGTTTCCATCGGGGAATGGGCCGAAGGCGCTGCCGCGATTCGGAGGCGAAGTTCCAGATTCGCGCGCAGTGAGTCGAACGCCGGACCCGAGGGAGGTGTACGTCGCAACAGGACCGCCTGACATGATCCTGCCCACGGCGCAGCCGTCGGGAGTTCGATGGAAGGCGCGGCGTCGAGCGTGCGCCACCCCTCAGGCGTTCCAGGCGCTCCAGCGGACTCCGTTACCGTCGCATGACACTGCGCATCGAAGGTGATTCGCCAGAGCCGGTCGGTTGATTGAGGCGCTCCGGAGGGCAGGTCGAAGCCCCCCCGACGGCGTGCCATTCCTAGATAAAGGGCGACTCCAGGGCGCAGGTTGGGGAAATTCTCAAGGAACAACTCGATCTCGTTGCTCTGCGGTCGCTCGGGCCGACGGAGCCTTCGGAGCCACACCACTCCATCGTTCCAGTGGTCTCTCCCCCCCCCCGAGGGGTTCGATCCCAGTGTAGGGGATCCTCGCGGCCGCGAACCAGTCCGAGGTCTCACGCAGGTTGTTCAACGTGCCAACGCCGCGCAGCGTCGGGGGAGCAGAGATCGGGTCCTCCAGGTTGTCTGCCAGACAGAGCGAACTTCGGAACAACCCAAGAAAGAGCACGATCTGTGCCAGGCAGAGCAGTCGTCCAGAAAGTCGCATGGGTCCTCCTCCGAGCAATAGCTGACTCCAACGCTGAGGACGGGAGTTGTCAACGGCGCTCCAACAGATTCTGGAGCCATGGCCCGTAGTTCGGCCAGAACGACATGGACCTACACCTGGGAGTCTTGTGTTCAAACACGATTGTAGGGGGTTCCTGGCGTCGGCGCCAGCCACAGAGCGTACCGCCGTTTAGAATGGACCGCGGCACCCGGTGCGCGGTACCGTCGGCCGTAACCGCTTCCGGGGCGCAGCGTTGGACCATACAAGGACGAACGAAGCGCTGATGGAGGCCTTTCTGGACGGCGACGCCCGCGCGTTCGACGCGCTCTACCGCAGGCTCTCGCCCAGGGTGGGCGCCCTCCTCAGGTACCTCTCGGGGGACTCCCGGGTGGCCGAAGACCTGTGCCAGACCACCTTCCTCAAGGTGTGTCGCGCGAGGGACACCTGGCTCCGAGGGGCCCCCGTGGAGCCCTGGGTCTACGCCATCGCGCGGCGCACGCTCATCGACCACCGCCGCCGAGCCCGCCGGAACCCCGTCTCCACCACCGCCGACGGCGAGGTGCCGGACCTCGTCCCCGAGGGCCTGGACCCGGTCTATGGCTTCGAACGCCTCACGGACTCCAAGAGAATCAAGCTCCTGAGCACCCTGGACAAGCTCCCGGACAACCAGAAGGACGCCCTGCTCCTCACCAAGGTCGAGGGCCTCTCCACCGCCCAGGCCGCGGCCATCCTGGGCACCACCCCGGGCGCCATCAAGCTCCGGGCCCACCGCGCCTATGAGAACCTCCGCCGCGCCCTCGGGCTCAAACACCCAAAGAGCCCCGCGCCATGACCGACTGCGACCGGCTCTCCCTCGCCCTGGAGGAAAAGCGCGACCCCGAACAGGCTCTACGTAACCACGCCAGCACCTGTCGGGAATGTGCGACAGTGTACGTGCTGGACCTACAATTGCGTCAGGTGCCGGGGACTCCGTCGGAGCCGTCGGAGGCGCTGCGCAGGGCGGTGGAGGAGGCCGTTCGGGTGCCTTCCAGGGGCCTCCGGGTGGCCCGGAGCGTGGCGCTCCCGGCGGCGCTCTCGGTGCTGCTGGTGGGGCTGGTGCTGGGGCTCAAGCCCCGGGCGGACCTCTCGGAGCAGGCTGGGGCGCGGTACTGGGCGATCCTCGTGGCGTGGGAGCTGGCGCTGGTGGCGGCGCTGGTGGGGGCGCTCGCCCGGGGGCCCCACGGCGTCGGGGTGCTGCCCCGGTGGCGCTGGGCGCTGGCGCTTGGGGCCCTGGGGCTCTTCCAGGGGGTGGCCTGGACGCTCACCGTGGCCACGGAGCACTCGGCGCGGGCGCTCCCGTCGGGGGCGTCGCACCTGGTGTGCACGGGCGCGGGGCTCGGGGTCGCGGCGCTGGTGGGCCTCGCGGTGGGGAGGGCCGTGCGGGGCACGGCGGTGGTGTCACCCGGGGCGAGCGCGGCGCTCTCGGGGGTGGCCTCGGGGATGGCCGGGGTGGCGGTGCTCCATGGGTTCTGCGAGGTGGCCACGCCCGCCCACCAGGCGCTCTCCCACGGCGCGGTGCTGGCGCTGGCGCTGGGCCTGGGGCTCGCCGTCCGGCGGCGGCTGGAGCCGTAGAACGCTTCGGCGTCGGGCCAACGTAGAGTACACTCCCGCGCCCGTGAAGAAGATCCATGCATCGATCCTGGAGACCATCGGACAAACACCGCTCGTGCGCCTGCGCAGTGTAGGGCGCGACACGGGCTGCGAGCTGCTGGTCAAGTGCGAGTTCCTGAACGCCGGAGGCTCCGTCAAGGACCGCATCGGGAGGAGGATGCTGGAGGAGGCCCAGCGCAGCGGGAGGATCCGCCCCGGGGACACGCTCATCGAGCCCACCAGCGGGAACACCGGCATCGGGCTCGCCCTGGCCGCCGCGGTGTACGGCTACCGCATGATCATCACCATGCCGGAGAAGATGAGCCGGGAGAAGCAGGTGGTGCTCGAGGCCCTCGGGGCGGAGATCATCCGGACGCCCACGGAGGCCGCCTGGGACGCGCCCGAGAGCCACATCGGCGTGGCCCGGCAGCTCCAGAAGATCCTGCCCAACGCCCACATCCTTGATCAGTACTCCAACCCCGACAACCCCCTGGCCCACGCCGAGGGCACCGCCGAGGAGATTCTTGAGCAGACCGACGGGCACCTGGACGCCTGCGTGATGACCGCGGGCACCGGCGGCACCCTGGCCGGGGTCGCCAAGACCCTCAAGGCCCGGGTCCCCTCGTGCAGGATCGTCGGCGTGGACCCCGTGGGGAGCATCCTCGCGGGCCCCGGGCCCATCCACTCGTACAAGGTCGAGGGCATCGGGTACGACTTCATCCCGGACGTGCTGGACCGCTCGCTGGTGGACGAGTGGATCAAATCCGAGGACCGGCCGTCGTTCTTGATGGCCCGGAGGCTCATCCGGCAGGAGGGGCTCCTGTGCGGAGGCAGCTCCGGGAGCGCCGTGTGGGCCGCGCTCCAGGTGGCCCGCAGGCTCGGGCCCGGCAAGCGCGTGGTGGTCATCCTGCCGGACTCCGTGCGGAACTACATGACCAAGTTCCTGGACGACCGCTGGATGCGCGAGAACGGCTTCACCGAGAGCAGCTGGGAGACCGGCACCGTGGGCGAGCTCCTGCGCTCGCTGCCGCGGCGCACGGTGCTCACCGTGTCCAGCGCCGAGCCCGTGGCGTCCGCGGTGCGCACCATGAAGGACAACGGCATCTCGCAGCTCCCGGTGGTAGACGACGGACGGCTCGTCGGGATGGTCACCGAGAGCGATGTCCTCGGGCGCATCGTGGAGGGCAGGGCCTCGCTCACCAGCGCCGTGGCCGAGGTGATGTTCCGAAAGGTGTTCACCCTGCGCACCTCGGACGAGGCCGGCTCGCTCCTGGAGTTCTTCTCCAAGGGCCTGGTGGGCATCGTGGTGGACGAGCGCGAGAGCCCCGTGGCGGTGCTCACCAAGATGGACCTGGTGGACGTGCTCACGGCCCGCCCGGACAAGGCCCTCTAAGCTGTAAAGCGCGTCCCGGTAAGCGTCTCCGTGCGCTCCCAGAGCCTCTCCTGGAGGGCCTCGTCCAGCGCCTTCGGGGACGCAGGCACCTCCTTGCAGGAGTCAAAGTAGCGCCCGGTGACGCCCTCCAGGTCCGGGGAGGCGGCCACGTAGACGCTGGTGTGGGCGCCCTTCTCGGGGGTCATGAAGAAGGTCCTGGCGGCCCAGCGGAACACCGGGTTCATCTCCCGCGCCAGGGACGTGGACACCACCCCGGGGTGCAGAGAGTTCACCGTCACCTTGGTGCCCTTCAAGCGCCGCGCCAGCGCGTTGGAGAAGAGCACATTGGCCAGCTTGGAGTCGGGGTAGGCCCCCTGCATCAGCCCGAAGCTCCCCTTCTCATACGTAAGGTCGTCAAAGGGAATGGTCCCGCTGGTGTGGAGCTTGGAGGCCACCACCACCACCCGCGCCCTCTCCGCCGCGCGCAGCGCCCCCAGGAGCTCCAGGGTCAGGACGAAATGGCCGAAGTGATTGACCCCGAAGGTGCTCTCGAAGCCGTCCTGCGTGAGGCTCCTGCGGGTGGCCGAGAGCCCTGCGTTGAGCACCAGGAGGTCCAGGGCCTTGTGCTCGTCCAGGAACGCCCGGGTGAAGGACCGGACCGAGGCGAGGGAGCCCAGGTCCAGGTCCCGGAGGGTGATGTCCTTGTTGCCGGTGGTCTGGACCAGGTCCTCCCGGACGGGCTCGGCCTTGGCGCGGTTTCTCACGGGGAGGACCAGGCGCGCGCCCTGGCTGGCGAGGAAGCGCGCGGTCTCCACGCCGATGCCGTCCGAGGCGCCGGTAATGACACAGAGCTTGCCGTCGAGGCGTGAGAGGCTCTTGGGGTGCTTCACGGTGCAGGGTCCTTTCGCTTCTCCGTGAGCTCCACCAGGACGCCACGGGTGGACCTTGGATGCACGAAGGCCACCAGATGTCCCCCCGCTCCCACCCTCGGGACCTTGTCAATGAGGGTGACCCCCAGGGCCCCGAGGCGAGCGAGCTCGGCCCGCAGGTCGTCTACCCAGACGGCCACGTGATGGATGCCCTCACCGCGCTTCTGGAGGAACCTCCCCACGGGCGAGTCGGGACGGGTGGGCTGGAGGAGCTCCAGCATCGCGTCCCCGGCCTCGAAGTGAACGACCTCGACGCCCTGCTCCTCCACGGTCTCCCGGTCGTGCTCCGGGTGACCCAGGAGCGCGCGGTACGCCTCCGTGGCGGCGTCCAGGTCCGTGACGGCGATGCCCACGTGGGCGACCCTCGGGTGGCTCATGCCCTCCGCTCTACGCCCGCGGACGGGGCCTTGTCCACGGCGCCGTTGCAGGGGAAGCGCCCGCGGTGCTAGCGTGGCGCGGTTTCATGCGAAGGTACGGTCTCCTCGGGGCGCTGCTGGTGGCCTGCAACGGCGGCGCCTCGCCCACGGACGCTGGCGCAGACGGGACCACAACATCGGACACCCCGGGGAACTCCGACTCCGCCCCTGCGGACTCGGGCCCGCGGTGCGACCCTCAGGGCGCCCCCGTGGACCTCTCCGGCGTGTGGGCCATCCGGGCCACCCTGGGGGTGGAGCTCCGGGGCCGCAGCGGGAGCCTGGTGAGGCTCTGCCCGGACCCTCAGCGCACCACCGCGGGGCTCCTCTTCCGCGTGGAGGGAAGGGCCGACGGAGGGCGCCTGCGCCAGCGATTTCAGCTCTGTCAGGTGAGCCTCCCGAGGGCCCGCGGCGGCGCCGGCGAGTGCCCCATGACGCCGCTCTCCATCCAGCTCTCGCCGTCCACGGCGCTCACGAGCTTCCTGCCGCGGCTGATGCTCCCGGAGGCGGTGACCGACCAGGTGACGCCCGCTCCCTGCGCGCCCTACCGCCCGCCGCCCTTTACGGTGCTCCTGGGCGTGCGGTCCGGGGCGCTCATGGACCCGGAGCGCTCGCCGCTGCCGGCGTGGTGCTCGCCCTGTATGGGCGCCACGGCCGCGCAGTGCGTGTGCCGTGACTGCATGACCACCGGCGGGATGTGCGACAGCCGCGCCATGGAGGGCGAAGACTCCGACGGGGACGGCAGCCCCGGGGTCACCGTGCAGGTGTCCGCCGGGGAGGCCATGGGCCCCCTCCGAGGGGACGCGTACCTGGCCTTCCGCACGCGCCCGACGCTCCTCGGGGAGGTGCTCTCCGCGGACCGCGTGGGGGGGAGGGTGGAGGCCACCCTGGAGTACGCCCTCCTCGGGAGCAACGTGACGGTGCTCGGGGCCATGCTGGACACCGCGGGGGTGGTGAGCGCGCTGCCCGAGTTCCGCTTCGTGGCCGAGGAGAGCGCCTTCACCATGCGCCGCGCGGACGGCGCCTCCCGCGCACTCTGGGACGCCGACGGCGACGGGATGGTCTCCTGCGCGGACATCATCGCCCGCGCGGCGAACTTCAACCGATAAGAGAACCACACCTTGGACTGGCTCAGGATCGTGCCCCTCGGGGGCCTCGGCGAGATCGGCATGAACTGCCTCGCGCTGGAGTCCCGCGAGGGTATTGTCGTCATAGATTGTGGCGTGACCTTCCCTCGGGAGGCACGCGGGGTAGATCTTATTCACCCTCTCTTCGACTACCTTGAAGAGCGCGCGGACGACGTGCTGGGTGTGGTGATCACGCACGCCCACGAGGACCACGTGGGCGCCGTGCCGCACCTGTTGAAGCGCGTCCCGGTGCCCGTCTGGGCGCCGCCGTACGCCCTCGGGCTCCTGCGCGAGAGGCTCAAGGAGCACCCGGACGCCCCCGCGGTGACCTTCACGGCCACGGAGCCCCGGAGGCGCTTCTCCCTCGGCCGCTTCGAGGTGGAGCCCCTGAGGGTGACCCACTCCATCCCGGACAGCACGGCCCTGGCGATTGATACGCCCGGTGGGAGGGTGCTCCACACCGGGGACTTCAAGCTGGAGGACGGCCCCCTGGACCACGAGGCCACGGACCGCGAGCGCTTCGAGGCGCTCGGTCGCGAGGGCGTGGCCCTGCTCCTGAGCGACAGCACCAACGTGGATCAGCCGGGCTGGAGCGGCCGCGAGGAGGACGTCGCCCGGAGCCTGGAGGCCACGATCCGTAGCGCCGCGCACCGGGTGGTGGTGGGGGCCTTTCCCTCCAACACGTACCGCCTCCAGACGCTGTTTCGCGTGGCGGCGATGACCCGTCGCAAGGTGTGCCTCCTCGGGCGGAGCGTGCAGAACCACGCCCGCATCGCGTCGGAGCTCGGGCGCCTCGGGCTCCGGGGGGAGCTCCTGGTGACCCCCGACCGCGTGGCGGACGTGCCCAGGGATCAGGTGCTGGTGGTGGCCTCGGGGACCCAGGGAGAGCCCCAGGGCTCCATCTCGCGGCTCAGCCTGGGCGAGCACCCGAGGCTCAAGCTCCAGTCCGGGGACACCGTGGTGTTCTCCTCCAGGGCCATCCCCGGGAACGACCGGGCCATCTGGGACATGCTCTGCGCGCTGGAGCGCAAGGGGGTGGACGTGCGCTTCTGGTCCGTGGACCCCACGCTCCACGTGTCGGGCCACGCCTACCGCGAGGAGCAGCGCACCATGCTCCAGTGGGTGCAGCCCCGGAGCTTCATCCCCGTGCACGGGACCTACCACCACCTGACGCGCCACGCTCACCTCGCCCGCGAGGAGGGCGTCGGGAGCGTGCTGGTGCTCGAGAACGGCGAGACGGCGTTCCTGGACTCGCTGGGGCTCTCCGCGGGCGCCTCGGGGCCCGTGGGGAGGGTGCACCTGGACGACGGCCAGCGCGTCCCGGACGACGTCCTCCGCGAGCGCTCGCTCCTCGGCGAGACCGGTGTGGTCACCGTGAGCCTCAGGATCAACAAGGAAGGCGCGCTGGTGGGCGCCCCCGCCCTCGCCGTGCGGGGCGTGGTGGTCCCGGACCCCGTGGCGACGGAGAACGCCGCCACCGAGGCCGCCCGCGTGAGCGCCAGGGACACCCTGGCGAGCCACGGCCCCGCCCTGGAGCTCCTGCGGGACGCCGTGCGTCGCGCGGTGCGGCGGTGCTACGGCCGCTCACACCGCCGTCCGCTGGTGGTGGTGTCCCTCACCGAAGGGTGAAGGGGCCTCCGTGCGTCGCTTCCGCGTCGTGGGGGCAGGGGTCTCCGGTCTCTCGGCGGCGCTCCTCCTCGCGCGCCGGGGCGCCCGGGTGGAGCTCCTCTCGCGAGAGCCCGAAGTGGGCGGCCTGGCGGGCTCCTGGCGCTTCCGAGGGGTCCCCTGTGACCTCGGCTCGCACCGCCTCCACCGCGACGCCCTGGAGGTCCCGCTCCTGCGGGAAATGACCAGGGACGTGCGCTTCATCGAGCGCCCTCGCCGCGGAGCCCTTGTACTCCAAGGTAGGTGGATTCCCTACCCTCTGGGGCTCGTTGGGATGCTCCGTGGGCTTCATCCACGGGCGGCGTTGACCATGGGGCTGTCGCTCTTGCGGGGAGGGACCTTGCCCGTGGGTGCTGGAGATGTTGGCTTCGAAGCTGCGCTGGTGCCGGTGGTGGGCCGTGAGGCCTACGAGGTCTTCTACCGGCCCTACGCCGAGAAGGTCTTTGGTGTAGACGCCCGTGAGGTGTCCCAGACCGTGGCGAGGCTCCGGGTGTCCACCAGCAGCCCGTGGACGCTCCTGGCGGGGGCCGCGGGGCGCGAGGCGAAGGTTTATCTCTATCCCCGCGAGGGCTTCGGGGCGATCACCCGGTGGCTGGAAGACGCGTGCCTGCGCGCTGGTGTGGCGCTCACGCGAGGGGTCTCCTGGGACCGGACGTACCCTGGAGAGAGCGTCGAGCGCACGCTCTTCGCGGGGGACCTGCGGGGCCTGGTGACCACGACGCTCGCGCACCGGGGGCTGCACCTGGTATACCTCGCGGCGCGCGGGGAGCACCTGACGGCGGTGGAGACGCTCTACACGCCCGAGGCGCGGTACCTCTTTGGACGGGTGGGAAACGTCGGTGGCTACGCGCCGGAGCGCGCTCCGCCGGGAGAGACACTGTTGTGTGTGGAGGTCCCCGAGGGGCGTCACGGTCCCGCCCTGGACCTCACCGCAGGGGAGGGGTACCGGGCGCTGCGGGCGCAGCTCGACCACTGCGGGGCTCTCCCCGCGAGCGCCGAGGTGCTGGCGCTGGAGCAGCGCTTCATCCCCGGGGTCTATCCCTTGTACCTCCGAGGTTGGCGCGAGCGCTGGAGGGAGACACTGGCCCGGGTGCCCGCGGCGGTCATCCCCTTCGGGCGCCAGGGGCTCTTTCTACACTGCAACACGGATCACTGCGTGGCCCTGGCCCGGGAGGCCGTGGACCACGCCTGGGAGCACGGAACTCCCCAGGCGTGGGAGTCCCGCGCCGAGCGGTGGCTCTCCGTGCGCGTAAGGGATTGAGCGCGCGGTGTGCTACGCTCGGAGGCCATGGTGTCCGAGCTTGCTTGTCGCCGCGGCGGCCACCGCGGGTGGTGGTTGTCACTCCTTGGGATCGTGGGCGGGGGAGGGTGCAGCCTGGTGTTGGACCCGTCCTTCGGGCGCCCGACGGCGGACGCCGCCCAGGACGCGGCGATCCCGCGCGACACCGTACCTGCGCCTGACGCGCCCCGAGACAACGACCCTCCTCGCGACCTGGGCGCACCCCCGGACGCCGTGGAGAAGGACGGCTCGGTCATCGTGGTGGACGTGCTCCCCGCAGGCGACGGGACCGTCACGGCGGACGCCGTGGACGAGCCCATCGCGCCCCCGGACACCGGCGTGGTCATCCTGGATCGACCGGGCGTGGACGCGCGCCCGGACAGCACGCCCGACGCGACCGGCGCAGACACGGCCGGGGATCGTACGGTGCGCCCCTGCCTCACGCCGTCGATGTTGTGCGGTGACGTGTGCGTCAATGTGACCAGCGACCCCTCCAACTGCGGGGGCTGTGGCGCCGCGTGCGCAGGGGTGTGCTCCGCCGGACGCTGTACGATGCCGTGCCCCTCCGGGAGCGTCTTCTGTCGCATGCGGGGTGCCTGTGTGGCGGCGCCGCGGCACCTGGGGCCGCTGAGCGGCACCGTGGTGGACGGCACCGTGGCCTTCAAGTTCGTGCGGCCGGCGGCCGGGGAGACCATCGAGGTGCTGTTCAACCGCCTCCCCACCACGACCGCGTTCCCGGAGCTCCGGGTCGGACCCCTGGCCGAGGGCGTGTCCAGCCTCCGCCTGCCAATGGACCGCGCGTACCCCGCGGGGGCCTACACCTGGCGCCTCCGCCGTACCACCGCGGACGGCTGCACCGCGACCAGCGCGCCGTGGGAGTTCTTCACCCGCGGGATCGAAACGCGGCCCTCCATGAGCACCGAGGCGCGCGGGGGCGGCGGGACCGTGGTGGACCTGAACCAGGACGGCTACGCGGACGTCGTCGCCACCACGGACCCGACGTCGTCCCTGGGCGCGTGGCTCGTCGCACTTCGCGGCGGCCCGCGGCCGTTCTCCGACAACTCCGGCGCGGCTGGCAGCCCCGGCGACCGTCAGTGGTTCGCGCGGGCATGGGCCGTGGGCGATGTCAACGGCGACGGGCTCCCGGACCTGGTCGCGGCAGGCCGCGAGGGACGCCTCGGGCTCCACCTCGCGACCGCCGTCACCAGCTCCATGAGCCCCCTGATCTTCTACTTCGCGACGCCCAATTTTAGCCTCCAGGGAACGCCCGTGGAGTCGACCGGCCGCGTCGCGGGCCTCGGGGACACCAACGGCGACGGCTACGGAGACGTGGCCTTCGGGGTCACCTCGCCGTCGCCCGCGGTGGACGTCCTCCGCGGGCGCGCGGCCTTCACCGGCAGCGCGTCGGACGCGCTGGGCGGAGCACTGGCGATCCCGGGAGGCATCTCGCCGAGGCTCTTCGGGGAGAGCGTCGCGGGCGTCGGAGACTTCAACGGCGACGGCTTCGCGGACCTGGTCGTGGGCGCCCCGGCCCGCGAGGGAGACGCCCTGGTAGGCCAGGTGGTGATCTACTTTGGCAGCAGCGCGGGCCTCACCTTCGCGGCCGCCCCCGCGCTCGCTGGCGCCACCAGGAGCTTCGGAGCGACCGTGGTCCGCGCCGGAGACCTGGAGGGCGACGGCTTCCAGGACGTCGCCATCGCCGACCCCGGCGGCCGCTCGCTCTACTACATCTCCGGTCGCTCCACGATGATCGGCCCGGCCATCGTCGCGCTGGAGGGCGACCTTCCAACAGGAGCGCGAATCGTGGCCGTCGGCGACCTCGACGGCGACCGGGCGGACGAGCTCCTCGTCGGGGCTCCCGGCGTGAGGCTGGTGGCGCTCCGCCGCGTCGGCGACGGCTTCTCTCGCACCCCCCTGCCCACGGTCCTCAGCGCCTGGGGCCCGTCGGGCCAGGACCTCGCCGGAGCCGGGGACCTCAACGCCGACGGGCGCGATGACCTGGTCGTCGGGAACGGTCGCACCCTCGTCTACTTCCCCGGCACCATCACAACCCTCGTCGGCACGGCCATGGAGCACCCGCCCGATTCCGGGTACCCCAACCTCGGCCGGTCCATCGCCGTCGCGCGCTAGACCCTGTGACAGGATATGTCCATCCCGGAGGGCCTGCGCTACCGGGAACTTCCGTGATTTGCCGGGGTGTGGCAGGAGGGGGGGCCGGAGGCCCGCGCGGAGCGCTTGACGGGTGTTCAGTATCGGGCTACCTCCGTTGCTACCGAGGGACGACTGATGACGATGGATGGCCAGGAGCGACCGCCTTCTTCCAACCCGCCCCGCCGCGCCACGGCGGAGGCCATGGCGACGAAGCAGCGGGACATCTCCGTCAGCGAGTTCTTCACCAAGAACCGGCACCTGCTCGGCTTTGACAACCCGGCCAAGGCGCTGCTCACCACCATCAAGGAGGCCGTGGACAACGCGCTGGACGCGTGTGAAGAGGCGGGCATCCTGCCCTCGCTGGAGGTGCGCGTGGAGGAGCTCGCCGAGGGCCGCTACCGCGTGAGGGTTGAAGACAACGGCCCGGGCATCGTCAAGGAGCAGATCCCGAAGATCTTCGCAAAGCTCTTGTACGGCTCGAAGTTCCATCGTCTTCGTCAGAGCCGGGGTCAACAGGGCATCGGCATTTCCGCTGCGGGGATGTACGGTCAGCTCACCACCGGAAAACCCGTGGTGGTGGTGTCAAAGATCGGCAAGGGGCGCCCAGCGTGGAGGTTGGAGGTGCGCATCGACGCGCGCACCAACAACCCCGAGGTGCTCAATAAAGACCAGAACACCACGGTCCCTTGGGAGAAAGACCACGGCACCATGGTGGAGCTTGAGCTGTCGGGGCTGTACCGCGGCGGGCGCACCAGCGTGGACGCGTACCTGGAGCAGACCGTGGTGGCCAACCCCCACCTGGAGCTTACCTGGCACCCCCCAAAGGGGAACCCCACGCACTGGCCCAGGGCCTGCGAGGAGCTCCCGCCGGAGGCCCACGAGATCAAGCCCCACCCCCACGGGGTGGAGCTCGGCATGCTCCTCAAGATCCTGCATGAAGCAGGCGCCCGGAGCGTGCGCCAGACGCTCTTGGAGGAGTTCTCCAGGGTGACCGCGCCGGTGGCGGAGGACCTCTGTCGCCGCGCCGGGGTCTCCGCGGACACCGTGGCGCCGAAGCTCTCCGCGGAGGAGATCGGCGCGCTCCACGCGGTGATGCAGGCCTCCCACGCCGCGCTACCGCCGCCCAGGCGCTTCGCAGTGAAGCTCGCCAAGAGCGACGGGCTCCTTCGTGAAGACCTCCAGGAGGACGGGGCGGGTTTCACCCCGGCCATCGCCGAGAGGGTCCTTCGCGCCGCGGGCGTGGAGCCCACAATGAAGAGCCGGCTGGTCACGCCGGCGCTCCTCGATCGCGTGTATGACGCGCTCCACGCTTCGCAGGTGAAGATCCTCCCGCCGCCGGCCACGTGCGTGGTGCCCATCGGCGAGGCGCTGCTCCTGGAGGGCCTGAAGCGGCGCTTCCGCGGCGGGTTCTTCGCGGCCCACACGCGGCCCCCGGCGGTCTACCGGGGCAACCCCTTCGTGGTGGAGGCGGGCATCGCCTTCGGGGGGGAGCTCGCAAAGGACGAGCCCGCGGAGCTCCTGCGCTTCGCCAACCGGGTGCCGCTCCTCTACCAGCCGCGGGCATGCGGGGTCACCGAGGCGGTGCTCAAGGTGGACTGGAAGGCCTACGGGCTCCAGCAGCGCAAGGGCGAGCTGCCCGTGGGCCCGCTGGCCGTGGTGGTGCACCTCGCCAGCGTGTGGGTGCCCTACACCAGCGAGGCCAAGGAGGCCGTCGCCCACTACGATGACATCGTGCGCGAGGTGCGCATGGCCCTCATGGAGTGCGGGCGCCAGCTCGGGACCTTTGTCCGCGCCCAGGAGTCCGAGCGCTGGGAGGCCGAGCGCAGGAGCCTCTTCGAGAAGTACATCATGGAGCTCTCGGTGTCCCTGAGCGCCATCACCCGCGTGCCCGAAGAGAGAATCCTCAAGGATTTCACCGAGGCGCTCCCCAGGCACGTGAAGCTCGCTGCGCCCGCCGCGGCGGAGCCCGAGGGGGGTGCGGGGTCCACGCCGCAGGTCGCCCAGGAGATGCCTGGGACGGCGGTCATGGCGTCCGAAGTGACAATGGTGGAAGCGGCGCCGGAGCCCGCGGAGCCAGCGCCGGAGCCAGCGCCGGAGCCGTCCGCGGACGAGGAGCCCGTGCAGCGGGAGCTGGGCTTCGGGTCGGGTTCGGCCTTTGAAGACGTGACCCAGCGCAAGACCCGGAGGCTCCTGGCGCGGGAGCCCTCGAAGCAGCGGGCGAGCACGGCCCCGCTGGAGGCCAGCGCCGCCGTGCGCAGGACCCACGGAGGACGGAAATGAGCACCAAGGTGAGCGACCGTGAGGCCCCGAGGGCGGAGCCCGACGCGCGGGATCGGCGCACGCTGGACAAGATCAACGCGCTGGCCATGGAGGCCCTGGCGGCGGTGCGGGCGGGGAAGAACCCCGCGCTGAGCATCCCCGTGCGGGCCCTGTCCAACGTGAGCTTCGACGAGGTGAAGAGGCTCCTGCGCCTCGGGGACGCGAAGCAGAGCCGGCAGTTCTTCCACTACAAGCAGGCCAAGCTGTTCATGCAGACGTTCCTGATCGCGGAGCGCTGCAAGAAGCTCATCGAGGAGGGGGCCACGACCAGCATCCGCGACATCTACTACGACGCCAAGCACGGCGTGGCGGGGACCAAGGAGAACACCTTCGAGGAGCAGAGCGAGAGCGACCCGATCATCGAGGACCTGGAGGTGACCATCGACGCGCTGCGCGAGGAGCTGCACCTGCGGGCGGAGAACCGCGGGGCCATGGTGGGGCCGATGAGCGTGGTGGACACCGGGGACACCATTGACCTTCGGCGCATGGGCTCCGGGGGGTGGAGCGTCCCGTCCATCGTGGAGGACAACCGCATCCGGTTCGTGACGCACGAGGCGGAGTTCGTGCTCTTCGTGGAGAAGGGCGCGGTGTGGGCGCGGCTCAACGAGGACCGCTTCTGGCAGCGGCACAAGTGCATGCTGGTGCACGGCAACGGCATGGCGGCGAGGGGCACCCGGAGGCTCCTGCGGCGCATGAACGAGGAGCTCAAGCTCCCGCTCTACGTGCTCACGGACAACGACCCGTGGGGCTTCTACATCTACTCGGTGATCAAGCAGGGGAGCATCAACCTGGCGTACGAGTCCATGCGCATGGCGGTGCCCCGGGCGCGCTTCCTGGGGCTCTCGAGCTTCGACGCGGAGGCCTTCGGGCTGAGCGCTCGGGTGAGCATGGCCCTCAAGGACGAGGACCGCGCCCGCATCGAGCAGATGGTGAAATACGAGTGGTTCCGCGAGAAGCGCTGGCAGGACGAGCTCCTCAAGATGAAGAAGAGCGAGAAGAAGTACGAGCTGGAGGCCCTCTCCTCGCGCGGCATCCGGTTCATCACCGAGGAGTACATCCCGCAGAAGATCCGCGAGAAGCGCTGGCTGGAGTGAGGCCCCCGGAGGGTCAATCCGGGAAGCGCCGGGCGTAGGCCCGGGCCACCTTCGGGTCACCGGGGCTCGCGGCCACGAGGGCGCGGGCCTCCGCGTGGGCCTCCTCGCGGTGACCGAGCACCAGCAGCGCGTCGATGTAGGGCCACCGGAGCACGGCCTCCAGCGCACCTTCGCGGAGGAGTTCTCGGGTGGCGCGGACCCGGACCCGCGCAAAGTGCGACGCGGGCGGCGTCCAGCGCGCCTGGCACGAGGGCGGGGGCGCGAGCGCGCCTGGCTCCAGGTCGATCCTGGTATAGGTATCCTCCCGCAGGTCCGACGCGAGCCACTCCGCGCGCCAGAGATCGTCCAGGGCGCCTGCGGCGTCGCCGTCGCGAAGACGGAAGACGCTTCGGGTGTAGCGCGCCCGCATCGCGTCGAAGCCCTCGCCGGGTCCATAAGGGAAATCTTCTTCGGGGTCGGTCTTGGGATCCAGGTCGGGCAGCGCGCGGTCCAGGAGCTCCAGCGCCTGGGCGTGCCTGCCCGCGGCGTCCAGGGCCAGGACGTGCGTCACCCTCGCGAGGCCCCAGGATGGCGCCAGGGACAGCGCCCGCTGTACGTCCGCCAGCGCCGCGCCAGCGTCCCCCCGGGCCAGCGCCACCACGGCCCGCTGATGGAGGGCGCCCGCGAGGCCACAACCCACCATCAACTCGGCCCAGGAGCGCAGGTCCCGATGTTCCCGGCAAGGCGTCCCCAGCGCGTCCTCGCAGAGCGCGATGAGCCGGTCCCAGTCATGGGCGAGGGCCCTCGGAGGCCCCTGCGGGAGGGCCCTCGCCTCGGCCTCGCGCTCCGGCACCCAGGGCACCAGGGCCTGGGCGAGGGCCCCGGCCGAGCGCAGCGGCGTAGGAGCGCTCCAGGTCCCCCGTAGCACCTCCCGGAGTGGCGGAGGAAAGCCTTCGGGAAGCTCCACCGACGAGGGCTCGACGCCAAGCTTGAACCAGCCCCTCGCCTCCGGGGCGGTGCCTGTCGAGAGGTCCGCGGCGAGGAGCGCGACGGTCTTGACGTCGCACCACCACGGGTCCCGGTGGAAGCCCACGGCGTAGGGGATGCCCCGCCGGGGAGCCAGGTGCGGGAGCAGCACCCTCGCTCGCCACCGTGCTCCGTCATGCGCCACCAGGACGTCGTGGGTGTCCGCCCGGAGCCCGGTCCAGCCCTCGGCGTGGAGGCGCGCGAGCACGACGCACACATCCAGAGCGCAGTGGGCGACGCCCCGCGGGTCCAGGGGCGTCGTCGAGCGCGGGCCCTCCGTGGGCGCTGCGAGCACCACCCTGGGCGTGTGGCCTAGGACCGGGACAGCGCCAGCGAGGCCGAGCGTCGCCACGACCCTCGCGGTGGCCTCCTGCGCCTCCCGGGCGACCGGGTCCATCATCGAGCCCCCGTAGTAGGTGGGCGCCTGGTGGATCCAGACGTGGCCTCCGGAGTGCGTGTCCTCCGCCACGAGGTGCGTGGGACAGGTGTCCAGCACCCGGTAGCGGCCCTCCAGGAGCGCCTCGCTCACGCGCATCGCCGCGCCCTTCGCACCGTGAGCGCCAGCGCTCCGAGGCAGCAGAACGCCGCCACGAGAGCCATCTTCAGCGCCTCCGGCGGCTCCGGCATGGGCGGCGGCGGGTCGTCCCAGGTCGGCGGCGTTGGCGTGGGCAGTATGTCCGCGGAGGCTCCCCGCGGTGCGGTGAGAAACAGCACGAGCAGGAGCACCGCGGCGCGCATGGGCGCCCTACCTTTGACGGCGCGCGCGGCGCCGTCAAGGGCCGGTTCAGCGCTTGAAGGGCAGCACCGTGGCCGTGGCGGCCGCGGCCTTCTCCACCCTCTCCGGCGGCGTGGGCGTCACCTCCCGCTCCCTCACCGCAGGCGGCCCGAGGGACAAGGCTGGGGCGTGGAACTCGGGCACCACCCGCGAGAACGCCGCGCGGATCTCCGCCTCCGACGCCCCCTCGGTCAGCCCGTGGAGCTCTTCCATACCTCTCACTACATCGTCCCACACGTAGGGTCGCAGGCGACCTACAAAGATCTTCGGGTGCAGGGTCTTGTCGGCGTGTTCGTCGTCCGTGGCGAGCTCTTCAAAGAGCTTCTCGCCGGGGCGGATACCCGAGAACCGGATCTCGATGTCCTCGCCGGGCTTCAGACCCGAGAGGGTGATCAGGTCGCGGGCCAGGTCCACGATCTTCACGGGCTCGCCCATGTCCAGCACGAAGATCTCGCCCCCTCGGCCCATGGAGCCCGCCTGGAGGACGAGCTGGCACGCCTCGGGGATGGTCATGAAGTATCGCTTCATCTCCGGGTGGGTGACGGTGACGGGGCCTCCCCGGGCGATCTGCTCCTGGAAGATGGGCACCACGCTCCCGGCGCTGCCGAGGACGTTGCCGAAGCGCACCGTCAGGAAGCGCGTGCCGCTGCGCTGCGAGAGCGCCTGGATGTAGATCTCCGCGACGCGCTTGGAGACCCCCATGGTGGACGTGGGGTTCACGGCCTTGTCCGTGGAGATCATCACGAAGTACCGCGTGCCGAAGGTGTCCGCCAGGTCCGCCACCTTGCGCGTGCCGAAGACGTTGTTCTTGATCGCCTCGCCGGGGTTCCACTCCATCATCGGCACGTGCTTGTGCGCCGCCGCGTGGAACACCGCGTGCGGGCGGTAGCGCCGGAAGACCGCCTCCAGCCTGCGCGAGTCGCAGATGTCCGCGATCACGGGCACCACCGCCACCGACGGGAAGCGCTCCCGCAGCTCCCGGTGGATGTGGAACAGGTTGTTCTCCGCCTGCTCCACCAGGATGAGCTGCGCCGGGCCGAAGCGCGACACCTGCCGGCACAGCTCGCTGCCGATGGAGCCGCCGGCGCCCGTGACAAGCACCACCAGGTCCCGGACGCACCCCGCGATGGCCTCGGTGTCCAGGGTGACCGCCTCGCGCCCCAGGAGGTCCTCGATGGCCACCGGGCGGATCTGGTTCACCGTCACCCGGCCGTCGATCAGGTGGTCCACGCCGGGGATCGTGCGGATGGACGCGCCGCTGGCGGCGCACAGGTCCACGATGCGGCGCATCTCCCGGCCCCGCACCGAGGGCATCGCGATGATGATCTCGGCCACGTCCAGGCGCTTGACGTGCTCCCCCACGCTGGCCACGGGCCCCAGGACGGGCACCCCGTGCAGGTGCTCGCGGATCTTGAGCGGGTCGTCGTCCACCACGCCGCACAGCTCGAAGCGCGCGGAGTACGTCTTGTGCAGCTCGCGCACGAGCATCTCGCCCGCGTCGCCGGCGCCCACCACCAGCACCTTCTTGCGCTCCTGGCCCGTCAAGAGCGCCACCTGCGAGGTGAACTCCCGCAGCGTGCGGATCCCGAAGCGCAGGCCCCCCACGGCGAAGATCCCGAGCACCCAGTCGAGGATGATCACGCTCCGCGGGAAGCCCCTGGGGCCCGCGAAGTGAATCCAGACCACCATCGCCACGGTGGCCACCGTGGCGGCCTTGAAGAGCGCCACCAGGTCCCTCGCGCCGGTGTACCTCCAGAGCCCACGGAAGAGCCCGAGGTACTGGTGCGCCAGCGCCCGGAACACCAGCGAGGCCGGCAGCCACAGGACGAGCTGCTCCCAGTACCACGCGGGGATACGGAACTCGAAGCGCAGGAGGAAGGCCGTCACGAAGGCCACGCTCCAGAGGATGAGGTGCACCAGCACCGCCACCGCGCGGCGGTAGGAGTACACCACCCACGGCACCCTGATGCTGCTGTCCGGGAGCTGCGTGGTCTGCATGGTCAGTCCCTCCTCCGCGCGCGGGCGGCGCGCTCCACGGCCCCTCGGAGCGTCGCCACCACCCTCCCGACGTCCCCCTCGGAGAGGCTGCTGGAGCTCGGCAGGCACAGCCCGCGGTGGTAGAGGTCCTCCCCCACGGCCCCGCCGTAGCTCGGACGGTGCGCGTAGAGGGGCTGGATGTTCATGGGCTTCCACACGGGCCGGGCCTCGATGTTCTCCGCCTCCAGGGCCGCCAGGAGCGCGTCCCGGTCCACGCCCAGGCGCGCGGCGTCCACGGTGAACACCGTGAGCCAGCGGGTGTGGAGCCCGTAGGGCGCCTCGGGCATGAGCGAGAGCCCCTCCAGGTCCGCGAGGGCCTCGCGGTACCGCTCGCACACCGCCCGGCGCCGCGCCACGCGGTTTTCCAGCACCTCGAGCTGCCCCCGGCCGATGCCCGCCAGGACGTTGCTCAAGCGATAATTGTACCCGAGCTGCGTGTGGTGATAGGCCACCCCGGGGTCCCGGGCCTGCTGCGACCAGAAGCGCGCCCGCGCCGTCCACGACGGGTCCCGGCAGGCGAGCATGCCCCCCCCGGTGGTGGTGATGATCTTGTTCCCATTGAACGAGAACGCCGACACCGGGCAGCGAGACCCGGCCGGGTGGCCCTTGTAGCTGGCCCCCAGGGCCTCCGCGGCGTCCTCCAGAACGGGCACCCCGTGGCGGTCACAGCTCGCCAGGATCGGGTCCAGGTCCGCGCTCTGGCCGTAGAGGTCCACCACCACCACGCACTTCGGCAGCCGCCCCTCGCGCGCCCGGGCGGAGAGCACCTCTTCAAGGATTCCCGGGTCCAGGTTCCAGGTGTCCCGGGAGACGTCCAGGAAGGTGGCCTCTGCGCCGAGGTACGTCACCGGGTTCACGCTGGCCACGAAGGTCAGGGTGGGGCACAGCACCTCGTCGCCGGGGCCGACCCCCAGGAGCCTGAGCCCGAGGTGCAGGGCCGCCGTCCCACTGGCCAGCGCGACCGAAGGGAGCCCCAGGCGCCGCGAGAACTCCGCTTCAAACGCGTCCAGGTTGGGCCCCACGGTGGAGAGCCAGTTGGAGCTGAAGGCCTCCTGGACGTAGCGGGCCTCGCTCTCGCCCATGTGGGGTACGGAAAGGTAGAGCCTTCGGGTCATGGGTTCCGTTCAGGGGGTTGGTAGCGCCGCGCGTTCCGTTCGTTCACCCGCCGGGCGCTCCGGGGGACCCATACGCCACCCCGAGGCCAAAGGGAATACTCAGGCGCTCACCTCCCGGCGGGCCTCCAGCACCACGGGCATGCCGTCCTTGGGGCCCAGGGTCACCCCGCGGCGCACGGTCCTCGTGGGCAACGGGCCCTCCGCGCGGAGCGTGGCCCTCCAGAGGATCCGGGCGAGCACAACCTTCATTTCATAGTGGGCAAAGGCCGCGCCGATGCAGCGCCGGACGCCTCCCCCGAAGGGCAGGAACTCGAAGGGCGTGGGCTTGCGCTCCAGGAAGCGCTCCGGGCGGAAGGCCTCGGGGTCCCCCCAGACGTCCTTGCGCTTGTGTAGCAGCGGGATCGCCGGGGCCACCAGCACCCCCTTCGGGAGGTCCACGCCGCCGATGGTCATGTCCCTTTGAAGGCGCCGGACCACCAGCGGGATGATCGTATGGACCCGCTGGGTCTCCCGGATGACCGCGTCCAGGTAGTCGAGCTTGGGCACGTGCTCGGGCTCCGGCGGGGCGCCGCCGGCCACGGCCTGCAGCTCGTCCTGGACCTTGAGCAGCACCTCGGGGTGCAGGAGCAGCCGGTGGAACACCCACGCCAGGGTCACCGCCGTGGTCTCATGCCCCGCCAGGAGGAGCGTCACCATCTCGTCCCGGAGGGCCTCATCGGACATCCCATCGCCCTCTTCGTACCTGGCATCCAACAAGAGTGAGAGGATGTCCGTGCGGTCCCCGGTGCCCTCCTCGCGGCGCCGGCGGATCTCCGCCAGGAGGCCCTGGTCCACGTCCCGGCCGGACATGGCCAGGGCGTGGAAGGGCAGGAGGCTCCGGAGGTTGCGCTTCCAGAAGGCCTCCTCGGGGTCCGTGCCGGCCATGAGCACCCGGGTGAGGGTCTCCGCGGGTACGGTCAGGAGGAGCGTCAGTACCAGGGGGTTTGCCCCCTCCCGGACGAACACGGACAGCCGCTCCCGGAGGTGCTCCAGGCGCTCGGCCTCCTCCACGCCGAAGACCGTTCGGAGGATCACCTCCAGGGTGATGGCGCTGGCCTCGTCCTGGATGGAGAACGCGCGGCGCTTCTCCCAGCCATCCACGCGGGCGTCGGTGATGTCGCGCATGACCCGGCCGTAGGCGTTCATGCGCTCGCCGTGGAAGGGCGGCATCAGGAGCTTGCGCTCCCGGGCGTGGGGCGCTCCGTCCAGGAGGAGGAGGGAGTTCTTCCCGACGATGGCCTCCAGGATGGCGTTGCCCTGGCCCGCGTAGAGGTCCTCGGCGCTGGCGGTGAAGATCTCCTTCACGGCCTCGGGACGGGTGAAGAACACCACGGTCTGGGCGCCGAAGCCCTCGAAGGTGAAGCAGTCCCCGAAGCGCTCTGCGCACTCGTCCAGGAGCTCCAGCGGGCGCAGGGCCCAGCGGGCGAGGGTGACGACGGACCGCGCGGGGGGACCCGGGGGGAGCTTGCTCATGGACCCGGAGCGTGGGGCCACCGCGCGCCCCCGTCCAGAGGGATCGTCACCGCAGCGGCACCAGGGACCGGACGATCCCCATGGGGAAGCCGTAGGACACGTCGCAGTAGCTCTCGGTGCCGGACACGTCCCGGCAGGTGGGGATGGCCGTGAGCATGCCCGCGGGGTTGCGCAGGGGGAGGGCCGTGATGAAGCTGTCCGTGTCGCCCGTGTAGAGGTAGTCCCCGAGGGGCATGAGCGCGGTGACGGCGTTGCGGATGCCCGACTCGCCCACCACGCGCTCGATCAGGTCCGGGGTCGTGAGCCCCATGATGGCCGCCTCGCGGACGCTCCCCACGCGGTAGAGGTCGCCCCGGACATCCCCCCGGACGTGTCCAAAGAACAACCTGTTGTCGTTATTGTAAGCGATGGAGAAGGGGTTCACCGCGGCGTTGATCCGGCGCTCCAGCGAGGGCCCTGTGTCAATACGCGCCACGTAGATGTAGTCATCCCCGAAGGCGGCGATCCCCAGCCGGGTGCCGGCGTTGTTCACCGCGAGCATCACCGGGCCGCGCATGCGGGCGTCCGTGAGGTACGTCACCGCCGGCGCCATGGAGCCCCACGCACCCGGCGAGGGCACCGTCAGGATGGCCACCTCGTGGCTGTTCGAGTCCATCCCGCGGAGCGCCACGAAGAGCCTCCGCCCGTCGGGGTGGAACACCAGCCCCGTCGGGAGGCCCGGGTGCGTGGTGCCCACCGGGACCGTGCGCACAAGGCTCAGGGCGTCGACGTCAAGAATGGCCACCTCGTCGCGGTTGTTGAGGGCCACGGCGGCGTAGCGCCCAACGGTGGGCTCCACGGCCACGCCCGCCGGGGCCACGGTCCCAGCGGTCCCCAGGGGGACGAGCGGGAGGCGGGAGACGCCCATGGCGGCCCCCATGGAGGTGGTCATGGGGTTGCCGTCGGTGTCCACCTCGCGCTCCTCGCCGCGGACAATGGACGCCACGGCCAGGGAGCCGGGGTCGCCGACGGTGACCAGCACCCGGGAGGGCGCCGGGCTCCAGGGCCTCACCAGGGCCATCTGAAAGACGCCCCCGCCGAAGGACAGGAAGCCCCCGGGGAGGCCCGGGATGGGGGTCCGGCGCACCGCGCGCCCGGCGATGTCCAGCCTGGCGAGGCCCATGGGGCTGTTCAGCGCCAGGACGTCGTCGCCGCTACAACGATGTCCAGTGACGCCCACATCGGTGTTGGTATACGGGTGGGGACAGCCGAGGAAGTTACGGACGGGGTCCGCGTTGAACTGCCAGGTACCCACCACGACCCTGCGCAGCTCCGCCTCACGGCAGGGGTTGGCGCAGCTCCAGCCGGAGAGGAAGTCCGTCAGGTCGGCGCCCGCCACGCCGCGCTCGGGGCGCGCCGCGGGGTCCCCGAGGGCCCCGACGGGCACCCGGAGGTACTGAAAGATCGCCCACACCACGGGGTCGAGCACGCTGGCCGTCCCCTGGGCCATCCCCGGGGTGTGGGTAAGCTGCCACAGGGCCCCGGAGACGAGGCCCTCGGAGACCTGCCCCGTGGGGGTCTGGGCGGGCGCGGTGTCCAGGGCCGTCCCGGCGATGGCGTCCACGCGGAAGCTCGTGCCCCCTCCCGCGGCGTTGGTGTCCACGTAGCACGTGTCATTGGCGCCGAGGGCCCCCCAGAAGGAGGCGAAGCCCTCGCTCCAGCCCACCCGCGGGTCGCTGCGGGTGGCGGGCCCGTGGGCGCCCCCGGGGGTGTCATCGCGGGAGAGCCTGCTGGCGACGAAGTGCCCGAATTCATGGCGCAGGACCGGGTCGTCCCACTCATCGGGGTCCGCGGCGTGGCCGCCGATGTGGAGCGTGGGGCCGGTGCCATCGAAGCACGAGATGGGGCTGCCGCAGACCGCGGTGGTGGCGGCCCCGGCGGCCCAGGCGACCCCCACCCGGGGCAGCCCGAGGGTGGTGGCGGTGAGGGTGAACTCCCAGCTCTCGGCGAGGGTCTGGAGGATGCTGAAGGCCGCGGAGACGGGGCGCGGGACGAGGATGTCCCGGGTGAAGGTCCCGGCGCCCACCAGGAGCGGCGCCGAGCGGTGCGAGTAGGGCGCGCCCATCGCGGGCGCCACGCGGATATCGGGAGACGCGAAGGCACCGTACACCGAGGTGAGCTCGACGACGACCCTCACGCCCGCCGGGGGTGCCATGAACGAGAGGTTGTAGCGCCCGTTGGAGCCGACCAGCGTGGCGTCCAGGACCGAGCCGTCGCTCTCCCGGAGGGCCCTCACGCTCGCCAGGGCGGTGAGGGGCCAGGGCATGTTGAACGCCCCCTGGGGGCCACAGGTGGCGCTCTGGGCGACGATGCGCTTGATGAAATCCACGTTGCCCCGGATGCGGGCGAGGCCCGGGCCTCCCCGCCCGAGGTCCTCCACCATGAGGCCAACGGTCCTCGGGGCGCTCGCGACGCCGGTCTCGTCCACGGCCCTCACCTGGACGTTGAAGGTCCCCGCGGGGAGCGCGGGCTCCAGGTGCTCCGGGAGGGCGATGGTGAGCGTGGCGCGGGAGGCGCTGCGGTCGGCCACCCTCGCGGTCCACACCCCGGCGTAGCCCGCGGCGCTGACCCGGAGCGCGGCGATGGGGCTCGTGGCCCTCGCGGTCCAGGCCACCTCGAGGCTGACGGAGCCTCCGGGGGAGAGCCTCGTGGCGCCGGTGACGCCGTCGATCCTCGGGGGCGCCGTGGCAGGGACCTCGGTGACCGCAGGGAGCGGGGCCGTGCTGAACGCTCCCCCGCGCACCTCCAGCGGGAACCGAGCGGTGTTGGCGAGCCTCACGGGCACCCGGTAGACCCTGGTGAGGGTGGGCGTCGCGCGGTCCGAGGCGGTAAGAACGGCCTCGTAGAGCCCGTCCGGGCGGGTGTTGGTGGCGGACAACCGATAGCGCGCCGAGGCCATCCCCCGACCGTCGTCGGTGAGGGTGACCCGGGAGGCGTCGTAGGCCGAGTCCAGGGCGGAGAAATTCATGGAGAGGTCGCCCCGGCCGGTGTAGGTGAGGTCCACGCGGACCTCCTCGCCGTTGCGCCAGGAGCGCGCCGAGGGGAGCACCTCCACCAGGGTGAAGTCCGTGTTGCGGGTGGTGACCTCCACGCGGTCCGAGGCGCGGGCTCCCCGGCGGTCGATCACCGTCACCGCGAGCGTGTGGGGGCCGCTCGCGAGGGCCGCGCTGTCGAAGGTGAGCGTGTCCGACCGGGTGCTGGTGCGTACGAGCTCGCGGCCGTCGGCCTCCAGGGTGAGGGCCTCGACGCCGTCCGGCGCGGCGAAGGTGAAGCGCACCGTGGCCATGCCCGTGAGCGCCGCACCGGCCATGGGCGCCGTGATCCGCAGCGTCGGCGCCCCGAGCGAGGGCCCGAGGTCCGCCGGGGGCGCGTCCGGCCTGGCGCCGTCCGCTTCCGTGTCCGTTGTACTATCCGTTATAGTATCTGTTGAAGTATCTGTTATGGTATCGGTTGAAACATCTGGAGGAGAGACGGCGCCATCACCTGGGAGGGCGTCCATGGCGGCGCTGTCGCCCGGAGTGGAGTCCGGCATGGGGCCTGCTTCACCGTCCGCGCTGTCCGCGGCGGGGGCGTCCTGGGGGGCGGCGTCGGGGCTCGCGTCGCCCTGGGGGGGCGCGGTGGAGTCTCCGGGAGGCGCCGCGGTGTCCTGCGACGAGTCCGTGGCGCTGTCCGTCGCTGCGCCGGTGTCCGGCGTGCCGGAGGGGGGCGGCGCGTCGCTGCACCCGAGGACGGTGGCGAGCAGGGCGAAGAGGACCGCGGCGGCCTTCCGGGTGGTGCGCATGGAGGGACCTCAGCACCCGCCGGAAGGAGGCGTCAAGGGTCAATACCAGTCGAAGCCGACGCCCAGGCCGAGGGTGAAGAGCCGATCGAAGACCGAGGCGCCATTGAAGAGGATGGTGTAGGACCCCTCCAGGGCGAGGGAGAAGGACTGCTCGCCGCGGCGCCAGAGGTCGTAGCCCAGGGCCCAGGAGAAGCGCGGCCCCGGGAGCGGGAGGAACCAGGTGTTGCCGTTGGTGGCGGTGGCCCAGCCCGCGCCGACGCCGCCGCGGAGGAAGAACCTGGGACCCAGGTAGACCTGGCCCGCGAGGCCCAGGGCCGCGTGGAAGGCCGTCACGCTCCCCAGGCCCGAGACGTCCCCGCCGGGCATGGCGGCCAGGGTGAACTCCCCGAGGAGATGGAAGCGATCGGTGAAGGCTCCGCCGAAGCGCAGGGTGACGCCCGCCAGCGGGAGGCTCGCCGCGTCGGCCCGGCCGCCGGAGACGGAGCCGAAGCCCCCGAGGAGCGCGGCGCCGAGGCGCCCGCCGTCCCGGGTGGCCTCCTGGGCCAGGGCGGAGGGCGCGGCGAGGAGCACCAGCGCGGTGCCGGCGAGGGCGTGAGAATGACGGCGGACGCTTCGAGGAGCCATGGCTGCGGCCAGTGATGCTACACTTCGCGCTCCGCTGCAAAGGGGGGTCTGTCCGTCGTGGGGTCGGAGTTGAAAATCGCGGCCTCGCGCCTGCAGTTTGGCCGCCTCCTGGCCTTCGCGTGCTCCCTCCGTAGCCTCCCGCGCAATGGAAACCACGATGAACAGGGAGTCCGGGCAGATGACTTCGATCGACCTTGAGGCGACCACCATCGCCGACCGGATCAATGACACTCTGCGCCGCGAGGAGGGCGACCTGGCGAAGCCCTCCCCGGCCGCGCAAGCTGGTCCGACGAGCCCACGGTACGAGGTCTTTGGCACCCTTGGGGAGGGCGGGATGGGGAAGATCCTGGCCGCCCGGGACCTGCAGTTCGGTCGGGTGGTCGCCCTGAAGGAGCTCCACCGCGAGGCGCTGTCCTCTCAGACCTTGCGGAGGTTCTTGTTGGAGTCCCTGGTCACCGGCAACCTGGAGCACCCAGGGATCGTGGCCGTGTACGAACGGGGCGTGCGCGAGGGGATGCCATACTACACCATGCGGCGCCTGGAGGGGCAGACCTTCGCGGACGCGCTCCGACGCGCGGGCACGTCCGCCGAGCGGCTGCGCCTGCTGCCGACGTTGGTGCAGTGCGCCCACACCGTAGGCTTCGCCCACGACCGCGGCGTGGTCCACCGGGACATCAAGCCTGAGAACATCCTCCTCGGGCACCACGGCGAGGCCTTGGTGATCGACTGGGGCCTGGCGCGAGTGCGCTCCCTGCGGGACCTGGCGCCCGCCGAGACCACCGAGGTGCTGGAGAGCGCCGCGGCGGGCGCTCGGACGGTCCACGGCTCGGTCCTGGGAACACCCGCCTACATGGCCCCGGAGCAGGCTCGCGGCGCCCTTGACCTTATCGACGAACGGACGGACGTCTTCGCCCTCGGGGCGGTGCTCTACGCCGTCCTCACGGGTCGACCGCTCTACCAGGGCGCCACCCGCGCGGAGCTCCTGGTGCTCGCCGCGGGGAGGTCCTTCGTGCCCCTGGCGAACGCTGCCCCAGGGGCTCCGAGGATGCTCGCCGAGGTATGCGAAAAGGCCCTGAGCCTCCGCCCCGAGGACCGCTTTCCACACGCGGGGGCCTTCGCCAGGGCCCTCGAGGCCGTCCAGGCCGAGGCGCTCGAGCAGCAGGAACCTCGGGCCGTCAAGGTGCTGAGCTGGGCCATCGGCGCGTCCCTCCTGGCGCTCCTCGTGGCTGTCGGGGTTGTGTCCACCCACTGGATCTCCGCCCTCGGCAACCAAGGACGCGGCGGGCCGGCCGTCCTCGGCCTGACCCTCCTCGGTATGTCCCTGGCGTCGCTCGACGCCGCGACGAAGGGCCGCCACCGGCTCTCGCAGCTCGGCGCCGCCGTGGCGTGCGTGACCCTCCTTCTCGGCGCGGCCCTGAGCGGAGTCGGCGTCTCGATCTGCCTCCGGACCCTCGATGACTCGGACCTTCGCACCAACAGCGTCGCGTGGCGCGACGAGCTGGTCCACGGTGTCTACAACGCCCTCGGGCTCTTCGTCAGGACCTGCCTCGGCACGGCCTTCCAGGTCTCCGGCCTGGTCCTGGCCCGTCTCTTCATTCTTCGTTCCCGGTAGGCGCTGTATCCTCGGGGCACCCATGGACCCCATACCCATCACCGTCACCGAGCGCCGAGGGCGCCTCCACGCCAGCTCCGGAGCCCCCTGGGAGCCCGTGGTGGGCTACTCCCGAGGGGTCCGCGCCGGGCGCGCCGTGGCCGTCACCGGCACCGTCGGTCGGCGGTCGGACGGGCGCTACCCCCCGACCGCCGAGGCCCAGACCCGCCGGGCCCTGGAGATCATCCGAGCTACGCTGGAGGCGCTGGGGGCCCGCCTGGAGGACGTCGTCCGGACGCGCATCTTCGTGACGGACATCGGTCAGTGGGAGGCCATCGGGCGCGTCCACGGCGAGGTCTTCGGCCACGTCCTGCCGTGCACCACCATGGTCGAGGTCTCCAGGCTCATCGACCCGGAGGCCCTCGTCGAGATCGAAGCCGACGCCCTCGTCGAAGAATGAATGGCGGTTCAGCCAGCGCGGGGCGAGGACCACTCCCGGGCGAGCGGTGGTGACCCCGCGCGCCCGGTGGTGGTAGGGTCCCCGCCATGCGGTACCTCCAAGGTCCCAGGCCCAGGGTGTTCGGCCACCGAGGGGCCTCCGGCCTGGCGCCGGAGAACACCCTGGTGTCCTTTCGTCGCGCCCTGGAGGACGGCGCGGAGTACCTGGAAATGGACGTCCACGGCACCGCGGACGGCGCCGTGGTGGTCCTCCACGACCCCCTCGTGGACCGCACCACCGACGGTCACGGGCTCGTCGGGGCGCTCACCCTCGCGGAGGTTCAGCGCCTGGACGCGGGCTTCGCGTTCTCCCCCGACGGCGTCACGCACCCATGGAGGTCCCGCGGGGTCACCGTTCCCACGCTGGAGGAGGTGCTCGGGGCCTTCCCCGAGGCCCGGCTCAACATCGAGCTCAAGCACGACAGCGACGCGCTCATCGCCCACGTGGCGCGCGCCCTGGACCTCCACGGGGCCCGGGGGCGGGTGCTCCTCACTGCGGAGGACGGGGCCTTCCTGGACCGCATCCGAGAGGCCCTCCCGGAGGTGGCCTCGGGCTTCTCGTCCAGGGACGTGGCGGAGTTTCTTACGTGCTCCAGCGAGCCCTCGTACCGCCCTCGCGGGGTCGCCCTCCAGGTCCCCGTGGCCTTCGGGGAGCTCCCCTTGGTGACCGCGGAGAGCGTTGCCAGGGCGCACGAACTGGGCCTCGAGGTCCACGCCTGGGTGATCAATGACCCCGCGGAGATGCGCGCGCTCTTCGCCCTCGGGGTGGACGGCGTGGTCACGGATTTCCCAGCGGTGGCCGTGGCCGTCAGGGACCGTGGTGCGGCGTAGCGCGTTCGCCCTCGGGCTCTCGCTGGGGCTGCGCGCGGCGAGCGCCCTGGCGGGCTACCCCGACGTCTTTGGCCTCGGCGTGGAGTCCGTGGCCCGGGCCGGGGCGGGCGTGGCGGACAGCACCAATTTCGGCGCCGCGTGGCTGAACCCTGCGGGCCTGGCCTTCTCGCCGGGCTCCGTGCTCTCCCTGGGTGGGGCCTTCGTGGGCTCCGGGCTCGTCACCCGAGGGCGCAGGGTGCCCATCGAAGATCCGTTCTCGTCCCCGGGAGGCCTCGTCCTGCGCATCCCCGGGGACCGTTGGGTCTCGCGGGCGCTGGCCTTTGGCATCGGGATCAACGCCCTGCCGAGCACCCTCGGGCACATCGTGAACGGCGCCCCCGACGCGCCGATGTTCCCCTACTACCAGAACCGCACGCAGCGCCTGGTGGTGCTCCCTGCGGTGGCCCTGAGGCCCCACCCGATGCTGTCCCTCGGCGTCGCGCTCAACTACTACGCCAGCCTCGAAGGGCCCGCGGAGGCCGAGGAGGGGCCCCTGCGCGCCGTGGAGACCACCATCACCCAGGAGCTGCGCGCGCTCACCACGGTTGTCCTTGGCGTGCGCTTCGAGCCCACGGCTCGCTGGTCCTTCGGGGCGGTGTACCGCCAGCGCTTCGTGGCGCCCTATGCCGTAAGAACCCGGAGCAATGTCGGGGGCATCGCGCTGGACCTCGCGGTGAACGCCGAGGGCCTCGCCACCCCCGATGAGGTGGCCCTCGGGGCGCGCTACCGCGGAGACCGCTGGAGGCTCCTGGTAGACGCCCAGTGGTCCCGTTGGAGCGCCTGGGACGGGCCCTTCGTGCGGGTGAGCGCCACGCTCCCGGGCCTGGCCCTGACGCCGCGCTCTCCGTCCGGGCGCCTCCAGGACACCTACGCCCTGCGCCTCGGGGGCTCGCTCCGGGCCTGGCAGGGCGCCACCGATGACCGCTGGGTGGAGCTCCACGCGGGCCTCGGGGTCGAGAGCTCCATGGTGCATGAACAACCCGGTCGTACGAACCTCCTCGATGGCCCGAGGGTGCTCTCTGGCGCGGGCGTCACCGCCGCGGTGCCGCGGCCCTGGGTGTGGGGCGCTCGCTTTCGCGTGGGCCTCGCGGTGCAGGTCCACGCGCTCCTTCCGGTCACCCTCACCAAGCGCGTGGGCACCCCCGAGGAGGCCGCCCGAGACCCCGGAGTCCTCGCCGACGAAGACGCCACCCTCCCGGGCACCCAGACCCGAAACCCGGGGTACCCCACCCTCACCGGCGGGGGCTTCGCCTACACCATCACCGGAGGGCTCGAAATAGACCTGTAGGCAAAGGTAGGCAGGTGCGGTACGGTGCGCCCATGACAACTTCGATGAAGGGCAAGCGCGCGCTGGTCACCGGCGCGTCGAGCGGCCTCGGGGTGGCCTTCGCGAAGCTCCTGGCGTCCTGGGGTGCGGACCTGATCATCACGGCGCGGAGGGAGGAGAACCTCCAGGCGCTGGCGAAGGAGCTGCGGGACAAGCACGCCGTGGACGTCAAGGTCCAGGTGGTGGACCTCTCGGAGCCCGACGGGGCCACGAAGCTCTGGGACGCCACCGAGGGCGCGGGGGTCACCGTGGACGTGCTGGTGAACAACGCGGGAGGAGGGCTTCACAGGGACTTCGTGGACGCGCCCTGGGACAAGCTCCTCCGGCAGCTCCAGCTCAACGTGGTGTCCCTCACGGAGCTCACCCACAGGTTTGCGCGGGCGATGCTCGCGCGCAAGCAGGGCTGGGTGCTCAACGTCTCGTCCATCGGCGCGTACACGCCGTCACCGACGTACGCCACGTACTCCGCGGGGAAGGCGTACGTGAGGGACATGAGCGAGGCCATCGCCCACGAGCTCCGGGACACGCCCGTGAGGGTGTGTTGCTTGTGTCCCGGCGGCACCCTCACGGAGTTCCACCAGGCAGCAGGTCACGAGCTGCCGAAGATCTTCCGGGCGACCTTCATGTCCGCCGAGGACTGCGCAAGGATCGGCCTGGACGCGCTCTTCGCGGGCCGGAGGAACATCATTTCAGGCATCACCAACGCCCTGAGCATGTTCCTCCTGAGGTTCCTCCCGAGGAGACTCATCGTGGCGCTGGCGGCCCTGACGATGGGGAAACCGAAGGGACCTTGAGGGGCAGCGCGTCGGCGATGCGGTCGGCGGTCTTGAGGGCGAGGCGCACCACGTCGGGGATGCCCACGCCGTCGTAGGCCGCGCCGAGGAGGTGCAGGCCCTCGGCGTCGGCGGCGGCGTCATGGATGGCCTTCACCTGCTCGCGGTGCCCCGGGAGCGGCTGGGCCGTGGCCTGGCGGAACCGAAAGACCCGCGTGAGCTCGGGCTCCCCACGGATCTGGAGGAGCCGCCAGAGCTCTCTCCTCGCCGCCGTGGTGAGGGCCTCGTCGCTCTGCTCGACCACCTCGGCGCGGCCCGCGCCGCCCAGGAACCCACGCAGGAGGACCTTGCCGGGCGGGGCCCTCCCGGGCCATTTGCTCGAGGCCCAGGTGGAGGCCAGGAGCCCGAGGCCCTCGCGGCGTGGGATGAGAAAACCCGTTCCATCAAGCGGGTGCGGCACCTGGCGGCGATCGAGGGCGAAGAACACCGTCGCCGCCGAGCCGAAGGGGACCTTCCCGAGGGCCTCGGACAGCGCGCTCATGCCCTTGAGCACCCTGGCCGCGCGGTGCATGGGCGCCGCGAGGGCGACGTGGTCCGCGAAGAAGGTCGGGTTCCCGTCCACCTCGACGGCCCAGCGCCCTCTGGGGTCTTCGTCGGACAGCCGGGCGACCCCGGAGACGCGCAGCCCCGTGCGCACGGTGCCCTCCGGGAGCGCGCGCAGCAGGGCCTCCACCAGGGTGCCCACCCCACCCTCCAGGGAGGTGAAAATGGAAGGCGGTGTCGCGCGCTTCGGGGCACGGCGGCGCTGCCTCAGCGCCGAGAGGATCAAGCTCCGGTCCGCGTCCTCCATGGCCACGAGCTGCGGGAAGGTGGCCCGGGACGAGAGGGCCCACGCGTCGCCGGCGTAGACCCCCGCGAGGATGGGCTCGGCCAGGGCCTCGGCGGCCTCGCGACCGAGCCTGCGCGCCACCAGGGCCCCGAGGGACTCGTCGGGCTTCGAAGGGTGGCGCCTCGGGAGCACCAGGTCCAGCCCCATACGGAGCTTCCCGGGCCAGGACACCAGCGGGGTGCGCGCCATGGCCACGGGGCTCGTGGGCACGCCCATCAAGAGCCCCTCGGGGAGCGGCTCGAGCTTCCCTCGATGGAGGAGGAAGGCCCTGCGGTTGCCTGGGAGCGTCTCTACCAGGCGATCGCCGAGCCCGAGGGCTCGGCAGAGCTCCGTCGCGTCGGGCTTGGCGGACACCCAGGAGTCGGGCCCTCCGTCCAGCACGTAGCCTCCGACGCGCTCGGTGGAGACGTTCCCACCGGGTCTTGAAGAGCCCTCACAGACGGTGAGGTCCACGGAGCCCCTCGGGACTCGCTGGAGGAGCTTCCACGCGGTGACCAGGCCCGACAGGCCCGCACCGATGACCACCACCCGGGGCGTACGCTTTGCGTTCATCGCGATCGTTCGGTCACCGTATGCACGAGGTCGGCCACGAAGGCGACGTTGTCCACGGGCGTCCCCGGCAGGATCCCGTGGCCGAGGTTGAACACGTGCCCGTCGCGGTTACCGGCCTCGCGGAGCACGTCCCTGACGCGCTCTTCAAGCAAGGCCCGCGGGGCGAAGAGCGTGGTGGGGTCGAGGTTTCCCTGGATACCTACACCGTCACCCACGAGCGCCCAGGCGCGGTCCAGGGGGATCCTCCAGTCGGCGCCCAGGACCGTGCCCCCGGCCCGGCGCTGGAGCCCGAGGAGCGTCGAGGTCCCCGTCCCGAAGTGCAGCACCGGCGCCCCACGGGCGCCCACCTCGGACAGGATCCGCGAGACCCAGGGCATGACAAAGACCTCGTAGTCCCGGGGCCCCAGGGCCCCCACCCAGGAGTCAAAGAGCTGCACCGCTTGCGCCCCGGCGTCGAGCTGGGCGCACAAAAAGCGCGACACCACCGTGGAGAGCGTGTCCATGAGCGCACCCCACGCCTCGGGGTCGGTGTACATGAGCGTCTTGGTGCGCTCGAAGTGTGAAGACCGCCCGCCCTCCACGAGGTAGCTGGCCAGGGTGAAGGGCGCTCCCGCGAACCCGATGAGGGGCACCTTGAGCTCCCGGCGTAGGAGCCTCAGGGCCTGGAGGACAAAGCCCAGGCCCTCCTCGGGGTCGATCACCCGGAGGGCGTCGATGTCGGCTCGGGAGCGCAGCGGGTGGTGGATGAGGGGACCCTCGCCGCGGGCGAACTCGAAGGGGGCGCCCATGGGCTCCAGCGGCAGGAGGATGTCCGCGAAGACGATGGCCGCGTCCACCGCGAGGCGCTGCACGGGCTGGAGCGTGACCTCCACGGCCAGCTCCGGCGTGCGGCACAGCTCCAGGAGCGTGTGCTTCTCCCGCAGGGCGCGGTACTCGGCCATGTAGCGCCCCGCCTGGCGCATGAACCACACCGGCGTGCGGTCCACGGGCTCCCGACGGCATGCTCGGAGGAATCGGTCTTGCATCCGAGCGACCATAAGGGCAATCAGGCCCCCGGGCCATAGGGCCCCCTTTCCGTAGAACCTTTCGGACGGCGGTGCGTCCCATGGAGCGCCCGACGTGCGCCCGATGCGCGCGTCCGGGGAGGGAACCCATGCTCACCGCTCGTGCCTCACGGGTCGGTCCGGCGCTCCTCTGCGCGCTGGGCCTGTTTCACTCCTGCACCGGCTCGCGGCAGAACGCCCCCGCTGGGGCCCTGCGCGTCGGGGCCACCCTCGGGCGGGGCACCGCCGGGACCCCTGCGGCGGCGACCCCGCAGGTGGCTCGGGCGCCCCGGGCTCCTCCGGCGATGGAGCATGCGGTGCCCGCGGCGCTGGTGGACGAGACGGCCAACGCGAGGCTCCCGGCCAACCGCCGCGAGGGGAGCGTGAGGGAGTATGCCAACGCGAACCGGCCGGTGCCCTTCCGTACGCCGGAGGGGGTGGAGGGGTGGAAGATCTCGCTGGGGGGCCGTCCCCTGGCCACGCCCGCGGTGGTGGACGGTGCGGTGTATGTGGGCGGGGGCTTTGGCAGCCACGAGTTCTACGCGTTCGACAGCGTCACGGGCGCCACCCGCTGGGCGGTGACGGTGAGCGATGACGGGCCCACGGCGGCGGTGGTGAGGGATGGACTGGTGGCGTTCAACACCGAGAGCTGCACGCTCTTCGTGGTGGAGGCGCGCACGGGGCGGTCGGTGTGGTCCCGCTGGTTGGGCGACCCGTTGATGTCGCAGCCCGCGGTGGCGGACGGACAGGTGTTCATGGCCTTTCCCTCGCCGGGAGGGCACCGGCTGGTGGCCTTCTCGCTCCGGGAGGGCACCGAGCAGTGGAGGGTGCCGCTCAACGGCGACCTGATCTCCGCGCCGGTGGTGCACGGGGACAGCGTGTACGCCGCGACCTTTGACGGCACGATCTACCGCTACCGTCGGTCCGACGGGGCCCTCGGGTGGAGGGAGAACTACCGCGCCACCAGCGCCCCGTGGCTCCACGAGGGCGAGGTCTTCGTGGCCCACCGGGTGGACGCCCCCGCGGCGGTGCCCTCTGGGGGGAGGCCCTTCCTGGGGCCGCTGTTCTTCCTCCACGCGCTGTTCCCGCAGGTGGAGAGCGTAGGGAGGCTCAGCACCCAGGCCCCGATGGCCGCCGGGAGCGACCGGGTGGACTACCGGGCGCGGCCCGCTCCGTGGCTCAACCCCACGGTGCAGCGCCGGTCGGGGTACAGCACCCAGCAGCACGACAGCGACACCAGCGTGGGCTTCGCCAACGCCCCCGCCACGGCGCGCACCGCGGAGGCCGAGGCCAACGTCGGTCAGGGGACCGTGAGGGGCCTCTGGGAGTACCAGGGCTCCCGTCCCATGGTGATCGACGGGAGGATGTTCATCACCCAGGGCGACCAGCTCGTGGCGATGGAGCCCGGCACCGGGAGGGAGCTCTGGACGCGCCCCCTCCAGGGGCTCCTGGCCGAGCACGGCGGGCACCTCGCCTCTCCGCCGAGCGCAGCGGGGGGGCGGCTCTTCCTGGCCACGGTGACGGGGGACATCCTGGTGGTGTCCCAGACCGACGGCCAGGTGCAGAGCACACTACGGCTGGGCCACCCGATGCGCTTCCAGCCCGCGGTGGTGGGCGGCAGGCTCTATGTGGGCACCGCCGACGGGCAGCTCATCATGTTGGACCTGCGGGACCCCACCGCCGACGGCTGGACCCAGTGGGGCGGAGGTCCGTCGCACAACGGGCCCGAGGCGTAGCCCGCACGGGGCCCCGGTGCTACCTTCCGCGGCCCGTCATGCATGACCTACGGACCTTTGTCGACAACATCGACGCGATGCGCGCGCACCTGGCCCGCCGCGGCGTGGGCGAGGGGGACCCGGTCTTCGCCCGCGTCCGCCAGCTCGCGGGCGAGCGCCGCCAGGCGATCATCCAGGGAGAGGCCCTCAAGCGCGACCTGAACCTCGCCAGCGGCAAGATCGCCAGGCTCCCGAAGGGCTCCGCGGAGCAGCTCTCGGCGCGCGACGAGGCGAGGCTCCTGGGAGACCGGGCCAAGGCCTTTGACACCGCCCAGAAGAACACCGAGGCGGAGCTCGAGGACCTCCTCCTGCGGCTGCCGAACCTCCCGGAGCCGTCGGTGCCCGACGGCGTGGACGAGACCGCCAACGTCGAGGTCCGCCGCTGGGGCGAGATGCCCTCCATGGACTTCACGCCAAAAGAGCACCACACCCTCGGTGAGGCCCTGGGCATTCTTGACTTCAAGCGCGCCTCGGAGCTGTCTGGGCCGCGTTTTACGGTGCTCTGGGGCGTGGGCGCGGCGCTGGAGCGCGCCCTGGTGACCTTCATGCTGGACCTCCACACCCGGCGCCACGGGTACACCGAGGTGTACCCGCCGGTGATCGCCCGGGACCACTGCCTCCGGGGCACCGGGAGCCTGCCAAAATTCGAGAAGGACCTCTTCAGGCTCCAGCTCGAAGACCGCGCCGAGCGGGGCTATGACCTGTACCTCATCCCCACGGCGGAGGTGCCGCTCACCAACCTGCACGCGGGCGAGCTCCTGGACGGCGCCTCGCTCCCCCGGCGGTACACCGCGTACTCGCAGTGCTTCCGGAGCGAGGCGGGGGCCTATGGAAAGGACACCCGGGGGCTGATCCGCCAGCACCAGTTCGACAAGGTGGAGCTCTTCCAGCTCACCACTCCCGAGGAGAGCGACGCGGCCCACGAGGCGCTCACGGCCCACGCGGAGGCGGTGCTCCAGGCCCTGGGGCTCCACTACCGGGTGATGCTCCTTTGCGCCGGAGACATGGGCTTCTCGGCCAGGAAGACCTACGACCTGGAGGTCTGGCTCCCGGGTCACGGGGCCTTTCGGGAGATCTCCTCGTGCAGCAATTTCGGGGACTTTCAAGCCCGCCGCGCGGGGCTCAAATACCGCCCCGCCCAGGACCCCAAGGCAAAGCCCAGGCTCCTGCACACGCTCAACGGCTCGGCCCTCGCCGTCGGCCGCACGGTGGTGGCCATCCTGGAGCAGTACCAGCAGGCCGACGGGAGCGTGACGGTCCCCGAGGCCCTCCGGCCCTACCTCCACGGGCTGGAGCGTATCACAGGTCGGTAGCCTGCCGACATCGCCGTACGGCACCGGTGCTGGACCCAGGGCCGCCCACATACCGGACACCCGCCTCACCACCTGTGAACACCCTGGTACCCTGCGTGAGTGTACCAAAAGGTAGGTTCGCTCCCTTCCTCGGCGTACCCGGAAAACCTTAGAGATTCCAAGGGTTTCCAACGCGGTGAGGGCGTGCGAGCGGTGGCCCGGGGGATGCAGTGGGAGCTTCCAGGAGGTGTCCCTTGGCGCGAGCGATGGGTCTCTTGGGTGCTTATGTTCTCTCGGTGGGCCTCGTCGGCTGCGCGACGGGGGCCGAGGACCGGGCGCTGCCAACGCGCCTCCAGGGGAGCGCCGACGGGGGCGCGGACCCGGCGGTGCCGGAGCACACGACGCGCCCGAGGGCGCGCACGGTCGCGCGCTCGGAGCCCTGCTACGTGGTGTACCTGCCGGGCTACAACAACGACTCGGACCCGGCCACCACGGGCGAGGCCGAACGTCGTGACTACTGGCGAAGGAACCGCCGGGACACCTGGGGGGACTTTGTAAAGTGGTCCTCGGCCGAGGACGACCCGGAGGACGCATGCACCACGCTGGTGGCCGGTTACCGCGCCGGGGTGGCCTTCTGGGAGGACGCGGTGGCGGGCTCGGTGACCCGGCAGATCAACGACTTCATCACCGAGAACAGCATCCCCGAGGGGAGGCTCCTGCTGGTGGGCCACTCCCTCGGGGGGGTGGTGCTGCGCTGGATCGTGAACAACGGCGAGCCCGGGTCGCTGTATTACAACTACGAAGGGAGTGACTACGCCAGGGTGGTGCGCCACACGCGGTATGTGATCACGCTGGCGTCGCCGCACCTCGGGAGCCAGGCCGCGGACGCGGTGTACCGCCAGGGGGACACCTTCTGCGGGAATTTCATCGGCTCCATCGCGGGGCTCTTCGGGTACCGCACGCCGGCCACGGAGGCCCTCCGGAGGGTGTCCCTGGAGGGGGCCTCGGCGCAGGGAGGCTGGATGAGCGACGAGGGCCGCACCCGCGCCATCTACACGGTGGCGGGCCGTCGGTGGGACTCGGGCAATGGATCCCGCGAGGACTACCTCCTCCAGAGCGCGTGGTGGTGTATGGGGCTCTCGGCGTGCAGCTCCTGCAGCAACACCCCGGGCGATGGCGTGGTCACCGAGGCCAGCGCCGCGGGGATCTTCGAGCGCTCCGGCAGCGACGACGAGCGCTCCTGGCAGGAGGGCCAGCGTCTGGGAGGGCGCCGGGTGGACTGGCTCCGGGTGGACCACAACCACCACCATATTCGGCTCGATGACCAGCGGCTGGACGCCTGGGACGCCCGCGAGGGTCAGGCCATGGTGCTCTTCCCGGGGTCGTACCTCGGCCAGCGGGGGAGGAACCTGGAGCAGTAATGCGCAGGGGACGGCGGTACACGTTGGCGCTGGCGCTGGTCCTGGTCGGGGCCGGGGCGAGCTGGCGCTGGGGCTCGCCGGGCGCCGGCGCGGCGCCGCCGGAGCCCCTACCGTTGTCCGTTGAACCGTCGCAGACAACGACCCGACAAGCGATCACGCCGCGTGAGGGCGCCCGCCCCTCGGGCCCCGTGGACCCACCGGAGGCCGCGCCCGAGGCCCGGGAGCCGCAAGCAGCAGCGCCCCAGGGTGGCGAGGACCCGGGGCCCGGACCCTGGTTCGAGCGCTCCGGGGGGCGCACCGGGAGGCTCTCGCCCTTCGCGCGTCCGGAGGGCTCGGTGGCGGTCACCGTGGAGCGCTCCTACGGGGGAGCCCCGGTGCTGGAGTGCTGGGTGGAGGACACCGTGGTGCCCGCGGGAGCTGCCGCGCGGCTCCACGCGAGGGTGAGGGCGTCGTCTGGAACCGTGCGCGTGGGGCGGGTGACGGTGACCACCTCCACCCGCCCTGGAGTGACCACGGAGACGGTGATGAACGCGGACGGCGACGGCTACAGCGCGCAGTTCGACACGCGGGAGGTGCCAGTCACGGCGGGTCAGGGCGCGCCTCCGAGGGTGGATTACGTGGTCCGGGCCGAGGGCCTCCATGACGGCGTGGCGTTCACCCGCGAGGCCCTCGGGAGCTTCCGTGTGCACGCCCCGGGCGGCGCTGTGGACCCTGCGACGGCGCGCATGGGCGAGGCGCCGGAGGGCGTGACGGTGACGCTCCGGGCGACGGTAACCGTGGCGGGGACCTACGGCCTCTACGGCGAGCTCTGGGGTGGCGAAGGGGGGCGGGTGCCGGTGGCCTTCGCGCGCGAGCGCTTCCCGAGGCTGGAGCCCGGCGCGAGGGACGTGACGCTCACCTTCGGGCAGGGGGTCCTTCGGGACGCACACGTGCAGGGACCGTGGGTGCTGCGCAACGTACGCTGGCGCCATGCCTCGGCGGTGCCCCCGCACGAGCAGAGGGTCCCGCTGGAGCGCACGCTCTGAGGTCACCGCACCCACCGCCGTCTCCAGAGGTGAATCATGCACGGAGAGGGAGCCGGTGAGTGAGGTTCACAGCCTGTCGAGGCCATCCCCGGCGTAGGCGAGGTACACCCAGCACTGGGTCGGAAGGCCCGTCCAGGTCTCCGCCCAGGCGCCCGGGCGCCCGCCCTCGAAGGGCTCCCGCGAGGCGCGGTACTCTCCCTCCGAGGCCCTCAAGCCACGCTCGATGCGCCGGAGGATGCACATCCCATCGCGGATGCCCGACGCGGCTGCCATGGCGCCAAACTCCGTGGTGGGTCCGTGACACGGGGCCGCGATGTCACACAGGCCCTCCGCCAGGCGATCCCGGGAGCGTGTCGCGAAGATCGTCCTCGCCAGGCCGAGGTTCCTCGCCAGGTCCTCCGGCGGCGCGCCGGAGACCGTCAGGAGCCGCGCGCCCCACCCGCCCAGGAGGTCCAGCGCGTAGCTCGCGTCCCCCGCGGGGCGCAGCATCACACCGCCGCCGCGGCAGGGGTCCGGGGACCTGCTCCTCGGGGTGTTCGCCGCCCAGAACCGCCTCTCCGTGGTGTCCCAGGAGCGGGCGCTGCAGTCCGCCGGACGAGGGGCCAGGAGGCAGTCCCTCACGCGCCGTGCGGTCACCGCGCGCCCCGCCGCGAGGAGCCCAAAGTACGCAGAGACCGAGGCCTCGGTGCCCTGGTTGACGCAGCCGGGGGAGCCTGGTACTCGATCCTGGAGGCTCTCAAGGTAGTTCGCTGACGTATGCATTACATCATTGACACGGGCCACGAAGTCCGTTGATTGTGGGTCGCGATCGCGGAGGTATGACCGAAGTCCGATGAGAACCCAGGAGGTGTTCCCGGGCCACGGCGCGCTGACGCACTCGCTCAGCGGGCAGCGCTCCAGCGCGCCGCGGTCCGCGCGGCGCTCGCGGTAGCAGTCGTACCACGCCGCCCCGGAGAAGCGCTCCAGGTCCAGGAGGCGCCGAGCCAGGAGGTCCGCCGTGGCGGCGTAGCGAGCGCGCAGCGCGGGGTCCGTCGCGCGCGATACCTCCCTGGACAGGACCATCAGGGCCAGGGCCTGGTTGTATGAATGATATACGATATGGTCGGGGTTCGGGTCCTCTCGCCAGGAGACCAGGAGCCCGTGGGCGGCCTGCGCCTGGTTCCGCAGGAGCGAGGCCCCGATGGCCGAGAGCACCGCGGGGTCCGGCGCCATCACCTCCGGGGCGTGGACGAACTCCGGCGCCGGGCCGTTCACCACCCTCGGGTCGCCCACGGAGAGCGTCCCCCGGTGCGCTCGGAGGCTCCTCCCGGGGTGGTAGCGCCGCGCGACGCCCACCTCCAGGGCCACCACCCGCGCGAGTTCCAGCCCCGCCGCCTCGCACCCGTCGGGGTCTTCATTGAAGCGATACCGAAACTCGCAGAGGGGGAGGTACGCCGTCGACGGCGTCCCGGTCACGGCGCCTGGGATGCGGTTCATGAACTTGCATCGGCGGCTGGGATCGGAGGGGGCCTGGACCAGGAGGCTCACCTCCAGGTCCGGCGGGTCCTCGTCGCGGCGCTCGCTCCCACCGACCACGAGCCGTAGCGCGGCCCCGCGGGGGGTCGCGGCGGCGAAGGGCGAGGCGCGGTACTCCCGAGAGGCCACCACCCACTCCCCCTCGCAGGTGCCCCCCGCGCCGACGGCCGTGCATGGACCGAGACTGTACGACAGCTCGATCCCTGAGACCTCCCTCCCGGCCCCGCGACCGCAGAGGTCCGGGAGCGGTCGGACCGCGGCCGCGGCGCCATCGTGGGTGTACACCCTCCAGTTCGACGCGCCGCCGAAGGCTGGATCCAGCGGGGTCCCGTAAGGCTCACCGCACCGGTCAGGCCACGAGACATCCGAGGTCTCAACGGACAAGGTCTCCACGCACGCCCCAGCGGGGCCGTGGCGCACCTCCAGGCGATAGGGCGTACACGCCTGGAGGTCCTCCAGCATCGCCGTGGCCGTGCGCTCCACGGTGAGCGACCGCTCGGCCACGGGGGCCCTCTCCGCGGCGACGGCCCACCGGAGCACGACGGGACCGGGCTCCGACGTCGTGACGGTGACCCGGACGGCGTGGGCCGAGGAGCCCTCCACCAGGGCCGTCACCCGCCGAAGGGAGCACGGCGGAGCGACCGGCGTGGCGTCCATCGTAGCCTCGGGCGCCGCCACCGCGCCGTCGGCGACGGTCCGGTCGGGGGGCGCCCCGTCGGGCACGTACACTCGCAGCGCCTGGCAGCCCAGGCAGTGAAACAGAAGAGCCAGGAGGATAATCCAGCGCATGGGTCGCTCCACAGGGGGAGATCGCCCCGACGGCCGCCGCTGTGACAAGGCTCGTACTGAGGGACTGCTTCAAAATGAGCCATTCACAGCGACCTCACCCCCCGGCCCCATAGGCGCCAGGATAAGGGCTCCGAGGTCTGAATTTCAGGCACTTCAGGCAGCGGGTGGGGCTTCGAGGACGGCACGGTCGGCGACCGCGCCGCCGCTCCGCCCTGTCTTCTGACCCTTTTTTGCCCGGGGTTCGCCAGCGCAACGGTCTCCGAGGTCGCGTCGCTCACCCCGGGCTACGGAAGGTGGTCACCGCGCCTCCGCGCGGTTGCGCGGAGTGCGGTCCGAGTGTTCTCAAAAGCCGAAGGGGTTTCCGCGCGAGGAGTGCTCCCGCGGGCACAGCACGCGCCTCTCCAGTCCGCGTCGCCAGGCCTCCCCACTCCGTTTCCCTACGAGCTCGCTCCCTGCAA
>JACRDB010000129.1 GCA_016218725.1 Deltaproteobacteria bacterium
CCGAGCACGGTCACCCAACGGCGCCCACCCGCACCGAGGACGTCGGAGCACCGGGATGGACGCGCATCGAGCACGATCCTCAGCGCCTCCGAGAAAGCACCGGAGCGCCGCGACGTGGTCCAACAGCCCCACCACGACGGCGGCCAACAGCCCCACCGAAGGGACACCAGGGCGCGCAGAGTTTCCGGAACTACCAAACAAGGCCCTCCATGCGCCGGGACAGATCGCCTCACTATGCTAAACATATGTACAGGTAGTGGTCCGCCTTATGGCGGACGCCCCAGCCTCCAAGCCGGGGCTTCTCATGGAGGAAAAGATGCCACGGACGACTTGCGCTACCTGTCCCGGTCCGTGCCAAGCACGTAGGGTTCCCACCCGGCGCAGCGAGAACCGTCCGCCGAGAGCCGACGGCAGCAACGAAAATTGGGACCGGCGCCAAATGGGAACTCCACACAGGAGCTACCATGTTCGCAGTAGCGCCCGATCCTTGTATTGAGGCGAGGTGGGGAATTCGGGTCCGCCAGTTCCCCAAAGTAGGCATTGCAGTAGATCCCTCGCGCCACATGATCTTCGAGCCCCGCGTCCGTCGGAGCCCCTGGGGTGATGGTCCGGGAGCAACCAAGGAGCGCGAGCAGAAGGACGGCCCGGCGACCCTTCATGGCGACACCCCGAAGCTAGCGGCCTGCATTCGAGCGACCGCAGGGGTGGGCGGGGGAAGGTCCACCCCGCGCTGGTGCAATTGCGGCCATGCAGCGTGGAAGGCTCCTGGCATCCCATGCCAGAGCCCTGTCGGGCTTGGCATGTTGGCCGGGTTCTGCGCCACGACCGGAATGGACGTGATCGCGATGTAGTCCTGAAGGGCCCGGCCATCGGCGCGGGTCTCGATCGGGAGGTCTGGGGTAGAAAGCGATTGCACCCCTCCCCAGGAGGCCCCGGAGGTCATGGAGGTCAGCCCTTCGGCCACGAGGGTCCCGGGCCCGGATACGGGCAGGCGAAGGCGCACCAATCCGACCTGGTTGCTCCCATCGACAACCGCGAGCTGCGGATAGACCTCGTGAGAGACCGCGCTCGGGCTTGGAGGCGAAGCGGGCAGCGTCTGCGTCCAAGTGCCACCGGTTGAGGGACGCCGGAATACTCCCGTGTACAGCCGGGCTGGGAAAGGCGTAGCCATCGTTACCGCGACCAGATAATCGAAGGTGCCGGGGCCCGTTGGAACAAGTGCAATGCCAGGGCGGGCGATGACGCGAAAGCCCCCGAGACAGTTCGGGAGCGTCGCAGCGGTCACATCGCCTTCGTCGGTCCATGCGACGCTACCGCCAGCACGCTGTCCGGTCACGAGGCGTATGCCGCCGTTGAAGGTACCCGAGGGGCAGGAACTACTGCTGTTCTCACGCGCATAGGCGATCGCGACACGCTGCGCGCCAGCACCATCATGGTAGACTCTGACGCGGGGACCCCAGGGTCCGAAGGAGGTGATGTCGGCTGGTACGGGTGCCTCCGACGAGACATCCCAGACGATGCTCGCGTCTGGCGCGAGGTGCCCCCCGCGGACGAAGAGGCGCCCGTGGGGCATCCCTGGAAGACCTGTTCGGTCGACCAGTACCCACGCGACCCAGAAGGAGTTGTCGGTCGGGTCGCTCGTCACCTCAGGGATGTCCGAGACTTCTGTCATGGTGGACGCGCCGAAGCCATCATTGACGAGCGTCGCTCGCGGGAATGTGTCGCCTCCGTCCGTCGAAACTCGCACGACAATGAGGTCCGCGAGGTCCATCGTGCCGCCGGACTTCGCCTGCGACGCGAGCACGACTCTCCCATCACCCAATGTCGTGAGCGATGTGTCCCCCCAATAGCTCCGTACCGAAATCGAGCCAGTGTAGCTCGTCGGGAGCGGGTCCGTGACGAAATTGTGGACGACCCAGTCCATCCCGTTCTCGGAGGTGGCCCAACCCTGGAAATGCTGGTTGTGCTCCTGCGTGGCGTCCTGGTGGTCGTTGTTGAACGCCATGACCAGGCGCGCTCGATGCCGCTGCCTCCCCTGGTACCATGCGTCGTTGGTCTCCCAGCTCGGGACGAACACCAACGAGGGCTCCTGGATCGAGTCGCCCTCGGGGGGGTCGCTGCCGCCTGGGGGGATCGGCTCGGCGCCGTAGAACTGGGAGGTCTGGCCCACGCACCGGCCGGTGCTCGCATCGACTCGTGTGAGCCATGCGCCCGACACACAGCACCGGGCGACGTCCGGTGCACTCTGGCCGTAGCTGGCGCAGGTGTAGTCCGCCGTTCGCACCACCGCCTCGGTGCCGTTCGTCGTGGCCCCCAGGGCGATGAACTCGTAGAGGCTCGTCGCTGTGGAGTAGGCAGTGGGCCAGTCCTCGCGGAAGGAGATCCCGAGATATCCGTCCTCCACGACGCGCACCCGCGCATACCACCCCGCGAGCCCTGGCTCCCAGAACCGGACCTCCGCCAGGGTCGCCGCGGTCGTCCACCCGTACACGTCGGCCCCCCACAGCGTCGTTGGTGTCGCGCTCTCCGTCGTGGTTGCGAGGAGCGAAAACGCCCCCGTGGCGCGGTCACGAGCCTCTACGTTCAACGTCGCCGCCGACCTCGAACCGTACCCCCAGAACAGGACCGCCTCCTCCCGGGACGCCACCACCTGACCATCAAACGGACCCAGCATGCAGCCGCTAGACGCCGCCCCCCCCCCAGAAACAGGAAAAAGCGACAACGACTCTCCAGTGACTCATCCTGCGGCCTCCAGGAATTTGCTCTCCAGCTACGGTACACCCTTCCCGCATCGTGAAGCAACGGCGCCCATGTCGGCGCCCCGGCGGTCGCCGGGCGTGCGCGACCCCGTCGCAGGCTCGAGGTCGGCCGCGGGGAGGTGCCCATGAGGGTCGCCTGTCCGCCACGCCTATCTCTCGGGCCCTGCCGCCAACAAGGGGAGTCCGCGTAAGTCCACCCCGCGCGACCCGGAAGGCGCGGCCGCGGGCGCCAGGTGCAGGGCCCACCACCCGTCGCGGGTGGCGGGCACGTCGGGGTCGTAGTCCGCGGCGCCGAGGTCCAGGAGCACCACCCACGCCGAGGCGAAGCCATCCAGGAGCTCCAGCCTCAGGGCCCAGCGGCCGTCGTTCACCACGTCGCTGTTCCAGCGCCCCGCGACGCGCCCGTCGGGGTTGACCCTCACGACGCTCACGAGCCAGCGGTGGTAGGGGTTGGCGTGCACCCAGAGGCTCATCCCCGCCCCCACCGGGGCGCGGGAGAGGTCCACCCGTACGGCCGCGCTCCCCGTGGTCTCCAGCCACTCCCGAGGGGTGACGTACACCGGCAGCTCACCGTAGGTCACCGCGCGCTCCGGGGGTGAACCCAGCGATCGATCGAGCGCGCCCACGAGGTCGTCCGGGTCGCCGGGAGTGCCCAGGAGCGCGCGGGCGATGGCGAACTCCAGGAGGGCCTCGTCCATGCCTCCGTCGGTGCCTCGGGAGGCGCGGCGGGCCACGTCCATGAGGTCGGGTTCGTCCCAGAGCCGGGGCCAGCGCCGGGGGGTGTGCTGCACCGGGCCCTCCACCAGGAAGCGCAGGAGCGTCCAGGAGCGGTCTCCATGGCGCGCCAGGAGGCGGTCCAGGTAGAGCGACGCGCCCCGGGCCTGGAGCTCCGTGGAGGCCCCGAAGAGCGCCCTCCAGGGCTCGGCCTGAAAAGCCCTCCAGGCGTCCAGGGGCGGCGAGAGCCCGTGGGCGGTGGTGGCCACCGTGGCCCCGAGGGCCTGCACCACGGTCTCGGGCTGGGCGGCGTTCATCCCTCGCAGCGCGGCGCGGGCCACGGCCTCGATCACCGCCCGAGGGAGCAGCGCGGGCGCCAGGTCCGCCCTCACGGTCACGAACGCGCTGGCCACGTCCCACGGGGTTCCCGGCTGCAGCGTGTCCACCGGCGCGTCCCACGCGGGCCCGGAGGCGCGCACGTACACGTCCAGCCCGGCGTCGCCGCCGCGGAAGTCATCGGGCCACGGCAGGGGCCAGCGCAGGTCGTACTGCACCCGGTCCAGGGCCCCCTCGGCCAGCGAGAGCACCTCCAGCCCCCGGGCCGGGTCCACCCCGGCCTCCAGGTGCACGCTCACCGGAGCCCTCCGGGAGCGCAGCACACCCCCCCGGAGCTCCGGCCTGGGGCTCCCCACGGGGACAGGCTGCCCCATGGACCAGGGAGGCCACGGAGGCCCTTCCCGAGGCCACCCGAGCGCGCTTCCGGTGTAGGACACCAGGGCGATTGCACACAGGGACCTACAGCACCCCATGGGACCTCCTGGGGGAGTTTGTCGCACACAATTGCCGCAGGATGGTGGAGTATGGCAACGTCAGCGCCGTGGTGACGCGTACGGTAGACCTCTCGCACGCGCTTGTCGCGGATCTTGGGCGCGGGCGGTTGGAGTCCACGCGCCCTCCGGTGCGGCTGGTGGCGCTGCCGGCGTCGTGGCTGGGGGAGCTTCTGGACCAGGTGCCCGAGGCTGGGACGCGGCTGGCGCGGACCTGGGCGGCGCCGCTGGCCCAGGACGCCCGGGCGGTGCTCGGCGACGACGAGCCATCGCCCGAGGCCATGGCCTACGCGCTGTCCTGCGCGCTGGCGGTGAGGGGTCTCGGCACGGTGCAACTGGAGCGCTGGGGCGACGCGCTGGCCCTGCGTTGGAGCGACCCTCCGTGCCAGGGGCCGGTGTTCGCCGCGCTGGGCGCGGACCTCATGGCGCGGGTGGTGGGGGAGCTCATGGACGTAACGACGCACGGGGCGCCGCTCGGGAGCGCCGAGGAGCCCACACTGAGGGTGCTCCTGGGGAGCGCGTCGGCGTGTGCGCTGGCGCGGGAGCTCGGGGCCCGAGGGTCCTCGCTGACGGCCGTGCTGGAGCGCCTGGCGCCGGGAGGCGCGCCGTGAACCGCGCGGAGGTGGTCGCGAAGCTGGAGTCGCTCCTGGCGCGCGTGCAGGCCCGCAAGGGCACCCGCGGCGTGGTGCTGGAGATCGAGCCGGAGCTGGAGAACGGCGCGGCCTTGAAGGCCCCCGCGCCGGAGCCCGCGCCCGTGGTGGTGGCGCCCCGCGCGCCGGAGCCTGCGGTGGTGCTTCGCGCGCCGGAGCCCGCGCCCGTGGTGGTAGGGCCCTCGGAGCTCCCCACGCCGGTGCCGGAGCGCCCGAGCGAAGCTGCGCCAGAGCCGCTCCTGCCGCGGGAGGCGGTGGAGGCGCAGACCAAGGTCCCCGGTCCCCCCTCGGTGGCGCCGGAGCCGGTGCTCGCCAAGGCGCCCGTGGTGCCAGTGGTGACGCCCGCCGTGACGCAAGCAAAGACGCCCGCTGCGCCGGTGGCGGCGGTGACGGCCCCTGCGTCTTCTGCATCTCCTGCGGTCCCGGTGGTCCCCGCGGCGAGGCCCCCGGCGCCGGAGGTGCTGGCCCGCACGGTGCCCGCGGCGGCGATCGAGTCGGCGTCGCCGGTGGCGATCGTGTCGGTGCCCGCTGCGCCCGCGAAGCCCGCGGTGCCTGCGAAGCCCGTGGTGGCTGCGAAGCCCGCGGTGCCCTCGGCGCCGGAGGTGCTGGCGGGCCCGGCGCTCTCGGCCTCCGGGGCGGTGGTGGACCTGGTGCCCCCGACGCACGGGGCGCCGGCGCCGTTGACCTTCCGGCAGCTCCTCCTGCGCTCGCTGGCGCTGCGCCCGCGGTAGGCCGAGTGGCGGTGGACCCGGAGCCCGCCCCTGGAGGCCCTGCGTCCGGGGAGGGGCTGCTCCCGAGCGGCCCGTGGCCCTGCCTCTGGGGGCGCTTCACGGTGCTCGGGCCCCTGGCCCAGGGGGGCATGGGGGAGGTGTTCCTGGGCCTCGTGGGGGCCCTGTCCGACGCCCAGAGGCTCTGCGTGCTCAAGACCGTGCGCGCGGACCTGGCCCACGACCCGGCCTTCCGCGAGCGCTTCCTGGACGAGGCCCGGGTGCTCTGCGCGCTCACGCACCCGAACATCGCCCAGGTGCTCGAGGTGGGCGTCGAGGCCGAGGTGCCGTTCCTGGTGCTGGAGCACGTCGCCGGCGTGGACCTGGACACCACGCTGGAGGCCCTCGCGACCAAGGGGCTGCGCTGCCCCTGGGCGATGCTCGGGAGCGTATTGTTGCAATCCCTGGAGGGGATGGCGTTCGCGCACCGCGCCCAGCGGCTCGATGGCACGCCGCTGGAGCTGGTGCACCGGGACCTGTCGCCGCAGAATCTTCGGCTGTCCTGGGAGGGGGACGTGAAGGTGCTGGATTTTGGCACCGCCCACGCCGCGGGGAGGAGCGTGCAGACCGCCCACGGGCTGGTGTACGGCAAGCCCGGGTACATGTCCCCGGAGCAGGCCCGAGGCGAGCTGGTGGACGCCCGGAGCGACCTCTTCGCGCTCGGCGTGGTGGCGTGGGAGATGGCCACGGGGAGGGATTTTGCGACGCTGTCCCACCAGGAGCACATGGCCGAGCTGGCCTCGGGGAGGCTGGCAGTCCCGTCGCTCCTCGGGCACTGCCCGGACGCCCCCGCGGCGCTGGACGCGTGGCTCCAACGCCTCACGGCGTTCAAGCCCTCGGAGCGCTTTCCGGACGCGAGCGCCGCGCGCAGGGAGCTGGTGACGCTGTGCCACCGCGAGGGCTGGCGCACGGACCGCGAGGTGCTCTCGCTCCCGCTGACGGAGCTCTTCCCTGGCGAGCGCGAGGCCGAGAAGGGCCGGGTGAAGGACCTGGTGGCGAGGGCGAAGAACCTCCGCCCGAGGGTGCCTCGGAGGCCCTCGGGGACGCTGCGCACGGCGACCACGGAGCCCCTGCCGGGGAGCACGGGCGCGAACATCATCCGCGGGACGCGGTACCGCATCGGCGCGCGCCTCGGCGCGGGCGGCATGGGCGAGGTGTACGCCGCGGAGCACATTGACCTGGCGCGCCCGGTGGCGCTCAAGCTCCTGTACAGTGATCGCTCCAACGACGCGGCGGTGGTGCAGCGCTTCCGGATGGAGGCCCGGGCCATCGCCGCCCTGGCGCACCCGAACCTCGTGCAGGTGTACGACTGCGGCGAGACCGACGACGGCAGGCTCTTCTACGCGATGGAGCGCCTCCTCGGGGAGACGCTCCGGGACCGGCTGGAGCGGGAGCAGCGCTTGACGCTGCGGGAGAGCTGCCGCGTGGGCGCCAGCGTGGCCCGGGGCCTGGCCGCGGCCCACGCGGTGGGGCTTGTGCACCGGGACATCAAGCCCGAGAACGTCTTCCTGACGCGCGACGGGGCGGTGAAGGTGCTGGACTTCGGCATCGCCAAGACCACCAACGCGGAGCTCCTGGGCCCGCAACGCGCGGCGGAGACGCGCGCTGGAGAGATCTTCGGCTCGCCGGGGTACATGGCCCCGGAGCAGGCCCGAGGGCAGCCCGTGGACGCCCGCACGGACCTCTACGCCCTCGGGGTCATGCTCTACGAGTGCGTCACCGGCGAGCCCCTGGTGGCGCCCGGGACCCTGGTGGAGATGCTCGCCAGGCAGCTCGTCGAGGAGCCCGTCCCTCCGCGGGTGAAGGCCCCCGACGCGAACATCCCCCCGGCGCTGGAGCGCCTGATCCTCCAGTGCTTGAAGAAGGAGCCCGAGGGCCGCCCGTCCTCGGCCCTGACGGTGGCCGACACTTTGGAGCGCGTCGGGTCCCTGCGGCCCGAGACCCCCACGGAGACCCTGGCCGCAGGCCCGGCGGTCCCCCCGGCGCCTCCCCTGCGCCGAGGGCACCCGACGGTGCTCTACGCGGGAATGGGGCTCCTGAGCCTTGGGGTCCTCGGGCTCCTCGCCCTGCCCCGCAGCGGCCCGACGCAGCCCACCCCGAGGCCCGTCGCCTCGTCCCCACCCCCAAGCGCCGACGCGGTCACCGAACGTCCGCCGAGGATCGCTTCCCCACCCTTGCCTACACCAGCGCTTATTCTCCCACCTTCACCCACATCCACGGTGGATGTCGTGACGGCGGTGGAAGCTCCGAGGGACGCGGGGGTGGGGGCCCACGGGAGGCCCGTGAGCTTGTACCAGCAAGCCAGGGCGGCGCTGGAGGCGGGGCAGCACGAGCGCGCGGCGTCGCTGGCCGAGGACGCCATCGCGGCGGGCCAGGGGGGTGTTCGGGCGAGGAACCTCCTGGGGCTGGCGCTGATGCGCTCGGGGAGGCGGGCGGAGGCGCTGCGGGCGTGGAGGCTGGTGCTGGCCCGGGAGCCCGACAACGCCGAGGCGCGGCGCTACCTCACCATGGCCGGGGAGAGCCCTTGAGGGGGTTTCGCGCGCTGGCGGGGGTGTTCCTGGTAGCCGGTGCGGCGGGGCACGGGTGGGAGTTCCTGGCGCTGCAGGCGCCGAGCTCGCCGTGGCACGTCACGGGGATGCCGCTCGCGGTGGGGCGCTTCGCGGTGCATGCGTGGTTGTTGGGCCTGGCGGTGTGGGCGCTCGCGCCCCGGGAGCCACCGAGGGGCTTGTTGGCGGTGACCGCGGTGGGCGGCGCGCTCAACCTGGGCGCCCTGGCGGTGTCCGCGGCCACGGGGCTCCTCGGGGTGCAGCTCCGGGATGCCCGCGCGGGGAGCCCGGCCCTGGTGGCGGCGAGGCTCGTCGGGGCGCTGCTCCTGGCCGTGGCGCTCGGGTGGGCGCTCCGGGCGCGTGGGCGGGAGCCGTGAGGGCGGTGACGTACACTGCGACCCAGGAGGACCCCCATGACAGAGGCCAGGCTCGGGACCTTTGACGATCTGCTCAATACCACCAACACCTCACAGCAGCCCACGATGAAGCGCCTGCGCGAGGTCATCCTCGAGCTCCACCCGAGCGCCTGCGAGGTGGTGCGGCTCGGCGACCGCGCGGCCACCTACGGCCTTGGCCCCAGGAAGATGACCGAGGGCTACGCCTACCTCCAGCCCCACGACGGTTGGGTCAACGTCGGCTTCTACCAGGGCGCCGCCCTCCCCGACCCCAGGGGGCTCCTCGAAGGGACCGGCGCGAAGATGCGCCACGTGAAGGTCCGCTCCATCGACGAGGCAGAGCGACCGCCGCTCCGGGCGCTCCTCAAGGCCTCCTTCACGGAGCGCAAGAAGGCGCTCGCGCGCTAGACCGTGTCTTCACCCGCGCCACCAGGCGCCCTCCAACCGATCGACCATCCTCCGGACGAACTCCCTCGGGGGGATGTCCTCCTCGACCAGGTCCGCCACGTAGGAGGCCCAGCGGCCGTCCGCGCGCACCCCTCGGGCCTCGGCGTGGGCCGCCTGGAGCCGGTACGCCAGCACCACCCGCTGGTCCGCCGTCAGCGCCGGCACCTCGATGGGCTTCAGCGTGGTGAGCCTCCGTTGGAGCATCGACGCGTCCTCCCAGGCCAGCACCGTGCGCTGCTCGGCCACGTCCGCCAGCAGCTCCGTGGCCTCGCGCCGCAGCTCCTCCAGCGCGTCCGGCGTGATGGCCAGCACCACGCACGCCTCCGGGAGCGTGCCACCACAGTAGAACGACAGCGACCGCAGCGCCGTGCGGCGCTCCGCCCGCGTGGTCCCGCCCCGGTAGAGGTTCTCGGCCTCGTCGATCACCAGCACGGGCCCTCGGGTCTTGTCGAGCTTCACCAGCAGCGACAGCCAGAGGAGCAGCCGGTGGTAGGCGTCCTGGCGGTAGTTCGGCGCCGACGCCCGCGTGGTGAGCTCCTGGGCCCCGAGGAAGCTCTCCAGCACCGCCCCGTTGTTCTTCCCGCGGGCCACCTGCGAGAGGAGCTTCCTGGCCGCGGGGGCCGCGTCCCCGGCGCCCGAGGAGAGCTCCCTCACCACGGACAACACCCGGTCCAGGCCCTCTCGTGAGCGCGTCCAGGCCACCAGGTGGTCCAGCATCGACGGCGCCCCGGGGAGCGGCAGCACGGCCTGCTCCAGGAGCCTCCGCAGGTGCCTCTGGGGGTTGCCCAGGTCCGCGTCCAGGCGCTCCAGGGACAAGCGCAGGACGGGCCTTCGGTCCGCCAGGGCGCGCGCCGTCAGGTGCGTCAGGAGGTGGCTCTTGCCCGTCCCGTACGCCCCCACCAGGAGCGCGAACACCGAGCTCTCCATCGCGCTGTGATCAAACAACCGCGAGATCGTGGCATCAATCTTCTCATGGCCGACGCTCATGGAGCCCACGGCCTCCGAGGGCGGCAGGCCCTGGGCCCCGCGAAGGAGCGCCCGAAGCGCTATGGACACCCCGGGCGAAGGCGCCCGCACCGCGGGGGGCTTGTCCCGCGGAGTCCAGCCCTCGGGGACCGTCAGGTCCACCCAGGGGCGGTGCGGCGGAGGCAGCGCTCGGGGCGCGTCGGGTGGAGGCAGCACCCTCATGGCCAGCGGGCGCAGGGACTGGAGGCTCCGAGGACCCTCGAAGAGCGCGGCGGTGCCAGCGATCACGAGCTGGGCGGCCACCAGCCCGCGGCCCCCGTCGGCGTTGTCTACGAGCTCCCGGAGCACCGTCAGGGCGTCGTCCCGGCGGCCCGGAGGGAGCCGCGAGAGCACGTCCCCACCCGAAAGGAAGAGCGCCGTCCCGCGCCACCCGAGGGCCCTCACCAGGCGCGTGAGCTCCCCGAGGGCCCTCCGGGCCGTGCGGGGCGAGAGCGCCGCGAGGGCCACGCCGTCCTCTCGATCCACCTCGGTGCCCGCGAGCCAGGCCTCGATGCGCAGGGCCTCTCTCCTTGGGCGCTTGCCCGCCTGGAGGTACTCCCTCGCCAGGAGGAAGAGGTCCCCGGCGCTGCCCTGCTCGCCACAGGCGGCCTCGAAGCGCGCCGGGGCGTCCCCGCGGTGCCTCGCCGCGAAGGTGTCAAGGAGGGCCGTAATCCCGCGAGACTTCAAGGGATTCTCCGGCGCCTGGAGGCTCCGGGCGCTCACCCTCACCAGGGCGTCCAGGGTGTCAAACGCCCGCTCCCCGAGGAGGGACACCTGGGCCAGTACGAAGCCCGCCTGCGAGGCCTCGCGGGCCAGGGCGTCCAGGTGGTCCCAGCCCTCTCCGGGCGTGCCGTGGCGCACCAGGAGCACCTCCGCGGAGGCCGTGACCGCGAGGTCTTCCAGGGCCTGGCGCTCGCACTGCAAGAGGGCGCTCCTCCAGGCCGCGCGGGTCTCCGGTCCGGGGGTGCCTTCGCTCACGGCGGGAGCGTGCATGGGCCCACTCTTTTTGTCGATCAGGGAGTGGTGTTGTGGCGCTCCCAGAGGAGCACCGGGAGCCCGAGGAGGCTCACCAGCACCAGCGTGCCGAAGTGCAGGAGAGACCCTGCAAGGGCCTCCGGCGCGCCCACGCCCACCATCCCGTAGAAGGTCACGAAGAACAGCTCCCGCTGGCCGAGGGCCGCGGGCGTGAGCGGGATGAACGTCGCCAGGATGATCGCGGGGACCACCCTCAGGGCGTCGGTGACGGTGGCCCAGGGGCCGCGCTGGGCGATGGGACCGAGGAGCGCGGCCACCGAGGCGATGGCGCAGAGCTGGGCCCCCACGGAGCACGCCGTGGCCTCGACGAGCGTGCCGTAGCCCTCGGCGGCCGGGAGCCGCTGGAGGTGACGGCCCACCCAGGGCAGCGCCGCCGCGCGGGCCTCCAGGCCGTTGCGACGCAGGAAGGTGGGCAGCACGAAGAGCGCGAGCACCGGGGCCGCGATGGCCGGCAGGGCCACCCGGAGGAGCCCACCGAGGGAGCCCACCGGAGGGAGCGCCAGGGCCGCCGCGGAGGCCAGGAGCGCGAGGCCCAGGAGCGCCGCGAGGCGATCGAGGAGGAGCACCAGGTAGCTGGTGGCCAGCGACGGGAGGCACGAGGCCACGCGGGCCCCGCGGACCACGTCCCCCACCATGCCCGACGGCAGGAGCGCGTAGTACTGCGCCACGAGCACGTGGCGGTACAGCGTGAGGAAGGGCGGGCGCTCGGCCCCGGGGCGGGCGTAGGCCCGCAGGAGCCTGCCCCAGCGCAGGGCGGCCACGGCGAAGGCCGCGAGGATCCAGAAGGCGCAGTGCGCCAGCGGCGCGAGACCCACCTCCAGGACGCGCGCCCCGAGGGTCCTCCAGGAGACCCTCTGCCCGAGCCAAAGGAAGGGTAGCACGGCGAAGGCCCAGCGCAGCGCGACGCCGGGCGCTCCGCGCCACCAGGCCCGGAGGAGCTCGAAGCGCGCGGGGCGCGGGGCGGGGTCGGGCGTCGGGTCCAAGACGGGCAGCGGGGGGTTGTGTATACCCGCCCGTCGCGATGTTGAAGAACGAAGCCCGCTGGCTCGGACGCGCCCTCGCGGTGATCCCCGACGGGGACCTCTTCCCGATGGTGAACGTAGGCAGCTCCACCCGGGCTCTTAGGGAGGAGGCCCAGCCCTGGATCCACGAGGAGATCTTCAAGCCCCTGTCCCTCCGCGGCGGCAGGGTGGTGCACCAGGACCTCAAGGCCGCCGACGGCGTGGACCTCGTGGGGGACCTCAACGACCCTGCGTGTTGGGAGAAGGTCTCCGCCCTGGCCCCCCGGTCGGTGTTCTGCTCCAACGTGCTGGAGCATGTGCCCGTCGCCGCCCGGGACGCTTTGTGCGCTCGCATGGTGGCGCTGGTGCCCCCCGGTGGTTACCTTGTCCTTTCGGTACCAAGGGCCTTTCCGTACCACCCGGACCCCTTGGATACGGGCTTTCGCCCCTCCCCCGACGACCTGGCCCAGCTCTTCCCGGGCACCACCCGCACCCGCGAAGATGTCGTGAACTGTGGGACGGTGTGGGGACTGCTGGACCGGAATGGCTGGCGGCTCGCGGGCAAGGTGGGGCGGATGGTCTGGTCCACAGCGGGGAGGACGCCCCCGGCGGAGGGGGGCTCCGGGGAGCGGGGCGCGACGCTCCGGGAGTGGCTGGTCCCTTGGGCCTGGAGGGAGTTCCGGGCGACCTGCATCTTGCTACGCAAGCAGTGACGTTCACCCCGTGGTGGGCGGGGGCTCCAGCGCGCGCGCGCGGAGGGCCTCCTCGGTGACGCGGAGCTGCTCCGAGGCGAAGCCCTCACACCAGCGGAAGAGCACGTAGTCGCCCGTGGCGAGGCGGCCCTTGACCAGGTGGCCGCTCTGGGGGTCCCAGCGGCCGACGAGCTCGTCCGGGTCGTCGCTGCGGGTGCTGAAGCGCACCACCGAGGGAGCCGTGTCCATGCCCTGGGTGGCGTGGCCCTCGACGGTGAGGCAGGGCCCCTGGAGGGTGACCCTGGGGCCGCGCTCGGGCCTCGCGTAGGACGTGTCGGCCTGGACGAACTCCACGCCGTCGCGCCGGAGCACCGACGGGAACTCGCCGCTCGGGGTGTGGCCCAGGAGCACCCTCCGCACGCCCGAGGCGCGCAGCCACGCGGTGACCGCCTGCGAGGGCACCCTCGGGGCGTTGTCCAGCGAGAGCCGGGCGTACACCACGCTGCGCTGGTTGATCTTGGTCCCCGGCAGCGGGGCCTGGTAGGCCACCAGGGGCTCCCAGGCCCCGCGGCCCTCGGCGTCCGTGCGCGCGTCGCAGTACGCCCCGAGGTGCGCGCCGTAGAAGTCATTGAGGGCGCGCACCCAGGCGTCCACGTCTGGCGCTCGCAGGTCGCTCCCCGGCACGACCCCGTGGTTCTCGTCGGTGACGCCGCCGTGGAGGAAGAGCGTCTCTCCGTGGCGCCACCCGAGCTGCGCGAGGCGCAGGTACGCCAGCACGGCCCCGCCCGGGGCCACGTCCTCCAGGAAGCTGTCCACCACGCGCTGGTCGTCGGGCGCCGGGTGCTCCCTTGAGAGCTCCGCGCGGCGGTGGGCGAAGGCCTCCTTCGCGCCCATGGTGTGCTCCAGGATCCACGGGAGCTGCTCGGTCACGGGGCGCTCGCGCACCTCCGGGGGCATCTTCTCCGGGGGGTGACCTCGGAGCTCGCGCGGGAGCCTGAGCTTGTTGATGTCCCGGTTGCCCGCCAGGAGCACCACCCGCGACGGGTGCCGCAGCTTCACGTCCACCAGCGCGCGCAGAAAGCGCCGCCCGTCGGGGCCGCGGTCCACGGCGTCGCCGCCGAAGACCAGCACCGCATCCGGGTGGAGCGCGAGCCGGTCGCCCTCGGCGAGCGTCACCCAGGGGTTGCCCTCCAGGAAGTCCAGGAGCTTGTCCCAGCGGCCTTCGACGTCCGTCAGATACACCACCGGCGCGGCGGGCGAGACCACGCTCGGAGCCTACCGCACCGCGAGCCCGAGGCCCAGCGCCGCGGCAGCCAGCCCCACCGCGGGGCTTGACGCGGGGCTCTGGGAGTCACAGCTTCCGACTCCCCTCGGGGCAGCCCGACACGGGGGATGCGGCGAGTTGCCACACCACGACAGCGCGGAGAGTCCATGCCTGATACGGTGCTTGGGGGGTCTTCTTCCATCCGGTATGACCTCGGGCTCCGGGAGCTCGTCGCGAGCTGGCGGGCGCTCTTCACCCGGAGGCACCTGGTGGACGACGCGGTGGCCGGGCTCACCGTGGCCTGCGTGGCGGTGCCCTTGTCCCTGGCGATCGCGCTGGCGTCGGGCGTGCAGCCCGCCGTGGGCCTGGTGACGGGCATCGTGGCGGGGATCGTTTGTGGGCTCTTCGGCGGCACGCCCTTGTCGGTGTCGGGCCCCGCGGCGGCGATGGCGGTGCTGATCGCGGCGGTGGTGCAGGAGCACGGGCTCGGGGGGCTCCTGGTGGTGGGCCTGGGGAGCGGGCTCCTGCAGGTGCTCACGGGGGTCCTGAGCCTCGGGAGGCTCATCCGCTACGTGCCCGTACCGGTGATCGAGGGCTTCACCGCGGGCATCGGCGCGATCATCCTGGTGGGGCAGCTCCCGCGGGCCTTCGGGCTCCCGCCGCCGGACCAGTCGCACATCTTCGGCGTGTTGACGCACGTGGGGGCGCTCCTCCACGCGACGCACCCGGTGGCCCTGGGGCTGAGCATGCTGTCTCTGGCGCTGTGCCTCTTCACCCCGAAGCTCCTGCCGAAGGTGCCCGGACCCCTGGTGGCGGTGCTGGTGCCCACGGCGCTGGTAGTGCTCCTGCGCCTGGACGCCCCGTCCCTCGGGGCGATCCCCCGGTCGCTCCCGATGCCGCACCTGCCGACGTTTCCGTCCGAGGGCCTCGGGCGCCTGAGCAACTCCGTGCTGATCGTGTACGCGCTGGCGTCGCTGGAGACGCTGCTGTCGTCCACGGCGGTGGACAAGATCGCCAAGGGCGAGCGCCACGACCCGGACCAGGAGCTCATCGGCCAGGGGCTCGGCAACGTGGCCGTGGCGCTCTTCGGTGGGATCCCCGTTACCGGGGTGATCGCCCGCTCGGCGCTCAACGTGCAGGCGGGGGCCAAGACCCGGCGGGCGTCCATCATCCACTCCCTGGTGCTGGTGGCGGTGGTGTTCGTCTTCGCGCCGTTGCTGTCGAAGATCCCGATGGCGGCGCTGGCGGGGGTGCTGCTCTCGGTGGCCCTGAGGATGCTGGACCCGAGGCACTTCAAGCTCCTCTGGAGGGTGTCCCGCTCCGAGGCGACGATCTACGCGGTGACCTTCGCGGTGATCGTGGTGGGGGACCTGATCGCGGGCGTCCAGGCGGGGCTGCTGCTCGCGTTCCTGGTGGCCGCGGTGCGCCTGGGGCGCGTGGAGACCGAGCTCCACATGAGCGCCCACGGGCCCGCGCGGCTGGCCCTCCGCGGGGCCGTGACCTTCCTGTCCCAGGCGACCTTCGGCAAGGCGCGGGAGGCGCTCCTCAAGCAGGACACCCTCCGCGGTGTGGTGATCGACGCCTCGGAGGTGAGCGCGATGGACGTGACCGGCGCGGAGCTCGTGACGCAGCTCGTGACGTCCCTGGAGGCCCGCGGGACCGCGGTGGCGATCCTGGAGCCCTCGGCCCTGGTGCGCAAGCGCCTGGTGAACGCCGACCAGAGCGGGCGCATGGCCGAGCGCATGGCCTCGTCGGAGCTGGAGCTCCACGCGCTCCTGGACCCGGAGAAGCGCACCACGGCGATCGACCGGCTGCGCTCCGGGGCGGAGCGCTTCCGGCGGATGGACTTCGATCGGTACCAGCCGCTCTTCGGGCGCCTGGCGGAGGCCCAGGACCCGCACACGCTGTTCATCACGTGCAGCGACAGCAGGATCGTGCCGAACCTGGTGACCTCCACGGACCCCGGAGAGCTCTTCCTGGTGCGCAACGTGGGGAACATCATCCCGGCCCACGGCCCGGACGAGACGCCCGCCGAGGGCGCCGCGCTGGAGTTCGCCCTGGCGGCGCTGAAGGTGACCGAGGTGGTGGTCTGCGGGCACTCGGGCTGCGGGGCCATGAGCGCGATGCTCAAGGACGGCGCGCGGGAATTGCCCTCGGTGCACAAATGGCTCGAGAGCGCCGAGGGCCTCAAGGCTCGGCTGGGCCCGGACGCGACGGCGGCGGACGTGGCGCGGGCCAACGTGGTGCTCCAGCTCGAGCACCTGGAGACCTACCCCATGGTGAAAGAGCGACTGGCCAGCGGGGCCGTGCGCCTGCACGGGTGGTACTACGACATCGGCACGGGCGAGATCGAGGCGTGGGACGCGGCCTCCAGCGCGTGGCTGCGGATCGACAGCGACGAGGTGCACCGCCGCACGTCGCAGACGGGCGCCGAGCCCTCTGGCCCGGAGGAGGTCCCGATGCGCGTCCCGAGCGCCGAGGCGTAGGGCCGCGCTAGACCTTGGCGCGCAGGGCGTTCTCCGCGGCGATGGCAGCGGCCACCGAGGGGCGGGCCTTGATCCGGGCGAAGTACTCCCCGAGCCTCGGGTGGGCGGAGAGGTCCAGGCCCACGAAGCGCGCCCAGGACAGCATGGTGTAGAGGTACCCGTCGGCCACGGTGTAGCGCTCCCCGAGGAGGAACTCGCGCCCCTCGAGCTGCCCGGCCACCCACGCGAAGCGCCTTGCCAGGACGGCCTTTATACTCTCCCGGGTCTCTTCCGTGGTGCCCTTGGAGAAGAGCGGCCCGAAGGTCTTGTGCAGCTCCGTGGAGATGTAGTTGAGCCACTCCTGGAGCTGGTACCGCGCGAAGGTCCCGTTGGGCGGCGCGAGGTGCTTGTCCGGCGCTTGATCGGCCACATACTGCACGATGGCCGGGCCCTCGGTGAGCACGGCGCCGTCGTCCAGGACCAGGGCGGGCACCTGGCCCTTGGGGTTCACCCTGGTGAAATCGTCCCCTTCGTGGGTGGTCTTGGTCCCGAGGTCCACCCGGATGAGGGTGAACTCCAGCCCGGCCTCGCGGAGCGCGAGGTGCGGCGAGAACGAGCACGCCCCGGGCGCGAAATAGAGCTTCATGGTGGTCTCTCCTTCCGCGCGGATCATCGTCCCGGGGGCGCGCCCGTCAAGCCCCCCGTTGCGCCGGGGCCCGGGAGCCACCAGAGTCCCCGGCGCCGTGGAGCTCTCTCTTGACACCATCACCGCGCCCGGGGGGACCCCCTCGCGCTGGGCGCTCTTCCTCCATGGGATCCTCGGGACCCGCGCCAACTGGAGGGTCTTCGCGCGGAGGCTGGTGCAGGCCCGGCCGGACCTCGGGGCGGTGCTGCCGGACCTGCGCAACCACGGGCGCTCGCAGGGCGCTCCTGCCCCGCACACGCTCGACGCCGTCGCCGAGGACCTGGCGCTCCTGGCCGCGCGCCACGGCGGGCGCTTCCACCTGGCCGTGGGGCACTCCTACGGCGCCAAGGCGGCGCTCGCGCTCTTGCGTCGGGACGCCTCCCTGGTGGAGCGCCTGGTGCTGGTGGACGCCTCCCCCGGGGCCCGGACGGACCCCGCCGGGAGCGCCCTGGTGCTCGAGGTCCTCGGGGCCCTCAAGGCCGTCCAGGGCGAGCGCTTCGCCAGTCGCGAGGCCTTCCTCGCGGCGCTGGCCTCGCGGGGCTTCGGCGGGGCCCTCGGCCAGTGGCTCGCGATGAACCTCGGACCCCTGGAGGGCGGCCTCAGCCTGGTGGTGCAGGTACCCCGGATCGAGGCCATGCTGGCGGATTATTTCCCCACGGACCTCTGGGGCGTCATCGACCCTCCACCCGGCGCGCTGCGGGTGCATTTCCTCGCCGGGGGGCGCTCCGGGGCGCTCTCCGAGGCCGACCGCTCCAGGGTGCGCTCGCTGGCCTCGGAGCACCCCGGGAGGGTGACCCTGGAGCTCTTCCCCGAGGCCGGTCACTGGGTCCAGGTGGACGCCCCGGAGGCCGTGGCCCAGAGCCTCCTGCGCGCGGTCAATGGCTGAGCGCCACGGTGTATACACCGTGTATCCTTCGGTTTTCACCCCGGCGGGACGCCGCCGTCGCCGCGGCAGGCGCCGCGGTGAGCGAAGGGCCCCGGCGGGCAGGTGGAGCTGCCGGTGAGGGTGCGTCCGTCGCAGCCGCAGAAGGCCGCCAGGTCGTCGGTGCAGGGGCGGCCGAGGGCGGGCTGGCAGGTCCAGGGCACGGCGCAGCCCTCCGGGCCGATGCACTCGCGGCCGTCGGTGCAGTCGCTGGTGGAGGTGCATGTACGGGGCGGCAGGCACGGGCGCATGGTGCAGCGGAGCTCGCCGGAGGTGCTGCAGGTGCAATCGTTGCAGCCGTCGCCGGCGGGGCAGGTGGCGCCCGGGGGGCAGGTGCGGCCGTCGCGCAGGACGCACCCGGTGCTGGTCCCGGAGCAACGCCCGGTGTGCTGGTAGGGCCTCCCCGGGCACGACGAGCTGCCCTCGAAGGTCACCCCATCACACCCGCAGAAGAGGGCGATGTCGGGCGTGCAGCCCATCGAAGGTCGGCAGCTCCAGGGCGTCCCGCAGCCCGGGGGCCCCGCGCACTCCTCGCCGCGGCCGCAGTCCGCGAAGCTGCGGCAGGGGCGCGTGCCGCCGTCGGGGATACACGCCAGGCGCGTACAGGCCAGGCTCCCGCCGGCGTCACAAGTGCAGGTATTGCACCCGTCGCCCGCGGGGCAGGTGGCGCCCCGGGCGCACACCCCTCCCCGGGGGAGGGCGCAGCCTGGCGGGGACACGTCCACCGGCGGGCCGGCGTCCACGCAGCCCCGGAGCGTGCACGCGACGTTGCCGTCGGGCCCACACGCGCAAGTGTTGCACCCGTCCGGCGAGGGGCAGCTCCTCCCCACCGGGCAGGTCCACCCGCCGGGCATGGTGCACACCCCGGGCGCGGTGTCCACGGCGCCATCCACGGTGGTGTCCGCTGCGGTGTCAGCGCCCCCGTCAGCGCCCCCTCCCGGGGACACCGTCGCGCCGCAGCCCGCGAGGAGCGCGACCCCGACCGCCCAGACCCAGCCTGTCCATCGCTTCATGGCCGTACCTCTCCTTGAGCCCCACGGGTGTGGCCACGCCGCCCGCTCCGGCGCAGCGTGGCACAACTTCCCTTCGGTGGCGCCTCGTGGATTCATCGTGGTCCAGCGACGATCCACGTTCCGTGCCAGAGCGACCCGCGCGAGCCGCGGCGCACCGTGGGGGTTGTCCCGCGAGCTCGTGTGGCGAGCGAACCAACGGCAAGAAGGTATACACCGTGTATACCCGAGCACCTACCCTGGAGGGTTAGAAGCCCGCGCGCAGGTGCGCCGCGGGGACCCACCCCTCGCCGCCGGAGTCGAGCCGGATCCGGATCATGGCGGTGACGGTGTTGACCTCGAGCACCGTGGCGAGCTGGAAGGCTCCGCCCTGCACCGACGCATAGACCCGCTGCCCGAGGGTCGGCCAGCGCACCTGCTGCCCGCCGGTGGCCCAGCCAGGCTTCACCGCCGCGGCCGCCTGGGGAGAGGGCGCCACGGGCCCGGAGCCGACGCCCTGCCAGCTCGTCGGCGGGGCCGGTTGCCACGCGGGGCCGGGGGCCACCTGCGTCGGCAGGTGCGCGGGCGGAGGCGCGGGCAGGGGCGGCCTGGCGGTGGGCAGCGCTGGAGGAGGCGCCGCGGGCGCCGCGGGGGTGATGGCGGGCGGGGCGCGCGCCGCGGCGCCCTGGGCGGGCTTGAGCACGGGCTCCAGCGCGTCGAAGGCCTTCTGCGCGTCCGGGAAGCGCCGGTCCTGCTCGCGCACCACGCAGCGCTCGAACCAGGCGTCGAAGCCCGGCGGGAGGAAGCTCGCGACGCCTTGCTCCTGCGCGCGCTGCGACGCGGGCGCCAGCGGCTGCACCACCACCTCCAGCACGAGGTTCCCGAGGTTGAAGTGCTCCTGCGTGGCGTTGGCGCCCTTCCAGTACGACACCCCGGTGAGCATGCGGTAGACCATGAGCCCGAGGGCCCAGACGTCCGTGCTGGGGGTGATCGCCGCGCCGCGTTGGGTCTGCTCCGGGGCCATCCAGAGGGGTGACCCGATGGGGGTGGTCACCCGCGCCTCGCGCTGCCCGTCGGCCACCAGCTTGGCGATGCCGAAGTCCATCACCTTCACCGTGAAGGCGATCCCGCGGCGCCGGGGCTTCTCCAGGAACACGTTCTCGGGCTTGAGGTCCGAGTGCACCACCCCGATGGCGTGGCCCCGCCCGAGGGCGTCGCAGAGCTGGCCGCAGATGTCCGCCACGGCCTCCGCGGGGACCTTGCCGTGCTTCTCCAGCACGCCGTCCAGGTCCGTCCCGTCCAGGAGCTCCATCACCAGGAACGGGAGCCCCGTGGCCTCGTCCACCCCGGCGTCCACCACGTCCACCACGTTGTCGCTCTCGATGCGGGCGCCGATGCGGGCCTCGCGCTCGAAGCGCTCGCGGCTGGCGGGGTCCTTCACCAGGTTCGGGAGCATCACCTTGAGGGCGCGCTTCTTCCCGGTGGTCAGGTGCTCGCACACATACACCGCCCCCATGCCGCCCTGGGACAACAGCCGGTCGACCTTGTACTCCCGGTCGATGACCTGCCCGGGCTCCAGCGCCAGCGTCGCCACCGCGGGAGCATCACCCCGCGCCGGGGGCGCGGTCAAGGCCGCGCGGCGCGGCACAAGGGCGCTCGCGGAGGGCTTCCGGGGAGCAGCGCGCGCGGGGCCGTGGCATACTCTGCGTTGATGCCAGACCACCCGGCGCCCCGTTGGACGATCCTCTTCGGGCTGCTCGCGCTGGGGTGTCAGGCCCCGCTGCCACCGACCCCGGCGACGCCCGGAGCGACGCAGGTTCGCCTCCGGGTCGTGGCATTGACGCGGTCCACGGCCCCCCTGGGCGAGGACGGCCACGGCCGGGAGGTCCAGAGCACGGCGCCGCTCGCGCTGGAGGCCGTCGGCCATGACTGGCCCGTGAGGGCCCTGGACCCCGCGCTCCATGTGGGTCCGTTGTTCTTCGCCACCCACGAGAACGACGGCCACGGCACGCTGCGCTTCGTGGTCGCGGACCGCGCCCTCCTGCCGCTCGGCGCGCCGGTGTTCGTTCAGTACGGCGACGACGAACGCTCCAGGGTGGCGCTGGGCACCCTGGACCGCCTGCCGTGAGGGCGATCGCTCCCCGAGGCCTCCTCCTCCTGGCCCTCCTGAGCGCCTGCGGGGACGAGCCCGCACCCCCTCCGGCGCCCCCAGACGGCTCCCTGGACGCCTCCCTGGATGTCGCAGAGACCGCGTCGGTACGTGTGGAGGACGTCCAGGAGGATGCCCTGGACAGCGCCCGGGAGGACCGCGGCGACGGCGCTAGAGACGCGCCCGAGGCGCTCGATGGACCCTCGGACGTACCCGACGGCCAGGGCGCCACGCCCGACGGCTCCTCCGACGTACCCGACGGCTCTCCCGAGGCTGCCTCGGACGTGGCGCGGGACCGCGCGCCGGAGGCGCCCGCGGACACCGACCGGGACGGCGTCCCGGACCTGGCGGACAACTGCCCGAGGACCCCGAACAGCGACCAGCAGGACACCGATCGCGACGCCGTGGGCGACGCCTGCGAGTGTGACGCGGTCACCTGCGGCGCGCCGGAGCCCTGTCACCTCGCGGGGAGCTGCGACCGCACCACTGGCCGCTGCACCACCCCGCGGGTGTCCGACGGCGCCCCCTGCGACGACGGCAACGCATGCACCCGGAGGGACAGCTGCCAGGAGGGCGCCTGCGTCGGAGCCAGCCCCGTGCTGTGTCCCCCGGTGGACGGCTGCCATCGCGAGGGCACCTGTGACCGCGCCACGGGTCTGTGCTCCACCCCCGACGCGCCGGACGGCGCGACCTGTGACGACGGCGACGCATGCACCCGGACCGACGCGTGCCGAGGCGGCCGGTGCGTCGGATCGGACGTGGTGGTCTGCACGGCGGGAGCTCCGTGCCGCGAGGCAGGGGTGTGTGACCGCGCGAGCGGTCGCTGCTCCGAGCGCGTGGCCCCGGAGGGGACGCCCTGCCCGGACGGGGACCGCTGCAACGGGGACGAGACCTGCCGCGCCGGGGTGTGCTCGCCCGGGACGGCGCCGACCTGCGACGACCGCGAGGCGTGCACCACGGACGCGTGCGACCGCGCCCTCGGGTGTCGCTCCACGCCGGTGGCGGACGGGACCCCTTGCGCCGACGGGGACCGCTGCAACGGAGCCGAGGCATGCAGGGCGGGCGCCTGCGCCCGGGGCGCGGCCCTCGACTGCGACGACCGGGACCCGTGCACCGACGACCGCTGCGACGCCACCGCGGGCTGTGTCAGCGTGTCCAACGGTCGGTGCGTGGGCCCGCCGGCGCTGCTTCGCATGGTGCATGCCGCCCGCGGCGTGGGCGGCGAGACCTCGGTGACCCTGCTGTGGGACCCGGCCACCTTGGGCGAGCCGCTCAGCTACCAGGTCGAGCGCGCCGACGCCGAGGCCGGACCCTGGGCGACCCTCGCGGTGCTCGGGCCGACGGTGTATACCCTGAACGACACGGTGCCCGGGGCCGGCGCGTTCTACCGCGTCCGCGCGGTGGGCGCTGGCGGCGCGTTGAGCCCGCCGACGGAGCCCGTGAGGGTGTTCTCCCTCGGGCCGCCCGCGCAGTATGCGCTAGGCCCCACCTGCGTACCCGGGCTCGTCTTCCGCAGCACGGGGGGGGCCTGCGAGGGAGCGTGTGACTGCGCCGCGGGCACCTGCTCGTCGACGCCCCTGGAGGGCTTCGTGCGGCACCCGCAGGACCTTTCGGCGGGGCCCTTCCCGCTGGTGCTCCTGGCCCACGGGAACCACTCGGTGTGCTACGCGCTGTCGTCCCCGACGGTGGAGACCTGCGCGAGCACCTCGCAGCTCCCCACGCGCATCGCGTGTCCGAGCGGGTACGGACGAATCAACTCCGCGACCGGGATGCTCTACCTGGCCGAGACCCTCGCGGCGCAGGGGGCCGTGGTGGCCAGCGTGGACCTGGAGCACATCGGCTGCTCCGTCACCGACTGCATCCCGGGCCGGGCCCGGATCATCCTGGAGCACCTGCGCCAGTGGTCCCGCTGGAGCGCCACCGCGGACGGTCCCTTCGGGGCGTTGTTCAATGGTCGCCTGGACCTCGCGCGCACGGGGCTGGTCGGGCACTCCCGGGGCGGCGAGGCAGTGCTGATGGCCGCCGAGCGCCTCCCCGCCGCGGGCGTCCCCGGCGTCACGATCACCTCCCTGACAGCGTTGGCCCCGGTGGACCACCAGGTCTGCACCACCTGCATGGCGGGGATCACCGCCGCCACGGTGCCATCGATCCCGTACCTGGTGCTCCTGCCGAGCTGCGACGGCGACGTCCTTACGCTCATGGGCATGCACGCCTACGACCGCCGCCTGCCTTCCCGCAGCGCGCCGGGCGTGCAGGTCTACCTGGTGGGCGCCAACCACAACGCCATGAACACCCGCTGGCCGCGGGCGGACAACAACTGCACCTCGGCCCTTCCGCTCCTGCCGGCCGCCGCGGAGCGCGCGGCCGTCGAGGCCGTCGTGTCCTCGTGGACGGCGACGACCCTGGCGCCCGCGAGCCGCGAGCCGGACCCCTTCCTGCGCGGCGAGGCGCCGGTCCCTCCGGGCATCCACGCCTACGCCGGGCGCACGCTGGACCTCCGGAGGTCCTACGCCGCGGGGTCCTTCCGCGTGGTGGACGACCTCCTCGGCCCCGGGGCGCCGGGCGTCAACCGCACCGGCCAGGCCAACGTGCTGACCGGCTTCGGCGCCACCACGGTGTGCACGTTCAGCACCTGCGGGAGCCGCTTCATCCACCGCCGTAACGCCCTGGGGCTTCGCTGGGCGGCCCCGGGCGCCACCGCCCGCTTCGGCCTGGGGGCGCTAGACGCCTCGGGCTACCGCTACCTCTCGCTCCGCATCGCCGTCGCGGTGGACGCCTCCAATCGCCCCGGGGAGGCCCAGGCGGTGACCGTGTCGCTCACGGACGGCGCCGGGTCCAGCGCCAGGGCCCTTGCCAGCAGCGCCCAGCCGGCCTCGTACCCCGTCACCCTGGTGTCCAACACCACCACGCCGTGGTCCATCCTCCACGGGGTGCGCCTGCCGCTGGCGCGCTTCGTGGGCGTAGACCTCCGCGCGCTCAGCGCGCTCACGGTGGAGGTCGGGGACGCCTCGCACCTCACCGGGGTGGTGTTCGTCACGGATGTGGAGCTCCAGCGGTAGGGCGCTCGGCGCGGCGCCAGCGCGGGGTGAGGTCGCTTGCGCACCGAGCGGGAGGAGCTCGGCGGTCGCGGAGCATGCGCGTGTAGGCGTAGGGGATGCGCGGAGGGACCGGTGCCACGGCGTCCTCGGCGCGGGTGGGCGCCGTTGAGTAACCGTCCTCGGTGCGGCCCACCGGCCCGTTGGGCCGGCCTGTGCACGGATGCCAGCCCCCCTGCCGGGGGGCTGGCATCCGTGATCGGGGTAGGGACGGCCAGCCAGCGTTCCGGCTGGCCATCCCCCCCACCGAACCGGACGGGCGAATTTCTCGCATCCGGCTCTCCCGAAGGACGTTTGACCCCTTTCCGGGGGGTGCGCGAG
>JACRDB010000131.1 GCA_016218725.1 Deltaproteobacteria bacterium
CTCGATGCCGCCCTTGGCGATGTCCTTGTAGGAGATCGCCTTGACCTTGCCGTTGCCCCGCTTGGACAGCACCGACGAGATCGCCGCCGTCAGCGTGGTCTTCCCATGGTCGATGTGACCGATGGTGCCGACGTTGACGTGAGGCTTGCTGCGGTTGAACTTCTCCTTGGCCATCGCCCAGATCCTCCGAAGCGGTCCCCTTCCCTGGAGACCGGGGGTTTGAAAGAGCCCACCATCGGGATTGAACCGACGACCTCGTCCTTACCAAGGACGTGCTCTGCCAACTGAGCTAGGTGGGCGGGAAACTCTGGAAAGAGCGGGAGACGGGGTTCGAACCCGCGACGTTCAGCTTGGAAGGCTGACGCTCTGCCATCTGAGCTACTCCCGCGATCTTTTCACTTCATCCAGTGGAGGGTGATGGATTCGAACCATCGTAGGCGTGAACCGGCAGATTTACAGTCTGCTCCCTTTGGCCGCTCGGGCAACCCTCCAGCGTTGTTCACCTCATCCGTTGTGTGTACCTGTTGCGGTCCCTACAGAGCTGGCGACGGGAATCGAACCCACAACCTACGGTTTACAAAACCGTTGCTCTACCGTTGAGCTACGCCAGCGCTCCGACCAATGGGGCGGGTACACTACCACACCACCGATCGACGCGCAAGCGTCCGGACCGTGCCGACACAGCCAGGGCCGGGGGCAATACCCCCGAGGGGGGGCGGGTGTCAAGGGGTAGGTGCAGGTGGGTCCAGGATGGCCTGACGGAGTTCTTCGAGGGCGCGGTCGGCCTGGCGGACCCAGTCATTGGCCTGGATGCCGTTCCTGCGGGCCATGGAGAGGGTGGCCTCCCAGCTCCGGAGGGCGCCCTGGACGAGCGGGCGTAGGCGGTCTCCGGTGCGCTGGCGGTAGACCTCCCGGGCCTGGGGACCCCAGTCCGCGGGGGGCGGCGCCTCGACGATGGCGCGGTAGAGGTCCCGGTAGAGCGCCCCGATGCGGAAGCCCGCGGCGGCGGCCCAGTCGGGGTTGTTGACGCGGATCACGTCGTTGTACTGGACGTGGGCGTGGGTGACGAGCTGCACCCGGCGGGTGATGGCGTCCTCGGCGTCGGGGGCCTCGATGCGGTAGGCCACGGCCTCGGACTGGAGGCGGGTGAGCTCCGCCAGGACGAAGCGCGCCTGGGCGGCGAAGGTGTCGTCGTCGAGGGCGGAGATGGCCTCCGGGGTGGGGGCGAGGGTCACGGCCTCCTCGGCGGCGCGGCGGGCGTTGTCGCGGTCCCCGAGGGCCAGGAGCGCCGCGGCGCGGCGGGCGAGGGCCTCGGTGCGCTCGGTGAAATCATTGGCGGAGCGCGGGCGGGCCAGGAGCACGTCGGTGCCTTCGAGCACCCAGCGGGGCTCCTGGGCGGCCTCTCCCACGGCGGCGAGGCGCAGGGCCGCGTCGCGCACCAGGTCCGGGTCCCGGGGGGCGCGGCCGGCGGCCTGGAAGGCCTCGCGGGCGTCGGGGTAGCGGCGCTGGAGCTGGAGGCAGAGCCCGCGGTTGAAGGCCGAGGCGTACACCACCCGGGCGCTCGGGAACTCGCGCTCCAGGCGCTCGTAGTCGGGGATGGCGAGCTCGCAGCGGTGGGCGCGGACCTGCTCCGTGGCGCGCTCGAAGAGCACCGTGGCGTCGTACGCGTCGCCGGTGCCGTCGGGGTTGGCCACGACGCGGAAGCCGTCGCCGGTCACCCTCCGCGGGGGTCGCTGCGGGGCGTTGGCGGTGGTGCCCGCGGTGCTGTGGGCGCAGGCCGCGAGGACCGCGGCGGCGAGGAGGGCCGAGGGGGAGCGCACCGCGCGATGGTGGCGCATCGGCGGCGCGGCCGCAACGCGCCCACGGCGCGCGGCGGGTGACATCCCGGGAGGGAGCGTGCACAGTGCGCCCGATGGCGTCGCCCCGGCCCACGGCCCCTACGCGCTTTGCGGGCCTTGACGAGAACGGCCTCGGGCCGCGGCTCGGGCCCTTGCTGGTGACGGCGTGCGCGCTGGAGACGCGGCTCCCGGAGGAGGCCCTCGCGGCGGTGGCGCGGCGGGCGCGCATCGAGGACAGCAAGGCCCGCTGCGCCCACGGGGCGATGGCCTCGGTGGAGGCGCAGGTGCTGGCGCTCCTGGACGTCCACCGGGGGCTGCGCCCGGGGACCTTCGACGCGCTCCTCGCGGCGCTGCACCACCCGAGCGCCGAGGACCTGCGGGCGCCGTGCCCCGCCGGGGAGGCGCCGCGGCAGTGCTTCTCGGCGCCGCTGGCGCTGCCGGCCTTTGGTCCGGGGCCCGCGGAGACAGACCGGGAGGCCGCGCGCTCGCTCCAGCGCGAGGGCGTGGCGTGGGTGTACGCCCGCGCCTCGGTGGTGTGCGCCGGGAGGCTCAACGCCGCCAGGGCGCGGGGGCAGAGCCGCTTCGACGTGGACCTCTCGCGCATGCTCGACCTGGTGGCCGAGGCGTCGCGCGCATGCGGCGCCCTGGACGTCACCTGCGGCAGGGTGGGTGGGCGGGCGGACTACCTCCCCGCCCTCACGGGGCGCTTCGCGCTGGCGCAGGAGCTGGAGCGCAGCCCGCGGTGCTCACGGTACCGGGTGCCGGGGGTGGGCGCCGTGGCCTGGAGGGTGGACGCAGACGCGACGCACCCCGCGGTGGCGCTGGCCTCCATGGTGGGGAAATACCTCCGGGAGCTCTGGATGGAGCGGCAGCACCGCTACTACGCCCTGGCGGTGGACGGCCTGGGCCGGGCCAGCGGCTACCACGACCCGGTGACCGCGCGGTGGGTCGAGGCCACGCGCCTCGTGCGCGCACAGCGCGGGATCGACGGCGCATGCTTCGAGCGGTAAATTCACGGCGACCTCACCCCCCGGCCCCCTCTTCCGACAGGGAGAGGGGGAGAAAAACCAGTGATTTCAAGCTCTTACACCCCATCTCCCGACAGGGAGAGGGGGCCGGGGCATAGGCGTTAAGCGCCACTACGTTGTGGTGTCGTCGGGACCGATCCCCCAAAGGTGCCGTGGCGCTCGGACCTTGCGTGGTGTCGGGCGGTGGAGGCCGGGGTTCGCCAGGCTTGGGGTCCATGCGGTCGCGTCGCTCACCCCGGGCTACGGAAGGCGGTCACCGCGCCTCCGCGCGGTTGCAGAGAGCGAGCTCGCGGGGAGGCGGGGTGGGTAGCCGTGGCGACGCGGACTGGAGAGGCACGTGCTGCGCCCGCGAGAGCACCCCTCGCGCGGAAACCCCCTCGCCGCTTTGGAACGCACGGACCACACTCCTTGCAACCGCGCGGAGGCGCGGTGACCGCCTTCGGTAGCCCGGGGTGAGCGACGCGACCGCATGGACCCCAAGCCTGGCGAACCCCGGCCTCCACCGCCCGACACCACGCAAGGTCCGAGCGCCACGGCACCTTTGGGGGATCGGTCCCGACGACACCACAACGTGGTGGCGCTTAACGCCTATGGGGGGCCGGGGGGTGAGGTCGCCGTGAAGAGTCTGTTTTGGCACAGTCCCTTATCTCGCGGCTTCAGCCCGCCGACCTCCGCAGCCGGAAGAGCATGAAGCCGTCGGTGCCGTCCTGGTCCGGGGTGAGCACCACCCGCCAGGGGCGCAGCCTCGGCGGGAGCGCCTCGGAGCCCTCCGCGGGCTGGAGCGACGGGTGCGCCGCCCGCACCGCCTCCAGGGCCCCGTCGCCCTCCTCCCGCGACACCGTGCACACCGCGTAGAGGTACGTCCCCCCGGGGGCCACGAGCCCCGCCGCGCGCTGCGCCACCGCGCGCTGCGTCTCCAGGAGCGCCCGCCTCCCGGCGGCGTCCCGGAGCCGCAGGGAGAGGTCCGGCCGCCGCGCCACGGTGCCGTAGCCCGAGCACGGGGCGTCGACCAGCACCACATCGTAACCACCCCGAGGCGCCGCCGCCGCGAGCCCCCCGAGGCCCCGCGTCAGGTCCGCCGCGAAGGCCCCCGCGAAACCTTCGCGCCCCAGCGCGCGGGCGCACTCCTCCCGGAGCCGATCCAGCTTCTGCGGGTGCAGGTCCACGGCATGCAGCAGCCCCTCGCCCCGGAGCATGGTGGCCAGGGCCGCGGTCTTGCCCCCGCGCCCGGCGCACACGTCCAGTACGCGCTGGCCGGGCCGCGCCTCGGTGGCCAGGGCGGCAGCCTGGGCGCCCTCGTCCTGCACCGAGAAGAGCCCCTCGCCGTACGCGCCGCAGCGCGACGGGTCCCCCGCGGAGGACACCGAGAGCGCCCACGGCGTGAGCCCTCCCTCGCGCGCCACGCAGCCCGGGAGCTCCGCCCGGAGCCTCTCCAGGAGCGCCCCGCGCGGGCCCCGCAGGGTGTTGGCCCGGAGGCTCACCGCCGGCGCGCGCCCCAGGGCCGCGCGGAGGAACGCGTCGGCGCCGTCCGCGCCCAGCTCCTCCGCGAGCGAGGCGCGCACCTCCCCGGGCACGCCGCGCAGGAAGAGCGCCAGGCGCGCGTCCTCCGGGAGCGCCTCGGGGCGCTCCGAGGCCAGCTTGCGCAGCACGGCGTTGACGAAGCCCCCGAGGCCCGCCGAGCGCTTCCTGCGCACCAGCGCCACCGCGGCGTTCACCGCCGCCGACGGGGGCACCCGGTCCAGCGCCAGGAGCTGCCAGGCCCCCACCCTGAGCGACGCCCGCGCCAGCGGGTCCAGCGCCGCCAGCGAGCGCGCCCCGTCCCGGGCGTGGCGCCCCAGGGCCTCGTCCAGCGCCGGGAGCGCGCGCAGGACGCCGTACACCAGCTCCGTCGCCAGCGCCCGGTCTCGCGGGGCGAGCGCCGGCGGCCGCTCCAGGGCAGCGTCCAGCACCGCCGCCGCGAAGGCCCCGTCCCGCTCCACCCGAAGGAGCACCTCCACCGCGCGGTCCCTGGGGCTCATCGCGCGCACCATCGCACCGTTGCCGCGCCGCGGCAATCGTGACGTCGTGCGTCAACGGCGGGGCGCCCGTCGGATTGTGCTCCAGAGAGTGTGCCTGGCGTGTTTTCGGTCGTATGTTGTGAGGGTCATGGACACGGTGCTGCACACCGAGCGGCTGGAGCTGGTCCCGATCACGGTGGCCATGGTGGAGGCGTTCCTGCACGGTCGCCGCGCGGACGCGGAGGCCCTGGTGGACGCCCGTCTCCCGGGGCAGTGGCCCAACCGGGACCTGGTGGAGCGCGCGTTCAGCGCGGACCTGGTGGCCATCCGGGCCAACCCCGACCACCGCCTCTGGGGCGACCGCGTGATGGTCGACCGCGCCTTGCGCAGGGTGGTGGGCAGCGTGGTGTTCCATGGTGGCCCCGAGGGCGGGCCCGGGGGAGGGCCCGAGGTCGGGACCGTGGAGGTGGCCTACGGCGTGGAGCGAGACGCCCAGGGGAAGGGCTACGCCACCGAGGGGGTGCGCGCGCAGGTGGCCTGGGCCCTCGGGCAGGAGGGGGTGCGCCTGGTCAAGGCGACCACCTTCCCGATCCACCGGGCCTCGCGCAGGGTGCTGGAGAAGTGCGGCTTCCGCCAGGCGCGGGTGATCGAGCACGACGTGTTCGGTGAGGCCCTGGAGTACGAGTGCGCCGCGGTCGCCCGCGCGGAGGCGGTGGTGCCTCGGGCGGCGCTGGACTTCCCGTCGCACGGGTGGTAGCGCCCCGGGGGTGGGCCTCAAGGTAGGTATCGTCGGGCTGCCCAACGTGGGCAAGAGCACGCTCTTCAACGCCGTGAGCGCCACGGCCCGTGCGGAGGCGGCGAACTTCCCGTTCTGCACCATCGACCCGAACATCGGCGTGGCGCCGGTGCCGGACGGCCGCTTCGACGCGCTGGTGGAGCTCTACAAGCCCGAGAAGGTGGTGCGGGCCACGGTGGACTTCGTAGACATCGCGGGGCTGGTGCGCGGCGCCAGCCAGGGCGAGGGCCGCGGCAACGCGTTCCTGTCCCACATCCGCGAGGTGGACGCCATCGCCCACGTGGTGCGCTGCTTCGACGACGACAACATCCTCCACGTGGACGACCGGGTGAACCCCGCGGCGGACGTGGAGACCATCGAGACGGAGCTCCTCCTCAAGGACCTGGAGACCGTGCAGAAGCGCCTGGAGCGGGCGCGCAAGCAGGCCAAGGGCGCGCGCCCCGAGGACCGCCTCGCGGTGGAGGTGCTGGAGCAGCTGGAGCGCGGCATGGACCAGGGCCGCACGGCCCACGCGATCCCGCTGTCGGACGAGGGCAGGGCGGTGGCGCGGGAGCTCTTCCTGCTGACGGACAAGCCGCTCTTCTTCGTCGCCAACGTGGCCGAGGCGGACGCCCGCGGGGACGGCAACGCCCACCTGCGCGCCCTGGAGGCCCTGGCCGCGGCGCGGGGCGTCCCCGTGGTGCGCATCAGCGCCGCCATCGAGGCGGAGATCGCCGGGCTCCCCGCGGAGGACCGCCCGGACTTCCTGGCCAGCGTCGGGCTCACGGAGCCGGGCCTGCACCAGGTGGTCCGCACGGGCTACCAGGTGCTGGAGCTCTTGACGTTCTTCACCGCGGGCAAGCCCGAGGTCCACGCCTGGCCGCTGCGCCGCGGCACCCGCGCGCCCGGCGCCGCGGGCAAGATCCACACGGACTTCGAGCGGGGCTTCATCAAGGCCGAGGTCATCCACTGGAAGGACCTGGTGGACCTCGGCTCCGAGGCCGCCTGCCGCGCCGCCGGCAAGCTCGCCATCGAGGGCAAGGACTACGTCATGCGCGACGGGGACGTCGTGCACTTCCGCTTCAACGTCTAACCGTCCAGCACCTGCCGCACCCGCTGCGCCAGGGAGGCCGCCGTGAAGGGCTTCTCCAGGAGCTCGATGCCCTCGTCCAACACCCCGTGGTGCGCGATCACGTCCTGCTGGTAGCCCGACATGTACAGCACCCGCAGCGCGGGGTGCGACGCCCGCAGGCGGTCCGCCAGCGCCCGGCCGTTCATCCCGGGGAGCACCACGTCCGTCAACAACAACGCCGGAGGCGACGCCTGGGCCGCGCTCTGTGCGATTGCGTCAACTCCATTAGACGCCTCCAGGACGGCGTAGCCCTGGCGCTGGAGGAGGACCCGGCAGAGGGCGCGCAGCTCGTGGTTGTCGTCCACCAGGAGGACGGTCTCGGTGCCGCGGCTGGAGGCCGGGGCGAGCGCGGCGGGGCGGACGGAGTCGCGGCGAGAGGCCGCCGGGCAGGGCGGCAGGAGGAGCGCGAAGGTGGTGCCCTGGCCGGGCTCGCTGGTGACGTCAATGGCGCCGCCGGCCTGCTGGATGATCCCGTGCACCATGGAGAGCCCCAGGCCCGTGCCCCTCCCCGGGGGCTTGGTGGTGAAGAAGGGGTCGAAGATCCGCGCGCGGGTGGCGCCGTCCATGCCCACGCCGGTGTCCGCCACGGAGAGCGTGTGCCAGGCGCCGGGAGCGAGCTCCGGGTGTTGGGCGCTCCGGGCCTGGTCCGGGGTGGCGCTGCCCAGGGAGACCGTGAGGCTCCCGCCGGAGGGCATGGCGTCCCGGGCGTTGAGGAGGAGGTTCACCAGGGCCTGCTCCAGGTGCCGCGGGTCGGCCCAGACCTCCCTTGGGTCTTCGCCGAGGTGGAGCGTCACGGTCACGCTCTCGCCCAGGAGCCTGGAGGCCATGGCGTGGACGTCCCTCACGAGCTGCTGGAGGTCCACCACCCGGGGCTGGGACACCCGCTGGCGGCTGAAGGCCAGGAGCTGCTGGATCAGCGCCGAGGCCCGCTGGCCAGCGCCCTGGATCCGCGCCACGTCCTCGGCGGCCTCGGGGTCGCCTGGCAGTCCGAGCCGGAGCGAGTCCGCGCAGCACAGGATCACCGTGAGCATGTTGTTGAAATCATGGGCCAGGCCCGCCGCGAGGCGCCCCGCGGCCTCCAGCTTCTGGGCGCGCACCAGGGCCTCCTGGGCCTCGCGGGTGGCCTCCTCGGCGCGCGAGAGCTGCGCCACCTGGCGCCGGGCCTCGGCCAGGAGCCGGGCGTTCTCCACGGCCAGGGCCGCGTGGTCCGCCAGCTCCTGGACGTGCTCCAGGAACTCCGGGCCGTAGTGGCTCTGCGCCGGGTGGGCCAGCGCGAGGTGCCCGAGGTGGCGGCCCTCGACCTTCATCGGCAGGAGCGTGACCGTGCGGCGCCCCGCGGCGTCCAGGGCCTTCTCCGCCTCGGGGCGGAAATTGCGCAGGTGGGAGGTCAGCGCCGCAGGGTCCAGGGTCAGCGGCTCCGAGCGCGCCAGGAGCTGCCGGTGCAGGGGCGTGGCGTCCACCCGCACCGGCTCCTTTGCCGTGACCTCCCGCACGAAGTCCAGGAACTCCGGGTCCAGGTCATGGATCCCCGCGGGCCGTAGCCACTCCCCGTCCTCCGAGACCACCCAGGCCACGCACCCGCCACCCACCGCCTCGGCCAGCGCCTCGGCCAGCGCCTGCAGGAGCCTCGGGGGGTCCTGGGCATACTCCGAGAACACCCTCCGGAGGCTGAGCCGTGTATGGCGGAAGCCCTGGAGGCGCTCGTGCTTTACCTCCGCCCAGCCTGCGCCCTCCTTGGGATCCATCCTCGCGCACCGTTTGTCGGTCACCGCCACCCGCCGCGTCAAGCTTGTTGAGCGCGCCCCCCACGCAGTGCACGATGCAGTGAATGATCCTCCTGCCTCGGCGGTGGCTCCCCGGTCGTCACGTGGACATCGCCGACCCCCGCGCGGTGACCACCACCAACACTACGGCCGAGGTGGAGCCCCGGGCCGTGGGGCTGACATCGGCCGCCGTGGCCGCGATCTGGGCATCGGTGGTGACGCTCTACGAGACGGGGCTTCACCCTGCGCTGGCCCTGACGCTGCGGCGTCACGGGAAGGTGGTGCTGGACCGGGCGCTCGGCCACGCGAAGGGCGCCTCTCCCGTGGACCCGGAGGGGGCGCCGAAGGTGCTCGCCACGCCCTCCACGCTGTTCAATTTCTTCTCCGCGTCGAAGGCCGTGACGGCCATGGTGATCCACCACCTGGACGAGCGGGGCCTCTTGCACCTGGACGACGCCGTGGTGGAGTACGTCCCGGAGTTCGGGCGCCACGGAAAAGACCGGGCGACGCTGCGGCACCTCTTGACGCACCGGGCGGGCATCCCCGTGCTGCGAGGTGTCCCGGTGGACGTGGAGCTCCTGGCCGACGAGCGCCGGATCCTGGAGCTCCTCTGCGACGCGGAGCCGGTGTCCGTGCCCGGGCGGCGCCTGGCCTACCACGCCATCACCGGGGGCTTTGTCCTCGGGGAGGTGGTGCGCAGGGTGACCGGCAAGGGCCTGCGGGAGGTGCTCGCGGAGGCCTTCCTCAAGCCCCTCGGTTTTGCGCATTTCAACTATGGTGTGAGCCCGGCGCTGGCGGACTCCGTGGCCGTCAACGCCTTCACGGGGCTGCGGCCGCCCGCGCCGATGGACGCGCTCCTGCGGCGCTCCCTCGGGGTGGGGGCCGTGCAGGCCGCGGAGCTGTCCAACGCAAGGCCCTACGTCACCGGCGTGGTCCCCTCGGGGAACATCATCGGCACCGCCGACGAGGGCTGCCGCTTCTTCGAGATGCTCCTGCGCGAGGGCGCCCTCGGGGGCGAGAGGGTGCTGGAGGCCCGCACCGTGCGCCGCGCCATCGCCGAGCAGACGTACCTGGAAATGGACTCCTTCCTCGGGCTCCCGGTGCGCTACGGCATGGGCTTCATGCTCGGCGGGGACACCTTCAGCATCTACGGCAGCAACACCGGGCGCGCCTTCGGGCACGTGGGCTTTACGAACATCATCGCGTGGGCGGACCCGGACCGGGACCTGTCGGCTTGCCTCATGTGCAGCGGCAAGCCCTTTGTCACTCCGGGGCAGCTCGCCTGGCTCGGGGTGATGCGCACCATCGCCGACCGCGTCCCCCGTGGATAAACGGGTAACCATTTGTAATCATTGACATTTTCCCGATTCCTTGGCGCGCCGCCCGGGAGGCCCTACATTGTGCGGGATGGACGGCATCGCGATCCGCACGAGCGGCTGGATCCTCTCCGGGCTGGGGGTGGGCTTTGGCACGCTCCTCACGGTGATCAACCGCACCGCGGACCACCCCTCGCCCGACGGGAGCTACCCCGTGCTCCTCGGCTCCGCCGGGGTCATGGTGCTCACGGGCCTCGCCTTCGTGTTCTTCGGCGGCCGCCGCGCCGTGCGCGAGGCCGAGCGCGAGGCCGCCCTGCTAGTACACCGCGGACAGGACGGCGTGGGCCCCAACTAGCTCGAAGGCGTAGCCCCCCAGCGCCGCGGGCAGCGCCGCCGTGCGCCCCCGAGGGACCACCAGCGCCCCCTGCGCCTGCCGTACGGTCACCGCGCCGTCCAGCACCGTGAGCGCCACCAGGGCCCCCCAGGGCGGCGCCTCAAGCGCCCCCGTGCCGTGGAGCCTCGCCACCTGGAGGTGCTCGCTCCGGAGCGCAGCGCGCTCGCCGCACAGCGCCTCCAGCCTCGCGGGGCCCTCCAGCGACGGCGACCCCGCCCGCACCCGGGCGCCCGCGAGGAAGCGCTCCCCTCGCGGGGCGTCCCAGCGCGTCACGGCCAGGGCTTCGGTGACGTGAAGGGCCCTCGGAGACCCGCCCGGGTCGAGCCTCCCGGCCGGGTCGTAGCGTCGGTTCCAGTCCCAGTAGCGGTAGGTGATCCCGCGCAGCCCCGGGAGCACCTTCTGGGGCTCTACAAGGGTCAAGCCCCGGCCGATGGCATGCACCGTGCCCGCTTCGATGAGGAGGAAATCCCCGGGCTCCACGGGCGTCCACCCGAGGAGCTGCGAGAGGTCGTCCCCGCGGCGCAGGGCGGGCTCCAGGGTGTCCCGGGTCACCCCCTCGGCGAGGCCCAGGTAGAGCCCCGCGCCGGGTTCCGCGGAGACCACGTACCAGCTCTCGGGCTTGCCGCACTCGCCAGGCTTCAGGCCCGGGAAGTGATCGTCCGGGTGGATCTGCACGGAGAGCTCGTCGTCGGCGTCCAGGAGCTTCACCAGGAGCGCCGTCCCCGGCGGGTCTCGACGGGCCTCGCGCCCCAGCCACCCGACGGGGTCCTCCCGGAGCCTCTGCGCGAGGGGCGTGCCGTCGTCGCAGACGCTCGGGAAATCAGGCTCCACGGAGAGCTCCCAGCTCTCGCCCACGACGGGGTAGAGGGCCTTCTCCGGCGCCAGGGGGAGGGCCTTCTTGAGCCCCTGGAGGAGGCGCCTCCCGCCCCAGGGCGTGCGCGAGGGGGGGGTGAAGTTGTCCGCGGCCAGGAGGACGGCTGAGGGGCTCACAGGACCGCCTACGGTACACCGAAAGGTGTTCCCAGGTACCTGAACTCCATGCGACAAGCGTGACCAATGAGCGCCAGCGCCCCCCAGGAAGTGCCCCCCAGTGCCCCCGAGGAGGCCCTCGGGCGCCCGTTGGACCAGCACCCCGACGGCACCCCCATGACCCAGGAGGAAATCGACGCCCACTGGCTCAAGCACGTCTTCCGCCCGAACATGCCGCAGCTCACCCCGAGGGCGGTCATCACCGGGATGCTCCTGGGCGGCGTGATGAGTCTGTCGAACCTCTACGTGGGCCTGAAGACCGGCTGGGGCCTCGCGGTCACCGTCACCGCGGCGGTGCTGGCCTTCGGCACCTTCAGCGCCGTGAGGGCCGTGGTCCCCAGGGGGCCCTTCGCCCGGGAGTTCACCGCGCTGGAGAACAACACCATGGCCAGCGCCGCCAGCGCCGCGGGGTACTTCACCGGCGCCGGCATGACCTCGGCCATCCCGGCGCTGTTCATGGTCACCGGGAGGCAGCTCCACGCCTGGGAGCTCGCGTCGTGGATCCTCGCGGTGAGCTTCCTGGGCGTGCTCCTCGCGGTGCCCATGCGCCGCCAGATGATCGACGTGGACCGCCTCCCCTTCCCCGAGGGCCTGGCCTACGCGGAGACCATCCGCTCGCTCCACGCCGCCCCCGGGGAGGGCCGCAGGAAGGCCCTGGCGCTCCTGGTCGGCGCCGTGGCCGGGGCGGGGATGAAGCTCCTGTCCGGCGTCCGGGGCGTGCTCAAGCCCTTCGAGAAGGTCATGGAAAAACCCGTGATCCCCGAGCACCTGCCCGTCTTCGAGAAATGGATCCCCCTCACCCTCGGGTTCCAGACGGACATCCTCATGCTCGGCGCCGGGGCCATGATGGGCCTGCGCATCTGCGTGGGGCTCCTGGTCGGCGCCCTCGTCTCCTGGGGCGTCCTCGGCACGTGGCTGCACACCCACGGCCTCGCGGGGCCCGCCCCGAGCTACGCCACGGTGCGCACCTGGCTCGTGTGGCCCGGCGTCGCGGTGATCGTGGTGAACGGCCTCCTGGCCTTCGGGCTCAAATGGCGCACCGCCGTGGCGGCCCTCTCGGGCCTCGGGCGCCTCGCCCGCGGCACCGCCGCCGGCGGCATGGCCGAGGTCGAGGTGCCCACGAGCTGGTTCGTCCGAGGCACCCTCGCCTGCACCGCCCTGGTGGTGGTGCTCGCCAAGGTGCTCTTTGACATCCCGCTCTGGATGGGCCTCCTCGCCACGGTGCTGTCCATCCTCCTCTCCATCGTGGCATGCCGCGCCACGGGCGAGACCAGCATCACGCCCATCGGCGCCCTCGGGAAGATCACGCAGTTCATGTACGGCGCCCTGGCCGCGGGGAACGTCACCACCAACCTCATGACCGCGTCCATCACCGCGGGCGCGGCGATGCACTCCGCGGACCTCCTCACGGACCTCAAGGGTGGCTACGTCCTCGGGAGCCGCCCGCGGTACCAGTTCCTGTCGCAGTTCTTCGGGATCCTCGCCGGGGCCGTGTTCTGCATCCCGGCGTACCTCCTCCTGGCCACCCCCGAGCGCCTCGGGAGCAGGGATTTCCCGGCCCCCGCGGCCAAGACCTGGCAGGCCGTGGCGGAGCTCCTGGCCGGCGGCGTGGACTCCACCGTGCGAGGCACCACCCAGGCCACACCCGACACCGTGGAGGCCCTCCCCCTGGACCTGGTGCCCCTAGGGACCCGCGCCGGAGAGCCCCTCCGGGTGCGCTCCGGGCCCAACCAGGGGGAGTACCGCATCCTGGCCGTGGTGGACCGCTCCGTGGTGCTCGATCGCCCCCTCCCGGACCCCTCCCACGCCCAGGGCATGAGGGTCGCCGTCGCCTCCCGAGGCGACGCCCTCGTGCCCTCCAACATGCGCCCCCTGCGCGCGTTGCGCCTTGAGACCGTGCCCCCGGAGACCCGCAAGGGGGACTACATCCTGCACCGGGTGGGCGGGCATGAGCTCTGGTGGGGCGTCAAGGCCCGGGTGGGCGACCGGGTGGTGCTGGACCGCCCGGTGGTGGACCCTCGCACGGACGCCGCCCTCCCTGGAGGGCTCACCGTCGAGGTGCGAAAGGAAGCGCTGCCGCCGTACGCGCCGCGGGCGGTGCTGCTGGCGGCGCTCCTGGCGACGCTGCTCACGCTGCTGGAGACGTACGTCCCGTCGCGCTACAAGCGCTGGGTGCCGAGCGCCACGGGGCTCGGGCTGGGCTTCGTGATCACGGGCACGGACTCCATTTCCATGTTCCTCGGCGCGCTCCTGGCCTGGGTGGTGGAGCGCTTCTGGCCGAAGACCGCCGAGGAGTACACCCTGGCCAGCGCCAGCGGGGTCATGGCCGGGGCCTCCCTCGCGGGGATCGTGATCATCGTGCTCAGCCAGGTGCTGAAGGTGTTGGTGCCGTCTTAGAGGGTGGTCACCGGGCTGTCCGTTGACACGGGCGGGCGAACGGGGCTTCGCTCGTGGCATGGGCGGAGCCGGTGTGTACTGCGCGGCGTGTGGTTCCCTGGACGCCGCCGGGGGCGTCTTCTGTGGGCGGTGCCAGCACCCCCTGAGGGTGGCGGGGCGCTACGCCCTGGTGCGCTTCCGGGAGCTGCGCCCCGACGGGGCCGAGCGCTGGGACGCCCAGGACACCCACACCCAAGAACCCTTCCAGGGCATCGTCTGGACCCCGGCGGAGCCCGAGGGCTTCGAGGCCCGGCTGGACCTCGCCAGGGGCCTGTCGCACAGGAACCTCCTGGCCACGCTGGGCTGGCAGCGGGCCCCGCGGAGCCTCGGACCTCCGCGCCTGGTGGAGGTCACGGAGCCCGAGGGGACGCCCCTGGCGGCGCTCCTGCGGGACGGGGCGCCGTTGCATGAAACCCGCGCCCGGGGCGTGCTGGAGGGCGCCCTCGGCGCGCTGGAGCACCTCCATGGCAGGGCCTCCCCGCTCACCCACGGGGGGGTGTCACCCTGGACCCTGAGCGTCACGCCCGCGGGCGAGGTGAAGCTCTCGGGGCTGGCTGCCACGGTGTCCGGCGGGGTCCTGGGAGGTGCCTCCAGGGTGGCCGTGGCCGTGGGGTACACGGCCTGGGAGCTCGTGGCGGGGAAGCCCTCGCCGGCGTCGGATCTGTACGCCCTGGGGGTGACCCTGTGGGCGCTCACGTCCCGGAGGCCCCCGCAGGAGGTGCACCACGCGGGCCAGAGGCCGTTGTACCCCGACACCGCGGGGCTCTCCCCGGGGCTCTTCGCGATCCTGCACCGGATGACGGACCCGGAGCCGTCGCAGCGGGGCTCGGCGCGCTGGCACCTGGACGCGCTGGCGGCGCTGGCGGGCGCTCCCCCGAGGGTCTGGACCCGCCCCGTGGCCGAGGGCTTCCACGGCGCGCGCGTGGGCCGCGGGACCCGCCGCACCCCCGCGGAGATGAGCGAACGGGGCTGGAGCCGGGACCCGCGCTACCTCTGGCCGGTGGACGCCCGCGCGTCGAGCACCTACGGCAACGGCTGGGACCCCGCGGTGACCATCGGGCCCCCGAGGGTGTTCCCGCAGCACGGGGACCTCCAGGGCGCCTGGGCGCCCCTGCAGCCCGTCGGCGGGGTGCAGTGGCTGGAGCTGGACTACCCAGAGGGAGCGCCCCCGGCGGAGGCCCTGGTGGTCTTCGAGACGCTCAACCCCGGGGCCCTCTACGCGGTCACCACCGAGGACGACGGCGCCGAGCGGATCCTGTGGCAGTCCGAGCCCGGCGCCGTGGCCGCCGAGGCCCGCGCCCTGGAGGTCACCTTCGAGCGCCCGGAGCCGCTGCGGCGCGTGAGGCTCTGGCTCGACACCCGGGTCACCGCGGGCTGGAACGAGATCGACACGGCCGCCCTGGTGCTTACCCAACCCATGGAAACTATTGAAGTTTCTTCCCCTTCTGGAGAAGCCTGAGAGGGTGTAGTCTCCGGCGTCGATGAGCCACCGCATCCGGACGTTGAACAAGATCAGCCCGCAGGGGTTGAAGCTCCTGGGCCCACCCTTCACCGTGGGGCCGGAGGTGCCCGAGCCCGAGGGGCTCCTGGTGCGCAGCGCCACGGTGGACACGGAGCTGTTCCCGTCGCTGCTGGCGGTGGCGAGGGCCGGGGCCGGGGTGAACAACATCACCGTGGACAAGGCGACGGCGCGTGGGGTGTGCGTGTTCAACACGCCCGGGGCCAACGCCAACGCGGTGGCGGAGCTGGTGTTCACGATGCTGGGCATGGCGGCGAGGAACATCCCGCAGAGCCTTGAGTTCACGCGGGCCCTGGCCTCGGAGCCGGACGACAAGGCTGTGGCGGCGAGGGTGGAGGCGGGCAAGGCGAGCTACACGGGCTTCGAGCTGGCGGGCAAGACCCTCGGGGTGGTGGGCCTGGGGCGCATTGGCGTACTGGTGGCCAACTACGGGCTGCACCACGGGATGAGCGTTCTTGGCTACGACCCGGCGCCGTCGCTGTCGAACTTCCACCAGCTCGACCCGAGGGTGGAGGTGGCGCACCGGCTGGACGACGTGGTGCGCGCGGCGGACGTGATCACGGTGCACGTGCCGCTCCTGGACCAGACGAGGAACCTCCTGGGCGCCCGGCAGCTCGCGGCGATGAAGCCCGGGGTGCTGCTTTTGAACTACGCCCGCAAGGGCATCTACGACGAGGGGGCGGTGCTGGAGGCGCTGGAGGCGGGCCGGGTGCGGTGCTACCTGACGGATTTCCCGCACAAGGCGCTTTTGGGAAACCCGCGGGTGGTGGCCACGCCGCACCTGGGGGCGAGCACGGCGGAGAGCGAGGACAACTGCGCGGTGATGGCGGCGCGGCAGCTACGGGCGTACCTGGAGCTCGGGGTGGTGACCAACTCGGTGAACTTCCCGGCGCTGGAGAGCTACCCCCAGGACACGACGCGCACGCGCATCGTGGCGGTGCACCGGGACATCCCGGCGATGATCGCCAAGGTGACCCAGGCGCTGGGGAGCGCGGGGTACAACCTCCAGGCGCTGGCCAACGGGAGCAACGGGGCCGTAGGCTACACGGTGATGGACCTGGAGGTGGACGTCCCGGACGCCGTGGTGGCCACGCTGGGCGCCGTGCCGGATGTGCTGCGGGTGCGGGCCCTTCGCCTCGACCGCGCGTAGCGCGGCGCCAACATTGACCGCGCGTAGCGCGGCGCGACCATGGACCGAGCGTAGCGCGGCGCGACCCTCGACCGCGCGTGACCTCACGTCGAGGGTGGAGCAGAGGGGAACCCTCCCGAACAAATCTCGTTGCATCGCTCGACGGGTATATACGTATAGACGCATGAACGTATGAAGGGTGTTTCTGGAGGAGGGCACCCCCCATAGGCGCCAAGCGCCATCACGCTGTGGTCTCGTCTGGACCGTTCCTCCAAGGCGCCGTGGAGCTCGGACTTCGCCTGGAGTTGGGCGGTGGAGGCCGGGGTTCGCCAGGCATAGGGTCCCTGAGGTCGCGTCGCTCACCCCGGGCAACCGAAGGCGGTCACCGCGCCTCCGCGCGGTTGCAAGGAGC
>JACRDB010000130.1 GCA_016218725.1 Deltaproteobacteria bacterium
CGGCCCCTCGCTCATCACGAGGGGCACCCTGGAGCTCGTCGAGGAGGGGTGTAGGACGTCAACTACTTTTGCCGGTCGACGACAATTATTTCTGCCGGCCAGCGTCGGGAGGGAGTGGACCCGGGACGTAACCCGGGTCCGAGGGTAGTTGTCGTGGTCGGCAGGCCCGCATCGGAGCGAGCCTGGCTCTGTTTGGGTGTTGGGGTGCGGGCTCCCGAAGCGTTGCCTCGGGACTCGTCGGAGGCCCAGGCGCCAGAGCCTCTGGTGGGGCCTTGGCGCCGGGGTGCCCTGGCGCCAGAGGGTGCCGCCTTCCCCACGCCAGGGCACGCCTGGAGGGGCCCCTGAGGGGCCGCACCGAAGGGCCTGGAGCACCCCCACGGGGAGCATCGTGCTCACCCTTCCTCGCCAGGGGGACCCGCGGCGGCATCCTCGGCGGCGGGGGCACTCGCCGACGGGTCGGAGGGCGGCTGCCTGGCCGGTCCCTCCTCCGGCGCCTCCGACTCCCCCTCGGGCTGGCTGTCCGCTCGGGCGCCGCCTTCGTGGCGGCGCGCCTTCGCCTCGCGCTCCTCCGCCTCCTGGCCTCGGAAGGTCCGCAACTGCCGGAATTCTAGGATCGTGGAGTGATGCACCAGGCGGTCGATGGCCGCGACCGTCGTCATCGGGCTCTTGAAGATCCGCTCCCACTCGCTGAAGACCAGGTTGCTCGAGATCAACAGGGATCGCCGCTCGTAGCGCTCCGCCATCAGCGTAAACAGCACCTCGGCCTCGTCTGGGCTCTGCTGGATGTACCCGATGTCATCCAGGATGAGGGCGTCGAAGGCGTCGTAGCGACGCAGCGCCTGCGGCAGCCGCAGATCGCGCCTGGCCGCGAGCAGCTCCTGGACGAGCTGGAAGGCGGGTGTCCAGTACACGCTGTGTCCCTGCTCGATGAGCGCATGCCCCAACGCGGCCAGCGCGTGACTCTTGCCCACGCCGGGCATGCCGAAGGCCAGCACGTTGGTCGCGCGCTCCAGGAAGGTGCCCCTCGCCAGCTCTCGCAGGCGCGACTGCAACACCCGCGGCAGCCGCTCCCACTTCAACGTCGCGAAGGTCTTCCCCAAGGGCAAGCGGGAAGCCCGCCGGAGTCGGTCCACCCGCCGCTGATGCCGTCCCTGCTCTTCGAACTCGAAGCACCCGAGCACCAACGGGAGCGCCTCCACAAAGCCGCCCTCGGTCAGGCGCTGCACCAGTCTGGCGGCCATCCCAGGCAGCCGGACTTGCTGTGTGAGGTGCTCCAGGCGCGCCTCCATCGTCTGCGTGAACACGACCGCGCTCATCGTGCCCCCCCGGCCAGGAGACGGTCGTAGACACCCGGGTCTGGAGTCCCCACCTCGATCCTTGGCACCGTCGGGCGGGTCGGTGCCGCGAGAGCCCGGACACCCGCGTAATCGAAGGCGCCACCCTGCGCCAACAGGGCCTCCAGCGCCGCCTCGACATCCGCCTCGACGGTGCCTGCGGCCAGGTGCAGGACCCGCACGTACTCGACGTCTGCGCGCGCTCCATGATGCGCGCACAGTGCGTCGTAGGCGCGCCGGAAGACCACCGTTGGGAACAGCTCCTCGCGGTATCGATAGCGTGCGAAGGCGCCGGGCTTGCGCACCAGGGACCAGATGATGTGCCGGTAGTTGACGCGCACGGCGTTGTGGCCGCCGTGGAGGCGGGTGATGGTCTCGGTCAGGCGTCCGCTGTAGTAGACCTCCACCCGCTCCGGACGCAGCACGACACGGACCTTGTGCCCGATCAGCCGCGACGGCACGGAGTAGATCCGCTTCCCGATCTCGACGGTGCTCCACCGCGACACCCGCGCTTGGACCACGGTGTACGCCGGCAGGGGCACGGATGGCAGGGGCCGCAGGGCCTCGCGCTCCTCCACGAGGCGTGCGCGGACCCGGCGTCGCTGACCCGCCGCGTGGACCTCCTGGTAGAAGTCGCGGTAGGCGTCGAGGTCCTCGAAGTCCTTGTGGCCCCGCACGAGCAGCGCCTGGGCCAGGTCGCTCTTGAACCAGCGGTTGCGCGACTCGACGGAGCCGTTCTCGTGCGACTCCCCCGCGTTGATGCGCGTGGAGCGCGCGCCGTAGTGCTCCAGGAGGGCCGTGTACCGAGCGGTGAGGCGCCGTCCGCCGGTGCGCGCAAGCTCGTGGGTGGCGGCCGACAGGTTGTCTGAACGCAGCACCTGGGGCACTCCTCCCAGCGCCCACAGGGCCCCTTGGATCCCCTCCAGCATGGCCTCGAAGGTCTCCCCGAAGGCCAGCATCACCCAGGACCAGCCGGAGAAGGGAAGGACCAGGACGAAGAACAGGTGGCGCAGCAACACCCCACCGACGGTGACCCCGAGCTCCGTCGCGTGGGTGAAGTCGAAGGCCGCCTCTCGACCAGGAGGGTGGACCTGCGCGAAGGTCACGTCGCGGCCTGGGCCCTCCAGAGCCCTCCAGGCCCGGATCCTACGCTGGAGCGAGCGCAGGTGCCCCCCGTGGAAGCGGTCCTTGTGGTGGGTGCGCAGCACCTCCAGGAGGGTGGTGGCTTCGAGCGTCTGCGCCTCGTCGTCACGCAGCAACGGCACCAGGAGCGTGTCCCAGACCTCCGAGAACGGATCCGGCCGCGTGCGCCACCCCCTCTCCCGCGGGAGCTCCGAGGGTGTCGCTCCCTTCTGCCACTTTCGCGCGCTACGCACGCTCATCCCCGCCGCGGCTGCCGCGGCTTCCTGCGTCTCACCGTCGCTCATCTTCCGCCTCAGCTTCTGAACCTGCCTGTCGGTCAGCATCGGGACCTCGATGTCCTCGATTCTGACCCCCAGGTCCCAGACGCCGGGACCGGCAAAAGTAGTTGTCGCCGACCGGCAAGAATAATTGTCGTCCTTCAAGGGGGGCGCCTCCAAGGTCGAGGTTTCAACCCGGCCCCTCGCTCATCACGAGGGGCACCGCGCAGGGGTCTAGCTGGCGCCAGGAGCGGCCTGTGGTTTCAACCCGGCCCCTCGCTCATCACGAGGGGCACCTCCCGCACGGTGATGTCGGGCTTCGACACCTTGCGGTTTCAACCCGGCCCCTCGCTCATCACGAGGGGCACCAGGTGCTTGACGCGCTCCTGGCGGTCCTCGCCGCGTTTCAACCCGGCCCCTCGCTCATCACGAGGGGCACCAATCCCCCCGGTGAGGGGGGAGTAGACGACACCGGGTTTCAACCCGGCCCCTCGCTCATCACGAGGGGCACCGGGCTGATGGCTGCTCTGACTGACAACCGGGCGACGTTTCAACCCGGCCCCTCGCTCATCACGAGGGGCACCGCGCGGTGGTGCGTTTCGGTAGACTGGTTTCCCTGTGTTTCAACCCGGCCCCTCGCTCATCACGAGGGGCACCTTGCAGGTGGCGCAGGTAGATCCGAGCGCCGGACGGGTTTCAACCCGGCCCCTCGCTCATCACGAGGGGCACCCGCATCAGGCGCTCGATGTA
>JACRDB010000132.1 GCA_016218725.1 Deltaproteobacteria bacterium
CCGAGCACGGTCACCCAACGGCGCCCACCCGCACCGAGGACGTCGGAGCACCGGGATGGACGCGCATCGAGCACGATCCTCAGCGCCTCCGAGAAAGCACCGGAGCGCCGCGACGTGGTCCAACAGCCCCACCACGACGGCATCCGCGGTCCTTGCCGCGACCGAGTCCGCCCGATCCCCTCCGCCAGGCGTGGGTGCGGCAACATGTCCCGCTTGGGTGGTCCGTCCTATCGCGGACGCCGAGGCTGGGGAGGTTCACGGGCAGCCGGTGACCGTGAGCGCCCCCGAGAGATCCCGCTGGAACACCTCCCACGAGGGCGTCCTGGGCGCTCCCTCCGCGGGCGGAGCCCAGCGGCAGTAGCTCCAGGGCCCTCCCGGGCGCCGTACGCGCCAGGCGTAGGCCCTCGGGGCGCACGCCGCGGGGGCCAGGAGCGCCGCGCGGTACTCGACGTTGTGGCAGTCTCCTTCGCCCAGGGGGGCGGCGCTGTCCCGGTGGCCGTTGAAGGCCCCGTCGGCCCAGGTCCAGGTGCCCTCCAGGGGGTAGCTCCCCGCGGGGCCGTGGCCCGCCTGGGCCTGGAGCTCCATGGCCGTGGGCGTGTCCCGGCAACCCCGGTCCGTCACGCCCGGGGCGAACACCCGACCAAAGACCGGCATCGTGGGAGTCCCCATCGGCGCCGTGAGCGTCCGCGGGAACTGCAGGTTGCAGAAGGACACCCTCGGGGCCGTCGCCTCCGCCACGGTCCAGGGCACCGCAAAGGCCGGAGAGAACCCGTGGGGCTGCGACGCCACCAGGTCGCATGCGCTCCAGGGCCCCGCGCCCACGCGCGCTCGGGCCACCACCGCGTACTCCCCGGCGGAGGCCGGCGTCGGGGCCTCGCCCTGCCAGCGGTCGTACTCCCGCGACCCGGCGGGGCCCTCGCCGTCGATGTCCCGGTCAAAGCGGGCCGCGCCCCAGCGGTAGAGCGTCCCCTCCAACGGCTCCATGCCCGAGGGGCCCGCGCCGAGCTCCACCACCACGCCATCACCCGCCCCCGCCGAGGGCGTCACCCCCGCGACAAACACCGCCACACCCACGGTCCCCGAGGCAGCCCCAGGCACCGAAGACAACACCCCCGGGTCCTGGAGGTAACAATGGTCCACCCGCCGCGGGGGCCTCTCCGGGACGATGTCCGAAGGGAGCTCCACGGGCGCCTCCTCCGCCCCGCGGTCCCTGGGCGCCACCTCGATGGGCACGATGTCAAACACCGGACGGTCAAACTCCACCAGCACCTCGGTGTCGCCCGACATGTCGGTAGGTGTAGGCAGGTCTGGCGTGGTTGTCTCTGGCGTGGCGCTGTCGGTGATGAAGCGGGCGGGGCCCGAGGAGCACCCGAGGAGCGCCCAGACGGCGAGGGAGGCGCGCCGGGGGGCCATCGGGGTCAGAACCGCCCTGCCAGGCCCGCGAGGGCCCCTCCCGGCACGACGAGGGCCGTCGGGACGACGCGAGGGGCCTCCGGGTGCGAGCGGGCGTCGTCGTCCGAGGAGACCTCGTAGCCGATGATGGCGCCGGCGAGGGGGAACACCACGGCGATGGTGCCTTGAAAAGCCGAGGACCGCTCGGCCAGGGCGATCAGCGGGAGGGCCAGGACGGCGCCCCCGAGGAGCCCCGCGGCGCTCCACCCGAGGCCCCCGTTGCCATGCATCTGGTGCCCTGCGAAGGTGACGCCCGCGGGCATGGCGAAGAGCGCCACCGCGAAGGCCGAGAAGGGCGCCACCTCCCGGAAGCGCTCCACCGGGAGGAGGAACCCCAGGCCCGCGCCGAGGCCCGCGCCCGCGGCCCCGCCCAGGAGGGCCCCACCCACCTCCGCCAGGACGCGAAGGGGCCTGGAGACAGCGGCGGCCCTCGGGGGGTCCAGCGCGGCGGAGCGCGCCCCCGAGGGCTCCTCCGAGGGGGCCCAGGGCGCCCGCTGGCCCAGCGCCGGGAGGGGGCACAGGGCCGCGCTCGCGGCGAGCACCAGGGCCCCGCAGCGCGCGTTCACGCGGCGTCCGCGAGGAGCTGCCGCAGGACGGTCTTGAGGCCCTCGGGGTCGTCCCGACGGACCGAGGCCGCGGCGCCCGCGGAGCGGGCGGCCCAGAAGAGGTCGTTCTGCGCGCCGATGGCCACCACGCGGGTGTCACCGAGGCCCGGAGACGCCCGCAGGGCGCGCACCACCTGCACGGGGTTCATGCTGGCCAGGTCCAGGTCCACGACCACCAGGGGCGGCCCCTCGGCCCCGACCTGGATGAGGAGATGGTACGGGTCTCCGGCGTGCACCTCGACGCCCGCGGGGGCGACCTTCGCGAGCCACCGTGGCACCTCCGGGTCCTCGGAGACCACATGGACGTGGAGCCCCGGCGAGCGGAGCTCCGGCGGGATCGCGCAGCCCCGGGCCTGGAGGTAGCGCACGGCGTCCTCCGGGTGGATGCGCACGCTCCGCCCCACGGTGCGCGAGGCGTTGAGCTCTCCGCGACGGATCGCCAAAAGGACCGTGCTCTTGTGGACGCCCGCCAGGCGGGCCAGCTCTTCGGCGTGCAGCAGCTTCACGTGGGGACCTCGACCCATGAATATACCGCACGCCGCCCTCGGCGTGTGGCTTTACCGCGGGCTCCCGCCACGGTAGACCCCCACGCCGTCATGGCAGTGGACGTGGTGGTGATCGGCGCCGGGCTCGTGGGGACCCTCGCGGCCTTGAGGCTCGCACAACGGGGCCTCTCGGTGACCGTGCTGGAGCGCGGAGAGCCCGGGGCCGAGGCCTCCTGCGCCGCGGCGGGGATCCTCGCGGCCCAGGCCGAGGCGCCGACGGGCGCGCTCTTTGACCTCGGGCTCGAGAGCCGAGACCTGCACCTGCGCCTCGCCGAGGAGCTCAAGGAGCGCACCGGCCTGGACGTGGGCCTGCGCCGCGGGGGCATCCTCGAGGTGGCCACGGAGCCCTCCTCCCTGGAGCGCTACCGCGCCGCGGTGGACCTCCAGCGCTCCCGGGGCCTGGAGGCCGAGCTGCTCACCGCCGAGGCGGTGCGTGAGCGCGAGCCCTCGCTGGCGCTCCCGGCGCTGGGTGGGGCGTACTTTCCGCGCGACGCGCAATTGGACCCGGTGGCCCTGGCGCGGGCCTCGGCCCAGGCCGCAGCGCGCGCCGGGGTCACGCTCCGCCTCGGCGTCGAGGCCCGAAGGCTCGCCTCCGACGGCTCCCGGGTGACCGGGGTCGAGACGCAAGCAGGCACGGTGCCCGCGGGCGCGGTGGTGGTCTGCGCCGGAGCCTGGAGCTCGGCGCTCCTGCCGGAGGTGTCGGGGGGTGTGCGCGTGGGCCCCGCCCGAGGGCAGGTGGCCTCCCTGGCGGCGCTGCCGGTGCCTCTCGGGAGCGTGGTCTTCGGCCCGTCGGGGTACCTGGTCCCTCGGCCCGAGGGGGCCGTGTGGGCGGGGAGCACCGTGGAGTTCGTGGGCTTCGAGCGAGGGGTCACCACCCAGGGCCTCGCGGGGATTCTGTCCATGGCCCAGAGCGCCGTGCCCTCCCTCGCCGGGGCGAGGGTGCTGGGCTCCTGGTCGGGCTTCCGTCCGTGGACCTCGGACCTGCTGCCCGTCCTCGGAGCGTGCGCCCTGGACGGCCTCTACGCGGCCACGGGGCACTTCCGAAGTGGGATTCTCCTGGCGCCGGTGACCGCGGAGATCGTCGCGGAGCTGGTGACCACGGGGCGCTCGTCCAGGCCCCTCGGGGACTACTCCCCCGCACGGATCGCGCCGCGATGAGCGCCTCGCGCTTCGTCGTGGCCAACGGGCTCCAGCACCACCTGCGCGTGTGGGGCGAGGGCGAGCCGGTGCTGCTCCTCCACGGCTACCTGGACCTGGCGGCGAGCTTCGAGCGCGTGGGCCTGGGCCTGGCCGCGGCGGGCTGGCAGGTGCTCGCCCTGGACTTCCGGGGCCACGGCGAGACCGACCGCGCCCCGGAGGGCTCGTACTACCACTTCCCGGACTACCTCGCGGACGTGGTGGGCGTCCTGGACGCGCTGGGCGTCCCCGCCGTGAGGGTGGTGGCCCACTCCATGGGCGGCAGCGTCGCGACGATGCTCGCGGGGGCCTTCCCGGAGCGGGTGACGGCGCTCGCGCTCCTGGAGGGGATCGGTCCCCCGGCGATGCCCGCGGAGGTGGCCCCGGACCGCACCCGGGCGTGGATCGAGGGCGTCCCAAAGGTGAGGGCCCGAGGCCCCAGGGTGCACCCCACCATGGACGAGGTGCGCAGGCGCCTCCAGGCGTCGCACCCGACGGTGCCCGAGGCTTGCCTCCTGGGCGTGGCCGAGCGCTCCGTGCGCGCGGTGGACGGCGGGTACGTCTTTCTCTTTGATCCCCTGCACCAGACCCTGTCGCCCAACCGCTTCGACGCCGAGGGCTTCGAGGCCTACGCGCCGCGGATCACCTGCCCGGTGCTGCTGGTGGACGGCGGCGAGGCGGCGCGCTACCCGGACTACGTCCCGCGCGCAAAGCGTTACGCCACCGCGCGCTCCGTGGAGCTCCCGGGCGCCGGTCACATGATGCACTGGACCCGCCCCGAGGCGCTGATCGCCGCGCTGGTGGCGTTCCTCCGAGGGGAGGGCGCCTCGCCGTGACGCGGACCGTGTGCGTCACGGGGGCCACCGGTGGCCTCGGGCTCTCGCTGGTGTCCGCGCTCAGGCAGCGAGGGGACGCGGTCAAGGCCCTGGTGCGCCGCACGAGCAGCACCGAGGACCTGTACCGCCTCGGGTGTGACCTCGTGGAGGGGGACATCACCGACCACGGCGCGCTCCTGCGCGCGATGGACGGCTGCGACGGGGTCTTCCACGCCGCGGCCCGGGTGGGCGACTGGGGCCCCGAGGACGAGCTGGCGCGGGTGAACATCCAGGGCACCGTCGCGGCCCTGGAGGCCGCCCGCGAGGCGCGCGTCGGGCGCTTCGTGCACGTGTCCTCCACGGCGGTGTACGGCGCCACCACGGTGAAGGTGCTGGAGGAGACGCTCCCGGTGTGCACCTCCGGGCGCCCCTACGCGGACAGCAAGGTGGCCGCCGAGCGCAGGGTCTTTGCCTTCGCGAAGGAGACGGGCCTCGCGGTGAGCGTGGTGCGCCCGTGTCGGCTCTATGGCCCCCACGACCGGACCTTCCTCCCGCGCCTCGCGTCGCACCTGCGGGGCGGGCGCTTCGTGTACTTCGTGGACCCCTCTACGCCGGTGAACCTGGTGCACGCCTCGCACGCCGTGGACGTGCTCCTGCGCGCCCTGGAGCACCCTCTGGCGGTGGGGGAGGCCTTCAACGTGAGCGACGGGGCGATGCTCCCGCTCAAGGCCCTGGTGGAGGCCCTCTGCCGGTGTCTCCGGGTGCCGCCCCCGAGGCTCCAGGTGCCCACCGGGGTGGCCCGGGCGGGCGCCGCGGCGCTCGAAGGGGTCTGGAGGCTCGCCCGGGCGAAGAGCCCTCCGGTGGTGACCGTGGGGCTGGTCGAGGGCCTGGCCCAGGGCTCCGTGGTCTCCTGCGAGAAGGCCCGGAGGGTGCTGGGCTTCGCCCCGGCCTTTGGGACCGCCGAGGGGATCGCGCAGGTGATGGTATAAGCGCACGCCATGCACACGGATCCATTGCAGTCGCCGTTTCGGGAAGGGCTCCTGCGGGGCAGGGTGGCCCTGGTCACGGGCGGGGGCACGGGGATTGGTCAGGCCATCGCCGAGGCGTACGGGGCCCTCGGGGCGCGGGTGGCCCTCTGCGGCCGGAGGCTCGATCCCGTGACCGCCGTGGCCGAGGGGCTCGTTGCCCGCGGGGGCGAGGCCCTGGCGGCCAGCGTGGACATCCGCGACAACGACGCCGTGGAGGCCTTTGTCCAGCGGGTGAAGGACACCTTTGGGCGGGTGGACATCCTGGTGAACAACGCCGGGGGGCAGTTCCCATCGCCCGCGCAGCTGATCACCCCGAAGGGCTTCGAGGCGGTGGTGCGCAACAACCTCCTCGGGACCTTCAACGTGACGCGGGCGGTGGCCAACATCGCCATGGTGCCGCAGCGCTTCGGGGTGGTGATCAACATCACGGCCAACACGCTCCGGGGCTTCCCCGGGATGAGCCACACGGGCGCCGCGCGGGCGGGCGTGGACAACCTCACCAAGACCCTGGCGGTGGAGTGGGCCCCGCACCACATCCGGGTGAACTCCATCGCGCCGGGCACCATCCGGTCTACGGGCACGGACCGTTATCCCCCGGAGCTGGTGGCGCTCGCCGAGCAGAAGAACCCCGCCAAGCGCCTCGGGGCCCCCGCGGAGGTCGCCCACCTGGCGGTGTTCCTCGCGAGCGACGCGGCGGACTACATCACCGGCACCACGCTCTACATCGACGGCGGGGCCTCCCTCTGGGGCGACCTCTGGCAGGTGGAGTGAACCTCCCTCGCTGCTCTGAATCCCAGACGAGCGCGGTGCCTCCGACGTAACCGTTCACGGGCATGGGTGATGACAGAGCGCTGATCACGACTTCCGCGGTGATCACCCATGCCCATGAAGGGTAACCATCCAGGAGCCGAAGACGTTCCCCTACACCCACCTACAGGTCGGTATCGGAGCCGACCGCACGGCGGAGCGTCTGGGTGCTGTGCAGGGGCACCGCGTCGAGCTCTGCCAGGAGCCTCCCCAGGCTCTCGGCCTGGGCGTCAACGCGCAGCGCCACGGAGCGGTCCACCGGGTCGAAGCCCCGCCAGGAGACGGCTCTCGCTTGCGGGTCCCAGCTCCAGGTGCCGACAATCTGCCCCTGGGCGACCACCGCGGGGCCGGGCCCGTGGGCCCGTTGGGTGACCGCCCGGGCGTGGGCGGGCGTCGCCAGTCCCACCAGGTCCGGGTGGGCGTCCAGCCAGGGATCGCGCAGCCCCAGGAGCGCCAGGGGCTCCCCCGGAGCCTCCCCCCGCGGGGGCGTGACAAAGTCCTCGGGCACCAGCGCGTCCGTCGCAAAGCCCTCCACCGCCACGTTCCGGGGCTTGAGGGGCTTGAGCGCCGCCTGGGCGCGGCCTGCCGCGACCCCGAAGGCCAGCGCGAACGCGCGAGCCGTGGTCGGGGCGTGGGCCCGAAGCCACCGCGGAGCCAGCAGGTCCACGGCCTCCGCGGCGGAGGGCACCCTCCGGGGGTACGGCTCCAGCGCGTAGCGGTAGCGTTCGTCGTCCAGGCGGAGGGTGACGGGCAGGCGCTGCACCTCGCCCAGGCACCACATCCCGCGTAGCACCATCCCTGCCAGCGTAGGGCTCCCGGCCCGACGGCCGACGTCCCCGAGCGAGCGCGTCACCGCCGCCGGCAGCCTGGACCGCAGCGCCTCCAACGTGACCGGCGCCCCGAGCGCCGCCCGGAGCGCGTCCCGGGCGCTCTCCAGGTCCCGGGCCGTGAGCGCGCAGGCGCTGGCCAGGCGCGCCTCCCGGGACGCGTGGTCGGCCACCGCGAAGGCCCTGGCCAGGGGAGCCTCGGCCGTGGGGACCAGCCACACGGCCCCCCTGGGGCCCGGCACCACGGACAGCTCGTGCCGATCAAAGATGGCCGAGTCCAGCGCGGCCCTGCGGGTGAGCGCCCCGCGCGCGTGGAGGGCGAGGTACCCCGCCGCGCCCACTGGCAGGGGCACCCACCCGATGGCGCCCACCAGCTCGGCCAGCGCCGGGCTTGGGGCTCTGGGGTCCCCGAGGTGCTGCCGCGCGCTCCAGGCCCTGCGCGCGTCCGCGAGGGTCATCGTGGTGATCACGTCGGCCATGACCCCTCAGTGTACGACACCCTGGCCGAGCGGCAACCGCGCGCCCCTACGGGAACACGAACGCGTCGGCCTCGCCGTGGGCCGCGGTGATCTCCGCGGCGTGGGCCAGGATGCGATCGCGCCGCGTGAGCACCGCCCGCACCTGGAGCTCCGAGAGGCACGGCCCCAGCGGGTCCTCGGCCATGGCCGCCGCGAGGCCCTGGGCGGAGAGGCCCCGGAGCGCCCGGAGGAACGTGGGAGAGAAGCGCCGCACGTGCTCCAGGCGCACCGCCTGGTCGTGGGGGCGCGCGCCCAGGCCGTCGTTCATGGCGCTGAAGGACGCCCCGTTGTCCATGTAGAGCATCGGGCCGGGGCCCGCGGCGTCCCGCGGCCGCAGGATGTTCCCGCCGCTCCAGCGGTCTACGTTGTCGTTGAGGAAATCAAACAGCACCAGCCGCGACAGGTCCGCCGCCAGCGTGGTGTGCTCCGGCGGCAACGGCCGGGAGAGGTCCAAAAGCTGCCCCCAGGTGTCCACCAGCGGCACAGGCTCCAGGGGCCCTGGAACCCAGTGGATCATCGCCCCAGGGACCAGGTCCCCGCGGCCCAGGAGCTCGGTCATCACCCGCGCCGAGAAGGTCGCGTCCCCCGAGGCGTCCGCGGCGCGCTGCAGGAGCGCACGCTGCACGCGCCGCCCACACGCCGGGGGCACCCTCCCCACCCCCAGGAGCCGGCTCATCCGGTAGGCCCCGAGCTCCGCCCGGTAGTTGGCCACGTCCGCCCGCTGTTGTGGCTTGAAGAGCCCTCGGCCGCCGCCCAGGAACCACACCCGGAACGACAGGGTCGTGCCCCCGCGGTTACGCTCCACCCGCTCGATCGGGGCGTTGCACACCCGGGAGAGCACCGCGTCGTCCTCCAGCCCCAGGAAGGTCCCCCGCCGTGGCCCCGCGCCCGCGTCCCCGTGTCCCAGGGGAGACGGCGGAGGAGGCGCCGGAGGGAGCAGCACCGGCCGGTCCCGAGGAGGCTCCACCTGCACCCTCGCCGCGTCCACTGCGGGCCTCGGCCCCACCGCCGCGTCCCGGGATGCCTCCGGAGGCCGTGGCGCGCGACATGCACCCGCAGCCCACGCCACCAGGAGCGCGCCCAGGGCCACCCCGGCCGGTTGACGGGGTGCGGTGGGTGTGGCAATCCGGCGCGGCATCGGCGGGCGGTTCCTGGTGCCCGTGTACCACAGGAAGCAACGGTCACTGCCACATGCTGACAACCCCGCGGATGCTCCCGGCAGCCCTCACGGGCTTGCTCCTCACGGTCCCCGCACGGGCCCTGGACATCTGGACCGAGCCCAATCCCGGGGTGCGGCATTTACACCGCACCACGCCATCCCCCGCGGAGTTTCACGCCCTGGTGGTGGATCTCACCGCGCCTGGGGTGCGCATTCGGTGCACGCCTCCGCGGGAGCGTTGGAAGAGCACCAGCGCGTATGGCCGGGACGCGAACCTCGCGGCGGCGATCAATGGTGGCTTCTGGGGGCAGTTCGGTCAGGGGGCCGAGGGGCTTGCGGCGGGGGCCGGGACCATCTGGTCGTCGGACGACGAGCGCCACGGTTTCTTCGCCGTGAGCGCCACGGGGCGAGCGTGGATCTCGCCGCCGGCAGACGTGGTGGAGGCCGGGCGCCGCGCGGTGACCGACGGGGTGTCCGGGCGGCCGTTGATTGTTGAAAGGGGACACCTCGCCCCGGAGCTGTACACCTTCCCGCGGGCCTGGGGCCGGGAGCCCCGGAGCGTGGTGGGCGTGTCCGAGGATGGCCATCGGGTGTTCCTGGCCACGGTGGACGGGCGCAGGGTGACCAGCCGTGGGGGCACGCTCCCGGAGATGGCCGAGCTCATGGTGGAGCTCGGGGCCTGGAGGGCCGTCAACCTCGATGGGGGCGGCTCGACCACCATGTACGTGGCCTCCGAGGGGGGCGTGGTCAACCGCCCGAGCCGGGGCTGGGAGCGGGAGGTGATCAACCACATCGGGGTGATCGCGCCGGAGCCCCCCAGGCCCGTGCCCCAGAGCCGGAGCGTGCAGGAGACCCCCCGGGACGTGATGGCCCACGCCGAGCAGGTCCGCGCCCGAGGCCACGGGGACGTCGCCGCGGGGGACGACACCGGCGCCCGAGGGTGGCTGCGGGCGCGCTTCGGGCGCTTCATGGTGCTGGATCGGCTGCACCTCGGGAAGCACCGCGAGGTGGTGGTGCCGCTCCTGTGGGTGGGGCTCCTGAGCGCCGTGCTCTCCGTGGTGTTCTGGGTCGTGAGCCGGGTGCGCCGCCGCAACGCCCGGAGGCTCGCCGCCCGCGGCGCCTCCCGCGGCGGAGAGGGCCCCGGGGCGGTCCCCCAGGCGCAGCCGTGAACTCAGGCCCAGCCGTGAACGCCGACGGTGTGGAGAAGAGGCTCCTGCGCGAGGTCGGCAGGGCCCTGGCCGACTGGGCCATGATCGCCGACGGAGACCGCGTCCTGGTGGCCGTCTCCGGCGGTAAAGACAGCTACGGGCTCCTGTCGCTGCTCCGGGTGCTCCAGGCCCGCGCGCCAATACACTTCGACCTGGTGGCCGTGCACATCGATCAGGGCCACCCGGGCTACGACGGAGAGCCCCTCCGGCGCTGGCTGGAGGACCACGGGTACACCTCCCACATCGTGCGGGAGGACACCTACAGCGTGGTCACCGAGAAGACCCCGGAGGGCGGCACCTTCTGCGCCCTGTGCTCGCGGCTCCGTCGGGGGATTCTCTACAGCACCGCGGCGCGGCTCGGGTGCAACAAGATCGCCCTCGGGCACCACCGCGAGGACGCCGTGGAGACGCTGCTCCTCAACGCGTTCTTCAACGGCAGGCTGGCCGCCATGCCCGCCCGCCTCACCAGCGACGACGGCGCCCACACGGTGCTCCGTCCGTTGCTCTACTGCCCCGAGGCGTGGCTGGAGGCCTACGCCCGGGAGAAGCGGTTCCCGATCCTGCCGTGCGACCTCTGCGGCTCCCAGGACAACCTCCAGAGAAAGCGCATGAAGGCCCTGCTGGGCGAGCTTGAGGGCGCCCACCCGGGCGTCAAGGCCTCGCTCCTGGCGTCCCTCGGGAACGTGCGGCCCTCGCAGCTCCTGGACCGCTCCCTGCAGTTCAAGCCCGGCGGCCCCCGGAGGCTCCCGGTGCTGGGCGCCGAGGGGAAGGGCGCTTGAGGCCCGTCGCGGGCGTGGGCCTGGGGCTCCGCGCGGAGTTCGCGGAGGCCCTCCTGGCGCTGGGCCCGGAGGCCTCCGGCGTGCGCTGGCTGGAGGTCTCGCCGGAGAACGTCACGGGCCGCGGGGGCCACAGCGTAAAGACCTTCCGCGCATGCGCCGAGCGCTGGCCCGTGGTCACCCACGGGCTGAGCGTGAACCTCGGCGGGACGGACCCCCTGGATGCGTCGTATCTCGCGTCCCTGGCGGAGTTCGTGCGCGAGGTGGGGAGCCCCTGGCACAGCGAGCACGTGTGCTTCTCCGCCGTCGGGGCGCGGGAGCTCCTGGACCTCCTGCCCATCCCCTTCACCTGCGAGTCCCTGGACAACACCCGGCGCCGCGCGAGGCTCGTCCGCCAGGCGCTCCCGGTGCCCTTCGCCGTGGAGAACATCTCCTGGTACGCCCAGCCCGGCGCGCGGGAGCTCTCCGAGGTGGAGTTCCTCCGGGAGCTCGTCCTGGGTGAGGACCTCGGGCTCCTGCTCGACGTGAACAACGTCTACGTCAACGCCAGGAACCACGGCTTCGACGCCTGGGACATGCTCTCCAGGCTCCCCCTGGAGCGCGTGGTGCAGCTCCACGTCGCCGGCCACCGGGTCGAGCGCCTGGGCTTTCGGATAGACACCCACGGGGAGCCCGTCTGCGACGAGGTCTTCGCGCTCCTGCGCCGGACCCTGGAGCGCGTCGGGCCCGTGCCCGTGCTCCTGGAGCGCGACCATGACATCCCGCCCCTGGAGGTGCTCCTGGCCGAGGTCTCTCGCCTCTCGAAGCTCTACCAGGACGTCTGCGGAGGCGCACCGTGAAGCTCCCGGAGCTCCAGCGCGCCCTCGGGGACCTGTGCCTCTCGGAGACCCCCGACCCGGCGCTCGCCGAGGCCCTGGGGGACCACCCTTCGCGCTGGGTGATCTACCGTGAACTGGTACGCGGCCGGGCCCTCACGGCCCTGCGAGAGGCCCTGCCCGGGAGCGCCAGGGACCTCGGTCCGGAGGGCCTGGAGCGCCTCGCCTCGCGCTTCCTCGCGGAGGCTCCGCCCTCGTCGCGGTATGTGCGGGACCTCGCCCCGGGCTTCGTGGGCTTTGTCCTCGGGCGCCCGGAGCTCACCCGGGAGCTCGCGCCCTGGACCCTGGAGAGGCTCCGCTACGAGGGCGCCCTGCACGAAGCCGCCATCGCGCCCGAGCCATGCCTCGCGGGTGTCCGGGACTTCGCCATGGACCGCCCGGCGGCGTTTACTCCCGCGGGGCGCTTCCTGCGCGTGCGCTGGGCCGTCTGGACCGAGACTCCCACGCCGGAGCCCTACGAGACGGCCCTCTTCCTGGTCCGCGACGAGGCCACCGGGAGGGTCACCACCCTGGTGCTCTCACCCATCGCCGGGGACATCGTGGCCCTGGCCCTGGAGGGCGACCGGGACCTCACGGCCTGTGTCCGCGAGGCCCTCGCGAGGCACCAGGAATCCGCCGGAGTTGCGTTTCTAGAGGGCCTCTCGGAGCTCCTGACCGCATGGTTGGAGCAGGGTGTGCTCCTCGGGAGCCGTTAGCCGTCCCTTTTGGTGTCGTCCGACGGCGGAGGCGCGTCCATGGGCTCCTGGAGAGAGCCGGGCACCGGGGTGGCGGGCTCCCGCGGAGGCAGGTCGCTGTTGGTCGCGATGCGCTCGGTGTCCTCCCGGGCGATGCCCTCCGGCGGCTCCGAGGGCTCCGGGGCGGGGTAGGTGGTCATCGGCAGCCTGGACGGCGTGGCCTCCGGGGCGTCCCCGACGACGGTCACCCGGACCTCGCTCTCCTCCGTGGCGGGCGCCTCGACCGCCAGCACCACGGCGGTGATGTTGTCCTCTCCGCCGCGCTCGTTGGCTGCGCGGATCAGCTCGCGGCAGGCCTCGTCGGGGTCCGGGGCGCTCACCACCAGGTCCCGGAGCTCCTCGTCCGTGAGCATCCCCGAGAGGCCGTCGGAGCAAAGGAGGTAGCGGTCCCCCACCTCGGACTGGTCCACCGCGAGGTCCACCTGGACGCCCTCGGTCATCCCGAGGGCGCGGGTGATCACGTTCCGCGGCAGCTCGTCCCGCTGGGCCTCGGTGAGCTCGGGCATCGCCCGGATATACTCGTTCACCAGCGAGTGGTCCTGCGTGAGGAGCGTGATGCTCCGCGCCCGGATGCGGTAGCACCGGCTGTCCCCGACGTGGCCGATGAACACCCTCGCCCGGCTCGGGGACACGAGCATCCCCACCACCGTGGTGCCCATCCCGCGGTGCTCCGCGCTCCGCGCGCTGGCCTCGTAGATGGACTTGTTGGCCACTTTGATCCCCGTCAGGAGCCGGTTCTCCTCGGAGGACAGCGCCGGGTCATAGTGAAAGGGCCAGGTGGCGTCCTCCCGCTCGGTGATGTCAAAGAAGGCCGACACCGCCTCCGTGGCAATCCTGGAGGCAACGTCCCCCGCGCGGTGGCCCCCCATGCCGTCCGCCACGATGAAGAGCCCGTGGTGGTCCAGGAGGGCGAAGCTGTCCTCGTTGTGCTCCCGTTGGAGCCCCACATCGCTCCGCCCAGCCGCGATGAAGCGCATGACCACGGACCCGACGGAGCGTTTCACCTTGGTCTGGCGGTGTCAAGGCGTTGGGCTCGCGCCGCGGTTGTGCTACGGCGTCGCGCCCACAGGAGGACACACCATGGCGGAGACGGTTCGCATCGCGGTGATCCCAGGCGACGGGATCGGGCAGGAGGTCATCCCCGAGGCCATCCACCTGCTCCGGGCCATCGCCGAGCGCCGGGGCCTCGCCCTGGAGCTCTGGCCCCTGGACCTCGGCGCCGACCGCTACCTCCGGGACGGCACCACGCTCCCCACCAAGACCTTCGAGGAGCTCCGGGACACCTGCCAGGCCATCCTGGTCGGGGCCCTCGGGGACCCCAGGGTGCCCTCCAACGAGCACGCCAGGGACATCCTCTTCGGGTTTCGCTTCGGCCTGGACCTCTACGCCAACATCCGCCCGGTCCGGTGCCTCGCCGACCGCCTCTCCCCCCTCAAGGCCCACGGCGCCGACGCCATTGATCTCGTGGTCTTCCGGGAGAACACCGAGGGGCTGTACGTCGGTGTAGGCGGCCAGGTGCGTCGGGGCACCCCGGACGAGATCGCCATCAACGAGGACATCAACACCCGCAAGGGGGTGGAGCGGATTCTCCGGGCGGCCTTTGACCACGCGGTGGCCCACGGGAAGAAGCGGGTGCACATGGCTGACAAGTCCAACGCCATGCGCCACGCCCACGAGCTGTGGCTCCGGGCCTTCCGGGAGGTGGCCCGGGAGTACCCCACGGTGGAGCCGGTACACGTGTATGTGGACGCGCTCTGCCTGTACATGGTGCAGGACCCGCGGTCCATCGAGGTGGTGGTGACCTGCAACCTCTTCGGGGACATCATCACGGACCTGGGGGCTGCCCTCCAGGGGGGCCTCGGGATGGCCGCCAGCATGAACGTGCACCCCGGGCGTCGCCCGGCGCTCTTTGAACCCGTGCATGGCAGCGCGCCGAACATCGCCGGGCAGGACCTGGCCAACCCCTTCGCGTCGGCGCTCACCGTGGGGATGCTCCTCGGGTGGCTCGGGCACCAGGACCTGGAGGGGATCGTCGAGCGCTGCGTGAGGGACTGCGTCCTGGCCGGGGAGTGCACCCGGGACGTGGGCGGCGCCCTCGGGACCCGCGCCGCCGCGGAGGCCCTCCGCGGGAGGGTGCTGCGCGCGCTGGGTTGATGGGCCTCAAGCTCGGCCCTGGCGGGGACGTTGTCCGTGCTACGGTGAGTGCGTGCGAGGTGTGACGGCAGCGGCGCTGCTGGCGCTCGGGTGCGGGGCGGGGGGCGCCACCCCTCGCACCGACGCGGGCTCCCGGGACCGGGTGGTGCTCCGCCCGGTGGACACCGGACCGCGCCTGGACCGCGACCGGGACGGCGTCTGCGATGACTCCGAGGCCGTCCGCCGCACGGACCCGCTCCAGGCAGACACCGACGGCGACGGGCTCCTGGACCTCTTCGAGGCCCGCATCGGGACAAACCCCCTGACGGGCGTGGATCCCCCGGGGGCCGAGAGGCTCCTCCTGGACGAGCGCCCGGGCTCCCTCGCCGTGGCGGAGATGTTCCTGGACTACCGAGGCGAGGGCGGAGAGGTGCTCTCCGCCAGCATTCAAGACCGCGTGCCCTCGGTGGACGGGCTCCACGCGTCCCGGGTGGTGGACTTTGCCATCGAGGCCGTGGACGCCTCGCCCGCGGCCTTCGTGCGAGGCATGGAGGAGGCTCGCTTCCTGGGCGTGGTGGGGCGCACCCGGCTCCACTGGCGCGTGCAGGTGCGCATGCCCCCGGAGGCGCGCTTCCGGCCCCTCGGGTGCCGCCGGGCCATGTCCTTTGCGTTCGTGATCAAGCGCGAGGGCGACGAGGTGCTCTCCGTTCGCCCCCTGGTGCTGGACATCCTCCCCCCGGACGCGCCGGTGGTGGCCCCCGATGGAGGCTCCCTCTGGCCCGACCAGAACGAAGAAGGGCTCTGCCTACCGGAGGGGCCCTGTCTGTAGGGGAATGTAGGAGGGTGTAGGGCTCTGTCAGGGATTGGGGCGTGCGGGTGCCGGGCGTGGGGCGGGTGCTCCTGCCGGGCGAGCGGGCGCCGCGGGGCGGGCGGGCGTGGCGGCGCGCACGGGGGTGGGGACGCAGAGCGAGGGGCCCGTCAGGGGCGCGTCGGTGCACACCAGGACCTCGCGGGAGGCGGGGCGACCCGGGGCGGCCACGGTGCGTCCCACGGCGACCAGGGTGAGCACGGCGCGCTCCGGGGGGTTCACGGTGACCAGGCCCAGCACCCGGCCAGTGCACGCCGTGGCGGCGTGGGCGCGGAGCTGGAGGGTGAGCTCCGAGCCCGCGGGGACGCTGGCGTAGAGCTCCGGCCCGCTGGGCAGCGGCGCCCAGCGCCCGAAGGCGGCGTTGGAGAACACCGCCTGGGCGGGGGCCGTGGGGGCGCCTGCGGGGACACACAGGTCCACGGCGCCCGCGCCGTTCAGGGCGTGGAAGAGCCGCACCCGGGCGTGGCCGGCCTCCGGCTCGGCGTTGTTGTCCTCGGTGGAGGCCAGGGCGAGCCCCCCCGGGGCCGCGGCGGTGGCGCCCCGCTGCCCGTAGGCGATGACCGTGTAGTGCTTTCCGCTCTCCAGGGTCTGGGCCAGGCCCGAGAGCGCCGCGGGCGTGGCGGCCGCGGCGGAGGCCGGGCGCAGGGCCACGTTGAGGTTGGCCGGCGGGAGCTCCGCGTAGCCCGCCGCGGAGCGGTAGGCCAGCGAGGCGATGGCGGGCGTCTCGCTGCCGTTGACGTACACCGCCACGGTGGCAAGGCCCGGGTCCGGCGAGGCGTGGATCACCCGGGCGTAGGCCTGGGTGGGTGGGGGAGGCGTCTCCGGGGGAGGGGGCACCATGGGCCGGGCGCCGGGCATGGGGGCCCCGGCGACCTCCTCCGGCGGGGGCCTCAGGGCGAAGGCGTTGAGCTGCTCGGCGCTGTAGAGCGCCGAAGGCGGTGGGGGGGAGGCGCTCCCACAGCCCAGGAGGACCCACGGGAGCGCGGCGCGCAAGGACACTCGACGGAGCATGGACACCCTTCTTCCTCTCGGGGCTCGCTCCATGAGCGCCCCGGTCGGCGCGGGAGGATACACGCGGGCGGGCGCAATGGGGAGGCGCTGGGAGGCTCTGGCCTTGACGGTCCGGGCGTACCCGTCGAAGGATGGCGGGGCCCGATGGCCCTCTCCGCCCCCGAGCGCGACGCGCTGCTACAGAAGCACCAGGGCTTCGTCCAGAAGCTGGCCCGGTGCGTGGCCCGGGAGGTGCCCGACTGGATCACCGTGGACGAACTCATGTCCGCGGGGAACGAGGGGCTCTTGAAGGCCGCGGAGCGCTACGACCCCTCCCGCGGGGCGAGCTTCACCACCTGGGCGTACTACCGGGTCCGGGGGAGCATGCTTGATTTCGTGCGTCGGGTGGCCGCCCAGGACGTGCGGTGCCGCGTCCGGGTGAGCGCCCAGGCCGCGGTGGACGACCTCATCGAGGCCACCCTCGGGTCCCGCCCCCGGACGGCCTCGGACCCCCGGGCGGACGCCGCCAACGCCCTGGCCAGCACCCTGGAGGAGATGGCCCTGGCGTTCACCATGGCGGAGTTCGCCGAGGTCCTGGCGCCCAAGGCCCCGGCCCCGGACCCGGAGACCGCCGCGGCGCTGCGCGAAGGCATGGAGCAGGCCCGGGCGGTGATCGCGAAGCTCCCCGAGCGCGAGAGGGCCATGGTGGACGGGGTGTACTTCCACCACCTCACCATCGAAGAGACGGGCGCTCGCCTCGGGCTCTCCAAGGGCTGGGCCTCGCGGCTCCACGCCCGGGCCCTGAAGCTCCTGCGCGAGGGCCTCGGGGCCCGCTGAGTCACTTTTACCGAGGCCTTACCAACCTTTGGGGCCCTCGTGCGTTCTCAAGGGACAACGGACGCCCGCGTCGAGGCGCTCCCCCACCGGGGGGCGCCCTCGCGCCGAGGGGCGTCTCTTGTCCGGAGGAATGCCCATGGCCCATCCATCGTTTTCGTCTCCTCGCGCACGGTTCCTCGCCGCCGGGTGCGTCGCCCTCGCCGCCGGGGGCATCGTGCTCCTGCGGGCCCCTCGGCCCACCAGCGCCAGGAGCCCGGTGTACCGCGTGGATACGCACCCCGCGGGCACCCGGGCGGAGCTCCGGGGCCCCGGGCTCCGGGGGCGCTTCGCCCTCTCCCACGGGGCGGTGCTCGCCGGGGGTGCCCGGCAGGTGTACGCCACCGTGGACCTCACCGCCGAGGCGCCGGAGCGCACCGATCGCCGACCGGTGGCCTTCGCCCTGGTGCTGGACACCTCCGGGTCCATGGACGGGGACAAGATCGTCCAGGCCCGCAACGCCGTGAGCTCGCTCGTGCAGCGCATGGAGCCCGGCGACCGCGTGGCCCTGGTCACCTACTCCGACACCACCCGGGTGCTCCAGCCCCTGCGCCCCGTCGGAGAGGTGCGCGAGGCCCTGGGCACCACCATCGCCACCATCGTCGCCGCCGGGGGCACGCAGATCCCGGACGCCCTGGACGCCGGAGCCCGCGCGCTGGCCGAGGCCCCGGAGGGCTTCGTCCGCCGCGTGGTGCTCGTGTCCGACGGCCAGGACGGCTCCGGCGTGCCGCTCTCGCAGGTGCAGGCCGGCGTGCGCGTGAGGGCCGGCCTGGGGGTGACCCTCTCGTCCCTGGGCATCGGCGCGGACTACCAGGAGGCGTTCCTCTCGGGCGTGGCCGACGCGGGCCGCGGCAACTACGAGTTCCTCCAGGACGGCAGCCGGCTCCAGGCCTTCCTCGCGCGCGAAATCGATCAGGCCGCGTCCACCGTGGCCGAACAGGCCGTGGTGGAGCTCCGCCTGCCCGACGGCTGGAGGCTCCGCAGGGCCTACGGCACCGAGCCCGAGGGCGCGACGGGCACCGTGCGCCTCCCGGTGGGCGCGCTCTTCGCCCGGGACTCCCGGCGCCTGGTGCTGGACCTGGTCACCGATCCGGCCTCGGTGGGCAGCGCCCGGGAGCTCTCCGCCCGGGTCGCCTGGCGCTCGGCGAGGGACCACCGCGCGCTGGAGACGCCCACCGCGGGGCTCACCGTGCGCGCCGTGGGCACCCCCGAGGAGGCCTCTGGCTCCCGCGACGTGGAGGTGTACGCCCAGGCCGAGACCGCCGTGGGGGCGGAGCTCCAGAACCGCGCCCTGGTCGCCTGGCGCGAGGGCCGCCACGCCGAGGCCACCTCGGTGATGCAGCAGAACATGGCCCACCTGCGCGCGGTCCAGGCCGAGGCGCCGTCGCCCGCCCTGGCCGCCCAGGTGGCCGAGTACGAGCGCGACCGCAACGCCGTGGACTCCCTCGACGCCCGCTCCGAAGAGGGGCGCTCCTGGAGCCTCCGGGGCGTCTCGCAGAACCGCGCGCGGCAGTGGCGGAGCGCGCCGTGACCCCGCGGAGAATGGCCCTCGCTGCCGCCCTCCTCGGGGCCTCGCTCTGGTTCGCCCTCCGGGCAGCAACCCTCGGGCCCGTGGTCGGGCTCCTCCTGGTGCCCCTGTCCGTGGCCGCCGCCCTCCTGGTGACCGAGGAGTCCGAGGCCCCCTCGGTGGCCCTCGGGGCCCTCGGGGCCCTGGTCCACGCGCTCCTTGTCACCACCGCGCCGCTCCTGGCCGGCGCCCTCTGGACCTCTGCGGTCTTCGGCCCCAGGGCCTCCCGCGCCCGCACCTGGAAGGCTGGGGCAGCCTTTGGGGCCGTGGCCTTCCTGGGGGGCCTCCTCGGGACCTGGGTGATGTACACCTACATGGGTGGAAGTGTAGCAGAGTCCCTGGCGTCGGTGTTGGTGGGGAGCTGTCTGGCGGCGGCTCCGCTGGCGCTCCCGGTGGACGACGTGGTGGCGTCGGGGCTCTCGCGCATGGCGGGGCGCTGCCCGGACCCGGCGAAGGCGGAGCTCCTGCGGGCGCTCTTTCTTCGCCGGAGGGTGAGCGAGGGGACGAGCGGCGTGGAGGCCGCGATGGCGGAGCGCCTGGAGGCCGGGTGGCGCTCGCTGCTGGTGGTGGGTCGCGCGCGCCCCGCGGCCCGGGACGGCGCGGCGAAGCACCTGGACGCGCGGCTCAAGGTCCACGTGGACGCGCTGGAGCGCGTGTACTCCGCGGCGTGCGAGCGGGCGGTGCGGGCGACGGGGCTCTCGGACCCGGGGCTGGTGGCCGTGGGGCTCGAAGGCGACGCCCTGGAGCTGGAGGTGGTGGCCCTGGACGAGTGTGTCCGCCAGGGCGCCCCCGTGGCGAGGGCGTAGGCTCCGTCCGCAGGAATCTTGCGGGCAGGGCGCGGGTCGGGACATTCCTCGGGCGGTGCGCGCGCTTGGGACCGTGGTGATCGCCCTGCTGGTGGGCGTCGGGTGTGAGCCGGCGGCCGTTCACGAAGTATTGACCCTGACCGAGCTGGGTCCCCGGCAGGTGGAGCCCGGGGACCTCCTGCGGATGACCACCACGGGGCTGCCCAACCCCGGGGATGTTCGGAGGGTCACCGTGGAGCTCCGGGGGAACCTCTTTCGCCCGGGGTATGCGCCCTGTTCGCACCCGGTGACGGTGACCCTTCAAGACCCTCCCGAGGACGCCCAGGTGCTCGACCCGAGCGGTTCCCTCCGGGCGGTCACCTACGCTGAACAGGCCGGCCACCAGCTCCGGATCGAGAGCCCCACCCGGCTGGAGTTCCTCGCGACGGACGCGATTCTTCGAGACCTGGCCACCTGCCCCGGGGCGCGCTCGCCCGCGCCGGGGCTCACCCACGGGACCCTGCGCCTCGCCGGGAGGCGCGCGGGGATCACGCTCTCGGTGGAGACGCTCCAGGGGGCGGTGCTCACGGTGACCCGCCCCCTCCGGGGGCCGGTGCTGGAGCTCCACCTGCACCGTGAAGAGCCCATGGCGTTGGATCTCTCCGCCCGCTCCGAGGCCGAGAGGGCCCTCGGGTTCCTGGGCCTGGAGCTCGCGGCGGCGCAGCCCTCCGAGGGGGGCCTCCAGGTGGAGAGTGTCCGCCCGGGCTCCCCCGCGGACGAGGCGGGGCTCTTCCCCGGGGACGTGCTGGAGCGCATGGACGGCGTCACGGCGCTGGACGCTCGGGACCTGCGTCCGGCGCGGGGGGCGCGAACCACCACGCTCTCGGTGCGGCGGGGCGAGGTGACCGATGACCACGTCGTGCGCATCGATCGCCTGGGGCGAGTGTTACCCTCGGACCTGGCGGCGGCGGGGGTGCTCCTGGCGGTGGCCGCGGTGCTGGTGGGGCTTCTCCTCACGCCGCACGCGGGACCCTGGACCTGGCTCCGCCGGAGGCTCGTCCAGGGTCTCGGGCTGGGCTCCAGCAAGCCCAGGGAGCTCCTCCGTCGGGTGGTGCCCTGGGAGCTCGGGTGCCTGGCGGTGGCCACCTCCGCGGCGGTGCTCCCGCTCGGGCCGCTGGTCACCGGGCGCGCGTTGGACGCGCTGGCGGCGGCGCTTGCGCTCTTCTCCGCCCGCTGCGCGCTCGCCCTCCTGCGCGGCCGGAGCGAAGGGCCCAGGCCCTCGTGGGCCCGGGGCTTCGAGCGGGGCGTCGAGGCCCTGTGGCTCCACCTCCCGGGGCTCCTGGCCGTGAGCGGGGTGGTGGTGTCCTGCGGGGCGGTGCACCTCTCCACCGCGGTGGACGCCCAGGGGGGGGCTCCCTGGGCCTGGAACCTCCTCCGAAACCCCGTCACCGCCGCGCTGGGGGTGGCGTTCCTGGCGACCCTCGGGAGCGCGGTGGCGCCAGCGATTTCGCTCGCCGGGTCCTTGCGCGACGGGCTCCGCCGCCCGCCCTCGCCGTGGGCGCTGGCGGACCTCGCGCTCACCTCGGCGCTGGCTCTCCTCGGGGCGGGGCTCTTCCTCGGGGGCTACGGGCTCCCGGGGGTGGGCCCCGCGGAGCTCGAAGGGAGCGCGGCGCTGACCATGCTCGGGGCGGCCTGCTGGGTGCTCAAGGCCTGGGCCCTGGGGCTCGCGGCCCGGGCTGTCCGTGGGGCCCTCGGGGACCTGGGGGGCGGGGCCCTGGCGTCGTTCCACGCGCGCACCGTGGCGCCCTGGACGCTCCTGGCGGTGGCGCTCCTGGCGCTCTGGGCGCTCGTGGGGTCGCGGGTGCCCCCGGGGGTGGCCCGGGTGGGCGAGGAGGCCCTGGCGTGGTCCACGTTCCTGGTGGGCGCTCTGTGGGGCGCTTGGGCGCTGGCGAGGCTCACGGTGCCCGCGCTGCGCAAGCCCGAGGCCTTCGCCCCGGACCCCTGGCGGTAGGGGGCCAATGGGCGCCGTTGGGTAACCGTCCTCGGTGCGGCCCAGGACCTACCGCACTCCGTCCGTGCTCGCCAGTTGACTTCAGGGGGAATTGTGTCGCAATGAGCGTGCTGGCATGCCTGAGTCCTTTTTCGAACTCGTCCGAACTCGCCTCCACCTCATGGAGCAGGACAAGGGATGCACGCCTCCGTCCATGCTGGAGCTCCCAGAATTCCGGCGCTACTTCCTGGAGGCGAAAGAGCGTTTGGAAGCCCTGGAGAGCGAACCAAGGAGACGGCGAGGCCGAGGCACGGCTCTTGGCCCGCTGGCGTGGCGGCAAGAGCAACTCGACGGCTTTCTCTACCGTGTTGAGGCCGCGTTGCAGGGAGGCATCTGCGCCGGAGCGTCGAGGCAGACCCTCGCGGAGCACATCAAGTTCGCGCTCGATCTCGTCCTCCAATTGCCATTGCAAGGGCTTTCGGATGCCCGCGAGAGGGTGTTGGAGGAGATCGTCAAGGATGCAAGAGAAGCGGTCCATGGCGAATGGAATGGTGCCAAGGTTGATGCCTACATCTTCGAGCTTCGCCTGGCCCGAAGGGCGCCACAAGGACCCGTGGTGTCTTCTCCAGGGCGCGTGTTCCTAGGCTCTCCACAGCGGGACGCCTTGCACTGGCTGCTCCTCCTTGAAGTTCTTCAATGTGTTGGAGTCGGGGACCCCTGGCGTGCTTCGAGGGAGGAGCTCCTCCCGCTGGTGGAGCGCCCCGATTGGGAACAAGGGTTCTCTGAAGATGAACCTTCTCCACAGGAGTTCTGGGCGCCACTCAGTGCTACGACCTATTCCAGAATGAGGGCGCTCGGCGTGCTCCAGTGGGTCAACAGCGAAAACTGGACAGGTTATTTCGTACAACCTGGAATCCGCTCCGCGCTCCAGGAGATCGTCAAGGAAGAGCCGACTCCATTCCGAATCCTTGCCGAGACGTTGCTTGTCGCGGAGCGAGATCAGTTGATCGCCTCTCACCATCCTGGGGCGGTCGCGCCGGCGCCCGATGCCGCGGTGACCGCTCTGGACCGGCACGCACGAATGGTCGCGCACGAACTCCGCAACGCGATCATTCCAGTACAACATGCGCTGCAGAGGCTCTTCGGCGCGCTCGACCCCACCGCCGCTGACCTTCCAGAGTTGCGCCCCCGCATTGTTCGGGGCATCGAGCGAGTGCTGGAGTTTGCGGACCGAATGGCAAGAGCCTCCGCCCTGGCCCTCTTACCTCCAGAGCCCTTCCCACCAAAGGAGGCCATCGAGGACGCCATCGCGGCGATGAACGGCGCCCTGGCGGGCAGGATCGAACTTGCCATGAGGGCCCCGGAGGTCCAACTTAGAGGGCACCGCGAACGCTTTGTGATGTCCCTGGTCAACCTTCTTCGCAACGCAGCACAGTCGGGCGGGGGTCGTGACGTGAGCGTTCGCATCGTCGTTGACTCCGCGCCGCAAGGAGCGCTCCGCATCGAGGTACACGACGACGGGGATGGCGTGCCGGAGGCGTACCGGGAGACGATCTTTCAACCCGCGTTCTCCTTACGCCCGGGCGGGTTGGGGCAGGGGCTGTCACTGGTCCGGGACGTCATCGAAGGGGAAATGGGCGGCAAGATCACAATTGCGTCGAGTGCCCTGGGCGGCGCGTGCTTTGGACTCACCCTTCCTGCGACGCCAAGGAGGACACCATGAGCGTTGACGGTCATGTGTTGATCATTGATGATGAGAAAGACCTCATCACGGTCTATCGAGAAATCCTGGCAGAGGAGGGCTACACCAGCTTTTCAGCAATGACAAAGGAAGAGGCGTTGACGGCGGTGCTGCAGCCTGGGTGCGCTGTGATCCTGTTGGATCAGCGACTTCGGGGCGCCGCGGACACCAACTCGGGATTGGACCTGCTCAAGGTTCTGCGGAGCCGGGCACCTGCCGCCAAGGTCATCGTAGTGACCGGCTACGCCGATCCCGATTCGGCGCGACGCGCCTTTGTGGACGGCGCCTGGGACTATTTGCAGAAGGACAGGATCCTGGACCCGCTCCTTCGGACAAAAGTGCGCAATGCGATGGAGGTCTGGCGAGAGCGTTCCCTCGCGGCGCTCTCGGCGGAGAAGCGAGAGGCTGAGATCGCCGACCTCTGGACTGCGGCGCAGAAGGAGGGCGATGCGAACAAGAAGGGTAGCCTCCTCGAGCAACTTCTGCTGCGGTTGTTTCGCACGGTTCCGGGCTTCGAACACGCCACCGCCAATCGTGTGAGTCGGCTCGAGGAGATCGACGTTCTCGTTCAGAATAGCGCAGCAGATCCCTTCTGGCAGAAGGAGGGCAACTACATCCTGATTGAGTGCAAGAACTGGTCAGGCCCTGTCGGCGTTCCGGAGTTGAAGCTCTTTCGCCAGAAGATCGAGGACCGATACGGTCGCGCCGCATTGGGTTTTCTCATCGCACTTGGCGGATACTCGGAGACCACAAAGATCGAGGAATGGACTCGTCGTTCAGGGGACAGTCTCGTCGTGCTCCTCGACGCGAAGGACCTGGGGTCGCTGGTGGGGGCGTCGGACCGCAACGCGGAGCTCAAGCGATTCCATGAACGCCAGATGCTCGGCCGCTCGGAGTGAGCACGCTCAGGCGCCTACGGCGACGCCGTAGCGCAAGTAGTTAAGGCGGGAGCCAGCGTGCCTGCCTGGGGAGGTCAGAGGGTTCGGACGAACCCACAACGCTACAGTGGTGCTAGTACCGGTAGTGGTCGGGCTTGAACGGTCCCTGCGTGGGGACCCCGAGGTAGCGGGCCTGCTCCGCGGAGAGCTCCGTGAGCTCCACGCCGAGCTTGCCGAGGTGCAGCCGGGCGACCTTCTCGTCGAGGTGCTTGGGCAGCGTGTGCACGCCCACCGGGTAGCGGCCCTTCTCGGTCCACAGCGCGAGCTGCGCGAGGCACTGGTTCGTGAACGAGCTGCTCATCACGAAGGACGGGTGCCCCGTCGCGCAGCCCAGGTTCACCAGCCGCCCGGAGGCCAGCAGCGTCAGCCGGTGCCCGTCCGGGAAGACGTACTGGTCCACCTGCGGCTTGATGTTCTCCTTGCGCAGCTCCGGGTTCTTCTCCAGCCAGGACACTTGGATCTCGCTGTCAAAGTGCCCGATGTTGCACAGGATCGCCCCGTCCTTCATCACCCGCAGGTGCTCCGCGGTCACCACGTCCGCGCAGCCCGTCGCCGTGATGAACAGGTCCGCCGTGGACGCCACGGTCTCCAGCCGCCGGACCTCGTAGCCCTCCATCGCCGCCTGCAGCGCGCAGATCGGGTCGATCTCCGTCACCACCACCCGCGCCCCCATCGCGCGCAGGGACTGGGCGCAGCCCTTGCCCACGTCCCCGTAGCCGCACACCACGGCCACCTTGCCGGCGATCATCACGTCCGTAGCGCGCTTGATGCCGTCGAGCAGGCTCTCGCGACAACCGTAGAGGTTGTCGAACTTGCTCTTGGTCACCGAGTCGTTCACGTTGAACGCGGGCACCTTCAGGCGCCCGTCCCGGGCCATCTCGTACAGCCGGTGGACCCCCGTGGTGGTCTCCTCGGAGATGCCTCGCACCGGGTCCTCGCCGGTGAAGAGCTGCGGGTAGCGCTCGTGCACCAGCATCGTGAGGTCGCCGCCGTCGTCGAGGATCATGTTCGGGCCGCGGCCGCCGTCGAAGGCGTAGAGCTGCTGCTCCAGGCACCAGGTGTACTCCTCCTCGGTCTCGCCCTTCCAGGCATAGACCGGCACCCCCGTGGCCGCGATGGCCGCCGCGGCCTGGTCCACCGTGGAGAAGATGTTGCAGCTCGTCCAGGTGACCTCAGCCCCGAGCTCCCGCAGGGTCTCGATGAGCACCGCGGTCTCCGTGGTCATGTGCAGGCACCCCGCCACGCGGGCGCCCTTCAGGGGCTTCGTCGGGCCGAACTCCTGGCGCAGGGACATGAGCCCCGGCATCTCCTTCTCGGCCATCCGGATCTCCTTGCGGCCCCAGTCCGCCAGGCCGATGTCCTTGACCTTGTATCGCACGCGCTCCGTCATGGTCGTCTCCTTGTGCTTGCCTTGTCGTGGGAAGGGTCGCCGCCCGGCGACCGGTGAGAGTCTCTGTCGCTCGCGCCCGGGCGCCCGGAGGCTACCAGCACGTGCCACGGGAGGTGGCGGTCCGGCCCGTCGCCGCACCACGCCTGGGGGATCGTATGTACCTCGGCGTCCGGGAGCCCCGCCTCCCGCGCGAAGGCCACCAGCTCCGGGGCCTCGAAGCCCAGCCACAGGTCCGCCTGGTGGGCGCGCAGGGCCTCGTCCTCGTGGCGCTCATAGTCCAGCACCAGGAGCGCCCCGGCGCCGTCCCGGCGCAGGAGGGACACCAGGCCCTTCACCGCCTCCGCGGGCCTCGGGGCGTGGTGCAGGACCCTCGCGCACACCACCACGTCCGCGCCCCGAGGGCCCACGGCGGCATGCACCTCGGGGCCCGAGAGCTCCCCCTCCACCACACGCACCGTGTGGAAGCCCCGCTGCCTCACCCGCGCCCGACACCGCTCGAGCTGCACCCCCGAGCGGTCCACCGCCACCACCTGCCCGAAGACCGGCGCCAGCGCCTCGAGCATCCCCCCGTCGCCGGTGCCCGCGTCCACGGCCACCAGGGGATGGCCCGGGAGCGCCCTCCTCGGCGGTAGCCACGAGAGCGCGAAGAGGTACGCCGACAGCTCCAGCGGCGGCCCGAAGGGACCCTCAAGATCGCGGTCCGGGGCGCCCGACGGGGCCCTGGCAAAGAACTCCCGCGTCCCCCGGTCCCTCGCCGCCACCAGCTCCCGGGCCCGCGCCATGCTCCCGTCCCGGATGCACAAGGCCCTCCCGGTGGCCACCGCGTCCGCGATCACCGGGTCGCGGTCCAACGCCTCGGGGAAGCGCACCAGCGCCCACGTCCCCTGACGACGAACCTGCACCAGCCCCGCTTGACGGAGCGTGCCTACATGTCGGGAAATATTGGGCTGCACCTCCCCGAGGAGCTCCGCCAGCTCGCCCACGGCGAGCTCCTCCTCGGTCGCCAGCCCAAGGATCCGGAGCCGTACGGGCTCCGCCAGCAGGCGATAAAGGTCCCAACGCCCGGCGGGCGCCTCGCTCCCATCCATAACGATAGACGTATATACCTCTATAGGTATGAATGCAAGTACAGATTTCCGGGAGGGGGAGTGGGTGTCGTCCTGGCTGTGGTACCCCCTTGGGGGTGGCGTTGGCGAGGCTGCCCACGGTCCTGGTCGTAGAAGACGACGACGACCTCCGGGCGATGCTCGCGCGCTCGGTGGGGGCCGCGGGCTATGGGGTGCTCGAAGCGGCCGACGGCGAGGAGGCCCTTGGGCTCCTGGCCTCCCACGCCGTGGGCTGCGTCTTGAGCGACGTGTGCATGCCCGGGATCTCGGGCCTGACGCTCCTGGACCGCATCCACGCGCGGGACCCCGGGCTGCCGGTGCTGCTCCTGACGGCCCACGGGGCCCTGGAGGACGCCGTGGAGGCCCTGCACCGCGGGGCCTGGGACTACCTCCCGAAGCCCGTGCGCCGCGAGGATCTGGTGGCGGCCCTCCAACGGGTGCTGGAGGCGCCCGAGGAGGGCCCCCGGGCGTCCTCGGCGGGGGAGGCCCTGGGGGCCGGACGCTCGCCGGCGATGGTGGCGCTCTACGGGAGGATGGCCCGGGCCGCGGCGGTGGACCTCCCGGTGCTGCTCGTCGGTGAGACGGGCACCGGCAAGGAGTGGGCGGCGAGGGCCATCCATCGGTTGAGCGCGCGCCGCCGGGGCCCCTTCGTGGCGGTGCACGGCGCGGCCCTGGCGCCGGGCACGCTGGAGAGCGAGCTCTTCGGCCACACCCGAGGGAGCTACACCGGGGCCTCGGAGGCGCGCCGGGGGCTTTTCCAGCGCGCCCACGGGGGCGTGCTCCTCCTCGACGAGGTGGCGGACCTGCCCAGGACCGTGCAGGCCGAGCTCCTCAGGGTCCTTGAGCGCGGCGAGGTCCGGCCCCTGGGGAGCGACCGGGTGCTCACCGTGGACGTGAGGGTGCTGGCCACCACCCGCCGCGAGCTCCCGGCGCTGGTGGCCTCCGGGGCGCTCCGTCGGGACCTGTACCACCGGCTGCGGGTGCTGGAGCTTCGGGTGCCCCCGCTGCGAGACCGCCCTGGGGACATCACCCCCCTGGCGGAGCACTTCCTCCGGGCCACGGGCTCGCCCCGGCGCTTCGCGCCCGCCACGCTGGAGGCCCTGGCGCAGAGGACCTTCCCGGGGAACGTGCGCGAGCTCCGGGGCGTGGTGGAGAGCGCCGCGGCGCTCGGTCGAGGCCCGCTCCTGCACCCCGAGGACCTCCCCGCGCCAGCACCCGACGCGCCCCCGGCGCCCGAGGACGCCCCCGCCGAGGACCCGCTCCACACGGTGCGCGAGGCGCTGGGCGCATGCCTCTCCCGCGACCTGCCCTCCCTGGACACCCTGGCGCGGAGCTACGCCCGCGCGGTGCTGGCGCGCTTCCAGGGCAACCGCACGGAGGCCTCCCGGGCCCTCGGGATCGACCGCAAGACCCTCCGGCGGCTCCTCGGCGCGGGGTGACGCCCGACGCCGGCCCCGCGCTCCGTCCGCAAAGGACGGCGCCGGAGCCACCGGAAGGTTGCCACCGGCGCGCGCCTGCGGGATCGTTGCGCGGCCCGCCATGAACCTCCGCCCCGCGCTCCTCGCCGCAGCCCTCGCCCTCGGCCTGGGCTGCGACAGCACCACGCCCACGACGGGCACCCCCGGCGCCCGGAGCCAGCGCTCCTCCGGCGGAGACCCCGAGGACACCCCTCCACGGCCACGGACGCCCAGCACCCCCGCGGCGTCACCGCCTCCGGCGTCACCGCCCTCGCCCCCGGCGTCACCGCCGCCCCCGGCACCGACCGCCCGTCGGTTCCCGCCGCCGCCGAGGTACACCGAGGTGCAGGCATTTTTGATGAACGACCCGAGGGGCCCTCGGTGCTTCATTCACAACGTCCTGGCCGCCAGCCTGGACGACTCCTACGTGGACGGCGACCTCGACGGGGACGGCCGTAACGAGCGGTATTTCCAGCTCCCGGACTGCCTCGCGGTGATCGTCCAGGGCCGGGAGCTCTGGGAGATCCCCGAGCTGGTCCCCAGGGCCGTCGGGGGCAACATCGAGGCCGTCACCCTGCGCATCACCAACCGCGGGACCCCCGCGCTGGAGGTGGTGGACCTCCAGGGCACCCAGCGCCAGACCCAGCGCTTCCGCTGGGACGGCCGCTCCCTCACCAGCGCGCCGTGACACGCTCACCGCCATGACGCAGCTCGTCGCCGATCGCTTCGAGCGCCTCGGCGTCGCCGGCGTCGGCGGGATGAGCGTGGTGTACCGCGCCAGGGACTGCGCCACCGGCGGCACCGTCGCCCTCAAGGTCCTGCGCGGCGGCGACGCCCAGGACCTCTCCCGCTTCCAGGACGAGGCCACGCTCCTGGCCCAGCTACGCCACCCCGGGATCGTGCGCTACGTGTCCCACGGCACCACCCCGGAGGACGAGCCCTTCCTCGCCATGGAGTGGCTCGAGGGCGAGACCCTCGCCCTGAGGCTCCGCCGCGGGCGCCTCGCCGAGCGGGACGTGGTGCTCCTCGCGGGCCGCGTCGCCGAGGCCCTCGCCGTGGCCCACGCCGCGGGGGTGGTGCACCGGGACATCAAGCCCGGCAACCTCTTCCTCCCGCAGGGGGAGCTCCACGCCGTCAAGGTGCTGGACTTCGGCATCGCCCGCTGGGCCGGCACCCGCGCGCCCCCCACGCTCTCGGGCACCGTCGTCGGCACCCTCGGGTACATGGCCCCGGAGCAGGCCCGGGGGGACGACCAGCTCGACGCCCGCGTGGACGTCTTCGCCCTCGGGTGCGTGCTCTACGAGTGCCTCACGGGCACGCGGCCCTTCGTGGGAGACAACGCCCTCGCGGTGCTGGCAAAGATCCTCCTCGACGACCCGGCACCGATCGCCGCTCGGCGCCCGGGGGTCTCCCCCGCCCTGGAGGCCCTGGTGCTCCGCATGCTCTCGCGCCCGACGGAGGAGCGCCCCAGGGACGGCCAGGACCTCGCCGAGAGGGTCGCCGCCCTCGGGGCCTCCGGGGGGCCCGCGGCGCCGGTGTCCATCCGCCCGGGGGTGCTCACCAGCCACGAGCAGCGCCTCGTGGCGGTGCTCGTGGCGTCGCGCCCCAGGGCCCTCGGGGCCTCCTCGGACGCCCCCACGGTGAGCCTCACGCGCCGCGCGCTCCAGGGCACCGAGCGGTCCTCGGTGCCTCCCGCCACGCCGTCCACCGACCGCCACGGACGGGCGCTCTTCGAGCCCGTGCTGGCGCCCTTCGGGGCGCGCATCGAGGCCCTCTCCGACGGCACCGTGGTGGCCGCCCTCGGGAGCGCCGGGGGGGCCCAGGAGCGCGCCGCCGTGGCCGCCCGCGCCGCCCTGGCCATGCGCCGCGCCGCGCCGGGCTTCGCCGTGGCCCTCGCCCTCGGCCGCGCCGAGAGCGACGCCGGGCCCCTCGTGGGCGAGGCCATCGACCGCGCCGCCAGGCTCCTGCCGCCGCGGAGATCGAGCCTCCCGCCGGGCCTCGAGGCCGACCCCGACCCCGGCGTGCGCCTCGACGACGCCGCCGCGGGCCTCCTGGCCGAGCGCTTCGTCGTGCAGGAGGGAGTGCTCTACGGCGAGCGCGCCCCGGAGACCGACGGCCCCACGCTCCTGGGTCGCCCGACCCCCTTCGTCGGCCGCGAGCGCCCCCTGGCCACGCTCCAGGGCCTCTACGCCGAGTGCTGCAACGAGCCCGGGGCCCGCGCGGTGCTGGTCACCGGCCCCGCGGGCGTGGGCAAGTCCCGCCTCCGGAGGGAGTTCCTCGGGGCCCTGCCGGGCGCCGCCACGGTGTGGCTCGGCAGGGGTGAGCTCGGCCGCGCCTCGGCCTTCGGGCTCCTCGGGCCGTGCCTCCGCCGCGCCGCGGGGCTCTCCACCGAGGACCCCCCGGTGGCCCGCAGGGACGCCCTCCGCCGCTGGGTCCAGAGCGTGGTGGGCGTCGAAGAAGCCCCCAGGGTGGCCGCCCTCCTCGGGGAGCTCGTCGGGGAGCACTTCCCCGAGGCCGAGAGCGTACACCTCCGCGCCGCCCGCGCGGACCCCTCGCGCCTGGCCGACGCGCTGCGCCAGGCCTGGGAGACGCTCCTGCACGGGCTCACTTCCCGCGGGCCGCTCGTGCTCGTCCTGGAGGATCTGCACCACGCCGATGCCCCCTCGGTGCGCCTCGTGGACGCGGCCCTGGCGCGCTTGAGGGACCGCCCGTTCCTGGTCCTGGCGCTCGCCCGGCCGGAGCTCTCGGCGCCCTTCCCGACGCTCTGGGCCGGGCGCGACGTGCAGGAGCTCCCCCTCGGGCCGCTGTCCGTCAGGGCCTGCGAGCGCCTCGCCCGGGCCGTGCTGCCGGAAACCGAGGACCTCTCGGTGCTGGTCGAGCGCGCCGAGGGCAACCCGTTCTTCCTCGAGGAGCTCCTCCGCGCCGTGGCCGAGGGCCGCGGGGACGCGCTCCCGGGCTCCGTGGTGGCCATGGCCCTGGCCAGGCTCGAGGCCGCCGCCCCGGGCGCCCGGAGGGTCCTGCGCGCCGCCAGCGTGTACGGCAGGACCTTCACCGCCGAGGGCGTCGAGGCCCTCTCGGGGGAGCTCCCGGTGAGGCCCTGGCTCGCGGAGCTCGTGGCCCAGGAGGTGCTCTCGCGGCGCGAGGGGCCCGGGGAGGGCTTCGCGTTCCGCCACGCGCTCCTGCGCGAGGCCGCGTACAGCACCCTCACGGACGAGGACCGCGCCCTCGGGCACCGCCTCGCGGGGCGCTGGCTGGAGTCCCAGGGCGAGCGCGACGCGCGCGTCCTGGCCGAGCACTACGCCCGCGGCCACGCCCGCCCCGAGGCCGTGCGCTGCTCCGCCCGCGCCGCGTGGCAGTGCCTCGACGCCACGGACCTGGAGGGCGCCCTCGAGCTCGCCCGCCGCGCCGAGGCCCTCGGCGCCGAGGGCGAGACCCTCGGGAGCATGCTCCTGTGCCAGCTCGACGCCCATCGGTGGAGGGGCGAGTTCGCCGAGGTCGAGCGCGTCGCCGCGGCGGCCACGGCGCGCCTGGCGCCCTGGAGCCCAGGCTGGCTCCGGGCCTCCTGGGAGGGCGCCGTGGCCGCCGGGCGCCGGGGAGACACCGATCGCCTCTCGGCGCTCGCCGAGGCGGTGCTCGGCCGGGGGGACAGCCCGGGCGGCGCCCACGACCGGTCGCAGCACACCTACGCGGCCCGGGCGGCCATCCACCTGCTCTTCGCGGGCCGCGCCCCGCTGGCCGGGAGGCTCCTGGGCGCGCTCCACGCGCACCGCCCGGACCTCTCCGAGGACCCCGCCGCGAGCGCCCTCCTCGATCACGCCCGCGCCCTGGAGGCCCACCACGCCGGGGACGTGGAGACCTGCCTCACGCTCACCCTCCAGGCCTCCGAGGGCTTCGCCGCCTGCGGCGACGCCAGGAGCGCATGCATCCAGAAGGTGAACGCCGGCTACGCCTACCTCCAGCTCGGCGAGCACGACCTCGGGGTCCAGACGCTCCGCGAGGCCCTCACCGAAGCCGAGGCCCGGGGCCTGCACCACGCCGCCGCGCTGGCCCGGCACAACCTCGGCCTCGGGCTCCTGTTCCTGGGTCTGGCCGACGAGGCCCGGGTGATGGAGCGCCTCGCCGTGGACGCGTTTGCGTCCCAGGGCGACCGCCGCTCCGAGGGCGGCGCGCGGATGTACCTCGCCCAGATCCTTTTGGGCCTCGGGGACCGGGAGGGCGCCGCCCGCGAGGCCCGCGAGGCCGCCGAGGTGCTCCAGGGCTCGCCACCCCTGAAGGCCCAGGCCCTGGCCACGCTGGGCTTGAGCCTCACCGAGCCCGCCGAGCGCCTCCAGGCCACGGCCCAGGCCATGACCACCCTGGAGAGCGAAGGCGCCGAGGAGGGCGAGGCCCTGGTCTACCGCGCCCACGCCGAGGCCCTGGTCGCCAACGCCCGGCGCGACGAGGCCCTGGAGCTGGTCACCCGGGCCCTCGCAAAGGTGGCCCTGCGCGCCTCCAGGCTCCGGGACCCCACGCGCGCCGAGCGCTTCCTCCGCGCCGTGCCCGACCACGCCAGGCTCCGGGAGCTCTCCCGGGAACTCTCCGAGGTCACGAAGGAACCCTGTGACCGGTCACCGCCGTGACCACCGCCCGGAGCACTCTTCCCCCAGCGAGGGCACACATACACCTACATTGTTGAACATTATTCAGCCCAAATGTCGGGACCTCGGTAGAAAAGGGTCTTTGGAGGGTCTGGTGCGCGGCGTGCATCAAGGGAGGGGACCGAGATCATGGGACAGCGATGGCAAGCGGTAGGGTTGGCGTGGGTGTTGGGGGCGGGGCTGTCCTGCGCGGATTTGTGTGTACCCGGGGAGCCGGGGTGCGGGCCGGACCCGGGGCAGGGGGGGAGCGTGGGCGTGGCGGGGGGAGCGGCGAGGGTGACCCTGGAGCCTTCGGGGGCGGTGTCGGGCTGTCCCGCGGGGCGGTACTACGTGAACCGCGTGCAGGGGCGCATGGTGGACCTGCAGGGGCGGCCGATCCCTCGGGCGCAGGTGAACGTGTGTGGGAATGCTTGCATCCCGGGCACGGCGGACAACGAGGGGCGCTTTGACATCGCGGTGGACCTCTGCTTTGGGACCAACGCGGAGTACCCGCACGGGGCGGTGCTGTGGTTCTCGGGCAACCGGCGCTACGCGGACCTGTTCTTTGATTTCAACCAGCGGGGGATGCAGCGGGTGGGCCTGGCGCGCATCGAGACGCCGCTGGCGGTGCCCGCGATGGCGGACGGGGGCAACGCGTACGTGCCCTCGGGGAGCCGGGGCATCGTGCGGATGGTGGACGGGCTGGGCTTCTCGCTCACGATCTCGCCGGACAACATCGAGTATCCGTTGACGGCCGAGGACGAGACCGTGCGGGTGGTGCGGGTGGACCCCACGAGGCTGCCCTTCACGCCGGAGGAGCGGCCGGACGTGATGTACGCCATCGAGCCGGCGGACTCGCGGCTGCGGGAGCCCGCCCCGGCGGAGTTCCCGAACACCCGCAGGCTGCCGCCGGGGACCGAGGTGGACATCGTGGGGGTGGGCAATCACATCTCGCGCGGCAGGCCCGCGACGGGGGTGCTGGGAAGGATTGACATGGGGCACGTGTCCGACGACGGGCGGGTGGTGGTGCCGGACCACGGGCTGCGCTTCCTCGGGATGGTGGGCTGGAGGGCCCTGCGGCGATGAGCGCGCCTGGAAATCGACCGACGCTCGGTGGCTGCCGCGCCCTGGTGGGGATGTTCCTCCTGGCGGGGGGCTGCGCCCCGGAGGTGGACGACGTGGCCTTCGGCCCGCTGCGCCCGGATGGCGGGCCGTCGCCGTCGCCAGCTCCACGAGGGGGCCCCGAGGAGCGGCCCTTCTGGCGCAACAAGGACGCGGGCGCGGTGGACGCGCCGGTGCTGGTGGACCCTCCGGGGTCGCCCGCGCCGCCGCAGCGGGACGGGGGGGCGGCCCCGGCGC
>JACRDB010000133.1 GCA_016218725.1 Deltaproteobacteria bacterium
CCTGACATGGCGAACCCCGGGCTCCACGGCCCAACCCAGCGCTCCACAGCCCATCCCAGCGCTCCACCCGCCGGGAGAGGGGACCTTGCGGCGCTTGCGCCTCGGACGCCAACCCTACACTTTCCCTGTGGGAAGGTACTAGTTATACACCGTGTATACCCTCACCCGGCGAGCTTGAAGAGCACCGCCGCGAGGCCCACGAGCCCGAAGAAGATCACGGCGAAGACCAGGGACCCGAAGCCCGTGCGAGGGACCACCACGGGCTCGTCGTCGTCGAGGTCGGGGATCGCGGGGGGCTTCGGCGCGGGCGCGGGGGGCGCGGGGGGCGCGGGCTCAACGGGCCCCGCGGGGGCCTTTGGCACCGGCGGATCGAGCACGGGCGCGCGCAGGGGGAAGGGGGGCGTCTCGGTCCCGAGGGCGAGGCTCCTGGGGACGCGCTCCGACGCGTTGGAGGCGGGCGCGGGGGGGGGCGCCCCGGGGGCCGGTGGGTGGGGCCTGGACGCGCTCCCGGAGGCCTCCTCGGGGGTGGGGGTGACGCGCGGCGAGGAGGTGCGCACCAGCGGGACCGCGACCTCGGGGTAGAGGAGCTCGAGCTCCTGGCTGGCGCGCTCGGCGGTGTCCCGGAGCTTCATCGCGGGCAGCTCGCGCTCGGTGGTGGCGGTGTCCCGGACGTCTCCGTGGCGCTGCGGCAGGTCCAGCGAGGTGGGGGTGGAGTCCTCGGTCTGGTGGAGCACCGGGAGCGTGGGCGTGGGGTCCTCGCGGGCGGCCTGGGTGATGGTGGTGGCGCGGTCGTCGGAGGCCGCCTGGTGGATGGTCGTGGGCTTGTCGTCCCGGTGCTCCACCGCGTCCGTGAGGGTGGTGTCCCCGGGGATACGGTTATCCCTGGTGGGCGTGGCCTCCGGGTCGAAGACCGTGGTGATCATCTCCTCGCGCTCGGGCCTCAACGGGGGGAAGGCCGGGATCGGGACGTGCCCCGAGGGGGCCGGCGCGGCGGGCGCCGCCCGAGGCGCCGGGGCAGCGGGCGGGGGCTCTGGGCGGGCGGGCGCTGGCTGGGCGGGCGCTGGCTGGGCGGGGACCGGGGGCGAGGGGACGCTCGCGCTGACGATCACCGTCGCGCTCGCCTCGTGCGCGTGGAGCGCCACCTGGAGCGCCTCGCGCATGGAGGCCGCGGTGGGGTAGCGCGCCACGCGGTCCAGGCTCATGGCGCGCTGCACCGCCTGGGCGAGCGTCTGCGGGGTGTCCGGCGAGACCGTGAGGAGCGGCACCGGCGGGGGTCTCTGGTAGGCGATCTGCACCAGGAGGTCCGCGGTGTTCTCCGCGTCGAAGGGCAGCCTCCCGGTGATCATCTCGTAGAGCAGCACCCCGGCGGCGTAGACGTCCACCCGGTGGTCCACGTCCTTGCGCCCGAGGGCCTGCTCCGGGGCCATGTAGTGCGGCGTCCCGATGGCCACGCCGGTCTTGGTCATGCCCGCCGCGGCGAAGCTCCGGTCCACCTGGAACTTGCTCACGCCGAAGTCCAGGAGCTTCACGAAGTCCGTGCGGCCCCCGCGGGTGATGAGGTGGATGTTCTCGGGCTTCAGGTCCCGGTGCACGATGCCCTTGGCATGCACCGCCGCGAGGGCCCCGAGGACCTGTACCATGATGTCCACGGCGTCCCTGGGGGGCATGCGCCGCTGGCGGTTCATCCTCCGCCCGAGGCTCTCCCCGTGGAGGTACTCCATCACCATGAAGGGCTGGCGACCGTGGCGGCCGAAGTCCAGCACCTCCACGATGTTCTCGTGCCCCACGGCGGCGGCGGCGCGGGCCTCGCGCTCGAAGCGCGCCACGAGCTCCGGGTTCTTCACCACCGAGGCGTTGAGCACCTTCACGGCCACGCGGCGGCCGAGCATGACGTTCTCGGCCTCGTAGACCATGGACATCCCGCCGGCGCCGATGGCCCTCACCACGCGGAAGCGGTCATCGAGGAGGGTCTCCGGGGCAAGCATACTCTGGGCCGCGGGGACTGTAACACATCACGGGCGCGGTTCTTGAAGGGGGTGCGTCCCTGAGGGATACTCCCGCGCCCGATGCCCACCCAGACCCTGCCGGACCTTGACAGTTTGGATACCGCGGCCCTGGCGGCCCTGGTCTCACACCATAACCACCGTTACTGGGACCTGCACGACCCGGAGCTGTCGGACTACGATTTCGATCGCCTGGTGGAGGCCCTGAAGGTCCGGGACCCGGGGAGCCCCGTGCTGGCCTCCATGGGCCCTTCGGCGCCCCCGACGCCCGGGGCGGAGGTGAAGCACAAGCACCCGATGCTCTCGCTGGACAAGTGCTACTCCGACGAGGACCTGGACAAGTGGGGGCAGAGCTTCCAGGGCGACGCGGTGATGATGCCCAAGTTCGATGGCATCGCGTGCTCGCTCCATTATGACGCCTCGGGGAGGCTCTCGCTGGCGGCCACCCGCGGGGACGGCGTGACCGGGGATGACATCACGGCCAACGTGCGGGAGATCGCGGACGTGCCTCGGAAGATCGCCTCGGAGCGGGCCCTGGAGGTCCGCGGGGAGATCTTCATGCGCCTGTCGGTGTTCACCAAATGGAAGGCCGAGGGCATGGCCAACCCCAGGAACGCCGCCGCCGGGGCCATCAAGCAGAAGGACCCGAAGAAGAGCGGGGCGTACAACCTCTCCTTCGCGGGGTATGACCTCCTCGGGGTGGGGTTCAAGACCCACACCGAGGAGCTGGAGCACCTGGTGAAGCTGGGCTTCTCGCCCATTGATCACGAGACGCTCCCCAAGGACGGCCTCCGGGCGGGCTACCAGCGCATGGCCCAGCGCCGCGCGAAGCTCGATTACGAAATCGACGGGGTGGTCTTCAAGACCGACCGCATCGACGAGCAGGACCGCCTTGGGCAGACCGCTCACCACCCTCGCTACGCGCTGGCCTACAAGTTCCAGGGGGACTCCGGCACCAGCACCCTCCGGGCCGTGGAGTGGAGCGTGGCCCGCACCGGGGCCATCACCCCGGTGGCCGTGGTGGACCCGGTGGAGCTCTCCGGGGTCACGGTCACCCGGGCCTCGCTGCACCACCCCGGGTTCTTGAAGAAGCTCGGGCTGTCCCTCGGGGCCGAGGTGGTGATGATGCGCCGCGGGGGCGTGATCCCCAACGTGGAGTTTGTCTCCAGGCCCGGCACCGTGCCCGTGGCGCTCCCAGACCGCTGTCCCTCTTGCGGGGGCAATACCCGCTGGGAGAAGGACTTCCTGCTGTGCACCAACACCCGCGGGTGCAAGGCCGTGGCCGTGGGACTCCTGGCCCACTACGCCACGGCCACGGACATGCTGGGCTTCGGCGACGTGGTGCTGGACCAGGCCTATGAGCTCGGGCTCCTGCGCACTCCGGCGGATTTCTACAAGCTCACCCCGAGCGCCCTGGAGAAGATTGACAAGGTCGGCAACAAGCTCGCCACCAAGCTCGTGGCCGAGGTCCAGAAGCGCCGCACCCTGGACCTGCCGACGTTCCTCCGCGCCCTGGGGCTCCCGGAGCTCGGCAAGAACGTGTCCAAGATCCTCGCCGAGCGCTACGGCGACCTGGACCGCGTGCTGGCCGTCACCGAAGTGGAATTCTCGCAGGTCCATGGCATCGGCGAGACCATCGCCCGCACGGTGGTCCAGGGCTTGAAGGACGCCCGGGAGCTCATCGACGCGCTGCGCAAGGAGGTCACCCTCACCGCCGCGGCGCCCACGCCCAGGGCGGCGCCGGTGGGCAACGCCTTCGCGGGCATGACCTTCGTGTTCACGGGCAAGATGTTGTCCGGCGAGCGCAGCGACCACGAGAAGACCGTGGCCTCCCTGGGGGGCACGGCGCTGGACGCGGTGAACAAGGCCCTCACCTTCCTGGTGGTCGGCGACGACAAGAAGGCCGGGGCAAAGTCCTCCAAGGAGAAGGCCGCGGAGAAGCACATCCTGGCGGGCGCTGCCCTCAAGGTGCTCACCGAGAAGGAGTACGTCGCCATGGTGGCGGAGGCCCGGCGGGGCGTCACCACGCAGCCTCCGCCGCCGCCGTCGGAGCCGGAGCCACCGAGCGCGATCGCGCCGGCGCCGGTCACCGCGCCCCTCACGGCCCCGCCGCCGGCTCCCCCAAAGGCCGGGAGGTTTACGGGCACCGTGTGGGTCTTCGCCGCGCAGCTCACCACCATGAGCCAGGACGAGGCCCGCAAGCGCGTCCAGGCCCTCGGAGGTACCGTCACGGACACCCTTGATGACAGCACCACACATGTCGTGATTGGTGCGAGGGGCCGTGCTGGAGAGGTGCTCACGGAGGCCCGGAGGCGCCAGCAGGAGGGCGCAAAGCTCGAGCTCCTGGACGAGAAGGGCTTCGCGGCGAGGGTGGGAGCCGGGCAGTTGCCGTTGTTCTAGACTTTCGGTTCGGGGCTCCTGGGGTAGAATCCAGGGACGCACATGGCGCTCCCCGTCGAGCGGGTCGGAACAGAGGTCGCGGGGCGCTACCGGATCACGTCGATTCTAGGCGAGGGTGGCTTCGCGGTGGTGTACCGCGCGACACACACCATCATGGGCACGGACCTGGCGCTCAAGGTCCTGCACCCGCAGGCGCTCCAGGTCGAGGGAGGCCGCGAGCGCTTCCAGCGGGAGACGCGGATCGTGGCGTCGCTCCAGCACCCGAACATCGTGCGGATCTTCGACGCGGGCTTCCTGGAGGACGGGGCGGCCTACGCGGCGCTGGAGCTCCTGGAGGGCGAGAGCCTCGGGGAGCTCCTCCAGCGGCGCCAGAGGCTGGAGGCCGCGGAGGCGGTGCCCATCCTGGTGGACGTGCTGCGGGCCCTCGGGGCGGCGCACCGCAGGGACGTGGTGCACCGGGACGTCAAGCCCGAGAACGTGTTCCTGACCTGGGACCACGAGCACCGCAGCGTGGCCAAGGTGCTGGACTTCGGCATCGCCTACGCGGTGGAGTCGGGCACCCGGAAGGTCACCCAGGAGGGCATGCTCGTCGGGTCGCCGCTCTACATGTCCCCGGAGCAGATCCACGGCGAGGACGTGTCGGCCAAGACGGACCTGTGGGCCACGGGGGTGGTGCTCTTCGAGGTGCTCACGGGCAGGGTGCCCTTCGACGGCGAGTCCATCGTGCAGATCTTCCACCGGGTGGTGCACGAGGCGCCCCCGAGGCTGGACGTGCCGGTGCCCAGGGAGCTGGAGCGGGCGCTCCTGCGGGCCCTGGCCAAGGACCCGAGGGACCGCTTCCCGGACGCCGAGGCCATGCTCACAGCGCTCCAGGCGGCGATGGCGGGGCAGCCCGTGCGCAGCGTCCCGCCGAAGGCCACGGTGGTGCCGCCGTCGCGCGCGGCGGTCACCCAGGAGGCGCCCGTGGACCTGTTCTCCTTCCCGGAGCCCGACGCGCCCGCCGCCTTCGCGGAGGACCTGGACGCCCTGGTCGCCCAGGCGAGGACGAGGCCCGCCGCGGTGGACTTTGACTTCGGCGACCCGGGCGCCCCGGACGTCGCCCGCGCCCCGACGGAGCCCCTGGCGGAGCTGCCCGCGCTTGACGATTTCCTCTCTGCGCCCGGCGAGCCGAGGGCCACCCCGGCCTCGGAGGAGCTGTTCCCGGCAGCGTTTCCGGAGCCCTCCACGGCGCCCGCGGACGATTTCCAGGTGGCCCCGGGGTACAGCTCCGAGGGGAGCTTTGGGGGCTCTGGCCGCGCCTCCGAGGTGCACACCGCGCTGGCCCCCGAAGTGATCGACCGCTCCCGCGCGGTGGTGGTGCGCCGCGCCCGAGGGCCCTCGGCGTGGTGGTTCGTGCTGCTGGTGGTGTGCATCACCGCGGGCGGGGGGTACCTCGCCCGTCCCATCATCGAGCGGGCCTTTCGCTCGGACGCGCAGCAGCAGGTGGACGAGGTCCGCGAGCTCGCCGCCACGGAGCCCGACCCCGTGGAGCCCGACGACGCGGGGACGGCCACCGCGCGCCCCGTGGAGGACCCCCAGCCGGAGCCCTGGCCCTTCGGGGAGCAGCGCCACCTGGACCTCCCCGCGGGCCTCGGGGGCGTGACCGCCAACGATTTCGTCACGAGGCTGGACGCCCCGGGCCGCGGCGGCGGCGGCGCGTTGACCTTCGTGTCCTGCACCCACGAGGGGCTGGTGCTCCACGTCGGGGGCACCGCGGGGAGCTTCCGTACGGTGGCCGCGAGGGCCGTCTGCGGGCCCTTCGCGCTCTCCCTGGGGGACGACCTGGACGGCGACCGCGTGCCCGACCTGGTCGCCCTGGACGAGCGCCGCCCGGGCGTAGTCACCGTCACCTCCCGGCGCTGGACCGAGGGCCGGAGGGTCTCCCTCCCGGGCGCCCGCGCCGTGCTGGGGGGCCTGACGCTGGGCCGCAACGACCCCGGAGCATTGGTGTACACGCACTCCGAGGGCCCCGCCCAGCTCGTCGCGGTGAACCTCCGCAACGGCCGCGTGGCCTGGCGCTCGGACCCTCTGATCCTCCTCGGGGACCCGCAGGACCACGGCCTCGCGGTGGGCCCGGACCTGGACGGCGACCGCGCCCCGGATGTGGCCGTGGGCACCGTCGGGGACGGCCAGCGCTGCGTCGAGGTGCTCTCCGGCGCCACCGGCTTGCGCCGGTGGCCGCGCCCCGTGTGCCACGAGACGGCAGCCGCCACGAGCCTCTCCGTCGGCCCCGACGTCAACGGCGACGGCAAGGCCGAGGTGCTCCTCGGGCGCGTGGGCTCCACCCCGAGGCTCCTCTCCGGCGCCGACGGGAGGGTGCTCCACGAGTACCCCGGCGACCCGGTGCGCGCGGGCACCACCTACGGCTGGCCGGTGCTGTTGGTCCCCGCCCTCCACGGCGAGGGCACCCCCACGGTGGTCATCGGTGACACCGGCTGCGCCTCCCCCGGCGTGGACGTCCTTCGCGCCACCGACGGCTTCCGCTTCGCGCGGCTCCCGCTGCCGCAGGGAACATCCTCGCCGCTGTTCCAGGTGAGGCTCCTCACGGATTTCCTCCAGGGGCATCGCTCGCTCCTCCTGGCGACCCCCGTCGGCGGCATCTCCATTCAAGGTACGGGTAGTCGAAGGTAGGTGGTTATCCCACCATTCCCTACGTTTCCTTCCATTCCTCTGGAGCGATGGCGAGCTCCCGAAGGCGCTGCTGGAGGGTTTGACGGAACACGCCGATGGCCTCGGCGGTGCGGGTGATGTTGCCCTCGTGGGCGCGGAGGGCCCGCAGGAGGTAGGCGCGATCAAAAGCCTCCTGGGCCTTCTTGCGAGCTTCCATGAAGGGCTCCAGGGGTCCGCCGGGGGCGCTCAACGGGCCGTCGCCAAGGTCCAGGTCTTCGGGGCCCAGGACGGGGCTCGGGCAGAGCACCGCGGCGCGCTCCAGGGCGTTGCGCAGCTCGCGCACGTTTCCCGGGAAGGGGTGGGCGGCCAGGCGCGCGAGGGCCGCTTCGGAGAGGGCCTTGCGAGGCCGCCCGAGGCGCTCGGCCAGGGCGCCCAGGAAGCGCTCGGCCAGGGCCGGGAGGTCCTCCAGGCGCTGGCGCAGGGGCGGGAGCTGGAGCACGACAACCCTCAGGCGGTAGTACAGGTCTTGACGGAAGCGCCCGCGGGACACCTCGGCCTCCAGGTCTTTGTGCGTGGCGGCCACGACGCGCACGTCCACCGGGAGCGTGCGGGAGCCTCCGACCCGCTCGATGGCGCGCTCCTGGAGGGCCCGGAGCACCTTGGCCTGGGTCTCCAGGGGCATGTCCCCGACCTCGTCGAGGAAGAGCGTGCCCCCGTCGGCGGCCTCGAAGCGCCCGACGCGCCGGGCGCTGGCGCCGGTGAACGAACCCTTCTCGTGGCCGAAGAGCTCGCTCTCGACGAGCTCCCGCTGGATGGCCGCGCAGTTGACGGCGACGAAGGGCCTGCGGGCGCGGGCGCTGCGCTGGTGGAGGGCCTGGGCCACGAGCTCCTTGCCGGTGCCGCTCTCGCCCCGCACGAGCACCGTGAGGTCCGTCTCGGCCACGCGCAGGAGCTGCTCGAAGACCCTGTTCATGGCGGCCCCGCGGCCTACGAGGGCCCCGAGGCCCTGCTCCCGGGCCACGCGCTCCTGGAGGAGCCCGTGCTCGCGCACGAGGCGCGTTCGGGCGAGGCACCGGGCCACCACCAGGCGCAGCTCATCGTTGTCGAAGGGCTTGGGGAGGTAATCCTCGGCACCGGCCTTCATGGCCTGGACGGCGACCTTCTCGCTGCCGTGGGCGGTGAGCATCACCACGGGGGTGTCCGGGTGGGCCTCGCGGGAGGCGCGCAGGACGTCCATTCCGTCGGGTCCGGCGCCCAGGGACAGGTCCACGAGCACCAGGTCGTAGCCGCCCGCCCGCGCCCGCTGGAGCCCCTCGTCGCCGGTGAGGCACGGCTCCACGTCGTGGCCCTCGCGCTTGAGGAGTCCCCCGAGGGCGAGCTGGATGGCCCTCTCGTCTTCAACCACCAGCACCCGAGCGCTCACGGCCCCTCCACGGGGAGCGTGACCACGAACTCCGCCCCGGGGCCCGACGGGGGGACGCACTCCAGCGTGCCCCCGTGGGCCTCGACGAGCTTGCGCGAGAGCGCCAGGCCCAGGCCCGTGCCCTCCTTTCGGGTGCTGTGGAACACCGTGAAGAGCCTCTCTCTCTCGCCCTCGGGGACGCCCGGGCCGTTGTCCCTCACGCGCAGCCAGGCGCTGGTCCCTGCGAGGTTGGTGCCCAGGGACAGCTCCACCCGGGGCGACGCGGTCCCGGCGGCCTCCAGCGCGTCGAGGGCGTTCCCGACGAGGTTGAGCACCACGCGACGGAGCTTCTCGGGGTCCGCCCGGAGCGCGCACGGGGGCTCCGGGTCCTCCCGGCGGAGCTCCGCCCCGAGGCGCTCGGCGCGCTCCTTCAAGGGCTCCAGGGCCGAGTCCAGCACGGCCCCGAGGGTGGTCTCCCGCGGGCTGAGCGCTTCTTCCCTCGCGTACCGCAGGAGGTGGGCGATGGAGCGCTCGGCGCGGTCGAGCTCCTCCACGGCGACGCGGGCGTACTCCTTCGCGTCGGGGCTCTGGGGGTCCTCGGCGAGCTGCGCCACGAGGCTCTTCGCGGCGGTGATGGGGTTTCGAAGCTCGTGGGCGATGCCCGCGGAGAGGGCCTCCAGGTCCCTCGCGTGGCGCGGCGACGCCGCGTGGCGCGAGGGTGCCGCGACGGGGAGCGCTGGCCCGGGTGCGTCGCGGAGGGCCTCCTCGGACCACTTTCGCCGCAGGGGCCCCAGGGCCACGGTGATGAACCCATGGAGGGCCAGGCCGACGCCCCAGGCCAGGGCCACCACGGCGCCGACGAAGGGCGTGGCCACCACGGAGAGCAGGCAGCACACGCACACATACACCACGAGGTGGATGGAGAAGCCCGTGCGGAGGTTCACCGCGCGCCGCGCGGCGCGGAGCCTGGGGTCCTCCGGCGCTGTCTCGCCCCGTGGGGTCATGGGAGGTGCGCGGAGAGCGTAGCAGACGGCGCGGCGCCGGTGATCCCCACGGCGCGCCACAGGAAGCCCAGGGCCGGGGGCGCGAGCCCCACCCGCTGGCAGAGCGCGTACACGGGCGCGAGGCCCTCGCGCACCCGCTGGCGGGCCAAGGGGCCCCGGTGCGCCTCTCGCAGGGCCTCCGGGGGCACCTGGTAGCGCGCCACGAGGTCCCCGGGGACGCGCAGCATGGCCGCGGCGGTGCTCCGGAGCACCACCGGCGCGAGGGCCTGGAGCTGCGCGCGGCGCAGGGCGCCGAGGCGGGGGCTTCGCTCCTCCAGGAAGCGCTTCGCGAAGCACAGGTGCCGGGCCTCCTCGGTGATGTGCCGGCGCATGATGGCGGCCACCAGCGGGTGCAGCGGGCGCTCGCCGCGCAGGGCCCTGCGCTGGACGTAGTCAATGGGCGCCTCGCCCGCTAGCACGTGGAGGAAGAAGAGCTCCGGGAAGGTGCGCCCGAGGTCCGGGACGCGGCGTGACCCGTAGCGCTCCAGCGGGTGCATCCCCTGCGGGTCGAGCCCGGTGCGGCCCACGAACTCCTGGAACATGAGCGAGTGCTGGCCCTCTTCGAGCACCTCGTGGAGGGCGTAGCGGAACTCCGGGGAGCCCGCCGGGAGCGCCTCGGCGAAGCGCAGGAGCCCCTGCGACAGCACGCTCTCGAACTGCACCCCGACGCGCATGTAGCTGGCCAGGAGGTGGAGCCCTACGCGGGCCCTGAGGGCAGAGGGGAGGTCCTGGTACCACCGGGTGTGAGAGAGCGGCTCCTCGGGGCCGAGCTCGAAGCGCGGGTCCTCGGGGTCCACCCGGTGCTCCGGGAGGTCCCAGGCGAGGTCCGCGTAGGCGTCGAAGCGCTGCGTGACCGAGTGTGACGAGAGCCTCGCCAGGAGGTGATGGTAGCCCTCGCGGGGGGTCTTCGGGGTGAGCGCGAGCGGTGCTGCATCCATGGTGTGCAATCCCTTCCGGCGCCGACGGGCGGCGCCTCGGAGCGCAGCAACGCATGCCCCGTGCCGGGGACGGGTCCGCGAAATCAAAAGGGAATTCGGGCCCCGGCCGCAGCGGCGAGGCTGCGGGTGCAGCGCCCATGCTGCGGAGGGTAGACACGGTGTATACCCGCTCGGGGCCAGGGCACCATCGGCCTGCCTGACGTTGGAGGGGGACCCCGAGGGCGCCTGAGGGTCGCATGGGAGGGCGTGGACGAAGGGGCGCGCGCGTGGGAGCCTTGAGGGGTGCCAGGACCTCGTGGAGCGGTGGTGCCTGCGATCGTGCTCGGGGCGCTCCTGACCGGTGTTCGGACAGGCGCCTGGAGGCTGGAGGACGGGCTCCGCGGGGGCACCCGCGGCAACGCCGTGGGGGGGCGCTTCGACGCCCAGGGGTGGCACGTCACGGACCGCCGGGACCGCATCTGGTACGCCGTCCCGAGGCTCGCCTCCGGGAGCGTGGAGTTCACCGTCACGGGCTTCACCATGGAGCGCCTGGGGCCCATGGCCGAGACCGAGCTCTTCGCCATGTACGAAGCGGGCTACGGGATCTCCGAGCCCATACGGTACGCCCCGGAGTTCCGAGAGAACCACTACAAGTGCATGCTGCGCGTCTACGGCCTCGCGGAGACCGGCCGCGTCGGGCAGCAGAAGCTCATGTGGGGCATGTGCCCGTCGGGCTCGCCGGGCTACGGCATGTGCGGCTGCGGGTCCTTCTTCGAGGAGCCCTTCGGCGGGAGCGGCACCTGGGACGGTAGCCCCCAGAGGATCCGCGTCGAGTGGGGGGGAGGAACCACCCGCTACCTCCGCAACGGCGCGGCGGTTCTCTCCATCAACTGGTCCCGCTCGGGCCTCGCCTTCGGTCCCCAGGACCTGCACCTCTCGCTCGGCACCTCGCGCCCCAGCGCCGTGGACTACGCCCAGCTCCCCGTCGGCGTGGTGTTCTCGGACCTGGTCATCGACGGCACCGAGGGGCCTCTGGCGCGCTGCCCTGGCGGCGCTCCCATGGACGCCGGGCCCCCGCCCGTCACCCCTCCGGGCTCCATGGACTTCCCCGCCGTCGAGGACGTCACCGTGGACCCGGCGCACCCGAGCACCGTGTTCCCAGACCCCAGGGACCTCTCCGTGGGCGCGGCCGACAGCGAGTTCTACGTGAAGTTCCGCGTAGGACCGCTGCCCGGTCGCGTGGTGCGCGCCCAGCTCCTCCTGCGCAGCGCCACCCACGCCTCCGCCGTGGGCACCGGAGCCAGCGTGTATACCGCCGGGAGCAACACCTGGAGCGAGACTTCGCTCGTCTGGAGGGCACGCCCCGGAGGTCGTGGTGCGCGCCTCGCCCGCCAGGAGGGCGTCGGAGTAGACACTCTGTATACCCTGGAGCTCCCCGCGGGCGCGGTCCCCGGCGCGGGCACCTACGCCTTCGCCGTACTGCCGGAGCCCGGGGACTCGAACGCCGCGCACTTCGACGCCAAGGAGGTCTCCCCCTCGCGAGGGCCGATCCTCAGGCTGACCGTAGACCCCACCATGAGCGTCTCCGACGCGGGGCCCATGCCCGATGTCATCGCGCCCACGGACGCTCCGACAGACCTCCCGGCCCCCGAGGACACCCGTCGCGAACCCCCGGTGGAGCCCGACGCGGCGACCACACCGGACGCCGAGGCGCCTCCCGACGTGCCCTCACCGCGCACCGATGGCGGTCGGCCGAGCGCCGACTCCACGGACCCCGACGTGCTGGAGGAGCCGGGCTCCGACGGCACCTGCGGCTGCCGCGCGGGGGCCCGGCGCGGGCGGGGGTGGGCCTTGGCGGGCGCGCTCTCGCTGCTGCTCAGGGCACGCGGTCGTAGGGGTCGGGCTCGCCCGGGGCGGGGACGGGCGTCGGACCAATGACCGGCGCGGCGCCCAGCCTGAGCGTGTCTCGACGGAACACCTCCGGCGCCCTGGCGTCCTGGCGGAGGCCCAGGACCCCCAGGCCGAGGCCCCGGAGCGTGGGGAGGCAGCTCGACCCCCGGGCCGCCGTCGGTCGACGGAGGCTGCGCACGGCGTCCAGCGCGTCCGAGGCGCCCGGGACCCAGGGGGAGGCAGGGTCCAGGACCACCGCGTCGCTGCGCCGCACGGGCACCCAGACCAGCAGCGCGCCGTCGGGGAGTAGCAGCGGCCATACCCCGCCGTCCCAGAGCGCCAGGAGCGGGCGCCAGGGCGAGGGGCGGTCCCCAAGCTGACGGCCATGGAGCGCCTCCCACTCGGCGAGGATGAGCCCCGGGAGGCAGTCCGCCATGTCCACCAGGTGACAGTCTCCATGGCGACCCTGGAGGTACGGCAGCAACCGAAGGAAGGGCGCCACCCCACCGGACTGGCCCCGGTTGTGGACATACCAGAGGGCGATGGCCTGCGTGGCGCGCCCCGACCAGCGGTGCACGTCTCCCCACGCGCCGCTCGTCCGGGCCTGGCTCAAGGTCGCGGGGTGGTCACCCAGCTTCTCGCGCCGCCACGCCTCGGACCAGGCGCGGTACAGCGCCTGAAGGTGCGCGTCCGGCGTCCTGGTGGCGGCCCAGGCGTCCCCTACGGCGTCCAGCGCCGCCGGGAGCGAGCGGCTCACCCTCACCGGTCCGGGGATGGGGGCCGGGGAGTCCTGGTCCGCGAAGGCGCCCGCCGCCGCGCGGTGCTCCTCGGCCATCGCCTCCAGCCACGCGCGCGCCGAGGGCTCCAGCGCCTCCAGCGCCGCGTCCGGGAGGAGCCAGCGGTCCAGGTGCGCCACCAGGTCGTCCATGGGAGGGGAAGACTGTACACCGCCGTACGGGGAGGTTGTCGCGCGTGATCGCAGAAGCGGCCGGAGTCTGTGAGGTGGGCCTCGCCCGTGAGGCCCAGGAGGACGGCCTCGGGCTCTTCCCCGAGGAGGGCCTGGTGGCCGTGATCGATGGCATGGGCGGCAACGTCGCTGGAAGCGCAGTGCCGCCCTTGTTCCTGGCGCTCCTGCGCGCCGCGCTGCGCGAGGCCCCGGAGGACATGGACGCCACGGAGGCCCTGCGCGCCGCCCTGGTCACGACCAACGCGCGCCTCCTGGCCGCGCTGGAGGCGCGAGGCCCCACCTACCGTGGCACCGGCGGCGCCGCCGCCGTGTGCTGGGCCCGAGGGCCCTCCCTGGTGCTGGGGAGCGCAGGGGACTGCCGGGTGTACCGCTGGCGCGACGGCGCGCTGGTGCAGCTCACCACGGACCATGACCTCAAGCGCGCGCTTGTGGAAGCGGGCTCGCCGGAGGTGTCTCAGGAGCAACTGGAGACCTTCCGCACGGTGATCACCATGGCCTTCGCCGTCGGGCCCACGGTGAACCCCGATGTCTTCCTGGCCGACGCCCGCGACGGGGACCTCTTCCTGGTGTGCTCCGACGGGCTCTGGAGGACCCTCCCCGACGCGTCCATCGCCGAGGTGCTCGCCCGCGGCGAGGGCCTCGCGGCGGGGAGCCACGCCCTGCGCGCGCAGGCGCTCGCGCGAGGCACCTACGACAATGTCACCGTGGGGCTCTTCCGGTGGAGGGACGGCGCCGCGGGGAGGGTGTCCCCGGGGGGTTCCCCAGGGGGCTCCGGGGCCTCCACGCCGCGGTCGATCTTCCGGCGCGAGGCCGAGGTGCGGGCGCGCCTCCGGGACCTCACGGACCCCGAGGAGGCCTGGGAGCGCTGCCTCGCGCGCGGAGACGTGCGCCCGCCCTGGAGCGGGGAGAGGCTCTTCGTCGGGGCGCGACGCGCCGTGCAGTGCGCCCCGGAGGACCCCTCCCGCGTCCGAGAGCGCCTCCGCGCCCAGGGGAACCTGGTGGGCTTCGGGCCCCCAGGCGCACGACCGCCGAGGCCCTCGTCGCTGGAGGTCTTCGCCCTGCGGGCCGTACCCTGGACCCTGGAGGCCGTGGCGCTGGCGGCCTCGGACCCCGCGGGGTTCCTCGCCGCGGAGGCCCTGGCGCTGGAGGCCCTCGCGCGCTGGTGGCGCTGGGGCTGCGCGGCGCCCCAGAGGGTGCTCTGGGACCTCTCGGCGGACGCCCCGGAGCCCGGGGCCCGGCTGCGGCACCTCCTCGGGGCCTTCACCTTTGTACCCGGCATTGAGCGCGGCGGGACAACGAGTGATGCGTCCGGGTCCTGGGCGGAGACCGTGGGACGCTGGATCCGTGACATCGACGCGCGCTGGCACCGCGAGGACCTCGGGGACCTGACCTTCCGGGAGCTCCCCAACCCGGTCGCGCCCCTGGGGGCCCTTTTGGACCTCGGGGTGCTCCTGGAGGATTTCACCGAGGAGGGCGTGCTCTTGCGGCGCGCTCGGAGTCCTTGAGCGTTGTCGCGGCGGGCCGCGGGGTGCTATCGCTGGACCCACCGTGGACCGCACGATGGTGTACCTGGGGCTGTTCCTCGTCGCGTCGGCGGTGGCCGTCGCGGCGCGGCGCTGGAGGCTGCCCTACACCGTGGCCCTGGTGCTCGCGGGCGTGGCCCTCGGGAGCACGCGGGTGCTGGCCCCGCCACACCTGACCAAGGAGCTTCTCTTTACCATCTTCCTCCCGGGGCTGGTCTTCGAGGCGGCGTTCCATATGGACGCGCGGCGCTTCTGGCAGAACAAGCTCGCCATCGTCGGCCTGGCCGCGCCGGGGATGGTGGTCGCCAGCTACCTCACCGCCGCGCTCCTGGTGCCCGCCGTGGCCAGGCTCTCGCTGGCGACGGGCTTTCGCTTCTCCCACGGGCTCGTCCTGGCCGCGCTCCTGGCGGCCACGGACCCCATCTCCGTCGTGGGGCTCTTCAAGACCCTGGGAGCTCCGCGGCGCCTCGCCCTCCTGGTCGAGGGTGAGAGCCTCCTCAACGACGGCACCGCCGTGGTGGTCTTCGCCCTGGTGCTGGAGGCCGCCACAGGGAGGCGGCTCTCCATGGCCGAGGCATCGCTGGAGTTCCTGCGCGTGGTGGGCCTCGGCGCCGCCGTCGGTGGCGCCGTGGGGTACCTGGCCTCCAAGGCCATCCAGCGCATCGACGACCCTCTCATCGAGATCACCCTCACCACCCTGGCGGCCTACGGGTCCTTCTCCCTCGCCGAGCGGGGCCACGCCTCGGGCGTGATCGCCACCATGACCGCGGGCATGCTCTGCGGCTCCTTCGGCGCCCCGACGGGCATGAGCCCCTCCACCCGCGTCGCCGTGGAGAGCTTCTGGGAGTACGTCGCCTTCGCGCTGAACTCCGTGGTGTTCCTCCTCCTCGGCTTCGAGGTGCGGGTGCCCGCGCTCCTGGCCTCCTGGCGCCCCATCCTCGTGGCCTTCCTCGCGGTGACCCTGGGCCGCGCGGTGGTCGTGTGGGCCGTCTCCCTCCTCCTCTCGCGCAGCGCCGAGCGGATCCCTCCGAGGTGGGTCCCGGTGCTCACCTGGGGGGGCCTCCGCGGGGGGCTCTCCATGGTGCTCGCGCTGGCCCTGCCGCGCTCGCTCCCGCACCGCGACCTGCTGGTCACCATGACCTTCGGCGTGGTGACCCTCTCCATCCTTGTGCAGGGCCTCACCATGGGGCCCCTCCTGCGCCGCCTGGGGCTGGTCCGAGGGCGCTCCGAGCGGGCCCTCTACGACCGCGCCCGGATCGAGCACCGCGCCGCCCTGGCCGCCTCCCGCGCCCTGGACGACCTGGAGCGTGACGGCCGCGTCCACGGCGAGGCCCTGGCCTCCCTCCGCGCCCGCTGCCAACAGCAACTCCAGGCCTGCGACGAGCGCCTCCGGGCCCTGCACCTCGACCACGAAGAGCTCCGCGCCGAGGAGGAGCTCGCCGCCACGCGTCAGCTCCTCCTGGCCCAGAAGGGCGCCGTGCTCGAGGCCCAACGCTCCGGCGCCGTCGGCCCCGACGCCGCCGAGGACCTCCTCCGGGAGCTCAACGGACGCCTCGTGGACCTCGAAGACCGCCACCGGGACGAGTGAATAGGGAGGGTATACACGGTGTATACCCCTCCCTGGAGGCTCCTGGCGTCAGAACAGACCGGCCAGCGCGGCGAGGAAGGAGACGATGTTGTCCGGGAGGTTGGAGATCGTCATGGCGAGCCGGGCCGGGTCCTGGCGGGTGATGGCCATCGCGGCCCGGACGTAGAGCTGGAGGAAGAGGCTGCGGGCCCCGGCGACAACGGCCTGGGCGTAGGCGACGCCTCGGGCATAGATGACCGGCAGGTCGGCCTCGCCGTCGGGGTCCGCGCGGTTGACCGGGTCGTTGCTGACGTAACCATAGAGGTTGCTCTCGCTGCCGTCGAAGAGGCGGGGGTCCCGCGCGGTCCAGCGCCCGGCGCGGGGGTCGTAGTCCCTGGCGCCGAAGCGCAGGAGCCCGGTGTCCTGGTCGTAGAGGCCGCCCGCGAAGCCGAAGGGCACGAAGCCCGGGCGGGTGTCGCGCAGCACGTTGCCGGAGGCGTCGTAGTCCAGGCGCTGCGCCACCTCGCCGGTGGCGGTGTTGACCACCGCGCGCACGCTCCCCAGGGTGTCGGCCACGAGCCGGAAGGTGGCGCCGTCCCGGAGCATGTAGTCTGGCACGACCTCGCTGGAGCCGTAGACGAAGCGCGCCACCACGGCGCCGGCGCCGTCGACCTCGGCGGCCACCTGGAGCCGAGAGCGGTAGACCAGGCCCTGGGTGAGCCTGCCGTCCACGCGCCGCCCGACCCGGCGGTTCAACCCGTCGATCACGTACTCCACCCGGCGCCCGTCGGGGAGGGCGACGGACAGGAGGTTCCCGAGCGCGTCGTAGGCGTAGGTGGTGGTCCGTCCGGCCTCGGTGCGGGTGCGCAGGTCGCCCGCCGCGGTGTACGCAAAGCGCGCCTCGCCGCAGGTCTGGAGCCGGTCCTGGGCGTCGAAGGCGCAGCGCGCCTCGGCGGGTCCCACGCGCGCCAGGGTGCGGTTCCCGTTGCTGTCGTACTCGTAGTGGGCGGCGGGGCCGCCGTCGCGGGAGACGTCCGAGAGCCGCCCCGCGGGGTCGTAGGTGTAGGTCCTGGTCTCGGTGCGCCCCTCGGCCGTCTCGACGACGCGGGTGACCCTCCCGAGGCGGTCCCGGGTGAAGGCCTGCTCCAGGACCCCGGCGCCTCGCGCCAGCGCCCGGAGGGACGCGGGCTCCCCCTGGGCGTCGTAGGTGGCGGCGGTGGTGACCACTCCGAGGTCCGTGCCGACCTCCCGCCCGGTGGCGGCCTCGCGGGTGATGTTCAGCGCGCCTGCGCGGGTGACCCGCCCGTCGCGGTCGTAGGTGAAGGCCACCGCGGGGGTGCCCTCCACGGTCTCCGTGGCGAGGGCGAGGTCGTTGTTGTAGGTCCTCCGGAGGGTCGCGCGGAAGGCTCCGGTGCTGGTCTCGCCGAGCGCCAGGGGCCCGTCCCGAAGGAACGCGAGCTCCTGGCCGCCCGGGGCGCTCAGCCGCGAGAGCGCGCCGGTCATGGCGTCGTACTCGCGACGCACGACGCCCCGCGCGATGGCGGTGGTGGACAACCTCCCCGCGGCGTCGTACCCGAAGGTCACCATTTCCCCGTCGGGGCGGGTGATGGCTGTGGGCTTCCGGTCGGCGTCGTAGCGATACCGGGCGACCGCGGGGCCCTCACCGGCGTCCGGGAAGGTGACCGAGTCCAGCAGGTCGAGCGGCGTGTAGGCGAAGCGCGTCGCCGCGCGCCCTGGCGGCGTCACGGCGCTCAGGCGCCCCGCGGCGTCCCACGCGAAGGCCAGGTCCCGGCTCCCTGGGAGCGCCCGCTGGAGCACCCGCCCCACGGGGTCGTAGGTGAAGCGCAGGAGCCGCCCTTCGGGGTCCGTGAGGGTCTCGACCTGCCCCTGGGCGTTCCAGGTCTGGACGCTCCGGCGGTCGCCCTGGGACGTCGCCAGGAGCCGCCCTCGCGGGTCGAGCTCGCGGCGCAGCAGCGGGGTCCCCGCGCGCTGCTGCTCGATGACATGCCCCAGCGCGTCGAAGCGCGCGCTGTCCAGCCGTCCGAGGGGGCTGCGGACCGTGGAGGTGCGGGTCGCGTGGTCGTAGGTCTCGACGGTGTCCCTGCCGTTGACGGTCCGGGTCAGGGTCTCGCGGGTGAGGCTGAGCGGGTCCTCGGGGCGCGCGAGGACCACCGTCCGGAGCAGCGCCGCGACCAGGCGCAGGCGCCCCGGGGAGGTGACCGAGAGGCCCTCCACCCGGGGGCTACGGGAGCCGAAGCGAGGGTCCGGGCCGAAGTCCAGGGTCTGCTCCCGGCCGTCGGGGAAGCGCTGACTGACTGCGCCGTCCGGGTGGACCTCGGTGGTCGTGTGGAGCCCCGCGGGGTCCGTCACGTCGCGCCGCTCGGCGCCGTTGGGCAGCAGCAGCCGCTCGTGGCGGGTGACCCTCCCGGCCGGGCTGGTGACCTGCACCAAGCGAGCGCCCGTCGGGAGCAGGGAGCGCGCCAGGCGCGTGCGTCCACCCGCGGGGTCGGTGTCCTCCGTCAGGCGCCCGCGGTCGTCAAAGACGAAGCGGGAGGTGCCTCCGCTGGGGGAGGTCGCGGTGGCGAGGAGCCCGCGGGCGTCGGTGTAGGTGAAGGCCCAGCGCGCCGCCGCGGGGTCCACCATGGACGCGAGCCACCCCTGGTCGTCCAGGGTGAGCGCCGTGCGATGCCCGTAGGGCCCCACGATCGCCCTGGGGCTCCCGTCCGCGGCGCGCTCGATGGTGGTGGTGTTTCCGTCGGCGTCCGCGACCGAGGCGAGCGCCCCCGAGGGCTCGTACGTAAAGCGATACCGAACCGCCCCGGTCCGGGCGTCCACGGTCTGGGTGTGCCGCCCCCTCGCGTCGAAGTGGTAGAGCTCGTCGCCGTGGTCCGAGGGCAGCACCGTCGCGCCGTCGCCGGGCCCTGGCATGGCGGTGCGGCGAAGACGCCGCACCCGGTGGGCGCCCTGCTCGGCGAAATACACGGTCCCATCGGCGGCGAGGGCCACGCTGGAGGGTCCGGACACCGCGGCCTGGAAGGGCTGGACGCCCTCACCGCGGGCGCCGCCGCCGCCCGCCAGGGTGGACACGATGCCCGAGGGGGAAATCATCCGGACGCGGCCGGCGTTGGCGTCCGCGACGTAGACGGTGCCGTCGCGGGCGACCTCCAGGTGCTGCGGGAAGAAGAGCTGGGCGCGGTCGCCGGGGACCCCTTCGCCCTGGAAGCCGGGCACCAGGATGCTCCCGGAGCCCGCGACGGTGTAGACGATCCCCGACGGATCAATCCGCCGGAGGCGGTGCAGGAAGCGGTCGGTGAAGTAAATGCTCCCGTCGGGGCCGAGGGCGAGGCCGTGCACCTCGTTCATCGGGGCGGCCACCGCGGGGACGCCGTCTGGGAGCGTGGGGACGCCGACGAAGCCGGGCGGCGCGCTGCCGGTGCCCGCCACGGTGAAGATCGCGCCGTCGGCGGCGACCTGACGGATCCTTCGGTTGCCGGTGTCCGCGACGAAGAAGCTCCCGTCCGGGAGGGCGGCGAGGCCACGAGGACCATTGAGCTGGGCGCTCGTGGCGGCGCCGAGGTCGCCGCCGACGCCCATGGCCCCGGTGCCCGCGACGGTGGAGATGGTCCCTTCGCGAGAGACCCTGCGGACGCGGTGGTTTCCCGTGTCGGCGATGAGCAGCGCGCCGTCGGCGGTGACCTCCAGGCCCTGGGGGCTGTTCAGCCGCGCCGCCGTGGCGGGTCCGCCGTCGCCCGCGAAGCCCATGGTGCCGTCGCCCGCGACGGTGGCGATGGTGCCGTCGGGGGCGACGCGGCGGACGCGGTGGGCGCCCAGCTCCAGGATGTAGAGCGCTCCATCGGGCGCGAGGGCCAGGTCCGCCGGGGCGTCGAGCTGCGCCAGGAGCGCGGGGCCGCCGTCGCCCGCGCGCCCGCGGGTCCCGGTGCCGACGTGCGCGTGGAGGCTCGCTGCGCGCAGGAGGCACTGCCCGCGGCGCTCGCCGTCACCCAGGACCAGGGCGCGCCCCGAGGGGTCGTAGCTGTGGTGCGCGTCGAGGGTCCAGCCGCCCAGGCCCGCGGAGCGCGCGTCCCAGGCGCCGAGCTGCGTGGTGACCAGGCGGACCTCGGTGGTCTCCGTGGTGGTGGTCATCCCCGGCAGGCGCAGCCCCGGCAAGGAGCCGAAGAGATGCGCCGCGTGGAGGGCGCCGGTGAAGACGTACCCGACGCGCACGGTCGCGCCCCAGGCGCCCTGGACGGCTCGGCCGAAGGCGTCCCTGCCGTCCCAGCGCCAGAGGAAGGGCAGGTTGGGCGAGGGCGTGAGCGTCTCGCGGCGCCGGACCCCCGCGACGGTGACCTCCACGGTGACGCGCTGGAGGCCCGCGGGGACCGTCGCGCCGAGCAGCGAGAGCTCCACGGTGTTGGGCGCGCCACCAGGGACTCGCTCGGACTGGTACTGAAGCCGGAAGGGCGTCCCGGCGATCGGGAGCGCCTCGCCGAGGCTCTGCTCCTCCACGTGGATGACCGAGCCCGGCGCGGTGGAGGGGTGGTCCGGCGCGCACGGGGCAGGGTCCGCGAGCGGCGGGACCGCGCCGGCCGGCGGACGCGAGACCGGCCAGGAGACGCCGTAGGGGCCGGAGCTCTCCAGCACCATCCGGAGAAAGGGCTGACCGGCGCGCGCGATCGCGCCCAGGGCGCGCCGTTCGGGCTCCAGGACCCCGAGGCTGGTGAGCAGCGCAGGGTCCTCGGCGCGGCCGTCGCCGGTGAGGTCCAGGGACGCTACGCCGTCCGGGGTGTCCACCACGCGCAGCACGATCCCCGGCGTCTCCGGGTGCCAGCGGCGGGCTCCGCGGTCCCAGCGACCGACGGGGACCCGGGTCCCGATCGGGAGCCCGACGAAGTCATTCACGTAGAGGGCGGCGCCGGGCTCCAGGCGCACCGTCGCGCCGGGCGTCCGCGAGGGCTCGTCAAAGGACAGCTCCACGCCGTACGTCGTGCTGCCTCCCGGGAGCGGCTCCGCGGGCCACGCCGCGGGGTCGCCCCCCGCGGAGAACTCCGTCAGGCGCACCGTGGCGTCGCCCAGCGGCGCGCTCGCGCCGCCGGGAGTACGCACCGTGGCGCGCACCCCCACGGGGACGATCAGCGTGGCCTGGCGCGTCCCTCGGGGGTCCGTCACGGCGCTCCCCTGGAGCACCTGCGGGGTCGACGCCGCGGGGTTCCAGCGAGAGGCGCGCGAGTCTGGCGCGGTGAGAACGGTGTCCGGGACGTAGAGCCAGTCCTGCGGCGCGACGGTGACCGTCCGTTGCACCGGCAGGCGCCCCTCCCTCGCGAGGTTTACGGTGAGCGTCTGACCGCCCTGCACCGCGAGGTCAAAGACACCGTCCATGCGCGTGACCGTGCTGCCGAGCTCGGGGTGTCCCTCGACGGTGACGGTGACGCCGGGCGCCGGGGCGCCGTCGCGCTCGCGGATCTCACCGCGAAGCGCCGCGATCCGACGCGGATCCAGGGCGCCGGGCGTCACCCCTCGCTGGAGCGCGCCGGGACCCTGGTAGAGGAACCCCACGGCGTCGGTGAGGGTGGTCCCGACGGAGCGTTCAATGGGGTTCGGGCGAAGCGTGCCGGGCGGGACGTCCTCCACGTCGGCGCCACCCTCCGCGGGGGGCGCTGCGTCCGTGCCAGCCCCGCCGTCCGTCGCTGGCAGGTCGAGCGCTGGGCCGTCCAGGGGCGCTGGGCCGTCCATGGGCGTCGGGCCGTCCAGGGGTTGCGCTCCGTCCGTGGGCTGCGCGCTGTCCGGGGCGCGGTCCGAGGTCGGGGCTCCGTCCGTGTTCGGAGCGCCGTCCGCGCCAGCCTCGCGCGAGGGGAGCGGCGGATCGGTCTGGTCGTCGCACCCGCTACCGAGCGCGACGGCGAGGAGGATCGCGCACAGGGCGCCGGTCGAGGTGGATCTTCTGTTCATGGGCGCGGACCTTCCGGGGGGCCACCAGGCGCAGGATGGGGCGCGAGGCTACCACGACGACCCCGACGAAGGCCGCGCTTCAGGGCTTCCGGACGCGCTTCGCCTTCGGCGCCGCCGCGGCGAGGGCCACGACCGGCGCGACCAGCGCGACGGGCGTCAGTGCGGGCTCCGGGGACGGGACCTGCTCCAGGACATCGCCGCGAAAGGCCCGGACGGTGCCGTCGAGGAAGCACACGCGGACCAGGCCATACTGGTCATTGGTGATCTGCCCGACGCCCCACTCCGGGCGCTTGGGGTGTCGTACGAAGCGGGGCGCAGGGGGCGCGAGGGTCTTGCGGGACATGGTCAACGGCCTCCCAGGGGGGCGCGTGGGAGGGGGTCACTCATCGTCGTTGCGCCAGCGCTCTTCGTCCGGGCGCTTCGCGGCCCTGCCGCCGCGGCCGGGGCCATCGCTCCCCTCGGTCTTCTTGCGCTTCGCGGCGTAGCCGGGCTTTCCACCGGGCCTGGCGTCGGGGCCGAAGCGGTTGGCGCCGGGCGCGCCTGCAGCGGCGCCCGGGGCCGCCCCCGGGGGACCGCCGAAGGGGCGCGGCTCCCGCGGCGCGCCGGTGCCGGGCGCTGCCTTCGGGAGGGCGATGTTGACCACCAGCGCGCGGTTCCGGAGCGCGACGCCCCGGAGCACCTCCACCGCTGCGCGGGCGGCCTCCGCGGAGGCCAGGGTCACGAACCCGAAGCCCCGTCGACGGCCCTCCGGGTCCATGGGGAGGTGGATCCTGGCGATCTGGTCGGCCCCGGCGCCCCGGAGGACCGCGTCGAGCTCCTCGGGGGTGGTGTCGTAGGGCAGGTTGCCGACGAAGAGCGTTCGGTCCGAGGTGTCTACTGCGGGGCCCCGCGGCGGACCGCCGAAGCCCCCGCCCGCCGGCCGCTCGCCGCGGGGCGGAGGCTCGGCGTTGAAGCGCCGCACGGAAATGGACGACTCCCCGAGGATGCGTCCATGGAGCTCGGCCAGCGCGCGGGTCACCTCGTCCGGTCCCGCGAGGCGGAGGAAGGCGAAGCCCCGAGGCCGCCCGGTCATCCGGTCCCGCGGCAGGCTCACCTCCTCCACCGTGAGCCCGGACTCGGCGAAGAGGTCGCGCAGCAGCTCCTCCGTGGCGCTGTCGGGCAATCCGGCCACGAACAGCTTGTGTGCATCATCCGACGCGGTCATGTCCTGGTCTCCAACGCCCGCACCCGGCGGGTCTTCGGTGCAATCCCGGAGTACCCGGCGAGGGTCCGCCAGGGGCTGTCCGGTTGGGGGGAGGTTGTTTGTCAGTGTCTTGTTCGCCCGGCGGCCAGGCAGGTCAGTCCTCGGCCGGAGGCTGCGGACCGGGGATCACCCCGGCGATGTCCGGGTCCACCCCCGGCGGAGCCTCGGGGCGGTTCTTCTTGTCCAGCGCACGTTGCTCACGCTTGACGACCTTCTCCCGTTGGCGCTCCTGGCGCTTGAGCTCTCGCTGCCTCTTGCCAATGGAAGGTCGTCCTTGGGTGCTCATCGGGAACCTCTCCTACAACTTCAAGCGACACCGGTCGCTCGGCGCAGATCGTGACCACGAGGATCCAGAAAGGCACACACGCTCCGGGAATTGACGGCATGATACACCGTCGCGGCCTCGATGAACAGGTCTCGGCGACGAATTCCAGGAGGACGCCCGCCACGGGGGCCCTGACCGCCGGGAGGATACACCATGTATACCTCCCGCCGGGCGCTTGCGCGAGGCCCTCGGGCGTTGTGTGCTCGGTGCGTGAAGCGAACCTTGCGGCGGCTCGTCGGCGCGGCGGTGCTGGGTGTAGCGGCGTGTGGTGAGCCGCCACCGGGCGCGCGCCCGGAGGGTGGGGCGGAGGCCTCCCTGGACGGCTCGGCCCGGGAGGCGGGCACCGAAGACCGCGCGCAGGAGGGCGCCACCCAGGACAGCATCGCCCTGCCGGAGACTGGCCGTCCGACGGAGGCCGGGACGGACTCGTCGCACGGAGACCGGGCGCCGACGATGGACCTCCCTGCGGAGGACGCTCCGCCCATGGCCGACGTCGGCATGGACGGCGGGGTCGAGGCCGCCAGGGACACCGCTGGAGACGCCGCGGACACCTCTCCCGCCCCGGCGGACGCCGCGCCGGACGCAGCGGCGGACGTGTCCGTCGACCTCGGGCCGTCCCTGGGAGCGCCGATGGTGACGCTCCTGGAGCCCAGGGCAGGGGACGCGCTGGAGGGCCTTGCCACGGTGCGCTTCACGGCGAGGGTGCCCGATGGGCCCTACCAGGTGGTGGCCCTGCGAGACGGCGTCGAGGTCGGGGCGCGCAGGGGCTTTGTCGGGGACCGCTTCGCGATGGACCTCACGGGAGTGTCGGCCGGGACCCACACCGTGGGCGTCCGCGTGGTGGACCGCCGAGGGGTGGTCGCCCAGGACCGCGTGCCGGTGGTCGTCCGGGCCGTGGAGCTGAGCCCCGTGAGCGCCCGGGCCGTGCCCCCGGAGGCGCGCAACGGCCAGGAGCTGGAGGTGTTCTCTCGCTGGCGGGGCACGGGCATCACCGTGGTGGGAGATTTCAGCGACCTGGACGACCGCTTCGACCCCGCGCGGGTGACGGTGACCGACCGCGGCGGGGGAGAGTTCTCCGTGCGCTACCGGCTCTCCGCGGACAACCGCAGGCCCGACGGCGACCGGGTGGTGGCGCTCACGGCGCGCGCCGGGACGCCCACCAGGACCGTGCGCATCGAGGTCCCGGTGGCCCTGGCCAACACACCCCCGTGGCCCTTCGAGCTGTCCGACGGGGTCTTCGACGACGCCCGGCCGACGTACCGGGAGGACGGCGCGGAGCCCCTGCGGCTCACGGCCGTCGCGGCCTCGTCGCCGGAGCTCTCGCCGGGGGGCGAGGTCACGCTGACGGCGTCGTTCACGGCTCGGCCAGGGGTCCCCGCGCAGTTCCTGGAGCTCACCGCGGAGGGCTACTCCGGGCGGCTCCTGGCGCCATTGCGCGCGCCCCTGACGGGCTCTGGCGCGGTGAGGCTCCAGTGGCCCCGAAGTGTGACCCTCCCCGACGGGACGCTCCGCGTGGGGCTCCGGGTGCTGGACGCCTCCCGGCTGGCCTCGCCGGCTCGCGAGGTGACGCTCCGGCTGGCAAACCTCGGCCGCGGGGGTTCCGGTTCGATCACCGTGCAGGGCACGATACGCTTCGAGAAGCTCGTGTACCGCAGCGCCGCGACGTGCACGGCGCTCTTCCCGTTTACAACCGAGCAGCGCCTCACCGGGGGCGCCGAGGTCGAGGTGGTGGCCGAGGACGGCGTCACGGTGCTGGCCCGCGGCGCCGTGGACCGCTCCGGGCGCTACGCCCTCACGGTCCCGCTGGACGCCTCGCGCGCCGCGGTGAGGGTGCTCACCAGGCCCCCGACCCCCGCGGTGGGCGCCCGACTCTGGTCCGTGAACGACGGCATGGGCTCGGTGTACACGCACCGCACGGCGCTCTTCCGCCGGGACGCCTCGCGCACCGAGGACCTCTTGATCCCGCTGGCGGACGCCAGGCAGTGGAACACCTTCCAGGTGGTGTCCCTGGGCCTGAGGGACATCCTCGGGAGGGTGGACCCGTCGGTGCCCGCGGCGAGCTTCAACGTGGTGTGGGCACTGGGGGCAGGGTCTCCCTGCGGCGTGAGCTGCTGGCGAGGCAGCGCGTCGTCGCTCTACATCGACGACTCCGCCGCGGACCCGGACGGCTTCGACGACGCGGTGATCGCCCACGAGTTCTCGCACTATGTGATCGACACCTTCAGCGCGACGAACTCCCCCGGCGGGCCCCACAGCCCCACGAGCCACGTGGTCCCGCCCCTGGCCTGGGACGAGGGCGCCGCGAGCTACCTGGGCGCCACCATGCTCGGGCACCCTTGCTACGCCGACATTTCCACCACCGGCGTCTTCACGCTCCAGCTCGACGACCCGACCTTCGCGGTCACGCTGCCGGGCACCACACCTCCGTCCACCCTCGCGGGGAACGTCTCCGAGGGGACCTCCACGGGGGTGCTCTGGACCCTGCGCTCGCTCCTCCCCATGGCCTATGTCCCCGGGTGGTCCCTCGGGACCTTCCCGGGCCTCGTGGACTGGGTGCTCTTCCATTATCTCCGGCACCCCGCCCGGGTGGACCAGGGCGCCGTGGGCGTGGACCTCGTGGACTTCCTCCACGGCTGGCTCTGCGGGTCCCCGTGCCTGGAGCCCGAGCTCCTCACCGTCGTGGCCGGGCGCTACCAGCTCCCCTTCGCCAGCATGATGGACCTGGGGTACTGCCCGATCCCCTTCGTGCGCGCGCCAGGGAGCCTGCGCTGCGGCGGGGACGACCTCCTCGTGCTCACCACCGGCGGCCCCACCGCCACCTCCGTGGGCGGCGTGGCGAGGGTGTCCGCCACCGGCGCCACGCTCCGTCGGAGGCCCATCGGCACCAACCCCATGGGGCTCATCCCCGCGGGGGTCTTCCCCAGGTCCATGGCGCTAGTCTCCAGCCCCCTGGTCGGCCCCTACCGCGCGGTGATCACCAACCAGGGCGAGGGCACCCTCTCCGTGGTGTCCATCATCCAGGGCTACGAGGCCGAGCAGGACACGGACTTCAACCTCCTGACCACCTCCCCGGGCGCCGCCCTCGGGGTGTCCCGTATCTCCGTGGGGCCGCGCCCCGCGGGCGTGGCCGTCACGCCTCGTGGGCGCTACGCCTTCGTCGCCGTCCAGGGCGCCGACAGCGTGGTCGTGGTGGACCTCCTGCGCTTCGCCGTGTGCCGCACCATCGCCATCCCGCGAGACCCGGCAGACCCCAGGACCGGTCCCTCGGCGCCCTTCGATGTGGCCATCCACCCCCGAGGGGATCGGGCCTACGTTTCCCTACAGGGTACTACAAGTGTTGATGGTCGCGCGGTGGCGGTGCTCGACGTGGCCCGCGCCACGGACTGCGCGGCGCCCGCGGGCGGCGAGGTCCTTCGCTACAACGCCGACCTGGGAGACCGCCCCAGGCCCGGGGCCCTTGCGCTCCATGGCGGCCGCGAGCGCCTCGCGGTGGTGCACACCCGTATTGACTTCGCGGCCATCCACGACACGGTCACGGACACCACGCTGGACGTGTTCCCCACGAGCGCGTCGCGGCGGCTGATCCCCACGGCGGGCGGAGCCAACTCCGCGGGCTTCACCCGTGACGGGTCGCGGCTCTACATCGGTCACTCCTCGGGGCCCATCGGCACGCGGCTCATCGACTGGGGCACGGTGCGGGCCTTTGACTTCGGAGGCGACGCGAGCTGCGACGTGGCGGTCCCCGGCGTGCTCACGGCCCTCGCCGTGAGCGCCGACGACGCCTACGTCTACACGGGAGACACCGCGGGGAACATGGCCACGCTGGCCCGCTCGCTCTTCCAGGGCACCGCCGGGGGCGCGGCGTGCGACCGCACGGGGGGCTGCCAGGACGCCGCGGGGCGCGTGGTGCCGTGCCCCAACGCGCTGTCCCTGGGGCCGGGCTTCATCCGGACGATCCTGGTCCCGCCGCTCCGTCCATGAGCCCTCCGCGGGCGGTCCACAGCGTCGGAAAGCGCGGCAGCACCGACTCCTCCGACAGGGGACCCAGCGCCGTGACGTCGTCGACGGCGGCGGGCATCGGCAGGAGGGGCACCTGCGCGAGCCCGCTGCGGCGCAAGTACCCGAGCGCATGCTCCCTGGGCGCGCGCAGGTCCTCCTCGCGGCAGTGCGTGGAGAACACCGCGTAGAGGTGCGTCACGAAGGCCTCCGCCAGCGCCGCAGGGAGCGTAGGAGCGCCCTCGTGGCCCACGCGGCGCGCCACCGCCAGGAGCGGCAGCGGGCGCGCGGGCACGCCGAGCGCGGCCACGTCCCGGAAGTCCGGCTGGCAGTACGGGAGCACCTCCGGGGACACCACCTGGAAGCCCGAGCGCCCATACGCCACCAGCCGGATCACCGTGTCCTCGGCCCCCCGCGCGACGGGCTCCTGCTCCACCGCGAGGACCACCTCCGAGGCGCCCACGCCCCACGCCACGAGGTCCTCCCGCGCGAGCTCCACGGGCAGCTCCCGGAGCCACCGGGCGAGCCCCGTCCTGCGGTGCTCGGGCAGCACCAGGGCGTGCGCCAGGTACACCACACACACGCCCGTCGACGGGTCCACGGTGACGTGGCAGTCCCTCACCGCGGCCAGCGCCCCCTCCACGGTGCGCGCCACCAGCAGGTGGTACCGCATTCGTACGCCCCCCACCTCGCGCCCCTCCGGGGTGCGGAGCCAGTCCTCCACCACGGCGCGACGCTCCAGCTCGCCCCGCACGCCGAACCACCCGTCGAGCGCCCGGTACGCCTCGTCAAGCGCTTCACCGCCGCGAACGGGCGCGAGCACGTAGCGCTCCGCCAGCGCACCTGTCCGTACATCACCCGACATAGAAGTGTTGGTAGGTGTTCTCCGAGGGGAGGCCCCAGACGGCCCAGAGCTCGCGGGAGCGGGGGCGGAGAACCACGGCCCCGGAGGTCTCGATGTGGTACGGGGCCTCGGACCGGCGGCACACCACCGGGTCGCGGGTGAAGGCCATCAAAGCCTCCACGGTGGTGTCGAAGCGGCAGAGGGCCCTGGCGCGGTCCTGGCGCGCGCGCGACGAGGCCTGGAGCGCAGGGGCGCGCGTGGCCTCGCGCCGCGCGGTCTCCGGGTCCGTGCAGTGGTTGGCATGCACCAGGGGAGTCGTCTCCAGCGCGGTGACCGCGTGGTGCGTGGGCATCGCCTCGATGTTGTAGCCGTGGCCCCGGGCGTCGAGGAGGAGGTAGTTGTGGCCCCCCGCCAGCGTGGCGGTGGTGATGGCCTCCAGGGCGCCCTCGAGGGTGCGGGCCTGGAGGGCCTTTCGCACGACGAAGGGCCAGGTCACGCCGACGCGGCCGTCGGTGGCGACCAGGTTGTTGATCCCGATGGCGATGCCATCGGCGTTCATGCCGAGCTGTGCCAGGCACCCGAGGGTGGAGAACACCAGGCTCGGGACCGCGTCCCGCACGTCCAGGAGCACCACGTAGGGCGTAGCCGTGGCGTGCATGTCCCAGGTCTGGCAGAGGAACTCCGGGACCAGCACCGCGGTGCAGTCGTCCTCGTCCGGGGCGCGAGGCTCACCGAGGGACCTTACGGCGTCGACGAAGTCCGTGAAGCCCCCGACGATGAGGGCCTCGGCGGCGGAGACCCCCGCGGCGAGGGCCATGGCCTCGAGCTCCTCGGTGAGGTCCGGCGCGTAGGCCCGGTGCGCGGGGAGCATCTCCTCGGCGAGCTGGAGGATGTCCTCGCGGGTGGCGGGGCGGCCCGCCCAGCTCCCGTCCGAGGCCAGGCGCACGCGCTCGGCGGTGTAGGCCCGGAGCTCCGGGGCGTGGGCCTCCCCGTGGGCGCGCCCGCGCGCGCGAGGGTCGCCCTCCAGACGCAGGACGCGGATGGCGCCAGGGCTCACGGGATGCCCCCGAAGAAGCGGGCGCGGGCGTCGAGGTACCCGAGGAGGCCCTCGGCGCCGGACTCGCGGTCCATGCCCGACTGGTTCATCCCGCCGAAGGGGGCCTCCGGGGCCACGGGGTACCAGTCGTTGACGCCCACGAGCCCGAAGCGCAGGCGCTCGGACACCGAGAGCGCGGCGCCCAGGTCCCGGGTGAAGACAAACGCCGCGAGGCCATACTCCGTGGCGTGGGCGAGCTGCAGGGCCTCCTCGGTGGTGTCAAAGGGCACCACCGGGAGCGCGGGCCCGAAGAGCTCCTCGCGGAGCGCGGGCGCCTCCGGGGGCACGTCCGTGAGCAGCGTGGGGGCGTAGAAGTACCCGCGCGCGCCGTGGCGCTCTCCCCCGATGACGACCCTCGCCCCGGCGCTCACGGAGCGCTGGACGAGGCCCTCGACGCGGTCGCGCTGGGCGGCGTTGATGAGCGGGCCGACGGTGCTCTTCGGGTCCAGGCCGTGGCCCGGGGTCTCGCGCCGGAGGGCCTCGGCGGCGGCCTCGGTGAAGCGCTGGAGCACCGCGCGGTGCACCAGGAAGCGCTGCGGGGCGATGCACACCTGGCCGGCGTTGCGGAGCTTCGCGGTGACGCCCGCGCGGGCCACGGCGTCCACGTCCACGTCCGGGAAGACCAGCACCGGGGCGTTGCCTCCGAGCTCCAGCGAGAGGCGCTTGACCGTGCGCGAGGCCCCGTCCATCAAGAGCTTCCCGACGCGGGTGGAGCCCGTGAAACAGACCTTGCGGCAGCGCGCGTCGTCGAGGAGGCGCTGGCCCATGGCGTGGGCTTCGCCGTTGATGACGTTCAAGACGCCCGCGGGGACGCCCGCGTCATGCAATGCCCAGGCGTAGTCAAAGGCCGACCGGGGCGTGTACTCCGACGGGCGGACCACGACCGTGCAGCCCGCGGCCAGGGCCATGCTCACCGCGCGGTTGATGTTGTAGACAGGGAAATTCCACGCGGTGATCACGCCCACGACCCCGACCGGCGCGTAAGTCACGTCGATGCGCCTCCCGGGGAGCCTCGCGGGGATCCAGCGCCCCCCGAGGCGGCGGGCCTCCTCGGCGGCGAAGCGCAGGTACGCCGGCGCCCCGGCCCACTCGCCCCGGGCCTGGGCCAGGGGCTTGCCGCTCTCCTCGGTGGTGCGCCGGGCGAAGGCGTCGGTGTGGGCGGAGACCACCTCCGCGGCGCGGTCCAGCACCGCCGCGCGCTCGTAGGCGGTCCTGCGGGACCAGGTCGGAAACGCCGTAGAGGCCGCGTCCAGCGCGCGTTGCGCGTCCTCGGCGTCCCCGAAGGGCACCGCGCCCAGGGGCTCCTCGGTGCCCGGGTCCACGAGGGTCCAGCGGCCTCCGTTGGACGCCTCGGTCCAGCGTCCGTCAATGAGCATCCGGTCCGAGGTCACGACTTCCCCAGGGCGCGGGCGACGTCGTCGAAGGCCCCGGACAGCGCGGCGAGGGCCTCGTCGGCCTGGGCGTCGGTGATGTTCAACGGTGGCAGGAGCCGCACGCAGTTGGAGTGGAGCCCCGCCCGGATGGTGATGAGCCCGCGCTGGAGCGTGGCGGCGTTGACGGCCTGGGTGGCCTCCAGCCAGGGCTCCCGGGACATCGGATCCCGGACGAGCTCCAGGGCCAGCATGGGCCCGAGGCCCCGCACGTCCCCCACGAAGCCCCGGTGCCTCGCTTGAATCGCGAGGAGACCAGCCCTCAAGCGCTCGCCGAGGTCCCCTGCCCTGGCGAGGAAGGCCGGCGTGGTGAGCTCGTCCAGGGCGGCCAGGGCGGCCGCGCACGAGAGCGGGTTTCCGGAGTAGGTCCCGCCCAGCCCACCGGGGTGCGGGGCCTCCATGACGTCCGCGCGGCCGACGACCGCGGACACGGGCATGCCCGCCCCGAGGCTCTTGGCCGTGGTGATGACGTCCGGGACCACGCCCGCGTGCTCGCAGGCCCAGAGCCTCCCGGTGCGCCCCATGCCACACTGGATCTCATCGCACACCAGCAGCATCCCGTGGGCGTCGCAGAGGGCGCGGAGGCGCTGGAGGAAGGCCGCGGGCACCGGCAGGAAGCCACCCTCGCCGAGGACGGGCTCGATGACCACCGCGGCCACGTGCGACGGATCGACGATGGCCGTGAAGGCGTGGGCGAGGTTGTCGCAGTGCCAGGCCACCCAGGCCTCGGCGGAGAGGCCCTCGGGGCGGCGGTACGTGTTGGGGAAGGGGAGCCGGTAGACCTCCGGGGCGAAGGGGCCGTAGCCCTTCTTGAACAGGTTGAACTTGCTGGTCATGGCCAGCGTGAGGTTGGTGCGCCCGTGGTAGGCGCCCTCGACCACCACCACGCCCTGGCGCTTCGTGAAGGACCGGGCGATGTGCACGGCGGTCTCCACGGCCTCGGCGCCGGAGTTCATGAGCACCGTGCGCTTCGGGGCGCTCCCCGGAGCCAGCGCGTTCAGCCGCTCGCAGAGGGCCACCGCGGGCTCGTAGGTGGCCACGATGGCGCACATGTGCAGGAGCCTCTCGGCCTGGTCCCTCACGGCGTCGACGACCTTCGCCGGGGTGTGCCCCAGGGCGAGGGTCCCGATGCCGCCGGCGAAATCCAGGAAGCGGTTGCCGTCCACGTCGGTGACCACCGCCCCGTGGGCGCTGGCGACGCCCAGCGGCGTGAGCTTCGCGGCCCCCGGGGGCATCGCGGCCTCGCGCCGCGCGATGAGCGCGCGACTCCCGGGCCCCGGGACCTCGGTCACAAGTCGGACGGACGGCTCGTCAATGCGCATGGCACGGCTCCGGGGTGGGTGCTTGTGGTGAAATGTCGGGAGCGGTGCGAGGGACTCCCGGGATCCCGACGGTGGTTATACCGCCGTCGGCGAGCGCGAGGAACCGGTCGGGGGCGGGAGCTCGTCGGGGATGGTGCGCCGCGGGGAGCGCCCGGTGAGGCGGGTGTAGACCTGGTAGCCGAGCCACCGCAGTGGCTCCGGGGGGATGCCGTCCAGGGGGCGCTGGTAGAAGGGCAGGTCACGCCAGGGCTCGTGGTGGTCGCTCAAGAGGTCGCAGAGGACGGCGCCCGCGAGGTTCGCGAGGACCACGCCGTGGCCGCTGTACCCGAGGGCGTGGAAGATGTTCTTGTGGGCGCCCGTGACCCCGATGCTGCACACGCGGGTCATGGTGACGCAGACGGGGCCCGTCCAACGGTGGGCGACGCGTACGTCCCTCGCGCCGGGGAAGTATTTCTTCAAGATCCCGTGCACGAAGGCGTACTGCCTGGAGGCGTCGCCCGGGAAGGCCGTGCGGCCGCCGTAGCGGTAGGAGTAGGCGCCGTTTCCGCCGCCGCCAAAGAGCAGCCGTCCGTCCTCTGACATGCTGGCGTAGGCGATGCGGTCGAGGTCGTCGCTGAAGCCTGCGGTGTGGCCCCAGCCGAGCTCCCGCCAGCGCTCGAGGGGTAGAGGCTCCGTGGCGATCACGTGCGAGTGCAGGGGGAATAAGCCCCGCTTGAAGAACCCGAGCCGCGGGGTGTAGGCGTTGGTGGCGAGCACCAGCGCCGGGGCGCGGACGGTCCCCAGGGGCGTGGTGAGCGTGTGGGTGCGACCGGGCTCCACGCTCAGCACGGGGGTGTCTTCGTAGACGGTCACGCCGAGGCCCTGCACCACGGGGGTCAGGCCCCGCAGGAGGTCGAGCCCGTGGAGCTGCCCCGCGGTGGGGTCGAGGACGGCGCCCACCACCCCGGTGGCGCGGAGGTGCTCGGCGAGCTCCCGGCCCGCGAGGTAGCGCACCGGGATGCCCCAGGACGCGAGGCGCTCGGTGGTGGCGTGGGCCTCCTCGGCGCGGCGGGTGTCGGTGTACGCCTCGAGGCACCCCGCGCGGCGGAAGCGCACCGGGAGCTTGTGCTCGCGGATGACCTCGGCGATCCAGTCGAGGCCGCTCCGGGTGGCGTTGAACACGCGCCGGGCGCGCTCGGGCGTCTCCGCGTGGACGCCATTGATCCAGTTGAGGGCCATGCCGCCGCTGCGGCCCGAGGCGCCGTTGCCGACCCTCCGGGCCTCCAGCACCACCACCCGACGCTCCGGGAAGCGCCGCGCCAGGTGGTACGCCGTGGACATGCCCGTAAAGCCCGCCCCGATGATCGCCACGTCCGCGGTCACGTCCCCGCGGAGGGCCGGCAGCGGCTCTGCGGGCGCCGCCGTGGCCGCCCAGACCGAGGTGTTGTCGTCGAGGTCGCGGTGCACCCGTGCCAGAAGCTCCCTGAGGTCGCTCTGTGAGCGATTCCCTCGATCACGTCAACGCAAAGACCCTTCACCCGACCTTGCGTACGCGAGGGCCAGGGAGCGTACAGAAGTCGAATTTTCCATGTATTCAGTGGTTTGACAACTCAATCATGGAATAACATCATGCAGAAGGTCCCAGGCCAGGAGGCGCTGGCGTCGCCGTGGTGTACCTTCTTCGAGCGCGAGGCGGCCGGTTGTTGGGGGCAGTGGTGTGCCTGGGGCTGGCGCCCTCGTGCAATGCGCCGTCGGCGTCGGAGGTCGCGAGTCTGCGGGACGGTGGCGCCGTGACCGACGGGGCGCCTTCGGTGGCGGTCGAGCCCTCGCGCGACCCGCGGGGCGCTCTGCCCGCAGGGGACGCCGCGGCGACCGACGACGCCGCGCCGGCGACGGCGCTCTGCGGCGCGGTCTGCGTGGACCGCGCGACGGACAGCGCCAACTGCGGCGCCTGCGGCGAGCGCTGTCGCTCGGGCGAAGCATGCGCGAGCGGGCGCTGCGTCCCCGCGAGGCTCGCCTGTCCCCGCGGCACCACGGACTGCGCGCCCATGGCCATGGCGCCCAACTGCGTGGTGCTCGCCTCGGACCGGCACCACTGCGGGGCCTGCGGAGCGCGCTGCCCCGCTGGGGCGGAGTGCGTCGCCGGCGGCTGCGCGAGGCTCCACGACGGCGACCCCGCGGTGAGCCCGCGCCCCGCAACGCCGCGACGGCACGGCCATCAACTCCCACGGCCCACGAGGCGCCGCGCTTGACATACATCACCCTACGTTGTACCGCGCGCGGGTGACCAACTCTTCGCTTCGGCGATTCTCGTGGGGTGTGGCGTTGTTGAGCGCGGCGTCGCTGGCGTTGTCGCTCCTCTTCACGCGGATCTTCAGCGTGACGATGTTCTACCACTTCGCGTTCCTGCTGGTGTCCCTGGCGATGCTCGGGATCGCCGTGGCGGGCGCGGTGATCTACGTGATGCCCAGGCTCTTCTCGCCGGGGCGCAGGCTCTTCCTGGCGGGCCTGGCCTCCATCGCCATCGGGCCCCTGGCGCTGCGGGCCCTCAAGGTGACCGTGGAGAACCCGCTCTCGCTCGCCCTCAACGACGAGAACACGCACCGCCTGGTGAAGCTCTACGCGGCCACGAGCCTCCCCTTCCTGGCCTCGGGCTTCGCGATCTCGCTGGCCATCGCCAGCGCGGGCAAGGACATCGGGCGCATCTATGCGTACGACCTCATCGGCGCCGCGGCGGGCTGCGTGGCGATCATCCCGTTGACGTCCTACCTCTCGGCGCCCGGGGCCATCGTGCTGGCCAGCGCCCTGGCGGCGGTCGGGGGCGCGCTCCTGGCGAGCGCCTCCGTGGACCACCCGCGCTCCAGCAAGGCCGTGGCGGCGCTCGGGGTGCTCGTCGCCGCGGGGCTCCTCGGGGCGGTGCTCCCTGGCACCGTGCGCCGGGAGCTCTTCCGGTTTACGCAGGGGGGCAAGTTCCTCCGCGAGGACCAGGTGCAGCTCGAGCGCTGGAACGCCTTCTCGCGGATCACCGTGTCCCCCGGGACGGACAACTTCCACTGGATTCACATTGACTCCGACGCGGCCACGGCCATCTGGCGCCGGGAGTACCTCGACCCGCAGTTCCGCCCGGACGACTACACCAACAAGGTCTCCATGGTGGTGTACGGCGTCCGTAACGAGGGGCCCGCGCTGATCATCGGCCCCGGCGGCGGCCCGGACGTGCTCTTCGCGCTGCGCCAGGGCGTCCCCAGGGTCGTGGGCGTGGAGGTCAACCCGCTCATCGTGGGCATCATGCGGGGCCCCGAGGCCGAATGGAGCGGGAACCTCTACCGCGACCCGCGCGTGCAGATCGTGGTGGACGACGGGCGGAGCTTCATCCGCAGGTCCCCGGAGCGCTACTCGTCCATCCAGGCCACGCTGGTGGACACCTGGGCCGCCAGCGCCAGCGGGGCCTTCACCCTCAGCGAGAACAGCCTCTACACCGTGGAGGCCTACCGGGACTACCTGGCCCACCTGACGCCCCAGGGGATGCTCTCCATCACCCGGTGGTACGGTCCCGAGATCCACCGCTCGCTGCTCCTCGGGAGGGCCGCGCTCACCTCCCGGGGGGTGCCCGAGCACCTCCAGCGCAGCCACTTCTGGATCGGCGGGGACGGCCGCGCGGCCACGGTGCTCCTCAAGGTCAACCCCTTCACCCCCGACGAGCTGGAGCGCCTGGAGGCCTTCTCGCAGCGCACGGGCATGGCCGTGATGTACCGGTCCGACCGCGCCGCGGGGAACCTCCCGGAGCTCGGCCGCACCATCGAGAGCCCTCCCCAGGAGGTCATCGACGCGGAGGTGAACGACATGTCACCGGTCACCGACGACCGGCCGTTCTTCTTCTTCCACGTCAAGAGCCGGGATTTCTACACCATCCTCCGGCGCGTGAGCACGCTCCACAACCAGGACACGGGCCTGGTGATCCTCCAGGTCATCGTGCTCCTGTCCGCCGCCCTGGCCTTCCTCCTGGTGCTCCTCCCGCTGGCGGTCTTCCGTCGGGACGCGCTCCGCGGCGAGCGCCTCCCGAAGCTCAAGCTCATCCTGTACTTCTCGTGCCTGGGCCTGGGCTTCATCCTCGTGGAGCTGGGGCTCATGCAGCGCTTCATCTTGTTCCTCGGCCACCCCATCTACGCGCTGTCCGTCGTGCTCTCGACGCTGCTGCTCTCCTCCGGCGTGGGCAGCGCACTGTCCACGGGGCTCCTCCAGCGCTTCGGCCTCGCGGGCTCCGTGCGCCGCGTGGTGGCCGCGCTCCTGACGCTCCTCGCGCTCTACGCCCTCTCCCTCGGGCCGCTCTTCCTGGCCACGCTCGGGCTGCCGCTGGCCGCGCGCATCGCCGTCGCCGCGCTCCTGGTGTGCGCCATCGGCGTCCCCATGGGCACGCTCCTCCCGCTTGGCGTCCAGGCCAGCAACCGCTTCGGCCAGGACGTCACCGCCTGGGGCTGGGGCGTCAACGGCGCCACCAGCGTCGTCGGGAGCACCCTCTCCATGGCCATCTCCATCAACTACGGCTTTACCACCACGCTCCTGGTCGGCATCGGCTGCTACGCCCTCGGGGGCCTGCTCCTCGGCACCACCCGCGACGAGGCCACCGTGGCCCCGGAGGTGGGAGCGGCACCCACGCCGCAGGTGCCTGAAGTGGTGGTGGGCGCACAGCCGGAGCCCGCGTCCTCCGCCGGGAGGTAGAGCCCGGCGCTCGGACATGCCCCCAAAGGGTGTTCACCGCCCAGGGGGGACCTCGAAGCGGGCGCCTGGCATGGCGACGACGTGCCTCGCCGTGGTGGCGCGGCCGTCCACCAGGAGGGCAGCATCGGACGGCGGAGGCAGGGCGGTCTCCGCGCGCCGGGTGTAGGTGTCCAGGTTCAGGAAGGGCAGGGGTCTGGGCGGGGCGCTCGCGGGGGTGAAGAAGTCCTCCCAGTGGCCCGAGAGCGCGAAGCGCGGCCGGAGCGCGTCCAGGAGCTCGCCGGGCTGGTTGCGTACGGCGTCGTAGTTGCCGACACACAGGAGCGCCAGGTCCACGCGCTTCTCCGCGAGGAGGTCCGCCGGGACGTGCCCCGTGGGGCCGTTGGTGGGGGCGTCTTGATAGTACACACGAAACGCGGGGCGTCCTGCGTCGTTGAGGAAGTCCACCAGCCACGCGGTGGTGGCGCCCTCGAGCCAGTCTCCGGCGCGGGGCGGCAGCGCGCACTGGTCCGCCGTCACGCTCCCGGCGCCGAAATGGAAGAAGAACACCTGGTCCGGGTGCTCGCTGCACAGGGGCCTCAGGCGCACGCGGGCGCCCGGAACGGTCACCCAGCGCCCTTCGAGGGACGCCCCCGGCGGGCGCTGGCCCGGGCAGAGCCGGTAGTCCACCGCGCTCGCGGACGGCTCGTCGACGGCCAGCACCCGGTCGCGGGCGAGGGGCGAGGCGGGCGCCGCGGCGTCGCACAGCGGGCGGTCCGGGGCCAGCGCCGCGAGCAGGTGCCGCGCGGTGCGGTTTGCGTAGAGCGTCGCCCGAGGCGCGCGGCGCAGCACCGACGGGACGTCCAGGAGGTGGTCGTAGTGGGCGTGGCCCGTCACCACCGCCGAGAGCTCCCCGAGGGGAACCGGGACCAGCCCCGCGGTGATGGCCACCTCGTCCGGCGCCACGCGCCCGAAGGTCACGTCCAGCACCGACGCGCGCGTGAACAGCGGCGCCGTCAGCACCACATCGCCCCCACGGCGCAGGACGAAGCCCTGCACCCCGAGGAAGCGCACCTCCAGGGGCGTCGATGTCGCCGCGTCCGTCGGTGAGTGAGCGTCGCGCGCGTCAGGCGCGGCGTCCGCCGCGGCGAGGGCCGTGTCCTGGGTGGGGACGTCCGGCGCCTCCGCCGCGTCCGTAGCGTCCAGCGCCGCGTCCACCAGGGCGTCGGGCGTGGAGACCTCACGCTCCGGAGCGAGGTCCCGCAGGCCCTGGTCCGGGGCGGGCTCGACCTCCAGGGTCGCTGTGTCCGCGATGGCGTCGGGCGCGGTATTCACCGGCGCCGCGCACGCGGCAAGGCCGCTCGCCGCGAGCGCCAGCAAGGCCCGGCTGCGTACACCCACCCACATCACTGCCCAGGGTAGGCACGGTGTGCGCAGCGCGTCAAGGCCGCCTGGGGGCGCGCCTCGGCGGTGTCAGTAGTTGGTGGTGGTCTGGAGGGTGATCCCGAGGGCCTCCCGGAGCGTGAAGTAGTCCTCCGAGAGGGAGAAGAGCGTCAGGTCCTTGAGCTTCTCGTTCGGGGAGACATCACCGGGCAGACCCGGCTCCAGGGCGAGCATCTTCTTGGCCACCTCCAGGTCCCCGGCCAGGAGGAGTCCGGCCCGCGCCGAGGTGAGCTCCACGGCCTGGTACCAGCGCTTGATGTTCGCCGTGCCGCCCTGCTCCAGGAGCACCTTGACCACCTTGCGCAGGCCCTCCACCGCCAGGGGGTCCTGGGCCACCAGCGGCCCGAGCTGCTGGGCGGTCTGGAGGGCCTCGGCGGGCACTTCCTGGTCGGGCTTCACAAGCCGGATGCATGCCAGGTAGATCGCGGTGATCTCCTGCACCGACGGGAAGAGCACGCGGATGTAGTGCTCGTTGCGGTACATGGCCATGTGCTTGGCGGCCACGAAGGCCAGCTCCTCGGGCTTGAGCCCCGAGAGCAGGCTGTTGCCCGCCACGGACGCGATGGGGTCGCTGGGCACGTGCCCGAGGCCCCCGGCCTTGCCCGCCTGGAGGAAGATCCACGGCGTCGGCAGCGAGAGCGCCGTGGCCGTCTTGCCCAGGGCCTTCACCAGCGACAGCGTCGAGGTCGCCGGGTCCTGCTGCTCCTTCTGCGTGAAGCCGAAGCGCGCCACCGGCTGCACCTTGGCCTTGCGCAGCGCGCCCAGCACCGAGGCGAAGACCTTGCCCACCACCGGGTCCTCGTTGGGGTGGAACAGGCTCTTGATCCAGTGCTCCTCGGAGAGCCTCCCGGTGGGGTTCACCTCCCGCCGGGGCTTGTACGTCTCGTGGAAGGCCCGGATGTCCTCCCGGGCGCGCTCGCGCAGGAGGAACGTCGCCGTCGCCGCCACGCACCAGGCCCGGTCAAACTGGTGGGCCTTGTAGTACAGGTCGTAGAGCGCGTGGAGCGCGACCAGGGCGTCCTCCCCGGCGACGTCCGCCTCCAGGATCTTCGTCCAGCGCTGCACCGCCTCCGGGGTCTTCTCCGTGCGGGTGTAGAGCTCCGCCAGGATCCGGTGCTCCGTGAGGTTCGTCGGCTGCTTGTCCGACGCCATCTGGAAGGCCTTGATGGCCGCGTCCATCTGGGCGAGCCGGTCCCGGTAGATGATCCCGAGGTTGTGCAGGAGGTTGAACTCCAGGTCCGGCTTGCCCTTGTTGGCCACCCGGTGGAGCATCTTGCGGAAGTTGCGCTCAAGGTTCTTGAAGTCCCTCTTGGCCGTGAGGATCTCGTTGATCTTCGCGAAGGGCCGCAGGTCGTCGGGGTTGGCGTCGAGCGCCAGGTTGTGGTGCGCCACCGCCTCGTCGGGGTTCTTCACCCGGTCGTTGTAGAGGAGCCCCAGGGTGAACTCGTACTTGGCCTTGGCCGCCGGCTCCGTGGTCAGCGACGCGATGCGCCCCACGACCTCCACCACCTTGCTCCACTGCGAGGTGCGCTGGTACAGGTCCATCACCGTGTGCAGGAGCGGCCGCTCCTGCGGGCGCAGCTCCAGCGCGGCGTTGTAGCTCTGGATGGCCTTCTGGAGGTTGTCCGCCTTCTCGTGCCACAGCCCGGCGATCTCCAGGAGCTGGTCGTAGCGCGCGCTCGGGTCCGTCTCCTGCTCCAGGAGCTGCACCTTGGCGGCGATCACCGGCTCCCACTCGCCCACGGCGCTGAAGGTCTCGATCTGCGCGAAGAGCGCCGGGCGGTACCCGGGCACCTCCTGGAGGGCCTCCTCCAGGAGCTTGGCCGCGCGGCGCCGGTCGCCCTGCTCGCGCTTGAGCACCCCCTGCCGGTGCAGGATGTCCGCGCGGCTCTCGGGCGTCAGGGCCTCGCGGTGGTAGTGCATCAGCACCTGGTACTGCTTGGCCGCGCTCTCCCAGTCCTTCTTCTCGAAGTACGCGTCCGCCAGCGCGCGGATCGCGTCGATGTGCGTGCGGTCGAGCCCCGTGGCCACCGTCAGGGCCTTGATGGCTCGATCGAACTTGCCCAGGCTGTGGGCCACCTTGCCCATCATGAGCTGGATGTCGAGCTGCTCCCCGGGGTCCCGCCGCGAGGCCTTGCGCGAGAGCATCTCCGCCAGCGGCTCGGCCTCGGCCCAGCGCTGGTGCTCCGTGTAGTGCTGCGCCAGCGGCAGCGCCGCCTCCTCCAGGTCCGGGTCGCACCGGATCGCCTCCTCGTAGCACGCGATGGCCTTGTCCGGCTCCTCCAGGTACGTGGCCGCCACGCGCCCCATCTCCGCCAGGAGGCGCGCCCGCACCCGCGGCTGCTCCGTGACCGCCTGCTCGCGGTCCAGGAAGCGCGACACGTCGTGCCAGTCCTCGCGCCGCGTGGCCAGGTCCCGCAGCGCCGCCAGCGCGGGCGCGTGGTCCGGGTGGATGTCCAGCGCGGACTGGTAGAGCTCCCGCGCCCGCTCCTCGTCCTGGAGGCTCTCCAGCGCGAGCCTCGCCATGCGGCACCGCAGCTCCACCGAGCGACCCACGTCGTGGGCCACCAGCCCCGCGAGCTGCTCCAGGGTCTCCAGCGTGCGGTGCGGGTCCCCTTTGGCCTCGTACACCCGCCCGAGGGCCTCCAGCGCCGGGGTGTAGTCATTGTCGATCTGGAGGATGTTCAGGTACGCGTCCTCGGCGTGGTCGAGGTCGTGCTTCTCCTCCTCGTAGACCTTGCCCATGGCCTCGAAGACGGGCACCCGCTCGCGCCGGTCCACGGTGGCCGTCAGGTGCCGCTCCAGGGTGAACAAGAGCTGGTCCCACTGCGACGTGTTGCGGTACAGGCGCTCCAGCGCGCGCAGGGCCCCGTCGTTCCCGGGGTCGATCTCCAGGATGTTCTCAAAGCGCGCCACGGCCTGGTCCGGCCGCACGAACTCCTCCTCCAGCATTTCCCCGATGCGCGTCAGGAGCTTGATCCGCTCGCGCTCGGTGCCCACGACCTCCAGCTCGGCCTCCAGCACCCGGAGGAGCTCCGTGGCGTTGCCCGTGCGCGCGAAGAGCCGCTCCAGCCCTCGCAGCGCCGCGAGGTTCGTCGCGTCCAGGTCCAGCACCCCGCGGTACTCCGCAATGGCCTGGTCCACCTCGCCGAGGCGGTCCTCGAGGATCTCCGCCACCTGGAGGCGCATCTCCACGGTCTGCGCGGGCTCCGGGGTGCTGGTCACCCCCTGCCGGAGCACCTCCACCAGCTCCGCCCACTCGCCCCGGGCGGCATGCACCCGCGAGAGCGCCCCGAGCGTGTCCTGCGCGCCCGGGTCGATGGCCAGCGCCGAGCGGTACTGCTCCACCGCGTTGTCCACGCGGCTCAGGTACCGCTCGAAGACCTCGCCCAGGTCCAGGTGGGCGCGCCGCCGGTCCGTCGGCGCCCGGGCCACGTCCACGGCCTTCTGGAGCACCTGCCCGAGGGGCTGCCACTGCCCCAGCTTGCGGTACAGCCCCGCCATGGACTGCAGCGCCTGGAGGTTCGTGGGCTCCTGCGCCAGGATCTGGTTGTAGATCGGGATGGCCCACTCGGGGTGCCCGAGCTCCACGCCGTACCACCGCGCCACGTGGAGCCCCAGGGACGTCTTCCGGGGGCCGCTCTCGCCCTGGTACGCCTCCAGCGTGGTCTTCAGGATCTCGTTCCAGCGGCCCGTGGCCGCCGCGAGGCGCTCCAGCACCTTCACCGTCTCGGCGTCGTCCACGTCCTCGTCGAAGGCGAGCTGCGCCGCCGCGAGCGCCTGCTCCGGGTCCTGGAGCTTCTCGTCGTAGAGCACCGCCGCCTCGCGCATGAAGGGCACCGCCTCCTTCACGCGGTCGGCCTCGGTGAGCTTGTCGTGCCGGGCGATGTACAAGGTCGCCAGGTCGTCCCAGCGCCCCGCCTCCCGGTGCAGGTCCTCCAGGGCCACGAAGGCCGGCTCGTGCAACGGTGAGAGCTCCAGCACCTTCTCGTAGGACCCGCGGCCCGCGTCGGGCTCCTGGAGCTTGTCCCGCCAGACCTCGGTCACCTGGAGCAGCACCCCGATGCGCGCCTCCGGGTCCTCCGTGGCCGCCACCTTCTTCTCCAGCGTGGACACCACCTCGGTCCATTGCTCCTGCGCCGTGTGCAGCGCCAGGAGCGCCTCGATGGCGCCCGCGTCCCGCGGGTCGAGCTCCAGCACCCGGTTGTACGCCTCCACCGCCTCGTAAGGCTGCGCCAGCGTCCCCGCGAAGAGCCCGCCGAGCTCCGCGTAGACCGCCTTGAGCTCCTCGTCCGGAAGCGTCGCCGTCCCCAGCGCCGTCACCGTCTGGAGCGTCGCCACCAGCTCGTCCCACTGACCGCCATGTCGGTAGATGTCGGACAGGGCCCTCAGGGCCTCGAAGGACTGCACGTCGATGTCGAGCACGCGCTTGTAGCCCTCGATGGCGCGCTCGGTGTCGTTCAGGTGGTGCAGGTACACGCCCGGGATGCGCAGGGCGACGTGGGTGCGGCGCTCCGGGTCGCTCTCGGCGGCCAGGAGGCGCTCCAGGACATCGATGAGCTCCTGCCAGCGCCCGGCGGCCTCGTGGAGGTCCGCGAGGCACCCGAGGGTCTCGGGGTCCTCGCCCCGGAGCTGGAGCACCTGCTCGTAGCGCTGCACGGCGTCGTCCGGGCGGCCGAGGTACTCCGCGGAGAGGCGCGCCATGCGGGCCTGGAGCTCCGCCTGGGTGTCCTCCGCGGTGGTGACCTCCAGCTTGCGGGCGTACACGTCGTAGAGCTCGGGCCACTTCTCCGCCTGGAGGTAGATGGCCTCCAGCGCGTCCAGCGTGGGCTCGTGGCGGGCGTCCAGGCCGTCGAGCACCGAGCGGTAGCGGGCCACGGCCTCGTCGGTGCGGCCCAGCGGGTCCTGCAGGAGCTGCCCGAGGCGGAAGCTCAGCTCCACCTTCTGCTCGGCGTCGGCGGTGGCCTGCACCCGGCGATCCAGGACCTGGGCGAGCTTCTCGGCCTCGCCGCTGGCCGTGTGGAGCCGGTCCAGGGCCTCCAGCGCGTCGGTGTCCAGCGCCGCCGCGGAGAGCACGAACTCATAGGCGGCCTCGGCCGCCTCCAGGTCCATGAGCTCCTCCTCGTGGATGCGCGCCAGGCGCTTGCCCAGGCTCTGGCGCACCTCCACCGGGACCTCGTCGCCGTCGATGAGGTCCGCCAGGGTGTTGGCCAGCGAGGCCCACTCGCCCGTTGCGCCGGAGAGGCGCTCGGCCTCGGCGTAGCTGCGCTCGTCCAGAGGGTTCTCCTGGAGGGCGCGCGCGTACCACTGCTGGGCCCCGGACGGGTCCCCGAGGCGCTCCTCGGCGAGCTCCGCCGTGCGGTGCAGGAGCTCCAGGCGCTGGGCCGGGTCCGTCACCCAGTCCAGCGACGCCGCCAGGAGGCCGCTGAGCTTCTCCCAGTCCTCGCCCATGCGATACAGGGGCTCGAGCACCGCGAAGACCTCCGGGCGGAGCGTCCCCGCGGCGAAGAGCGCCTCCAGCGCCGCCAGGGCCTCGGGGTGGTCCGCCTGGGCGTCCAGCACCTCCCTCCAGGCCGCGAGCGCGCCGGCGGCGTCCCCGAGGTGCTCGCCGCGCACCTGCCCGAGGCGGTAGCGGTAAAGGAGCAGCTCGTCGGGCGTGCAGTCCGAGCGCCCCAGCTCGCGCTCCAGCACTCGGGCGAGCTCCTGCCAGCGCTCCGTGGCCTCGTAGAGCCGGTCCAGGGCGTGGAGCGACGGCACGCTGTCGGGCTCGGACTCCAGCACCATCCCGTAGCGCCGGATGGCGCCCTCCACGTCGCCGAGCTGCACCTCCGCGATCTGCGCGGCGCGCAGGAGGAGCGGCGCGCGCTGCTCGCTGCCGGGGGTGAGCGCCTCGACGGCGCGGTCGTACACGGCTACCACGGCGGCCCAGGCGTTGTCCCCGCCGGCGAGCCGCTCCAGGCTCCCGAGGGTGTCGTCGTTGCCGGGGTCCAGCGCCACCGCGCGGGCGTAGGCCTCGAAGGCCGCCCGGGGGTTGTCCAGCACGGTCTCGGAGATCTCCGCCACGCGGTGCAGGAGCTCCACGGCCTGCGGCGGGTCCGTGGAGTGGGCCACCTGCACCTCGAGCACCTCCACCACGCGCTCGAAGGCCCCGGCGGCGTTGAACACCGGCTCCAGCACCGCCGCGGCCGCCAGCGGCTGCGCCTGGCCGTGGAGGATCCCGCTCAGGGCGTCCACCGACGGCTGGTGGTCCGGGAGGAGCTCCAGGATCTCGCCGTAGAGCTCCACGGCGCGGGCCACGTCGCCGAACTGCTTCTCGTGCAGCTCCGCGATGCGGTACCGGTGGGCGCACACCTCGTGCGTGTCGCCGGTGAGGGCGGCCTCGCGCTCCAGCACGCTCTGGAGCTCGCGCCAGTCCTGCCGGGCGGTGTAGAGCGCGTCCAGGCGCTGCAGGGCCAGGAGCTCCGCGGGGTCCAGCTCCAAGATGCGGTTGTACGCGTCGATGGCCCGCGCCCCGTCCTGGAGCTCGGACTCGTACACCGACGCCACCTCGAAGAGGAGCCTGCGCTTCTCGTCCGGGTCGTCCACCACGGCGGCCTTGCGCTCGTAGACGTCCAGGAGCTCGGTCCAGCGGGAGCCCGCGATGAAGAGCCGGATGAGCGCCCCGAGGGCCCCGAGGTCCTCGGGGTCCACGGCCACGATCTGCCAGTACGCCTGGATGGCGTCCTCGGTGCGGCCGAGGACGGTCTCCGCGAGCTCCGCGGCGTTGAGGTAGTACGCCTTGCGCTCCGCGGTGTCCGTGAGCATCGCGGCCTTGCGGAGGAACACCCCCGCCAGGTCCTGCGGGCGGTCCGAGAGCTGGTAGAGCCGCTCCAGGGCCGTGGCGGCGGCGAGGTTGGCCGCGTCGAGCCCGAGGATCGCGTTCTGGTGCGCGATGGCGCGCTCGAAGTCGTCCAGGCGCTCCTCGGCCACGACGGCGGCCTTGTCGTGCAGGGCCACCAGGGCCTCGGGCGGGCCCCCGCGCTCGAGCTGGGCCTCCAGCGAAGCGAGGAAGTCCTGGTGGTTCCCGAGGGTGACGCTCAGCCGGTCCAGGTGCCCGAGGGAGTCCCCGTCCGAGGGGTCCACCTGGAGCGCCCGCAGGTGCGTCTGGAAGGCCAGGTCGTCGCGCCCGGCGGTCTCCTGGAGCTCCGCGATCTGGTGCAGGAGCTCCACCTTGCGCGCGGCGGTCTCCGCGAAGGCCGCCAGCACCTCGAAGAGCCACACCAGGCGCTCGAAGTCCCCGGTCTGGCGGTACACCTCCTCCAGCACCTCGGACACCAGCGCCGCGGTGTCCCGCTGCTGCACCAGGCGCTCCAGGTGCCCGACGGCGTCCGCCGAGGTCGGGTCCCGCCCCACGATCTGGCGGTAGAGCTCCACCGCCGAGGCGAGGTCCGAGAGGTAGCGCTCGTGCACGTGTGCCAGCCGGAGCTGCACCGCCGTCTGGTCCTCCGGGGCGCTGGTGAGCCCGAGGCGCGTCTGGAGCACCTCGGCCAGCTCCGGCCAGCGCCCGAGCTGGTGGTACAGCCGCTCCAGGGCGTCCAGGGCCCGGGCGTTGCCGGGGTCCCGGTCGTGGAGCTCGCGCCAGGTGTCCAGCGCCGCCTCGGGCTGCCGGAGCTGGTCTTCAAACACCCCCGCGATCTGCGCCAGGAGCTCCTCCTGGGCCGACGGCTCCGAGGCCAGCTCCAGGCGCTTGCGGTACACCGCCAGGAGCTCCTGCCAGCGCCCGGCGGCGCGGTAGGTGCCGTCCAGCGCGGCCAGCACCTGGGCGTCGCCGGGGTCCTCGGCCAGCACCTTGTCGTAGGCCTCCACGGCCCGCTCGATGGCCCCCAGGCGCCGGAACTCGATGTCCGCCACCTGCAACAGGAGCTCCCGGGAGAGCGCCCTCGGGGCCCCGCCGGAGGCCGCCCGGAACCACGCCACCACGTCCACCCAGGCCCCGGTGGCCTCCGCCAGCCCCAGGAGCGCGGCGCGCACCGCGTCCTCCGCGGGCGCCTCGCGGAAGGCCCGCCCGTACGCCTCGAAGGCCCTGCGCGGGTCCCCGAGGTGCGCCGCGCACACCTCGCCGATGCGGGACAGGAGCCGCACCCTCTCCGCCGGGGCCTCCTCCTCCGAGAGGAGGATCTCCGTGGAGCGCACCAGGGCCTCCCAGTCTCCGCGGAGTTCGTACACGGGCTCCAGCACCCGGGCGGCCTCGGCGCGCAGCTCCGGGTCGCGCAGGAGCCGCTCCAGCGCGGCGCGGGCCTCGCCGTGGTCCGGCGCCAGCGCCAGGAGCTCGCGGTAGTGCTCCAGGGCCTCGCGGGCGCGGCCCAGGTGGTCCTCCAGCACCCTGCCCCGGCGGTAGCGCGCGTCCGTGGCGCGGGCCTCGTCCCCGGTGGCCTCGGAGAGGAGCAGCCGCCGGGCCAGCACGTCCGCCAGGGCCTCCCACTGCCCCTGGCGCGCGTAGAGCGCGTCCAGGCGGGCCAGCACCTCGTCGTCGTCGCCGCCCTCGGCGAGCACCTCCAGGCATGCCTCCACGGCCCGGGGCAGGTCCCCGACGCGCTCCTCGCAGAGCGAGGCGATGTCGAGCCGCAGGGGCCTGCGCGCCTCGGGGGTGTGCGCCAGGACCAGCCTCCGCTCCAGGATGGCCAGGAGCTCGGGCCAGCGCTCGGCGCCGCGCAGGAGGTCCTCCAGGAGGCTCAGGGCTTCCCCGCGCTCGGGCTCCACGGCCAGCACGGCGCGGTAGCACGCCACGGCGTCGTCCACGCGGCCCAGGTGCTCCGAGAGCACGCGCCCGAGGTGCAGCCGGAGCGTGGTGACCGCCCCGGGCTCCCGGCGGTCGCACTCGGCCTGGAGCTGCTCGGCGGCCTGGTCCCAGGCGCCGGTGACCCCCGCGAGGCGCGCCAGGTCCTCCCAGGAGCGGTCCTCCAGGGCGGCCTCGGAGAACGCGCTCTGGTAGCGCGCCAGGGCGCGGTCCGGGGCGCCGAGGGCGGCCTCGTAGAGCCCGCCGAGCTGCCGGAGGGTGTGCACCCGGGCCTCGCCCGCGTCGCCGAGGAGCCGCACCTCGAGCACCGCCGCGAGGCGGGCCTGGTCCCCGGCGGCTTCATAGATGGGCGCCAGCTCCACCGCGGCGCGGCGGTTCACCGGGTCGATCTCCAGGACCTTCTCCAGGAACTTCGCCGCGCGGTCCTGGCGCTCCTTCCGCAGCGCCCACACCTGCGCGATCTTGAAGGCCAGGGCGACCCGCTGCTCCGTGGTGGCCTGGGGGTTCTCCAGCTCGCGCTCCAGCACGCGCAGGAGCTCGTCCCACTTGCCGCTGTCGGCGAAGAACAGCTCCAGGTCGTCCCAGGCATGCATCGCCACGTAGCGCTTCTTGAGCGCCTCCTGAGCGCGGCGGTCATTGGCGTCCAGGGCAAGCACGCCCCGCCAGGCCTCCACCGCCAGGGCGTCGTCCCCGACCTTGTCGCCGGCCACCATGCCGAGCTTCACCAGCAGGTTCACGCGCCCCGCCGTGTCCGAGGTCTGCGCCGCCTGGTCCCGCAGCACCGAGGCCAGCTTCGGGAACTCCCGCCCCCGCTCGTAGAGCCCCGCGAGCTGCCCCAGCGCCTCCAGGCTCGACGGGTCGCGCTGTCGCACCTCCTCCCACAGCTCCACACACAGCTCGGGCTTCTTTACCTTCTCCGTCACAAACCGGGCGAGGCCGACGTAGAGCTCGAGCTGGACGCTCGGGGAGGCCTGGCGGGCCTCGCGCTTCTGGAGGGCGAGGAGCTTGTCCCAGTCCCTGCGCTTCTCATACATGCCCTTCAGGAACTCCACGGCGCGGAGGTTCCCGGGGTCGATGTCCAGCACGGCCTCGTAGGCCTTGATGGCCTCGGCCTGGTTGGAGAAGCGCTCGATGAAGATCCCGGCGACGCGCTCGTGGAGGGCGATGCGCTCCCCGGGCTCGGGGAGGATGTCGGCCTTGGCCTGGAGCGTGCGGATGACGTCCTGCCAGCGCTTCTGGCCCTCGAAGCGCGCGAGCGCCTCGTCGAGCTCGCGCAGGCGCGCGGGGTCCGGGCCGGCCGCGGGGGCGGAGGTGTTGGCGGTGTCGTCGTTGGAGTCGATGCTCATCGTCAGACCTTCGGGCGGTGCCGGTGCACCACGTCGGGGGGTACGCCTACGGGGAGAGAGCCGTCAGTGGACCTGGGCCGTCTGGAGCTCCGCGAGCTTGTTCTGGGCCATGTCCAGGTAGTCCCGCGGGGCGTTGCCGCCGCGGGCCTCGACGAAGCGCTGGAGGTAGAGAATCGCCTGCTGGCGCCGCTCGGGGATCTCCGCGCAGGTGTAGCCCGCGTTGAAGAGGGCCACGGTGAGCTCCGGGTCGTCGCGCTGGGCCTCGACGAAGTGCTCGATGGCCTGGTCCGGGTGGTGCTGGTCCAGGAGCACGCTGCCCATGTAATTGTGCATCTGCCCGCGCTCCACGGCGCCGGGCGGGGCGAGCCTCAGGCCCTCCTGGAGCACCTGGAGGGCGCGGTCATACTCCCGCACGCGGTAGTACGCCCGGCCCAGGCGCACGTACGCCCGGTACGCCCGGGGGGCGTGGGTGATGGCGTCGGTGTACGCCTGGAGCGCCGCCTGGGGCTCGTCCAGGGCGTCGGCCACCTCGCCCATGCGGTAGTAGGCCATGTACAGGTTGCGGTTGACCTGCACGGCCTGCTGGAACGCCTGGCGGGCCTGCTCCCACTGCTCCTGCTCGTACCGTGCGTTGCCGAGCTGGTAGTGGTACTCCGCGTTCCGGGGGTTGCGCGCGATGGCCCGGGTCAGGGCCTCCGCGGCGTTGCCCCACTCGTGCTGGCGCACGTGCACCAGGGCCAGGTTGTACAGCGGCGCGTCGTAGCGGGGGTCCTCGTCCGCGGCGCGCTGGAACTTGTCCTTGGCGTCCGCGAAGCGCCCCGCCCGCAGGAGCTGCATGCCCTGGTTGTTGTCATCCACGGCCTCGCGGTTGAACTCCCCGCAGCCGACCGTCAGCACCGCCCAAACGCACGCTTGCCCAAGACGCTTCATGCCCGTTCCTCACGGCGACCCGTCGTCGCGGCGGGGGACGATAGCCGACCGTCACCCGGGCGCTCAACAGGGAACGTCCAGGATTCCGCGGGGAGGCCACCGGAGGGTCACCGCCGGAGGAAGGCCGCCACCGCGTCGCGGTGCTCCTTGGAGGCCCACCCCCGGCCGAAGAGGTCGAGCTCCAGGCCCAGGGCCCCCGCGCGGTCCAGCCGGGGGGTCTCCCGCAGGAGCCGGAGCATCCGGGCGACGCTCCTTCGGGGGCTCCGGGCGATCGCCCGGACGAGCCCCACGGCCTCCGCCAGGGCCTCCCCGCGGGCGCACAGCACCTCCACGAAGCCAACATCCCGCGCCTCCCGGGCCTCCACCGGCTGTCCGGTCAGGAGCCACCGCAGCGCCACCCCCCGAGGGACCAGCTCCAGGAGCCGGGCCGCGCCCCCCCAGCCCGTGGTCACCCCGAAGCGCACCTGCACCCAATGAAAGCGCGCCTGGGCCTCGCACACCCGGAGGTCGCACGCCGCGGCCAGCTCGCACCCCCCGCCGAAGGCGTCCCCGTGGATGGCCGCCAGGAGCGGCAGCCCCGTCGCCAGGAGCGCGTCCACCGCGGCGTGGGCGTCCAGCGCGAGGCTCCGGGCCGCCCGGGCCGTGCGCACCCCCTCCAGCGCCCGGAGGTCCCCGCCGGAGAGGAACACTCCTCCCTCGGGCGAACCGGTCAAGATGACCCCTCTTGCCTCTTTGTCTCTCCGAAGATCCCTTGCCATGGCCTTGAAGGCCCGGAGCGTAGAGAGATCCAGGGCGTTCTTCCGGTGCGGGCGGTGCACCGTGAGCACCCGGGCGGGGCCTTCCGCGGTAAGAACCAGGTCCACGGGGCCTCAGGCCCTGCGCCGGAGCACGCGCTCGGCCTCGGTGGTGTCTCCCTGGCCCTTGGAGCGCTTCAGGCGCTTGCGAAGAAACCGCTCGGCGTGGCGCACGATGGCCACGGCCACGTCCACGCCGGTGGCCCGCTCGATGCCTTCCAGGCCGGGCGATGAGTTGATTTCCAGGATCTTGGGCCCGGAGCGGGTTTCGAGCAGGTCCACGCCGGCGACCTCGAGGCCCATGACGCGGGTGGCCTCGATGGCGGCGCGGGCGTAGCGCGGGTCGAGGGCGTCGAGGGGGACGGGCTCGGGCTCGCCGCCGCGGTGGAGGTTCGAGCGGAACTCACCGCGCTGGGCTCGTCGGCGCATGGCGGCGACGACCCTGCGGCCTACGACGATGGCCCGGAGGTCTCGGCCTCGGGACTCGGCGATGAACTCCTGGAGGATGATGTCCTCGCCGAGGGTCCAGAAGGCCTCGAGGGTGCTCTCGACGCTCTGGCGGGTCTCGGCCAGCATGACGCCGATGCCCTGGGTGCCCTGGTGGAGCTTGACGATGGCCGGGGGGCCTCCCACGAGGCTGAGGGCGGTGTCCAGGTGGGCGCTGCTCTTGGCGCAGACCGTGGTGGGGATGTCCAGGTCTTTTCGGGTGAGGAGCTGCATGGCCCGGAGCTTGTCGCGGGAGCGGGCGATGGCGATGGCGTGGTTGAGCACGGCCACACCCATCATGTCGAACTGCCGGACGACGGCGAGGCCGTAGGAGGTGATGGACGCCCCGATCCGGGGGATGACCACGTCCACGCCGGAGACGGAGGTGCCCCGGAGGTAGAGGGAGGGCCGGGCGCGCGAGACCACCAGGGAGAAGTCCAGCGGGTCCACGACGGAGACCTCGTGGCCCCGGGCCTGGGCGACGTCCTGGAGCCTCCGGGTGGAGTAGAGCGCGTTCTTGCGGGACAGGATGAGAATGCGCATCGCCCGCGACGGCCTCCGAGAGCCCCGGCGGGTGGCGCGTCGGGGCAGTGGGCGATGATGCCAGGGGGGGGCCTCGGGGTGTCAAGCGACGGCGCAGAAACGCCGTCTCCACAACGGTTTTTTTCGTCGGCCTCGGGCCTACTCGATCCTCAGGAGGCCCCTCGGGCGACCGGTGGAGCGGTCCACGGAGTTCATGGCCGTGAGGAGCCTCGGGGTGGCGACCAGCCAGGGGCCATAGCGTGCGTTGACGTCCAGGACGAAGACCAGGTCCCGGTCCGCCAGGAACGCCCCGATGGGGGAGTGGTGTCCGCCCTCGGTCCCGAAGAGCGGCCCGCGATCAAAGTTCACCACGTAGCGCCGCGCCGGGTCGTCCACGTGGGAGAGCTCCCTCCGGAGGCCCTGGAGATCCATGGGTCGGAGCACGGTGACGCGCGCTCCGCGGCGGCGGTGGAGCCCCGCCAGCGCGTCGAGGGAGAGCCCGCCCCAGCAGACGTCCAGGGGGCAGAGCCCGCTGCCCGAGAGCACCGCGTCGAGGGAAGCGCCGGCCTCGCCCTGGGAGCGCCGGACATTGGCGAGGCTCGTAGGGCCGCAAATGGACCCGTTGGGCTGGGAGAAGAACCCCGGGCGGTAGGCCCTGGCCACGGGCGCCTCCCACGCGCGGGCCATGAGAGCGGGGTCCTGGTACGACCGCTCCGTACGGATGGACACCACCGCGAGGCGCCGCGGGAAGAGCAGCCGCCGGGCGGAGAAGCCAAAGGCCCCAAGGAACAGGAGCAGCACCAGGAGGCACCCGAGCCCGAGCCTCCGCCGTCGCGTCATGGGTCGGGACCATAGCACCGGAGGGGCGCCAGACTGCCCCAGAGTCCATACGGACAGAGTATGTCCACCGGGCACGAGCGCCAAGGCAAGGGCTGACATCGCCCTACAACACCCGACAAGCGCTCCTATCGTCGATTGCCAGGCGTTCCCTCGGCTGCGGGCCTGCGCCAGGGGGTAGCCAGCTCCGCCAGGAGGCTCACCCGCGCGAGGAAGCGCCCGAGGACCGCGAGCCCCTGGACCAGCGCCAGCGCCACCACCGCGGCTGCAGCCCGACGGCCGCCCCAGAGCGTCGATGCGCCGAAGGCCAGGGCCATGCCCCCGAGGCCCAGGAGCTGGTACCCAAGCACCCGAGAGAGCACGGCCCAGGGTGCTCGCGCAAGGCGCGTGAGCGCGCCGGAGGCGGCGGTGAGCGATGATCCCCCGTCGCCCGCGAGCTGCACCCGGGCCAGGTCGTGCCATGCGGTGACCACCCAGGCCAGCAGCGCCGGCGGGAAGAGCCACAGGAGCGCGAGCGGCGACGGCGCCGCGCCCGCGGTGAGCCTCGCCTCGGCGTAGGGCCACGCGAGGTAGCCCCACAGCCCGCACACCGCGTAGCCGCCGAGGGCCATGGACCCGAGCGCCAGCCACGCCGGCGTGCGCTGCACGCTCCAGCCCGCGGCCCTCACCAAGGACACGCGCTCCATGGACGTAAACAACGACGGCAGGAGCCCGCCCAGCACCAGCCACCCGTGGGCGTACAGCACCATGAGGGCACCCGTGGCGAGCGCCAGGGGGCTCGCCGCGGGCTCGACCCTGGCGGCGACCTCCAGCGCGAGGCGACCGCCGTCGGCGTAGAGCGCGAAGACCCCGTCCGGGTGCTGCCTCACCGCGCGAAGGACCGGGAGCGCGAGGACGAACGCCCAGAGGAGCGCCAGGAGCCCCTGGGCGCAGAACACCACCGCGAGCGCCAGCGCCCGGCGTCGGAGGCAGGCGCGCACCGTCACGGCCCCACCGCCTGGAGCGCGAGGGCGAGCCAGTACGCGACCCGGGTCACCAGGGCGACCGAGCCTGGCGCCTGGCCTCCCTCGTCGGAGTCGGCGCGGCGGGCGTTGTCCAGCCTCCGATCGTCGAGGGGGAGCCGGTCGTGGGGGTCCACGCGCACCGCGCGGAGCGCCACGGGCGCGTCCCAGGCGCGCTCCCAGCGCTCGCCGAGGCCGTCCCAGCGGAAGCTCTCGGAGCGGCCGTCGGCGCGCTCCAGGGCGATGTCCACGGGCACCTGGAGCTCCCCGTCGCGCGCCACCACCACCCGGCCGACGTAGCGCCCGGCGCGCACCCGGTGGCTCTCGGCGACCTGCACCGCGTAGTTCACCCTCGCGCGGGTGAAGAGCGCCGGGCGAAGAAAGTCCCGCACGAACGCGGGCCCCGCGGCGTCCTCGAAGGCCTCGAGGAGGTCCTCCGGGGTGGGGTGCCGGAAGCGCGCGCGGTCGCTGTACCGCGCCAGCGCGGCGCGCGTCACGGACCGCCCCAGGAGGCCCTCGGCGGTGCGCAGCACCGTGGCCGTGCGGCTGTAGACGTGCGCGCCGTAGCTCCCGGAGGTAGGGAACGCCGGGGCGCCCTGGGCGATGGCCGTCGGGTACCGCAGGAGCCCCGCCCCCGCGGCCTCCCAGGGGTAGCACTCCAGGGACCCGCCCAGGAGGTCCACCACGTTGCCGCGGCGGCCGTACTGCGCCTCAAGCCCGATGCAGGTGGCGTACTCCGCCATGCCCTCGTCGAGGAAGGGCCAGGCGTTCTCGTTGCTGGCGAAGAGCCCATAGAAATACTGGTGGGCGTACTCGTGGGCGGTGACGTACTCCGTGAAGTGAACGCCCTCCGGGAGCCACCAGCGCCCCTCAGTGGTGATGAAGGTCGGGTACTCCATCCCCCCCGCGCCCTCGGCGCCGTAGGGGGGGAAGAGCACCGTGAGGTTCGGGTACGGATAGGCCCCGAAGCGCTCGGCGTACACGGGGATCACGCGCTCCAGGGAGCGCACCGCGCGCTCCGCCGACGGGAGCTCCCCGGGCGGGTACAACACCCGCACGTCGAGGTCGTTCACCGTGGACCGGAGCTCCCGGAAGCGGTCCCAGGTGGCCCAGGCAAAGTCGTGCACGTCCCGCGCGAGGTACCGGTGGCGGTCCAGGGCGCCCGCGCGCTCCGCCGGGCCCGAGGGCTGCCCCGTGGCGCCCACGACCCAACCCCGGGGCACCTCCAGGGTCACGTCGTAGCCGCCGAAGTCCGCGAAGAACTCCGTGTTGGCGTGGAACGGGAAGTGCGCCCAGCGGCCCTCGTCGGTGTACACCGCGAGCTTGGGGAACCACTGCGCCACCATATGGAAGCGCTCGTGGTACCCGGTGCGGGCGAAGACCTCCGGGAGCGTGGTCACGAAGCGCACCCGCAGGGCGATGGTCTCCCCCGGAGCGACCTCCCGGGGGAGCGTCACCTGGAGCTCCGTGCGGTCCTCTGGGAGCGTCCCATAACGCGCCGTAGCAAGGAGTTCTGCGTCGTCCAGCCGCAGCGTCTCCAGGGTGATCCTCCCGGCGCGGCCGCGGACGTTGCCCCGGTGCTCGCCCCCGGAGCTCCGGAGGAACAGCGTGCGGTCGTGCTCGAAGCCGTTCATGTAGAGCTGGAACCAGAGCTCCCGGGTGGGCGCCCGGGCGCTGTTCCTCCAGAGAATGGTCCCCTCCCCGTGGACCGCGTGGCGCTCGGCGTCGAGGCGCGCGCGGAGCACGTACCGCACGACCTCCCGGGGCCTCCCGGGGGCGGGGTCCGGAAGCGGCTCCGTCGCGGCCCTCGCGGGCTCCGGCGGGGTCACGGGCTGGACCGCGGGCGCGCCCCCGGCCTCCGCGGGCGCGTCCTGCGCCAGGGCCGCGGCCCCGAGGTCCGTCACCCCTGGGGGCCCGGCGTCACCGCCGACGGTCGCTGTGGGGCGGTCCGGTGCCGGGGCGTCCCGCGGGGCGCCGGGCCCCGCGTCCCGCCCGGTGTCCGCCGCGGCGTCCGGGGGGTCGGCCCTCGCCGGGAGCGCCCACAGCGCGAGGAGCGCGACCAGGACCGGCCATGGTGGAAAGGATCGCAACGCCCTCAATGGGTCTCCGCCGGGGAGCATCCCTTTGGAGGCCCGGGAGCACAAGGGCCCTGGTGGGCCCCCGGGCCGATCGGTGGTACAAAGCCGGCCGCTCGCGCCCGCGAGCCACGAAAGGAAACCGGACCATGGCCAACCCCACCGCGCGCTTCGAGACCTCCCTCGGCGAGTTCACCGCCGAGCTCTACCTGGACAAGATGCCCATCACCGCGGGCAACTTCCTGAGCCTCGCCCGGAGCGGCTTCTACGACGGCCTGCACTTCCACCGGGTGATCGACAAGTTCATGATCCAGTTTGGCTGCCCGCACTCCCGGGACCCGCAGAGCCCGCGCGCGGGCACCGGCGGACCGCCCCACGGGACCATCCAGGACGAGTTCCCGGAGCAGTACCGGCTCTCCAACGAGCCCATGACCCTCTCCATGGCCAACACGGGCCGCCCCAACTCCGGGGGCTCGCAGTTCTTCATCAACACCAAGCACAACGACTACCTGGACTTTTTCACCCCCGGGACGTCCCGGCACCCGGTCTTCGGCAGGATCATCGCGGGCCAGGACGTGGTCCAGCGCATCGGCAGCACGCCCACGTCCCGCCCCGGCGACCGCCCCATCACCCCGGTGCAGGTGCGCAAGATCACCGTCACCGAGGGCTGATCACACCGGGAGCACCCCCCGCTTGCGCCGCGGTCGCTCCAGGGTCTTTCCCTCCGAGAGCGCCAGGCCCCAGGCCAGCACCCTGCGGGTGTCCCGCGGGTCAATGACATCGTCCACCAGGCCCCAGCCCGCCACGCGGTAGATGTCCACGAAGCCCTGGATCGTGTCCACGAGCTGCTTCCTCACCTCCGGAGGCGGCTCCTCGGCGCCGAAGAGCTTGCGCGCCGCGATGCCCACCATGCCCTCGGCGCCCATCACGGAGATCTCCGCCCCGGGCCACGCCACGATGAGGTCCGGCTCGTACGCCCGGCCGCACATCACGAAGTACCCCGCCCCGTAGGCCTTGCGCACCACCACCGTGAGCTTGGGCACCGTCGCCGCGCTCATCGCGTGGAGCATCTTGGCCCCGTGACGGATGATCCCCGCATGCTCCACCTTGGAGCCCACCATGAACCCCGGCGTGTCCTGGAAGAACACCAGCGGGACGTTGAACGCGTCACACAACTGAATGAAGTGCGCGCCCTTGTCCGCCGCGTCCAGGTCCAGGATCCCACCGAGCTGCATCGGGTTGTTGGCCACCATCCCCACGGTGCGGCCGTCAATGCGCGCCAGGCACGTGATGAGGTTCCTCGCCCAGCGGGGCTTGAGATCAAAGAGCTCCCCGTGGTCGGCCACCGCCCGAAGGAGCTTGTACATGTCAAACGCCCGCCGCGCCGAGTCCGGCACCAGGTCCAACAGCCCCTCCTCCCGACGCTCCACCGGGTCCGTGCAGGGCACCCTCGGAGGGGCTTCCCCACAGTGTGAGGGCATGTAGGACAGGTACTTCTTCACGGCCTCGATGCAGGCTTTGTCATCAGGGAACTCGCCGTCGCCGACGCCGGAGACCTCGCAGTGGACCTTGGAGCCGCCGAGGTCCTGCTCGGCGATGTCCTGGCCGGTGACGGCCTTGACGAGGGGAGGGCCCGCGAGGGCCATGGAGCCGATGTTCTTCACCATGGGGACGTAGTCCGCGAGGCCCGGGATGTACGCGGTGCCCGCGGCGCCGGGGCCCACCATGGCGGCCACCTGCGGCACCACGCCGGACATGATGACCTCCTCGCGGAAGAGGTGGCCGTAGCCCGCGAAGAGGGAGAGGGCGTCCTCGTGGCTGCGGCCGGGTTCGATGCGGGCGCCGGCGGAGTCGATGAACCACACCATGGGGTGGCGCCCGCGCAGGGCCATCTCTCGGAGGCGCGAGACCTTGACCTCGCCGGTCTCGCCGATGGAGCCGCCCTTGACGGTGAAGTCATACGCCGCGGCGCAGGTGAGGCGGCCCTGCACGTCGCCGAAGGCGCACACCACGGCGTCCGCGGGGGGCTTGTCGGCGCCGTCGGGGCCCGCCGAGGAGCCCATCTGTGTGCCGTGGGCGCCGACCTCGAAGTAGCGCCCGCCGTCGAAGAACAGGTCCAGGCGCTCGCGGGCCGTGAGCTTCCCGCGGTCGTGCTGGCGGGCGATTCTCTCCGGGCCTCCCAGCTCGGCAATCTTCGCGCGGCGGGCTTCGAGCTCCGCCACGCGCTCTCGCATCGTGGGCATTGGGCTTCTCCGTCAGTGTCCGGTCCAGTGGGGTTCGCGCTTTTCCATGTACGCCTGGAGGCCCTCGCGGGCGTCGTCGGTCCCGAGGAGCTCGAAGAGCTCGTCGCGCAGGAGCGGGAGGCTCTCCGCGAGGGGGCGCTCGCCGAGGCGAGCGAGGGCCCCGAGGCCCCGGCGCACCGCCGTGGGGCTGCGCTTCGCGAGCTCGCCGCAGAGGTGCTTCACGGTGGCGTCCAGGGCCTCCGCGGGCACCACGCGGTTGACCACCCCGAGGCGCTTCGCGTCCTCCGCGGTGACCTTCTCCCCGAGGAGCATGAGCTCCAGGAGGGCCCTGCGCGGGAGGGTGCGGGCGAGCACGGCCATGATCATCATGGGCCACAGGCCCCGGAGCACCTCCGGGGTGCCAAAGGTGGCGGTCTCCGAGGCCACCGCCAGGTGGCACGCGGCCACGAGGCCGAAGCCCCCGCCCAGGGCCGGTCCCTGGACCCTCGCGACCAGGGGCTTGGTCGCCCCCACCATGGCCTGCAGCAGGTCCGAGAAGTCCCCCTTCATGGGCAGCGTGGACGGGGTCGTGGCGCCCGTGAACTGCGAGAAATCCGCGCCCGCGCAGAAGGCGCTGCCGGCGCCCTGGAGGAGCACCACGCGCACGGAGGGGTCCGCGTGGGCGTTCTCCAGCGCGTACAGGAGCTCGTTGATCATCTCCGGGCCGAGGGCGTTCCGCCGGTCCGGGCGGTTGAGCGTCACCGCGGCGACGTGGTCTTCAAGGGTGTAGTGGAGCGTGTGATACATGGGGTCACCGGAGGTTGAGGCCTAGCATGGCGCGGGCCTCGGCCACGGAGGCCACCTCGCGGCCGGAGGAGCGGGCGAGGCGGACGCCCTGGGCGACCAGGTCGCCGTTGGAGCGGGCCATGGCGCCGTCGGGGAGGTAGAAGTTGTCCTCGAGGCCGACCCGGATATTGCCGCCCAGGGCGAGCGCCGCGGCGCAGAGGGTCCACTGTTCGCGGGAGATGCCCACGACCTTCCAGGTGCTGCCTGGCGGGGCGTTGTCGGCCATGAAGGCCAGGTGCCTCGCGGTGGCGCGCACGCCGCCCACGACGCCCATGACGAAGCTGAAGTCCAGCGGGGCCTTGAGGAGCCCGAGCTCCAGGAAGGGATCCACGGACGCGACGTGGCCGGTGTCGAAGCACTCCAGCTCGGGCTTGACGCTTGCGGCGTTCATCTTCGTGAGCAGCGAGGCGATGTACTCGAAGGAGTTCTCGAAGACGAAATCGAAGACCCAGCTCTTCTTCTTCGGGTTGAATTTGGCGTAGTTCATGGAGCCCATGTTGAGGGCGCCGATTTCGGGCTTGTAGTCGGTGATGTGCGGGGCCTTGCGCCCCTCGGGGTCCAGGGTGCCGGTGGAGAAGTTCAGGATGATGGGGCAGGCGGCGCGGATGGCGTCGCCGAGGCAACGGTAGCGCGCGGCGGAGTAGTCCGGGGCGCCGTCGTCGTCGCGGGCGTGGATGTGGAGCACGGCGGCGCCGGCCTCGTAGGCGCGCAGGGCCTCGCGGGCGTAGTCCTCCACGGTGTAGGGGATGGCCGGGCACTGAGCCCGGGAGGTCACCACGCCGCTCATGGCGCAGGTCACGATCACCTTGTCGTTCAGGCCCATGGCTCTCCTTCGGGCGCCGGGCGGGGAACCAGAGGGAAAGCGCCCGACCGCCGCGGAGGCTAGCACAGGCGGCGACCCGACCCCCGGACCGCCCCACCCAGGTGGAGGAGCGCTGGACAAATTTCACAAACAGCCCTGGGTTCCGGGCGATTTTACGATGGTGAGGGGGTCCTCCCCCCATAGGCGTTAAGCGCCATCACGTTGCGGTCTGGTCGGGACCGTTCCTCCAAGGCGCCGGGGAGCTCGGACTTCGCCTGGGGTTGGGCGGTGGAGCCCCGGGGTTCGCCAGGCTTAGGGTCTATGA
>JACRDB010000136.1 GCA_016218725.1 Deltaproteobacteria bacterium
GGGTCCCTGAGGTCGCGTCGCTCACCCCGGGCTACCGAAGGCGGTCACCGCGCCTCCGCGCGGTTGCAGAGAGCGAGCTCGCGGGGAGGCGGGATGGGTAGCCGTGGCGACGCGGACTGGAGAGGCACGTGCTGCGCCCGCGGGAGCACCCCTCGCGAGGAAACCCCCTCGCCGCTTGAGAACACACGGACCACGCTCTTTGCAACCGCGCGGAGGCGCGGTGACCGCCTTCGGTAGCCCGGGGTGAGCGACGCGACCTCAGGGACCCCAAGCCTGGCGAACCCCGGCCTCCACCGCCCAACCCCAGGCAAAGTCCGAGCTCCACGGCGCCTTTGGGGGATCGGTCCCGACGACGCCACAACGTGATGGCGCTTAACGCCTATGCCCCAGGGCCCCCCAGCGCCGGAGCCCGAGGCCCGTCAGGAACGACAGCGCGTTGGCCAGGAGCGACGCCCTCGACGGCGTCAGCCCCTTCGATGGGGCGGATTGCGTCAACGCGTACGATCCTCGCGAGCTTGCGAGCCATGGCGGAGCCCAAGGATACGGGCCCATGACAGCCCACGCAACGCTGGGGTATCCTCACGGAATGTGTGAGGGAGCGCGGAGCTCATGAGGCGCTGCGAGGTGTGCCATGCGTGGTGGCCCGACGACCAGGCGCGCTGCGGCGACGACGACGCCGCGCTCCAGGGCACGGACGTCTACACCCTGGCGGACGTGATCGCCCAGGGGCCGACCCCGGTCCGCGGCGCCGTACGCTTCGCAGCGAGGCTCGCGGCGGAGTTCGTCGAGGAGGGCGCGGCGCAGGTCGCGTTCCCCGACGTGCACCCGCTGGAGGTCGAGCTCCCGGAGGATGACGGCCCGCGGCGCGTCCTGGTGCGCCGTCGGCCGCGGGAGGTCTCGACCGAGCGGAGGGCGCCCTTCAGCGCGCCGGAGCGCCTCCGCGGGGAGGACACCTCCCCGGCCACCACGGTCTACAACGTCGTCGCGATCCTCTACGCGCTCTTGACCGGGCGCCCTCCCTTCGAGGGCGCGAGCGCCGCCGCGGTGGTGGTGCGGCAGAGCCTGGAGGCGGTGCCCTCGGTGCGCATGTCCCGGGGCGATGTCCCGAAGGCGCTCGACGAGGTGGTGCTGCGGGGTCTCTCGCGCGACCCCGCCGCGCGCCCGGCGAATGTCGGCGCGCTCCTGGTCGCGCTGGATCGGGTGTTCACGCCGGACATCCCCACGGCGTGCGCGATCGCTGCCTGTGTGCCGGAGATTCCCCTGCCGGTGGCCGCGGCGAGCACTGCCTCGCCGCCCCAAGCCGGAGACAATGGAGAGTGCAGGCGCTGCGGCAAGCTAAACGCCAGGCAGTACAGATTCTGCCTCGGCTGCGGGTCCGACCTCCGCAGGGACGGGGAGGCCGCCCCACGGATTGCCCCGAACAGCCCCGCGCAACGCTCGTCCCCGATGGGTCCGCTACCGGGTGGAGAGCCCAAATTTCTGATACCGTGCGCTCCGGTCGCCCCCATCGCGGAGAGCGCCACCCTCGCGGCCCCTTCGAAGACCTCGTGGTTCTGCGGCCAGTGTGGGCGGGAGAACCGCCCCCGCCACCGCTTCTGCCTGGGCTGTGGCCACCCGTCGGAGGCCCCGCCGCCCCCCTCCGGTCCGCGCCCGAACGCTGCTCCCGCCGCGCACGGCGACGCGTACGCCGAGCCCTTCGAGCCCTTCTGGGTGGGCCCCTACCACTGCGCGGAGTGTCTGGGCGAGGGCGGCATGGGCGTGGTGTACCGCGGCCGCCACCGGCACCTCGGCCGCTGGTGCGCGGTCAAGGTGCTGCTCCCCTCGCCGGGCGCCAGGGGCCGCGCGACGGAGCGCTTCTTCCGCGAGGCGCGCATCGCCGCGACCATCAGCCACCCCAACGTGGTCACCGTGTACGACTTCGGCCAGGCGGACGGGGCGCTCCTGTACCTCGCGATGGAGTACCTCCCGGGCCGCACCCTCGCGCAGGAGCTCGCGGACGGCCCCATCCCCCTGCCGCGCTGCGTGGCGCTGCTGGAGCAGGTCTGCGAGGGCCTCGGGGCCGCCCACGCCGCCGGGGTGATCCACCGGGACCTGAAGCCCCACAACATCATGGTGACCTCCGAGGGCCCCGACCGCGAGCGGGTCAAGCTCCTCGATTTCGGCGTGGCATGCAGCGCCGAGGGGGACGCCGCCCACGCCCTCACCGCCGGGGAGCCGCTGGGGACGCCGCTGTACATGGCCCCGGAGCAGGCCCGCGGTGAGCCCTCGGTGGACCATCGCGCGGACCTCTTCAGCCTCGCCGTGGTGGCCTACCAGCTCCTCTCGGGGCGGCTGCCCTTCCACCCGGAGCCTCCCACGACCCTCGCGGTCCTCGTGCGGCGCGCGTCCCTGTCCGAACCGCCGGTGCCTCTGCGGTCCGTGGTCGGAGAGCGCATCCCGCCCGCGGTGGACGCCCTGCTCGCCCAGGCGCTGCACCCCGACGCGGACGCGCGCTTCCGCACGGCGGCGGCGTTCTTCCGGGCCTTCCGCGGCGCCGCCTCCGCGCGCGCGTAGGGCGCGCGTCCGCCCCTCACCCCAGGGCCCCCCAGCGCTGGAGCCCGAGGCCCGTCAGGAACGACAGCGCGTTGGCCAGGAGCGACGCCTGCGCGCAGCGCCGCCAGCCCAGCTCCCAGAACATCAACCGGTAGAACACCAGCTCCGCCAGCACCGCCCACAGCTCCGACGCCGCCACCTGCGCCCGGTACGACAGCCCCAGGAACGGGAACACGAACCACACCGCCGGGTGCGTCAGCACGCTCGCCAGCGACACCCTCGCCACGCGCCGCGGGAGCGCCGCGTCGCCGTCCCGCAGGAGCCACGCCGCCACCGGCACCTCCAGCGCCGTGGTCCAGAGGAACGCCCGGAACCAGCTCGCCACGTACTCGTCCACCACCCCCACGGTGTGCACCACCCGGGCGCCCGCGCGCAATGCGCCTGCGCGAGCGCCCCGGCGGTGGTATCGTCCCGGTCCCTTCGATGAAGCTCCTCTCGCGCGTCCTTCCGACCCTGGCGCTCCTGGGGTGCGGCGCCACCGTCACACCCTCCCCCAGCACCGACAGCGGTGGTCCCACGGACACCGCCGCGGACTCCGGCCCCGTGGAGGAGGCCCCCGCAGACACCACCCCACCCCCACCGCCACCACCCCCGCCGCCACCACCTCCACCGCCACCACCCCCACCGCCACCACCACCACCACCGCCGCCACCGCCTCCGCCGGACGCGGGGCCAGAGATGAGGCCCTTTGGCGCGGCCTGCGAGGCGGACGTGCAGTGCGCCTCCAGGGTGTGCATCCAGGGCCCCTCGCTCCTGCGCCGGTGTGGGGTGCTGTGCGCCCGGGACCAGGACTGCGCGGGCATGGGCGGGGGTGGTTACAATTGTGCTGTGGACCGCGCGGCGTCGGGGCCCCGGCTGGCCTGCGCGGCCTCGGAGCGCGGGGGCGGGGTGGGCGCGGACCCGTGCATGGGAGACGGCGACTGCGACGCCGCGCTGTGCCTCGAAGGGACGTGCCGGAATGGTTGTGTCGGTCCGGCGGACTGCGCCGCGGGCTGGCGCTGCGGGGCCCTGGGCATCCCCGGCGGGAGCGTGCGCGTGTGCCGCGCGGAGCCCATCACCGCCGTCACCGTGGAGGACTACACCCTCTTCGAGGGCGACAGCGCGGTGGACCGCGGGATCAACCCGCAGCCCGTGGTGGTCCCGAGGGACGCCGTGAGCGTCACCTGGAGCGCCCAGGACCTCGTGGGGCGCGAGCTCTTCGCCTCCGTGGCGAGCGTCCGTAACCCCGCGGGGATGACCCTCCTGGACCTGCGCACGGCCAACTACATCACCGACCAGCCCGTGCGGGAGTACTTCCTGGAGCGCCAGGTCAACAGCGTGACCATCCCCGCCAACGACCGCATCGGGCCCACCCCGGGCGTGTACACCGCGGGCTTCGGGCTCTTCAACGACCGCTCCATGATGACCGCCGTGGCCAGCCGCAGGCTCCGCGCCACGGTGCGCATCAAGCGCGCGCCCTCCGCCGCGTCGCTCACGCTGCACCTGCGGGTGTTCTTCGTGGGGCTCCCAACGGGACCCACCGCCGCCACGGGCGCGGCCAGCGCCCGGCTCCAGAACGCCCTGGCCGCCATGCGGAGCTTCTACCTCCCGCTCAACATCGGCGTCACCGTGGACGAGTACGCGGACCTCCCCGCCGCCGACGCCGCCCGCTTCTCCGTCATCGACTCCCGCGCCGAGCTCGAGGACCTCTTCACCCGCAGCGCCTCCTCCCGCGGGGATGTACTGAACCTCTTCTTCGTCCGGGGCATCGCCATGACGGCCACCATGGACGGCGCCATCGGGATCGCCGGGGACATCGGCGGCCCGGCGGGGCTCCACGGCACCATCCACTCGGGCGTCGTCGCCGGGTGGGAGAGCTCCCTCGGCGCCGGCCGGGACCTCCTCCCGCAGGTGATCGCCCACGAGTGCGCCCACTACCTCGGGCTGTGGCACACCCGCGAGCGCCTCGCGGCATGCACCGCCCCGGGCCAGACCATGTGCGCCCCCTTCGGCGCCGTGGACGCCCTCGGGGACACCCCCGCGGACAACGCCGGCAGCGCCAGGAACCTCATGCACTGGCAGACCGACGGCACCAACTCCAGGCTCTCCATCGGCCAGGGCGCCGTGCTGCGCGCCCACGCCATCGTGCGTTGAGAGGCGCCGAGGCGCTCCCCATGGGCCTCCTGGAGGCAAAGGTCGCCCTGGTCACCGGCGCCGCGGGCGGCCTCGGGAGGGCCTCGGCCCTCGCCCTCGCCCGCGAGGGCGCCAGGGTCTGCCTCGTGGACCTCGGCACGGACCTCCAGGGCCGCGGGCGCTCCGAGGAGCCCGTCCAGAGCGCCCTCGCGGACCTCACCGCCCAGGGGGCCCAGGGCGCGGCCGCCTGCCTGGACGTCTCCACCGAGGAGGGCGCCCTCGCCGCCGTGGCCCGCGCCGTGGAAGCCTTCGGCGGCCTCGACGTGGTGGTCAACGCCGCGGGCTTCGCCAGGGACCGCCCGGTCCTCAAGATGGACCCCGAGAGCTTCGACGCCGTCCTCGCCGCCCAGCTCCGAGGGACCTTCCTCGTGTGCCGCGCCGCCGCGAGGAGGTTCGTAGACCAGCGCCGCGGCGGGTCCATCGTGAACGTGTGCGCCCTGTCGGCCCTCTTCGCCAGCGTCGGCCAGTGCAACCTGGCCGCCGCCCAGGGAGGGGTCTACGGCCTCACCCGCACCCTGGCCAACGAGCTCAAGAAGCACCAGGTCCGCGTCAACGCCGTTGCACCCACCGCCCGCACCCGCATGACCGAGGCCCTCCCGCTCTTCGGCCCCGGAGGCCTCGGTGACGACCGCATGGGGCCCCACTTCGTCGCCCCCGCCGTGCTCTTCCTGGCTTCGTCACTGTCAACTGGATTGACCGGCGAGGTGCTCTCCGTGGCGGGCTCTCGGGTGAGCGTCCTGAGGCTCCAGGAGACCGACGGGTTGCTGGCCGAGGACCCTCGCTCGCCCTGGACCGCGGAGGCCCTGAGAGACCGCTGGGCGGAGCTGGTGCGGGGGTGAAGCCCCACGTCCGAGGGGGGTCCGTCGGGCGTAGAGCTCCCATTGGCGGTTCCGGGCGCGGGTGGCGTTGCGCCGGGGCCTGGGCTCCCGGATACTACGGGGGTTGAAGAACGTCCTCGCTGGGTCCAGCAACAATCCCCGGGTGGTGCCTACGATGCGTCCTTTGCGGTCCGTGCTGCTCTTGTGGGGGATTCTCTGCGGGTGCGGGGCCTCGCCGTTTACCGCTCCGGGGCCGGACTCTGGCGGGCCGGACGTCGCGCCCCCGGAGGACACGGCGCCCCCGCCGGAGGCCTCCCGGCCGGACACGGGCCCGGCCCCGGTGCCGCCCAACCCCAACCCCGTGGTGGTGGGGGTGGTGCCCGACCACGGCCCCTTCCGGGGGGGCAACCGGGTGGTGGTCCGGGGGACCAACTTCGCGGAGGAGAGCGTGGTGTCCTTCGGGGGCTCCATGGTGCAGCCCCGGGACACGGTGCTCACGGACACCCGGAGGCTCACGGTGGTGCCTCCGTCCAACCGCCCGGGGGTGGTGGACGTGGAGGTGGTCGTGGGCGAGCGCCGGGCGGTGCTCCCCCGGGGCTATACGTACGACGCGGTCTACGCCGACCCGCCGGACGGGTCCATCGCGGGCGGGACGTACCTCACGGTGCAGGGCCTCGGCACGCACTTCGATGACACCACCGCGGTCACGCTGGACGGCGCCCCGTGCCGGGACGTGCGCGTCCAGGGGCCCGAGCGCCTGACGTGCGTCACCGCCGCGCACCCCGAGGGCCGGGTCACCCTGGCGGTGGCCACCGGGGAAGAGCGCCACGCGGTGCCCGACGGGTTCAACTACACGGACTCCGCGGACACCATCCGGGGAGGGCTCTCGGGCGGGGCCATCATTGACTCGGTGAACGTCACGGTGATCGCCTCGGGCACCGGGGACGCGCTGCCCGGCGCGTACGTGTTCCTGGGCGAGGACCCCGCGGTGCCGGCGCCCCGCAGCGGGCGCACGGACACCCGCGGGAGGCTCACGCTCTCGGTGCCGGGGCTCCGGGGCCCGGCCACGCTCACGGTGTCCGCGCGGTGCTTCAACAGCCACACCATCCAGGTGTTCGACGCGCGCAACGTCACGGTGTACCTGTCGCCGCAGATGATCCCCGCGTGCGCCATGGGGGACCCACCGCCCAGCACGCCGAGCCGCGGGACCTTCGCCGCGCAGGTGTCCGGGGAGCTCGTCTGGGAGGGGCCCATGGAGTTCGCCCCGAACCCCTGGAACAACATCCCCAGGCCCCGCGCCGGGGAGCGCCGGGTGGCCTTTGTGTACGCCACGCAGCCGGACATCATCTACCCCACCATCGCCCCGGGCGAGGGCGGCACGGTGCTGGAGGTGGTCACCCCGGGCTACGGCGGCCGGGGGTACCCGTTCACCATCGTGGCGCGGCCCGCGGCGCTGGCGGTGTATGCCATCGCGGGCATCGAGAACATCCGCACGCAGCGCTTCACGCCGTACATCATGGGCGTGGCCCGGGGCGTCCTCGGGGCCCCGAGGGCCACGGTGACCAACGTCTCGGTGGCCATGAACATCCCGCTGGACCACGCCACGGACGTGACCCTGGAGGCCCTGCCCCCGCCGGTGCGGGGAGAGCCCAACCGCGTCCGCGTGGAGGGCTTCATCGACCTCGGCGGCGAGGGGGTGATCGCCCGGCCGGACATCTCCGTGGTGGGCCGGGACGAGCTGGACACCTACCGCCTGGTGGCGCTCCCGGCGTTCTCCGGCACGCTGGCCGACGCGCGGCTGACGGTGCGCGGGATCTTCGGCTCCAACGACCAGTTCAACGTCACCCCGTACTCGGTGAACATCGCCGCGGGGATCACCTCGCCGGACGACGTGGTGCGCCTGCGCAACTGGGTGGGCATCCCGAACATCACCTCCCCCATGGAGAACGGCCGCCTCGGGGACGCCCGCGAGGTGCGCTTCACCCTCGCCGAGGGCTCGCCGGACATGTGGTGGGTCACCCTGGCCGGGGACGTGCTCTACTGGCAGACCTTCGCCCTCGGGACCGAGCGGGCGTTCCGCTTCCCGGACCTGTCGGCGATCATGGGCCTGCGGGACATCCCCGAGGGTACGCCCCTGTACATGAACCTCTCCGGGCTGCGCGTGCCGGCGTTCAATTTCAACCAGTTCCGGTACTCGTACCTGTCCACCCTGTACTGGAACGCCTACTCCGCCCGGACGCTGCTGTTCACCCGCTGAATGGTCATTCAGCGCGGTACACCAGCACGTACTGCCTCGGGAGCTGGAGGGCGTCGCCGTCGCGGGCGTAGCCCGCCTCGCGCAGCTCGGAGTCCACCTGCTCCGGGGAGAGCCGGAGGTGACGGGGCGGGCCCTCCGGGGCGTCGAGGGTGAAATCCACGATGGCCACGCGTCCTCCGGGGCGCAGGGACGCGCGCAGGGCGCGGTAGTACGCCGGGCGGTGGTCGATGTGGTGGTGGGTGTCCACCACCAGCACCAGGTCCACGGGCTCCGGGAGCATGGGGTCCGAGGGCGTCCCAAGCACGGGGAAGACATTCCCAAGGCCCTCGCGGGCGACGCGATCTCGGAGGTAGCGCAGGAGGGTGGGCTCCAGGTCCACGGCCCAGACGCGCCCGGAGGGCACGGCCCGCGCCAGGCGCACGGAGAAGTAGCCGGTGCCGGCGCCCAGGTCCGCCACGCGGGCGTCGGGGGCCAGGCGGAGGCGCTCGAGCACCAGGTCCGGGCGCTGCCACGCGTCGCGCTCCGGGGCGTCAAAGACCGTTGCCCAGTGGGCGGGGTCATCGAAGCGGTGGTGGTGGCCCATGCCATGGGCGTGGGCGTGGCCGGAGGGCGCGGCCTCGGGCCGCGCGGCGCAGGCGGCGACCAGGGAGGCCAGGAGCGGCGCGAAGGGTCGGTGCATGATGGTGCCGGGGTGGTATACTCTACCTGCGTGAGTCAGGGGCTCTTTCGCAACCGCCGGACGCTGGCGATCCTCAACGTGGCCGCGGTGGGTCTGGCGCTGGCGGCCACCACGGCGGCGGCGTTCCGGGCGCTGCTCTCGGGCCAGGAGATCGTGTGGGTGACGGCGGCGCCGACGCTGGTGCTGGGCACGCTCTGGGCGGCGCTCCTGCGGTGGCGCCGGACCGTGGGGCGGAGCACCTTCCGGGTGGCGTGGCTCTTCTCGATCCCGTTGGCGATGGTCAACGCGGCCGTGGCGGGGGGCTTGCTGTTCCTCTCCGAGCCGGGGCGCGCGGACAGGCTCATGAATTTCTTGATGGGGATGGTGCTCGGGGCCACCTTCGGGGCGATCTTCTGGGTGCCCGCGCTGCTCGTCACGCTGGTGTGCTTCGGGCTCCCCATCGCGCACGGCCAGCGCCTGGCGAAGCAGGGCCTGGCCGGCGGCGAGCGGGGCGAGCAGTGGGTGGGGGTGATGAGCGCGGTGATGGCCCTGGTGGCCGTGGGGCTGTCGCTCTACCACCCGGACTGGTCGAACCGCGGCGGCCAGGACGCCCTGTGGGCGCTGCGCGCGCTGGCGGGCCTCGGGGGGGCCTCGGGGCTCCTGGCGGCGCTCCTGGCGGGGCGTCGGGAGGCCCTGCGCCGCGCCTTCGTGGCGGACGTGGAGGCGGGCAAGGTGGAGCACTTCCGGGTGGACGCCACCCCCGAGGGCAAGGCCCTGGTGCGGGTGGTGTCCGTGGCCGAGCACTACCGCGTGGCGGATTTCACCGAGGAGGTCGCCGCCATGGACCGCGAGGGCGCCGTGGTCCGCCACCGGGAAGAGCCGTAGGGCGGCGGGCGCCGCGGCTTCCCGACGGCTGGCCAGCGCTACCGCGGGCGCGACGCGAGCTTCGGGAGCACCGGCCCGTTGGGTGCGCTCACGCGAACGCTTCTGTTGTCGTCCTGGCGTTGAGGGCCTGGTCGAACCATCGGTCGAGGGTCGCGACGTCCGCGCATGCCGCGATCCTCTCGCGATCCTCGTCGGTGAGCGCGAGGGCCCTACGCTCGAGGAGGCGCGACAACGCCTCGCGCTTGCCTTCCAGCTTGCCTTCCAGCTTGCCTTCCGCCATGCCCTCCTGCCTCGCTACCGAGAGCGCCCCGCGAGAGTCCTGCTCGGCCATCTTGGCGCGCTCGTACGCCTCCCATTCCTCCGCGGAGAAGCCCGCGGTTCGAGCGACCTCCAACGCGTCGCGAAACGGCTCGGCCGCGAGCGCGGGGGGCACCACGTTCAGGTTCTTGGCCTCGCGGAAGAGGTAGGCCCACTTGTCAACGAGGCTCTCGGGGGCTTCACCTGCGGCGTACTTGGGCAGCTCGAGGAAGACGTACTGCACCTGCCACAACCCTCGCTCGCCGCAGTGCTGCTCCTGCATCCGCCAGCGGCTGAGCATGGGGACCTTGAAGCGGCCCTGTCCGTCCTTTTCGGGCCAGAGGTTGAAGTTGCAGATCGTCACGCCGACCACATCACACAAGGTCGGGTACTCCTCGGCGTTGCGAAGCTGCATCACGTACGCCTTGCTGGCGTTGTAGACGACCCGCTTCTCGAAGCCCTCGACTTTGAGCACCTGCATCTCCACGACGAAGCGGCGCCCGGTCGCATCGGTGCATTTGACGTCGACGATCGAGAGCTTGAGCTCGGCCACGTCGATGTGCTGCTCGCCGGTGAGGTGCTGCACGTCGAGAATGCGCTGGGCGCCGTCGAGTTCGAGGAGGTGGTTGAGGAGCGCGATGAGCAGCGATTTACGTGTCTCGGCGCCAAAAATCCGTTTGAAGACGAAGTCGGTCTTGGGGTCGGCGAAGACAGCGTGCATGGAGCATTCTACCTCTACCTGAACAAAGGCTCAAGCCTACCGTGGGTCGACTGCGGTTCGGGGCGTTCGCCCGCTGTCTTCGAAGCTGCCCAACGACGTCGGGCTCAGCGGCGGCGGCTCGGCGCCGGCCGCTGCAGCCCGGGGTTAGCAGGCTTCGCTGTCGTGAGAAGTTTCCGAGCCTCGTCGATGGTAAGCGCAGGATTGCGCCGATGGATGATTGCATGGCAATTCGGGCAGATCGGTGCGAGGTCCTTGACTGGATCGACATGGTACCGACGGCCAATCTGACCGAGAGGAACCCGGTGGTGGACCTCGATGAAGTGCTCCGCGATCGACCCGTACAGGCTGCTGAGGAGAACGCCGCACACAGAACAGCAATAGCCGTGGTGCTCGATGCAGCGCCTACGGGCGACGGGATTGCGCTCGTATGCGTTGACAACTACGCGCCTAACAGCGCCTTCGGGAAGTGTGTCCTCGTCAACGGACTCGCTCGTAGGTGGCAACGCGCCGGAAAGGCCCGTAGCCTCGGACCACCGCCTTTCAAGCGCGGAGGCGACCTCCGCTGGAATGCGAACGCCCGACGCCTGGCTGGACCACGCTTTCGTTCGAAGCTCGTCAGGCCCGCGACTCAGTTCGGAGCGCGCGATTGGCGGCGCCGCGACGATGCAGTCGAACTCAAGATCGACACTCCACCCCGTACCTACACCTGACCAGTGTTCTGCAAGGTACGGAGGGGACGTGATGAAGCCCGAGGCAACAAGACCCGGGATGTGTCGGCCCTGCTTCAGCAAGAAGAATCGCTCTCCCGGAACGATTTGTCGAGCATTGCCGCAGCTCCACCGACTCGGATGGCGACCGAAACGCTGCACCGCCTCGATATCAGCCTGGAGACTCTCCCACTTCCATCGCCCTGGGTTCCAAGTGAGGAGCCACGTGCTCATTATCGGTGTCCTGCTAACATCGTAGTCGACCGCCGACTCGGTACATAACCCCGTCCACCCGCAGCTAGACCGTGACGGCCTAGCCCCCGAACGCCCCGCCCACGACCTAACCCCCGAACACCGCCCGTCCCCCTGGCACTCCTCATGCCTGCGATCGCTCCCCCTCGACGTCGATTTCCGCTCCGCGCACGCAATACATCTCGCGCCGCTTCGAGAACCCCGAGCACCCGTCTGCACCACCCGGCGCCGCCACCAGCCTCGCACGGCAGTACGTCTTCCCGGCGTCGCGCCCGTACAGCGACCCGGCCTACACGCACATCGTCGACCGCGGGCTCCTGGGGGTCGTGAGCCCCTTCGACCGCTGACCGATCCGTGTAGGCACGCGATCCCATCTGCGCCCCCAGGAGGGTCACGCCTGGGTTCTGCCGCTGTCAAGCGATTTCAATGCGCCCCAAGCGCCTTCGATCCTCGGTCTCAGCCCCTGGCCAGACGCTCCCCCGGTCACCGGTACAACTCCGCGGAGTCGCCGGGGTTTCTCCTCCGCCCCGTGGTGCCACCGCGAAGAATGCGCGTCCGCCCCGAGACCGCGTCGGGAGGCGACCGCGACGCTCGCCCAGGGTGGCGGCCGCCACCTCGCCGCCGCCAGTCCGCCACCCGATTCCGCCACCCCCACCGTGAAATCATTGGGGAAATCGTCCGCCCTCCCCCGGCACGGGCGGTGCTTGGTGGCGATCCCCCATGAGCGACACGGAGGACGAAGCAACGCCGGGAGACGACGGCTCCGTGGAGGTGGACCTCGCTCTGCGGGCCGTGAGCGCCCTGTTCCCGACGGAGCTTGCGACGGCGCTCCTGCCTGCTGGCACCGTGATCGCGAAGCCCACCTGGGTGGAGACGCAGGTGGCGTTGCAGGAGCGTCGCCTGGACCGCCTCCTGGCGGTGGACGTCTCGAACCGTCGGCGGTGGCTGCACGTGGAGTGGATGCTCGCCTGGACCGGGGACCTGCCGTACCGGGTGTGGGAGTACCACAACCTGGCCGCCACCGCCGCGATGAACGAAGCACGGTCGCACCTGAAGCTCGCCCGCGAGAAGGACCGCAAGGCGCGCCTCGCAGTCCCCACGGTGGAGAGCACGGTGGTGCTCCTGACGGGTCGCGACGCCCCCTGGGAGAGCGAGTACGTGCA
>JACRDB010000134.1 GCA_016218725.1 Deltaproteobacteria bacterium
CCTGACATGGCGAACCCCGGGCTCCACGGCCCAACCCAGCGCTCCACAGCCCATCCCAGCGCTCCACCCGCCGGGAGAGGGGACCTTGCGGCGCTTGCGCCTCGGACGCCAACCCTACACTTTCCCTGTGGGAAGGTACTACGCCACCACGGTGTCGTCGGTGAGCTTCGGGGCGGTCTCCAGGCGGCGGTGACGGAAGGCGCCCCAGAGCGCGGCGCCGATGGCGCCGGCGTAGATGGACAGCGGGTGCGTGTGCACCTCCAGGGCGCCGTCCTCCTGGAGCCGGGCCGAGAGCCTGTCGAGGAGGCCCGAGTCCGCGGCGAGGCCGCCGGTGACGAGCACGGGACCCTTCGCCTTGGCGCTGCGAAGGAGCTTGGCCAGGCGCAGCGCCACGGACTCATGGATGCCCCGGAGGATCTCCGCGGTGGGGACGCCGCGGGACACCATGTTGATCACGTCGGTCTCGGCGAGCACGGCGCAGATGCCGGACACGGGCTCCGCGCGGGTGGCCGTGAGGGACAGGGGCCCGACCTCCTCGAGCCGTACGCCGAGGTAGCGGGCCACGTTCTCCACGAACTGCCCGGTGCCCGCGGCGCACTGCGAGGTCATGCGGTAGGCGCCCACGCGGGCCATGTCGTTCATCACGATGGCGCGGGCGTGGAGGGCGCCCACGTCCAGCACGCTCCTGGCGGCGGGGTTCAGGAAGAGGGCGCCCCGGGCGTGGGAGGTCATGCCGTAGAAGTGCCCCGTGCGCACCTCCTCGGCCACGTCGCCCTCGCCCGTGGAGGCCACGTAGGCCAGGTGGTCCCGGGAGACGCCCGCGTCGTGGAGGCAGCGCTCGTAGACGGCGCGCAGGACGGTCCTGGGGTCCCGGCGCCGCAGGCGCTCTACGTGGGTCGCCCGGAGCGTGGCGCCGCCGTCGCCCTCGTCGTCCACGACAGCGACCTTGATGGCGCTGGAGCCTACGTCAATCCCCGCGGTGGTCAGTCGGTACATCCCTGGCACTCCTTCACGGGGAGGTCCACCGCAGGGGTCCCCCGGAGGGCGAAGAGCGCCGCCCCGAGGGCCCCGGTGTAGATCGAGTCCGTGTGGATGTTGATGGTGCGAGGCCCGTAGTGCCGCGCGACCAAGTCCCGCAGGGCGTCCACCACGGCGGGGTTGCGCGCGACGCCGCCGGTGAAGGTGAGCTCCTCGTGGGCGCCGCCGGAGCGCGCGATCAGGCTCATGGCCCGCTTCACGATCGCCCGGTGGAGCCCCGCGAGGATGTTCTCCCGGCGCTCGCCCACGGAGAGCAGGTCCCGGAGCTCGTTGCCCGCGAACACCGTGCAGGTGCTGTTGATCTTGCAGGGCTTCGTGGCCTGGAGGGCCAGCGGACCCAGCTCGTGGAGCCCGAGGTTGAGCTCGTCGGCGATGTACCCGAGGTAGCGCCCGCAGCCGGCCGCGCAGCGGTCGTTCATCTGGAAGCTGGTGACCAGGCCCCTGGGGTCCACCTGGATGGCCTTGGTGTCCTGTCCGCCGATGTCCAGCACCGTGCGCGTACCGGGGAACATCGCGTGGGCCCCGAGGCCGTGGCACAGGATCTCCGACCGGAGCTGCTCCTTGGGGAACGGCAGCCGGGCGCGGCCGTAGCCCGTCCCCACCACCGAGGTCACCGCCAGGGGCTTGCGCGCGAGGCGCCCGGCCTCGCGCTCGGCCTCGGCGCGGGCGGCGGACGGCTCCACCTCGGCGCGGTCCAGCGCCGCGCGGACGGTGCGGTCGAAGGCCAGGTCCTCGACCTCGTTCTCCACCGTGAGGATCGCCCGGTCATACACCCCCGTCAGGCGCTCGAAGTCCACCCCCAGGCGCTCGAAGGATGCCTCCGCGGTGGCGTAGAAGCGGGCCCCCACGAGGTCCCGGAAGAACGACCCGCGGTCCCGTTGGGCGCCCGCGAAGAGCGCGTCTGCCTCGTCCTGGAGCTTCGCCAGGATCGTGTCCATGGCGGGCCCGAGGCGCGCGCCCTCGCCCGGGATGGTGGCCGCCACGGTGCGACAGAGCTCCCGCAAGCGCCCGAGGCGCCGCAGGTCCTGCTCCACCCGGAACGCCACGGCGATGGCCTCGGGGTCCCCGCCCGCGCGGGGCGCCACGAGGCCCAGCATGGCGTCCACCAGGGCCTCGCGGCGGGCGACCTCCACGGCCACGTCGTAGTTGGCGCGGGTGTTGGTGATGCCCCGGCCGACCACGCGCTCCTGCTCGTCCACCAGCACGGCCTTGCTGGTGGTGCTCCCGAGGTCCACGCCCAGGTGGTACGTCACGGCGAACCCTCCGGTGCCCTCGGGGGCTCCTGCCCTTCGCGCCGCGCGGCGAGCATCTGGAGGTAGCTCTCCACCCGGTTCTTGATGTTGGCGTGGCCGTAGTAGCGGCCGTCCACCAGGTCCGACTCGATGAAGGCCCCGGGCACGCCGGTCTTCGCCTCCACCTCACGGAGCATGTGGAGCTGCCCCGCGGAGAAGCTGTTGCAGCTCTTCACGGAGTGGAACACGAAGCCGTCGGCGCCGTAGGTCTTGATGTCCTCGGCGATCAGGTCCACGCGGCTCGGGAGCGAGAGGTTGGTGTAGCAACCCAGACAGTAGTCCGCGAGGGTCTCCAGGGGCTTGGACGGGTCATGCCGGAAGCCCCGGTCGTAGAGCCCCCCCACGCGGGTGTAGGTGCTCGCCACGGCCACGGCGCCCTCGTCGTAGAAGATCTTCCAGAAGTCCCGGAAGCTGGTCCAGTTGGGGGGGCCCTCGAACACAAGACGGAAGCGCTCCTTCGCGAGGGTCCCCTCGGGGGTCACGGGCCCCTCCCCCGCGGCGAGGCGGGCGTCCACCTCCTGGCGCAGCGCGCTGTAGTACCCGCAGGCCGCCTCGGAGCCCCGGAACGACGTGAAGATCGGCGCGATGTAGTACACCCCGCCGAAGTACGCATCGATGGGCGAGGGGCGACGCCTGGCGGCGTGGAAGGTGTGCACCAGGTCCTCCTCGGCCCGCGCCGAGCGCGAGAGGTGCTCCTGGAGCTTCGCCTCGTCGAAGCGCCGGCCGCTGACCTTCTCCAGCTTGGGGATCACCTCGTTTCGGAGCTGGCGGACCACGTAGTCGCGCATCTCCTGGGTGATCACCCCGTCGCCCTGGTAGGGCACGTGGAGCATCGCGACCTCGCAGTTGTACTGCTCCCGCAGGAGCTCGAACCACTTCAGGAACGTGAAGCACCCCGTGAACGACAGGAGCAGGAGGTCCGGCGGCGGGATCTTCTCGCCGGTGGGACCTACATTCCCCTTCATCATCATGCCCAGGTCACATTTGACGTAGGAGCAGACGTCCTCGGAGTGTCCTGCGCGCTCGGCCTCGCGGATGAAGCCGCTGGAGCGCTGGCGCATGGCGCTCTGGAGGGCGTTGATCTCGGGGTACACCGGCAGCACGTCGAAGGCCGCCAGGAGCTCCACGAGGTTGCCCGGGACAAAGGTGTACACCACCGGGCGACGCTCGCCCGGGGCGGCGGCCAGGCGGCGGAAGTAGTCCGCCAGCATGGCCTTCTGGGCCTCCATGGATGCTTCCTTGCGGCTCATGCGCGCCCCCAGAGTTTGACGGAGTCACTGAAGGTCCCGGCCTGCTCCCGGAACGACTGGAACTGCCCGGTGTCCTCGGAGTACTTGAAGGCCGTGTAGGGCACGCCGGCCTCGTCCAGGGCCCGGGTGAGCCTGGGCTGATCCAGGAGCGCCGGGTCGCAGAACGACGGCGCCGCGAAGACCACGCCGTCGGCGTGGAGGCTCCTGGCGCGGCGGGCGAGCTCCAGGCCGCGGGCGCGCTGCTCGTCGTAGCGCACGGAGGAGCCCGCGCCCTTGACCAGATAGGCCCTGGCCAGCGCGTCCAGCGGGTCCCCGACGGCGTCCACGGGCTCCACGAGGTCCTCGGCGCCGAGGAGCAGGTCGTCGTCTACCAGGTAGCACCCGGCGCGCTCCAGGGCCCGCAGGAGCCCGAGCGGGGGCTGCTCGCAGAAGGCCCCGACGAGCACCACCCGGATGCGGTCCTCGCGGCGCGCCTTGCGCGCGACGGCGCAGGCCAGGTAGCAGTCCACCAGCCGCGTGAACTCCCTCGGGGGCATGGCGTCGCCCGCGCGGCGCAGGAGGTAGACCTCGTCGGCGGGGAGGTTCCAGGGCTGCGCGGCGCGGGCGCGAGAGAGCTTCGCCAGGGCCCCTCGGGGCTCCTCCCAGGCCGAAATGGACGCCCAGAGCGCCTCGTCCGAGGGTCGGGTCCCGGTCATGGCGCACACGTCCAGGTAGAGCCTGGACAGCTCCCCCCGCCACCACCCGACGGCGGCGGGCGCGTCGTAGGTCTGGGGCGGGTCCAGGAAGCGGGAGAAGCGCCCCGGGGCCACCGAGGACCAGAGCCCCGAGAGGTTCCGGATCACGTCGCAGGTGTTGGGGAAGAGCATCCCGTCGAGGGCGTCGAGCCAGCCGCCCAGGCAGAGCTCCAGCGTGGAGCGCGGCAGGTGGCAGATGTACGACTGGTAGTACGCGTCCCCGCGGATGGTCTCGAGCTGGTCGCCGCCGCCGCGGATGAACACCGGCAGGGCCCCGGCGGCCCAGAGGACCTCCCTCGGGCAGAACACGGGCATGCAGCCCAGGGCCTTGCGCCCCGGGGCCTCGGCCTTCCACGCCGTGACGTGGGCGAGGGACAGGTCCGCGAAGCGGCGCTCGAGGTCACGCACCAGGTCCGTGAGGTCATCGCTCATCGGTCACTCCACCGCGGAGGGCGCTTCTCCAGGAACGCGCGCACGCCCTCCTCAGCGTCGGCGGTCGCCAGGAGCTGTTGGTACAGCGCCTCCTGGGCCGGGAGCTCCTCGGCCAGGGCGCGGTCGAGGTGCACCCGGCTGGAGCGCAGGGCCGCCCGGAGGGCCACGGCGCTGTGCCCGAGGAGCGACGCCCGGATCCACGCGAGCGCGGCCTCCTCGGGGTCCCCGCGGACGACGTCGTCCACGAGGCCCAGGGCCAGGGCCTCGCGGGCCCCGACCACGCGGCCGCTCAAGAGGAGCTCCTCGGCGCGGGCGGGGCCGATCCGCCGAGGGAGGAGCACCCCCGCCACGGGGGCAAAGGCCGCCAGGCGCACCTCCGGCTGGCCGAGCAGGGCGTCCTCCTGGGCGAACACCCGGGAGGCCAGGGAGACCAGCTCGAGCCCCGCCCCGAGGCACTGCCCCCGGAGCGCGGCCACCACCGGGAGGCCCACCCCCGCCAGCGCCCTCACGACGCCGAAGAAGCGCGACAGCATCACGGGAGCGCTGGCGGGAGCGTGCTCCGCGACGGAAGCGCCGTAGGAGAAGTGCGGACCTTCGTGGGTCAGGAGGAGCACCCGGAGGCGCCCGTCGGGCTCGCGGGCGGGGTCCACCGCGCGCAGGGCCTCCTCGAGCGCCGAGAGCGTGGCCCCGTCGAGGACGTTCCTCGGCGGCGAGGCCAGGGAGACGCGCAGCACCCGAGCGTCTTCGAGGCGCGTGACCTGGACGATCACTGCGGGCTCCTGGGCATGATGGCCTCCCAGAGCGCCGGGTCGCTCCACGCGGCGCCCTCGGCCAGGCGCCGGCGGAGCTCCAGGAAGTCCACCTCGCGGGCGCCGCCGGACTCGAAGGCCGTGAAGCCCGCCTTGGCCTCCGTGAGCATGTTGAGGGCGAGCCACGCGCGGTTGCTCTCGCGGTTTCGGTCCCAGTGCTCCAGCTTCTTCTTCCGGAGGCTCTCCAGGGTCTTGGTGGTGCACTCGGGGAAGGTGTAGAGGAGCCTGGTGGCGATGCGATCCACCGCGTGGTCCAGCGCCGAGAGGTCCACCACGCCGCGCTCCAGGGTGCGCTTGCCATTTGCAAGCGCGCCCCCCTCCAGGGACTCGCCGTAGACGATGCGCCCGAGCTCATCCACCCAGCGGGTCTCCACGAGGGGGTTGGGGACGTAGGCGCCGTCGACCTTGAGGCCCGGGGCGAGCTCCGTGAGGAGCCCGAGGCGGTGCATCTTGTGGGCGCTCCAGAGCTCGCAGGTGGTGCAGCTCCGGATGGCGTGCTCGATGCCGATGAACAGGTGCAGGAAGTCCGTGGAGCCACCGTCCGGCGCGCTCCCGTGGCGGGGCCCCGCCTGGCCGAAGCGGGCGAGGTCCTGGGCGATGGAGTAGTCGCAAGCCATGCCGATCTCCTGGCCGCCGGCGACGCGGAGGCCGTTGACCCGGCACAGCACGGGCTTGTCGCACGACAGGATGCTGGACACCATGTCGTTGAAGAGCCGCATGTACTGGCGGTACTCCTGGGGGCGCCCGGCGTAGCGCTCGGCGTACTCGCGGGTGTTTCCGCCGGAGCAGAACGCCCGGTCGCCCTCGCCGGTGAAGACCACGCACACGGCGGCGCGGTCGTTGGAGGCCGCGCGGAACGCGAGGATGACCTCCTTGACGGCGTCGGTGGTGTAGGCGTTGAGCTCCTTCGGGTTGTTCAGGGTGATCCAGACGTTGTGGAGCCCCCGGGCGGGGTTCCCTCGGGCGTCGAGGACCCGGTGCCGCGTGACGCGGACGTGCTTGTAGTCTTGTGTGCCAACGAGGTCGTGGTCATGCATGGGGCACCAGGACCGCCCGCCGGCCGAGCTCGCGCCGGTGCACCGCGGAGAGCACCGCGGGCGCGTCAGAGAGGGGGAAGCGCGCGACGGCGCCGGGGAGGTCCACCGCCCCGGCGAGCACCCGAGCCACGACGTCGGGGTACAGCCCGGGGTCGCAGCCCCAGTTGCCGTAGGCCTCGGCGTCGAGCGCCATGAGGTTGGAGAGCGTGAAGGGCGAGGGCTCCGGGGTGAAGCCCACCACGGAGAGCGTGGCCCCGCGGTTCAGGAGCCCGAAGGCCAGGCGCTGCCCGGCGGGCGAGCCCGAGCACTCGAAGACGTGCCACCCGTCGGGGTCCAGGCCCCGGGCGGAGAGGGCGCCGGCGAGCTCCTTTCGCAGGGCCTTCGGGTCCCGGTCCCGGGTGTCCAGGGCCAAGGGCACCCCGAGGGCCTCCATGCGGGCGAGGCGCGTGGGGTCCACGTCCAGGGCCACGGGGTGGGCGCCCAGGGAGCGCGCCAGCTCCGCCAGGAAGCCGCCTACGCCGCCCACGCCCACCACCACGCACACGTCCCCCGCGGCGACCCGGGCGCGCTGGAGCGCCTGCCACGGGGTGGTGAGCGCGTCGGCCACCACCGAGAGCTGCCAGGGCTCGACGCCGTCCGGGAGCGCGGGCACGGGACAGAGCCAGCGCGCTGGGACATTCACGTGCGTCGCGAAGCCCCCGTCGTGGTGGTTTCCGGGCATCTTCGAGGCGCGGCACGCGGTGGGCCTCCCTCGGAGGCATGAACGACAATCCCCGCAGGGGCTCACCGAGGGCACCACCACCAGGGCGCCGGTGGAGACCAAGCGCCCGACCACCTCGTGTCCGAGGACGATGGGCCCCTTCCACGCGGTGGGGACGCCCTCGTACAGGTACCCAATGTCCGTGTGGCAGACGCCGCAGCCCAGGACCTCCACGGTGGTCCACCCCGGGGGCGGCGCCTCCAGGGGCTCTTCAAAGTGTTCGAGCCTACCCGGGGCGACCATGCGCCACCCCGCCCGCGTGTTCACGCCCATGACCCGCAGGACCCTATGGGGGGTCGCGCACCGGGGACTTGTCCGTGGTCAACTTGCAATTTGCAAGTGGAGAGTACGGAGGAAGGCCATGACGGTGCCGGAGAACTCGGTTCGCATCGATGCGACACCCGAGCGGGCGAGGACGGCGCTGGCTGCGCTGGACGCGCTGGTGTTGCGGCGCCAGTAGGACGCCGGGGTCTAAGGGCTTCTTCGCGGGCTTGAAGCGCTACGTCGAGGAGCGGGAGGCCCGGGGTTGACGCGGAGGCGAACACGGTAGAGCATCGCGCCGCCTCTCACCAATCGGGTGTCTCATGCGTCCCCTCCGTTCGTTCCTCGCCGTCGCGGCCATTGCGGCGGGCTGCGCCGACCTCCCCACGGGCTCCACGGACCAGAGCGTCGCTGAGGTGCGCGAGCCCATCGCCTGCCCGGCGATCGCCATCCTGTGTGTGCCGGGGTACCACCCGAAGACCGTCGGGGTCTGCCGGCAGGTGTGCGTGCCGGACCACGGCGCCGAGTGCACCGCGGACAGCGACTGCGCCATCTATTGCATCACCACCCCGTGCCCGGTGGGGCGCTGCACCGGGGGTCGGTGTCGGCTCCTCGAGCCCCGCGACCCTCCGCGCGCCTCGGGCTCCACCTGCACGCCCCGCTGCGCGCCGGGGTTCCACTGCTCCGAGTGCCGCACGATCAACGGCAGCGGCTTCGTGTGCCTGCCCGACGGCGCCGTCTGTTAGGGCTTGTCCAAGAATCGACCCTTCGCGGGCTTATTAATACAGCCGCACTTCGCCGAGGCCGTGGGCTGTGGCCCCCTAACCCCAATGCCCCTTTCCCCCGAAAATCGGGGGCAAGGGGGGCCTGACCCTGCTCGCAAGGCCGCGCAGTCAGGGCTCTCGTCTGGCTCCCCTTGCCCCCGATTTTC
>JACRDB010000135.1 GCA_016218725.1 Deltaproteobacteria bacterium
GCACGCGCGCCCGCAGGCGCCGCAGTGGTTGTTGTCCGTGAGGAGGTCGCGGCAGACGCCCGAGCAGTTGCTGGTGCCCGCCACGCAGGACACGGCGCACGCGCCGCCGGAGCACACCTGCCCCGAGGGGCACGCGCGCATGCAGGCCCCGCAGTTGGCCAGGTCCGTGGTGAGGTCCCGGCAGACGCCCCCGCAGTTGGTGGTGCCCGAGAGGCAAGACACGGCGCAGGCCCCCGCGGAGCACACCTGCCCCGAGGGGCACGCGCGCCCGCAGACGCCGCAGTTGGCGCGGTCCGTGGCGAGGTCACGGCAGACGCCCAGGCAGTCCGAGAGGCCCGCGCCGCAGGTGGTCTGGCAGCGCCCCGCGACGCAGGCCTGGCCCGGCGCGCAGGCGTCCCCGCAGGCCCCGCAGTGGAGCCGGTCGGTCTGGGGGTCCCGGCAGGTGCCCGCGCAGTTGCTGGTGCCCGCCGCGCAGGAGACGGTGCACACGCGCGCGGAGCACACCTGCCCGGAGGGGCAGGCGTTCCCGCAGGCCCCGCAGTGGTTGTTGTCCGTGGTGAGGTCCCGGCAGACCCCCATGCACTCGGTGAGCCCCGAGAGGCACGAGAGCGTGCAGGTCCCCCGGGAGCACACGGTGCCCGCGGGGCAGGCGTTGCCGCAGCGGCCGCAGTGGCCCAGGTCGCTGGCGAGGTCCCGGCAGGTGCCCGAGCAGTTGGTGGTGCCCTCCAGGCAGGACACGGCGCAGGCCCCGGCGGAGCACACCTCGCCGGAGGCGCAGGCGCGCCCGCAGGCCCCGCAGTGGTTGCGGTCCGTGGTGACGTCCCGGCAGACCCCCGAGCAGTCCGTCAGCCCCGCCCCGCAGGAGACGGTGCAGGCGCCCCGGGAGCACACCTGCCCGGCGGGGCAGGCGTTGCCGCACGCGCCGCAGTGGTTGTTGTCCGTCTGCGTGTCCCGGCAGGTGCCCGCGCAGTTGGTGGTGCCCTCCACGCAGGACACCTGGCAGGTACCCATGGAGCACACGCGCCCGGCGGGGCAGCGGGTGCCGCACATCCCGCAGTGGTTGTTGTCCGTCTGCAGGTCCCGGCAGGTGCCCGTGCAGTCCGTGAGCCCCGACCCGCAGGAGGTCTGGCACGTCCCCATGGAGCACAGCTGCCCAGGCATGCAGCGGGTGCCGCACATCCCGCAGTGGTTGTTGTCCGTCAGGGTGTCCCTGCAGGTGCCCATGCAGTTGGTGGTGCCCGCCGCGCAGGACACCACGCAGCGCCCCATGGAGCACACCTGGCCGGCCGCGCAGCGCGCGCCGCAGGCGCCGCAGTGGCCCAGGTCCGTCTGCGTGTCCCGGCAGGTGCCCATGCAGTCCGTGAGCCCCGACCCGCAGGTGGTCTGGCACGTCCCCATGGAGCACACCTGCCCCGGCATGCAGCGGGTGCCGCAGGTCCCGCAGTTGGCCAGGTCCGTGGTGAGGTCCCGGCAGACGCCCTCACAGGACGCCAGCCCCCCGCCGCAGGACACGACGCAGCGCCCCATGGAGCACACTTCGCCGCTGCCGCACGCGACGCCACACAGACCGCACCCCAGCCGGTCGCTGGCGAGGTCCCGGCAGACGCCCATGCAGTCCGAGAAGCCCACCCCGCAGGTGGTCTGGCAGCGCCCCCGCACGCAGAACTGCCCGAAGGGACACGCCATCCCGCAGGCCCCGCAGTTGTTCGCGTCACCCATGGTGTCCAGGCAGCTCTCGCCGCCGCCCGAGGGCCCCGCGTCGGCGCCCGCCGTGGGGCACCGGGTCTGCCCCTCCATGCACCGGATCCGGCAGCGCCCCTCGACGCAGGCGTGGCCCTCCTGGCAGGTGTTCCCGCAGGCCCCGCAGTTGGCCCGGTCCGTGTTCAGGTCGGCGCAGTAGCGCTCGGCGCCGCCGTCCATGGACCCTGCGCCCATGCACTCCGTGGCGCCCCCCGTGCACATGAACGTGCACGCCCCGTTGGAGCACACCTGGTCACGCCCGCACGCGGTCCCGCAGGCGCCGCAGTTCATGCTGTCCGTCCGGACCGACGCGCAGCGCAGCCCCGTGGCGGTCATGCAGAGCGTCTCCCCGGTGGTGCAGTCCGGGACGCACGCCCCGTTCTGGCACACGTTGCCCGCGCCGCAGGCGCTGCCGCAGGCGCCGCAGTGCTGCGAGTCCCCCCGCGGGTCGGCGCAGCGTCCGGCGCATGCCAGCAGCGGCGCCGGGCAGCTGAGCCCGACCTCCGCCGAGTCCATCCCTCCGGCGTCGCGAGACGACCGGGCGCCCACCACCGGGCTCCCCTCGCACCCCACGACAAAGAGCGCCCACCCGAGCAGAAGCAAGCACCTCATGGACGACATCAAGACACACCTCACTCCCACCACTCTACCGCCGACCAGGCGCCCTGTGCGCGCTGAGCGACCACGAAATGACACCCCACAATCGTGCCAGCCGTCGCACTCTCTATCCCACCTGGACCTTCATTGTGGGCGGCGCCCCGAGCATGCGGGGGCGCCAGGCCGCGGTGTAGGGTCCTGGCGATGATGCTCCCTCTGGACGAGACGTTGTTGCGCTCCGTCAATGGCATGCGTTCGCCGGCGCTGGACCCTGGGGCCGCGTGGCTCAGCGAGTGGGGGCTCTATGTGGGCCCCGCGGCGCTCGTGGCCGTAGCGCTCTGGCGGCGGTCCCGAACAGCCGCGGCGGACGCGAGGGATGGGGCGCTGGTGTTCTTCCTTGCGCTCTTTGTCGCGGAGACGGCGCTTAAACCGTGGCTTCGTCGGCCGAGACCCACGGCGGTGCTGCATGCGCTCCGAGTGTTGGGACCCACGCCGTCACCGCGGAGCTGGTCGCTCCCTTCGGGCACCGCCACCGCGTGCTGGGCCGTGGCGGCGTGGGTGTGGCTCCGCTGGGGCCCCCGCGCTGGAATGTGCGCGGCGATCTTCGCGGGGGTGGTGAGCCTGGCTCGGCTGTACGCGGGCGTCCACTGGCCCTCGGACCTCCTGGCGGGGGCGCTGGTCGGCGCGCTGGTCGCCGTCGGCGTCCATTGGCTCTCCCGCTGGGTGGAGCTCGGCCGTGGCTGAGGGGGTGTTCGCCGCGCCGGACAGGCGCCCCGTGGGGTGTCCGGTGGAGCCGACAGGTCCCGCTCGAAACCACTGATGGCGCAAGCGATTTCGCGTGGCACACGGGCTGCAAACTCCCTCGCCGCGCGCCGTCACGGACGGCGCCGAAAGGGGATCTCGCCATGCAGCACCGCGCCCTCCGCCTCGCCTCGATCATCGCGCTCCCGACCCTCCTCGCCGGCTGCGGGGCTGACCCCGGGAGGCCCCCGAGCATCGGCTTCGCGGAAGCCTCCGGGCCCGAGGTCGGCCAGGCCCACGCCACGGAGGAGGCCTTCCCCGGGCGCCATGGGCCGGTGCACACCTTCCGTATGGAGACCAGCCTCGGCCCGCGTGACGTCACCTACGAGGTGATCGACGGCGTCGCGGTGACCGAGGGGGACATCCTCCTCGGGCCGGCCGGTGGACCGGCCCCCGAGGGTGAGCTCGCCCGCAGCGTCGGGCGCACCGACACCTCCTATCGCTGGCCCAACGGGCAGGTGCCCTTCGAGATCGACGGGGCCTTCGACGCGGCCACCCGCACGCAGCTCACCAGCGCCATGGCCCACTGGAACGACCGCACGCCGTACTGGTTCCGGCCCAGGAACGGCGACGGGGACTACATCCGTTTCATCCGAGGCGCCGGCTGCTGGTCCTACGTGGGCCGCCAGGGGGGCCGACAGGATATCTCCATCGGCCAGGGCTGCGACCTCGGGGCCACCATCCATGAGCTCGGCCACGCGGTGGGCCTGTGGCACGAGCAGTCTCGCGCGGACCGCGGGAACTTCGTCACGGTGCAGTGGGCCAACATCCAGGCGGGGCAGGCGTACAACTTCGAGACGTACACCCAGCAGGGCGAGGACGGCCGGGACATGTTCGACTATGACTTCGGGTCGATCATGCACTACGGCGCCACGGCGTTCTCGTCCAACGGCCTGCCCACGCTGGTGCGCCGGGACGGCCGACCCCTGGTGACCCAGCGCGCGGGCCTGAGCACCACGGACATCGCCGGCGCGGTGCGGCTCCTCACCAACACGCACCCCCAGCCGACCTTCACCCTGCGCCTGGCGCACAGCGGGCTCTGCCTCGACGTGGCCGCGGCCAGCCGCGCCCCGCAGGCGGCGGTGAACCAGTACACCTGCCACGGCCAGGCCAACCAGCGCTGGCATGTCTGGACCGTCCCCGGCACGAGCCGCCTCCTGGTGCTCAACGACTGGAGCGGTCAGTGCCTGGACATCCCGGGAGGCACCCGCACCAGCGGCGCGCTCCTCCAGCAGTACCCCTGCCACGGCTTCGACAGCCAGCAGTTCGAGAGGGTCTACCGCGGCTCGGCCTTCGCCCTCAGGAACGCCGCCTCGGGCCTGTGCCTCGATGTCCCCGACGCCTCCACCGCGAGCGGCCGGCGCCTCCAGCAGTACGCCTGCCACTTCGGGGCCAACCAGCTCTTCCGCATCGTGTACTGAGACGCTACAGAGCGCCCCGCGGCGCATGACCTCCCCCACCCCCGCATGTGCCCTCTGCGGCCTCCCGACGCGCTTCCGAACCATTCTCGGGTGTTACCCCCTCTGCCGCTGCGAAGCGTGCGACCTGGAGTTCATCCACCCGATCCCCCCGCAGGAGCTCCTCGCTCGGGTGTACGCCCACGGGTACTTCCAGGGCACCGGAGAGCGCGGCTACTGCGACTATTTCGGCGTCGAGCGCGAGCGCGCCGCGCGCAAGGGCGCGGCCTGGCTCGACCGTATCCAGTCCCACGGCGGCCGCGGCGGCAGGCTCCTGGACCTGGGCTGCGCCGCGGGCTACTTCCTCGAAGCAGCCCTCGCCCGGGGCTTCGATCCCTACGGCGTCGAGCCCTCGGGAGACGCCCGCGGCAAGGTGTCAAGCGCCCTCGCTGGGAGGGTCTTCCCGGACGTGTCCGCCGTGAGGGACAAGGCTCCCTTCGACGTGATCACCGCCTGGGACGTGCTGGAGCACCTGGCGGACCCCCTCGCCGCGGTGCGCGCGCTGGCGCCGCTCCTGCGTCCGGGCGGGCTCTTCGCCGCGGTGGTGCCCGTGCAGACCAACCTCAACGCGAGGCTCTGGCCCGCCTCCTGGGACCAGTACAAGCCCCCGGAGCACCTGTGGTTCTTCTCCCCGCGCTCGCTCTCGCGGCTCCTCTGCGAGGCCCTGGGCGCCCGCGAGGTGGCTTCCTGGGACGAGTGGTCCCGCCCCGGGAGGCTCCTCCTGGAGCGCCCCGCCCCCGCGCTCCTCCACCGCCTGGACCGCGCGCTCTTCGCGCCCTTGAGGCTCCTGCGCCCGCGGTGGCTGGTGGACTCTTCGGGCGTACTGGTCCGGCGCGCCTGACCTAGACGGCCACCACCGGCAGCGCCACCCGGCGGCGCGTGGCCACCACCGCCCCCGGGGCCTCGAGGAGCACCCGAAGCCCCCGGGCCTCCAGCGAGTGCTTGTGCGCCCGCAGCACCTCCGCCTCCACCACGGCCCCGGCCCGCGCGCCCTCCAGGGGCGCCAGGTGCGCGATCTCGTTCCTCCGCGTGCGCCCCACCACCGTGCGCGCCCCGGGCCGGCTGGGGCCCTCCACCAGCACCTCCACCACGGTCCCCACGCAGCCCTCCAGGTGCCGCTGCGTGAGCGCCTCGGTCACCGCGAAGAGCGCCTGGAGCCTCGACTGCTTCTCGTCCTCGGGCACGTCGTCGTCCAGCTTGAGCGACGGCGTGAGCGGCCGGGGCGAGTACTTGAACGCGAAGACCCCCACGAAGCCCAGCGCCTCCACCAGCCCGAGCGTCTCCTCGAAGTCCCCGCGGGTCTCCCCGGGGAAGCCCACGATGATGTCCGTGGTCAGCGTGAGCCCCGGCACCGCCGCCAGCAGGCTCCGGGCCCGGCGCTCATACTCCGCGCGGGTGTAGCGCCGCAGCATGCGCTTGAGCACCCGGTCGCTCCCGCTCTGCACCGGGAGGTGCACGTGCCTCGCCAACACCCCCAGCGCGCGGTGCGCTTCCTCCAGCGCAGGCGTCAGGTGCCGGGGATGTGGTGAAGTGTAGCGAAGCCTGTTCAGGTGTGGGACCTCCCGGGCGATGCGCCCGAGGAGCTCCGGAAACTCCGAGCGATCGTCCGGCGTAGGACCTCCGAGGGACGGGTCTCGGTAGCTGTTGACCGTCTGCCCGAGGAGCACCACCTCCCGGGCGCCCGCGTCCACCAGGGCGCGCACCTCGGCTAAGATCTGGTCCGCGGGGCGGTAGCGCTCCGGGCCTCGGGTGTAGGGCACCACACAGAAGGTGCAGCGCTCGTCGCAGCCCTTCATCACCGTGACGTAGGCGCTGGCGCCGGTGGAGCCTGGGCTCGTCGCGCCCGTGAGGAAGCTCGGCGCGTCCAGGTCAAAGACCGTGCGCGCGGTGGGTCGCCCGCCGAGCTGGGCCTCGCGCACCAGCGAGGGGATGTCCCCGAGGTTGTCCGGGCCCACCACCACGTCCAGGTAGGGCATGGCCTTCAAGAGCCGCTCGCCCTCCTGCTGGGCGACGCAGCCGGCCACCACGAGCACGGTGTCCAGCTTCTTCAGGCGCCCGGCCTCGCTCCGGAGCTTCTGCTCGGCCTTCTCGCGCACGGAGCAGGTGTTGAGCACCACCACCTCGGCCCCCTCCGGCGCGTCCACGAGCTGGTAGCCCGCGCCGCGCAGCAGGTGCTCGATCCGCTGCGAGTCATGGACGTTCATCTGGCACCCGAAGGTGATGATGTGGGCGGTGGGTGCCAACGGGAGTGCCTCTTCGCCCGGCAGGGTGCGGGCTCCCCGGGCCGCGGTCAAGTCGCGGGGTTCTGCCGGTGGTACCTTCCCCGCCCCGGGCGGTGGCCCATATCCCCCCGCCGGAGGAGCGACGCATGGCAGACAACGATCGCGGGAGGGAGCGGGACCTTGTCCTGGCCCCCAACGAGTATGCCTTCATCTCCGACGAGACCAAGGGGAACATCAACGTCTATGTAGGCCCGCACAAGACCAGCCTGGCCAACACCGACCGGCCGGTGGTGTTCAACGGCCAGAGCAAGCGCTTCGACCGGTGCTCCCTGGAGCAGGCCACGCTCATCATGGCCGTCGCCCCGGAGGGCTGGTACCTGGTGCTCAAGAACCCCGCCCGCGACGGCTCGCACCCGCGCACCGGGGCCCTGAACAACCTCCCGGACCTCAACATCGGCCGCAAGGTCAACACCCCGGGGCCCGTGTCCTTCGCGCTCTGGCCGGGCCAGATGTGCAAGGTCATCCAGGGCCACCACCTCCGGAGCAACCAGTACCTGGTGGTCCGCGTCTACGACGAGGAGGCCGCCAAGGCCAACTGGAAGGACGCCGTGTTCAAGCCCCGCGGGGGCGAAGGGGCCGAGCCCGACGGCGAGGGCGTGCTGCGCCCCGAGGACCTCACCATGGGCTCGCAGCTCGTGATCAAGGGCACCGAGGTGTCGTTCCACATCCCGCCCACGGGCCTGGAGGTGGTGCAGGAGACAACCGGGCGCTACGTCCGCGAGGCCGTCACCCTGGAGCGCCTGGAGTACTGCATCCTCCTCGATGAAGACGGCAACAAGCGCTTCGTCCGAGGCCCCGCGGTGGTCTTCCCGAGGCCCACGGAGAGCTTCGTCGAGCGCGGCGGCGGCCGGAAGTTCCGCGCCATCGAGCTCAACGAGAACTCTGGCATCTACGTGAAGGTCATCGCCCCCTACGACGAGAACGGCCACGCCTACAAGGTCGGCGACGAGCTCTTCCTCACGGGCCACGACCAGATGATCTATTTCCCGCGCACCGAGCACGCCATCGTGCGCTACGGCGAGCAGGAGATCCACTACGCCATCGCCATCCCCGCGGGCGAGGGGCGCTACGTCCTGGACCGCATGAGCGGGCAGATCTCGCTCAAGCGCGGCCCGGCGATCTTCCTGCCGGACCCCCGCCGGGAGGTGATCGTGCGCAGGGTGCTGGACCCCCGCACGGTGGCCCTGTGGTTCCCCGGCAACGCCGAGGCCCTCCAGGTGAACCAGCGCCTGGCGGCCATGAAGGAGGGCTCCGGCGGCGGCGAGCACCTGGTGGACCGCGCCGAGACCCAGAAGGCCGAGGAGAAGACCTCCGCGGCCTTCGCGGGGGATGACTTCAAGCGCAGGCAGACCTACACCCCGCCGCGGACCCTGGTGCTGGACACACGCTACGAGGGAGCAGTGTCCATCAGCGTGTGGACGGGCTACGCGGTGATGGTGGTCAACCGCACCGGCGAGCGCAAGGTGATCGTCGGTCCCCAGACACACCTCCTGGAGTACGACGAGAGCCTCCAGGCCCTGGAGCTCTCCACGGGCACCCCGAAGACCGACGACAAGCTCTACCGCACGGGCTACCTCCGGGCGCTGCACAACAAGGTCTCGGACAAGGTCGAGGCCGAGACCCGGGACCTGTGCCGCGTGCACCTGACCTTGTCCTACCGGGTGAACTTCGAGGGCGACAGCGCCCGGTGGTTCAACGTGGAGAACTACGTGAAGTTCCTCACGGACCACCTGCGCTCGCTCCTGCGCCACGCGGTGAAGCAGTACGGGGTGGAGGAGTTCTATGCCCGCAGCGTGGCGATCCTTCGGGACGTGGTGCTCGGCACCCAGGCCGAGGGCGGCAAGCGCCCCGGGCGCTACTTCGAAGAGAACGGCCTGCGCGTCTATGACCTGGAGGTGCTGGACGTCACCCTGGGCGACGCCCAGATCGCGGCGATGCTCGTGGACGCCCAGCATGCCGCCGTGCACCAGGCCCTGGCCATCGCCGGCGAGAAGCGCAAGCTGGAGCTCACCCGCGAGACCGAGGCCACGCGCGCCCAGGTGGCCGAGCTCACCGCCACCACGCGGGTGGGCGAGCTGGGGATCAAGCTCCGGGAGGTCACCGAGGTGCAGAAGGTCCAGGCCGCCGAGGCCCAGGCCGAGGCCGACCTGAAGCGCCTCCGGCAGAGCGCCCAGCAGGCCGAGCAGGCCCTCCTGGACGCGATCCACCAGGCGGAGCTCGCCCGCCGACGCCAGAGCTCGGAGCTGGACCTGGAGCTCGCCCGGAGCCAGCTCGAGCACCGCCTGGAGGCCCTCCGCGCCGAGGTCCGCGCCGTGGTGGAGAAGGCCCAGGCGGTCTCCCCGGACCTGGTGGCCGCGCTCCAGGCCTTCTCCGACCGGGCGCTCGCGGAGCGCATGGCCGAGAGCCTCGGCCCCCTGGCCATCCTCGGCGGAGAGAGCGTGGCGGACGTGCTCGCCAGGCTCCTCCAGGGCACCCCCCTGGCGGCGGCCCTCCCCAAGGGTCTGCCCGCGCCCCCCGCGAAGAAATAGCTACGGCGCGCGCTCGGCCAGGAGCCTGCGGACCAGGTTCTCCAGGGACCCCGCGCCCACGATCCCCACCTCGACGTTGCGCACGGACCCGGCCCGGTCGATCACCACCAGCGTCGGCAGGCTCTGCACGTTGTAGCGCCCCATCACCGACGGATCCGAAGCCAGCGTGTAGCGAATGCGCATCGCCGTGGCCACCTGGCGCACCACCTGGGCCCCCTCGTCGCTCACCCCCAACACCGTAAGTCCCTGGGCGGCGTACTGCTGGGACAAACGGTTCAAGACCGGCATCATCGCCCGGCAGGGCCCGCACCAGGACGCCCAGAAGTCCAACAACACCACCCTCCCCCGGAGCTGCGAAGGGTCCGCGGGGCCCCCACCGGTGACCACACTTCCCCGCACTGTAGGCGCGCTCTGGCCCACCCGGATGGAGCTCCCACCGGCGCTCGCAGCGCTGTCCAGCGTGCCGAGCTGCACCAGCACGGGGACCCTGCGTCCGCTGCGTTCGAGCACCAGGGGGTACGAGGCCCCTGGTCCCGCCGCGCGCACCGACGCCGTGAGGGCTCCGACGGAGCCGGGAGGGGTGCCTCGGGCCAGGACGATGACGTCGCCGTCGCGCACGCCGGCCCTCGCGGCGGGGCCGCCCGCGACCACCACGGCAACGCGCACGCCCCGCGGGGCGGTCTCGAGCTGCGCGCCGAGGTAGCCCTGCGTGGCCGCGCCGTCCCGAGGGTCCGCCAGGGCGGAGGTGGCCAGGAGCAGCGCCGAGGTGAGGAGAGCCCTACGTCCAGGGACCATGGCTCCCACCGTAGCACACCGGACACGGGCGGCCGCCCGCGGCGCTGGCGATGCAGCGGGCGCGTGGGTGGACTATCCTCCGGCGGTGCGCGCGAAGTCGCTTGCGGTACCGGTGCTGTCGCTCTTTCTTCTAGGCCTGGACTGGCCGGGGCGCGGGAGGGCCCTGAGGGCCTCCTGGCAGGCCGCCGACGCCGAAGAGCGGGTGCATCTGGTGGAGCTCGCGGGCGCCGTGCGCGACCGGGACGCCGAGGCGCTGGTGCTCCAGGCCCTCGAAGACCGGGACGCGTCGGTGCGGACCGCCGCCGCGGAGGTGGTCGGCGCCCTGAGGCTGCGCGCGGGGCTGCGCCCGCTGACGAGCTGGCTCGACGACCCCTCGGTGGAGCTCCGGGGCAGCGCCGTGAGGGCCCTCGGGCGCATCGGGGACACCACCTGCCTGCCCGCTCTGGTGCGCGTCCTCGGAGACGCCAGCACGGAGGTGCGCCTCGCGGCGGTGCAGGCCGTCGGGGCCCTGGGTGGCCCCGGCGCAACGCTCCCGCTCCTGGACCGGGTGAACGACAACGAGAGCACCGTCCGCGTGGCCACTTGCCGCACGCTGGGGGCCCTCGGGGACCGCAGGGCGCTCCTGCCGCTCCTCGGGGCCCTGCAGGACCCGATCCCCGAGGTGCGCCTCGCGGCGTCGCAGTCCGTCGGAGAGCTCCGCGACCCGCGGGGCACCCGGGGGCTCCTGGGGCTCCTGCGGGACCCTTCGCTGGAGGTGCGCCTGGCGGCCACGAGGGCCCTGGGAACCCTCGGGGACGCCTCCGCCGTACCCGACCTGGCCAGCGTCGCGCTGCGGGAGGAGCTCCTCGGAGACGCCCCGGCCAGGAGCGCCATGGCCCGAGCCGCCGTGGACGCCCTCGGGCGCATCGGCGGAGAAGACGCCGCGGACGTGCTGGTGCGCGTCTTTCGCAGCTCCGAGGCGGAGCTGGACGTCGCCCACCGCGTCGCGGGCGCCCTGGGGGCCTTCGGGCCCGTGGGGCGCGCGCGGATCCCCGCGCTCACCGCCGCGCCGCTCTCGGAGAGGCTCCTGGAGCCCACCGTGGCCGCGCTGGGCGACCTCGGTGGCCCGGTGGCCGCGCGAGAGCTCCTGCACATTCTTGAAGCCCCGGCGCTGGCGCCGTACCTGCGCCTGGAGGCCCTGAGGGCCCTCGGGCGCTCGGGCTCCCCGGAGGCCGTGGTGCCCCTGCTCACCTACGCCACGCCGGGGACCCCCGGTGCCCGTCGGACCCTGCCGGAGGTCCTCGCGGCCCTCGACGCGCTCGAAGCCCTCTCGCGCTCCGCGGGGCAGCTCCCGCCGCAGGCCTTCGATCCCTTGAGGGAGGCGCTGGACGCTGCGGTCACGCTCCCGTCGGGCCCGGTCGAGCGCCTCCTGCGCCTCCTGGGCGCCACGGGCAGCCCCAGGGCCCGGGCGCTCCTCGTGCCGCTCCTGGCCTCGGATCGTCCGTCCCTGCGCACCGCCGCCGCCGAGGGCCTCGCCCGCACGGGGATGCAGGGCTACGCGGGCCCCGTCGTGGAGGCCCTCGGCGATGAGCTCCCGGCGGTGCGCTTCGCCGTCGGCGAAGCCCTCTGCCGCGATGGTGACGGCGCCGCCCTGGACGCGCTCCTTGCGCGCTGGAGGGAGCCCCGTCCCCTGGACCGCGCCACGGCGGCCCGTCCCCTCGGGCTCCTCAGCGCGCGGCTCCACCGCCGGGAGGGCCTTGGACTCCTGCGCTCCGCGGTGTCCGAGGGTGGCCTCGGGCTGGGCGCCGCCGCGCTGGACGCGCTGGTGGAGCCTGCGGCCCGGGGAGACCCCGAGGCCCTCGCCATGCTCCTTGACCAGCGAAGCTCTCACGCCCTCGGTCCCTCGGCGCGCGAGGCCCTGTCCAACGCCCTGGCGCTGAGTCCGCCCGAAGCCCGCGACGCGCTGGTGTCCCGCGTCACCACGGGGCTCGCCCCGGAGCGCCCCGTGGCCGAGCGGGCCGACGCCGCCTGGGCCCTCGGGAGCGTTGGGGTGTCCGCGCTTCCGGCGCTGCGGGCCGCCCTGGATGATCCCTCGTACCTGGTGGCCTCCAACGCCTCGGGGGCCCTCGCGAGGATCCTCGCGGACGCGCCCTCCGAGGGCGCCGGGCTGCGGGACGCGCTCTGCGCGGCGTGGGCGTCGCGGAGGCACCCCGCGGCGAGGGCCAACCTCACCCTGGCCCTGGCGCGGGCGGGCCTTCGGTGTGACCGGGACCCCGAGAGGGGCCTCTGGGAAGCCCGCTCGGAGCTCGTCCAGGGCGCCGCCCTGGAGGCCCTGCGGCGCTCTCGCTCGCCGGGCTCGGCGCTGGCCCTCTGCGCCAGCCAACACCGCGTGGTGGCCATCGCGCGGCGCTGCGCCCTCGCCCTGGAGCAGCCGCCGCCGGAGGGCCAGGCGCCCGTGGATGTGCTGGTGACCACCCCCCAGGGGGATGTGGCCGCCCGGAGGCCCTACGCCCTGGTGCTCTCCGACGGGCGCGTGCGCCTCGGCGTCACGGGCCCCGGGGGCTGGATCCACGAGCGCCGCGCCCCTTCGGGGGCGTTCACGGTGCTGGAACTGTCAGGGCTGGCGCTGGAAGACCCGTGACCCTCCGCCCGAGGTCCAGGAGGAACTCCAGGCCTCCATCACCGCGAGGGGTGAAGGGCCCGAGGCTCCGTCGGGCGACCCAGACCACGTCCGGGTGCCACAAGGGGATCACCGGGAGGCGCTCGGCCAGGATGCGCTGGGCGTTGACATAGTGGGGCCTCCGCGCGTCCGGGCCCAGGGCCCTGGCGCCTTCATCGAGGCTACGGTCGAGCTCCGCATCCCGGAAGCGCCAGCGATTGCCCCCCGCGCTGCGAGCGCCCGGGACCGGGATGGACGCCGAGTGAAACCAGAACGCGAGCCCCATGGGGTCCGACAGGTCGGGAATGGTAAGCAGGGTCATGTCAAAGCGCCCGGCCCTGACGTCCACCAGGAGCGTGGCGAGCTCCGAGGGGCGCAGCTCCACGGAGAGCCCGACGGCGCCGAGCATGGCGACCAGGGCGCGGCCCAGGGTGACCGCGAAGCGTTGGGAGGACACCCTCAGGACAAAGCGCGCGCGCACCCCGTTCGCATCGGGACGCAGCCCGGCCTCATCGAGGAGCCGCCGAGCGAGGGCGGGGTCGTAGGTGTAGCGAGGCACCGCCGGGGTGTAGGCCCAGTGGTGGGGCGGGAGCGGACCCGTGGAGGCCAGGGCGCGAGCACCAAAGCGACTGCGACGCAGGCCCTCGCGGTCCAGCGCGTGGGCGATGGCGCGGCGCACCCTCACGTCCTGGAGCCTGGGGTGGTCGCACCGGAGGCCGAAATGCGTGAGCCCCACGGAGGCCGCGGAGACCACCCGAAACCGCGGGTCCCGCTCGAAGACCGGGTAGAGCTCGGGCTTGAGCTCCGCGGCGTCGCCCTCGCCGTGCAGGAGCCTCAGGGCCAGGGTGTTCGGGTCTCGCAACGAGAGGAGCCGGAGCCTCGAAGGCGCCCCCTCGGAGGGAGCGCGACGGAGGAAGGTCCAGTCGCCGCGGCGCAGGGACTCCACGCCGACGGGTCCCGCTCCCAGGAAGCGCGCCTCGTTCCCCGGCGCGGCCAGGAGCTCCGACGGACCGGCCTGGCGGGCGCTCACGATGGGCTGCTGGAGGAGCACCTCCACGGTGCCGTCCTGGCGCTCCAGTTGGAACTCCAGGGTGCGAGGGTCCAGCTCGCGAACGGCGCGGAAGGTCCGGGCATAGGTGCCCCGGAGTCTGCTCGTGGTGCTGGGATCAAGGATCGACCGGTACGTCGCGACCACGTCCCGCGCGGTGAGCGCCGACCCATCGCGAAAGGTGAGCCCCTGGCGCAGGGTGACCCTCACCGTGGTGGTGTCGGGAAAGGTGACCGCCTCGGCCAGGGCCGGCCGCGGCAGGAGGGTTCCCGGGTCGCTGTCCATCAGCCCCGCGAAGGTCAGGCGGCCGAGCGAGGCCCCGAGGAGGTCTTCGGGGTACCTGGGGTCCAGGTGGTGGGGCTCCGCGAGCGAGAGCACCACCAGGGTCCGAGGGTCGCGCGGTGGGGCCCTGCAGGCGCAGTTCCCAAAGACCATGGGGAGCAGGGCCAGGAGCCACCCGGAGCGCACCTCAGCGCTCCCGTGCGGTGCCGTTCACCACCAGGTAGTACAGGTCTACATGGGCGTAGAGCACCCAGAAGGTGCGGTCTTCTCCGTGGGCCACCGCGGCGTGACACGGGACTCGCCCGGCGCCTTCGCTGGCGCAGGAGGCCGCCTCGGGGAAGCCCGAGGTGTTGAACAGCACCGCCGCGCCGAGCGCCGCCCGGAGCCCGAAGTCCGTGCTGGTACGGAAATCCTCGGCGACCTCGAGGTTCAACCAATGGGCGCTCACGGTCCCCCGCGTCGACCGCCGTGACCCCGGAGGGTTGCACATGGTGCGCCCTCCTCCAGACAGGTTCGTGCAGTTGGTGACATAATCGAAGTTGGTGAAATTACTGGAGAATCCAAGGCCCAGCGTGGCCAGGGTGTCGTTCCCCGGGTCGATGCCGAAGCGGGCCATGAAGCCCACGCTCGGGCCGAAGCCACCGGACCAGCCGCCGCCGAGTTCGAGCTGGGACCAGCGCGCGGGCTGCCAGGCCAGGAAGGTCCCGAGGTAGCCGTAGGGCGCCCCGAGGCCCAGGGACGCCCCGACGGCGGTGCTGTTGCGCCAGTGGGCCGGGCGGGAGGTGGGCTCGGGCGGTGGCGGCGGCGGAGGCAGCGGAAAGTCCTCGGCGCGGGCCGGGGTCGGGGGCGTAGGCGCGGTGTGGGGCGGAGGTTGGGTATCCGCCGGAACGGCCGTGGGGGGGACCGAGGGGGGCTCGGGCAGCGGCTGCCCCGAGGCCTTTCGGGCGAGACCCAGGAGACACAGCCCGACGGTCGGGAACCGGCCCATGGCGGCGCGAGGCTTCACGGGCGGGGATGGTGCAACGTCCGGGTGGTCGCCGTCGAGGCCCCGAAGGGTGCTCTAACGGCGCCCGCCCGCCGCGGTGGCGTTCTTGCGGGCGTGGATGTAGCGCTCCAGGGACGCGCCCTGGCGGGGCTGGAACCAGGCGTCCGTGAGCCTCAGGTCCCGCACGTGGTCCAGCCGGAAGGAGCGATAATCCTGCCGCAGGCGGCAGTAGGCCAGGAAGCTCCAGTGGTCCGCGGTGTAGAAGACCGCCAGGGGTTCGACCTCCCGGGGCACCTCGACGTTCTCGCCCTCGCGGCGATAGCGGAGCGCCACGACCCTCCGCGTCGCGATGGCCTCCTGGAGGAGCCATCGTAGCTGTCGGACGGCCTCCGGGGTCGGCGGGACGAAGACCGCCACCGGCTCGGCCACACCCACCGCACGGTCCAGGCGCTTGAGCACCTTGCGGGCACCGTCCGCGGTGGTGCCGTCGCCCTCACGCACCAGGGTCCGAGCGCCCTCGCGCACCAGGGCGAGCTCCACCGGCGTCAGGAGCACCGGCGGCGGCATGGCGCCGTCATTGGCCGCCGCCGCGGTCTCCGGGGCGGCGGCCTCCGCCAGCGCCCCGGCCTCGCGCAGGGCCCTTAAATCCCTGCGTACCGCGGCCAGCGGGAGGACCAGGGCCACGGCGATCCGGTGGGGGTCCTGGGTGCCCGTGGACTGCACGTAACCCAGCACGCGCAGGGCTCGTTTCAACGTGTTTTCCATACCCTCAAGGTACGTCCGAGGAGGCCCCGGGACACGGTCCCGGTGACATACTCTGTCATCGGGACCGTGTGGGGTTTTGTGGGGGAATGTGGGGTGGGATGGAGAGGTGAGGGCGCTCCCGGGCTCAGTCCCGGAGCTGCTTGCGGATCTTGCAGAGGGCCTGCTCCTGGAGCTGGCGGATGCGCTCCCGGGAGAGGTTGTACTTGTCGCCGATCTCCTTGAGGGTGAGCTCCTCCTCGTCGTCGAGGCCGAAGCGCCACCGGAGGATGCGGGCCTCCATGGGCGACAGGGTGTCGAGCAGGCGGCGCACCTCCTGGGACCAGGAGGTGTTGACCACGTGCTCGAAGGGCGAGGCGAGGTTCTCGTCCTGGAGGAAGTCAATGAACTTCCGGCCGTCCTCGTCGTTGACGGGGCGGTCCAGGGAGAACGGGGTCTCGGCCCAGTCCTTCTGGATGCGCTCGAGCTTCTCCGCGGCGATGCCGGTCTCGTTGGCCAGCTCCTCCACGGAGGGCTCCCGGCCCTCGCGGGCGGTGATGAGCTGCGTGGCGCGCTGGACGCGGTTGTACGTGTCCAGCATGTGCACGGGGATGCGCACCGCCCGGCCCTTGTCGGCCAGGGCCCGGGAGATGGCATGGCGGATCCACCAGCTCGCGTAGGTGCTGAACCGGTAGCCCCGGGTGTGGTCAAAGCGCTCCACGGCCTTGATCAGGCCGATGTTGCCCTCCTGGATGAGGTCAATCAGCGGCATGCGCCCGCGGTTGTAGCGCCGCGCGATGGACACCACGAGCCGGAGGTTCGCCGCCACGAAGCGGTTCTTCACCCGGAAGACGGCCTCGCGCCCGGCGCAGACGCCCTCCAGGTAGCGCTTGAAGCCCGCGGACAGCACCATGCCCGGCTCGTCGGTCTCGTCCTCCAGGTCGTCCGGGCCCCGGGCGATGCGCCCGAGGTCCTCCTCCACGGCCTCGATGAAGAGCCGGTCGGCGTCCAGCTCCCGGAGCTTGCGCGAGAGGCTGGTGACCTCCGCGTCCCAGCGGACCTGGGCGCGCTTGTCCATGCGGCTGCGGGCCTTGCGGAAGTCCCGCACGAGCCTCCGGAGCCGCTCGAGCTCCGGGAGCTCCACGGGCTCCGCCAGGTCCGTCAGGCACTGCTCCACCACCCGCAGGACGTGCTCCGCGGCGGGTGGGTACGACAGCGCCGCGGACCAACGGTCCAGCTCCGCCTGCTCGAAGTCCTTGGCCGCGCTGACCTCCTCCGCGGGCTCCATCACGGGGTGCACCGCCATGTCCCGGAAGTACCGGGCAAGGGTGCCCTCCGCGAGGTCGTCCTCGGCGGGAGTCACGAGGCCCTCGGCGGCGATCTCCGTGAGCTCCGACTCCTGCGGTTCGGCGTCCCCGAAAGTCGTCGTAGTGGTCGGCGTGGCCGAAAGGGTCGCCGCTGCGGCAGGCCGCAGGGTCTCCCTCTCGTCGGTCAGCACCTTGGCGTCGTTGCGCTTCACCATGGGACTCATGCCTCCCCCGCTCTCGGACTCGGACGGCGGGTTGCACGGGAGGGGGGCCGTGCTCCGCCCAGGCTCCGGGGGCGTGACACCCGGGGCCCTGTTCTTGTTGAAAGCGATCCTCGTGCCACGCTCACTGTGTAGCCGGTTCGCTCCTCCCGGGCGGGACGCCCGCGGTGCGCCGCGCCCCTCCGGGGGGGCGGCGGCCTTCGCAACCCGGCGAACGCGTACGCGCCGCGTCGGGTTCTGGTTCCCTGTTGTCACGAAAAAATCCTCTCACCTTCGCCTTCGTGCTTTGGATGCACGGGGCGCGCCCGACGCTCAGGGCTACTTGCATGGAGTAAGAAACTCGCTACAACCTTTGGTTCTTCCCCGGGGGCTGTAAACCCCCAATCCGCACAGCCGTGTCATTCCCTGCCCCTTTCGCGCCAGCCGGGAGCCCCTCCGCCCCCGGGAGGGGCCCTGCCCTGCCCGGCCCGGGGAGCCTCCTGGCCGAGGCTCTGCCCCACCGGGCATGGGTTCTTCTAGGGACCCTGGGTGCCCTGGGGGCTTCCATCTCGACGGCGACACAGGGCTTCCTCCTGGGACCGGTGGTGCGGCTGCTGGTGGGATCTTCAGACGCCTGGGAGGCGCCAAGGTTCTCCCCGACCTCCGCCATGACATTGCGGTCATGGGCGTGGACACGGGGTGCGGTCCTGGGCACCCTGGTCGCCGTCGCGCTCCTCCGTGCGCTCTCCACCGCCGCCGAGGCCTTCGCCTGGAGCGCCCTCTCGACGGCCATCGTGGAGCGCCGGAGGCTCCGGGCGGCCTCCCTGGTGCTCGCCCTCCCGCTGCCTGCCCTGGAGTCCCTGGGCCCCGGCGGGGCCGTCGCCCGGATCCTCGACGCCCCCGCCGTCGTGGCCCAGGGCTGTGTGTCCGTGTGCACCGCCCTCCTGCGCGATGGGGTCTCCGTGGTGGTGCTCTCCGCCGCTGCGCTCTTCTTGCGCCCGGCCCTCTTCGGCGTGGTGCTCCTGGTGTGGGCGCTGGTTCTCTCCCTCCTGCGGACTGGAGCCCGCAGGCAGGACCAGGGCGCTTCGCGCGCCCGGCGCCTCTGGGACCGGGTGGCCTCCTGGGCGGCGGCCCTGCCCTCGGTGGCGCCGGTGGTCACGGCCCATGGCGCTCGGGAGGCCGTGCTCTCGGGGCTGGCCGGTACGGTGCGGGCCCTCGGCGCCGAGGAGCGCAGGAGGCATTGGCTCTCGGCGTTGTCGTCCCCGGCCGCGGAGCTCCTCGGGGCGCTCTCCGTGGTGGCGGTGCTGGGCGCCCTGGGTCCCCCGGAGCCCCGGACCCTGGACGCCACCCTGGGCTTCTTCTATGTGGTGTTCCTCGCCTGGAGATCCCTGCGAAGCCTTGGCGGGGTGCAACTCCAGGCCGCCAACGGCGCCAGCGCCCTGGTGGACCTCGCAGCCCTGGAAGCCTTGGCTTGCAACCCTGCCGCGGTGCGCGTCGAGGATGCCGTTGTCATTCAGGGGCTCTCGGTCCTCCGAGGGCAGCGGCGCCCCGTGGAGGGCCTCTCCCTACGCCTGGAGCCCGGCGGACTGGTGGTCCTTGCGGGGCCCTCGGGCGTTGGGAAGACCAGCGCCCTCGACGCCGTGGTGGGTCTCCGCCCCGCCGAGGGAGGCCTCCGGGAGCCTCCCCTGGGCTCCGTTCTTGGCTGCGGTCTGGCGACGCAGCCCCCGCCCCTCCTCCCGGCCTCCCTCGCGCTGAACCTCCTCCTGGGTCGCCCCCCAACCTCGCGCATGAACGAAGTCCTGGCAGCCTTGGAGCTCCAGCCCTGGGTCCTGGGCCTCCCAGAGGGCCTTCAGACGGAGGTAGGTCCAGGTGGGATACTGCCCTCCACCGGGCAGGTCCAGCGCCTCGGGGTCGCGCGGGCGGTGCTGCACCCGGGGCCCCTGGTGGTGCTGGACGAGCCCACGGCGGGCCTGGACCGCCCGCTGGCCGAGCGCGTGGTGGACCTGTTGGTGGGGGAGGCACGTCGGGGGCGCATGGTCCTGGTGGCCTCCCACGACCCGGCGCTCCTTGGCCGCGCCGACCGGGTGATCACCCTCGGGGCCGCGCAAACCGAGCGTTGAGCAGGTCGTCGCCGTCGGCTTCCTGACGGCGCTCGGCGACCCGCTGACGCTCCTGGGCCAGCGCCTCCAAGCGCTTTTCGAGGGCCTTGCGGCGCCCCGAGGCCAGGGCGAGCTTCCCCCGGGCCTCGCCCGCGAGGGCCTCGGCGCTGGAGAGCGCCTCGGTGGCCCTGGAGACGCTCTGGCGCGCGAGCGTCACCGCGTCTGCGAGCCGCCGGCGCCAGGCGTCGCCCTCTCGGAGGAGCGCCAGCGTGCCGTCCACCGGGGTGGCCTCGCGGGCCTCGCGGAGCGCGGCGGCGGCGGCGTCTCGCCTCGCCTCGGCGTCGCGCACGGCGCGCGCAGCGGCGTCGCGCTCGGAGAGGCGCAGGGCCAGGGCGTCCTCGGCGTCGCGCTCGGCCTGGCGCCGGAGCGTAAGCAGAGCCTCCAGCGAGCGCTCGGCGGTCACGGCTCCACTGGGGTCTGGAGGGTCACCTCGGCGACGGCCGCCACGGGCGGGTCTGGAGAGTCCCGGAAGGCGCCCACGGCGGGGCCCGCGAGGCGATCGATCAGGAGCTCTCCGGGCGGCGCGTGGGCGGGCGCGGAGAAGCGCAGGTCCACGGCGGCGCGTCGGGGTTCGCTGGCGGCCACGGCGGCCTCGAAGGCGCGCCCCAGGCGCTGGACGCTGACCCTGCAAGCTGCCTGGAGGCAGGCTTCATCACAGGCGCCGGCGGCGGGGCGCAGGATCGGCGCTACCAGCGGGCACACGGCGAGGGCGACGTACTCCGAGGCCTGGGTCACCCGGAGCCTTGCGAGGGTGGCCGCCAGGGCGCTGAGGCTCAGGGCCGTGAAGGGCGCCGGGGCGGCCGCAAGGCGCACGTCCACGCCGTCGCCCGCGGCGCGGGTGAAGGACACGACGCCGGTGCCCTCGGCGACGGTGAGCACGTCGTCGCCGCGCACCTCCGGGGTGCCGGGGTCCAGGGTGTACGTGAGCGCGTGGAGGGGCGCCTCGACGTCTCCGTCGCGGGTGGTGACCTCCAGCGTGCCGTGGGCTCGGACGCTCCCGAGGGACGCCGCGGTGGCCTCCGCCAGGCGCCCGAAGAGCGTCCCGAGGAGCCGATCGCTGCGCACGAGGGCCATGGACACCTCCATGGCCAGGCGCTCTCGCACGGCGCGCTCGAAGGCCACCTGCGCGGCGGGGCCGAGCCCCGGAGGGGCGGCGGCGCCTACGGCCGGGGCCAGCTCCACGCCCAGGAAGAGCCCCTCGCCCCCGGCGGAGGCCAGCTCGGCCTCCACGGGCGCGCGCCACCGGGCCGCCGCCCGCGCGGCCACGGCCCCGAGGTCGAACGCCAGCGACAGGTCATACACCGCCCCCAGGCGCAGCGGGTTGTCATTGAAGAGCAGCGTGGCCTCGGCGGAGCGGTCGCTCTCCACCCGCCAGGTCCCCGCGCACCCGGAGGCCAGCACCAGGGCGCGGTTGCCCTCGACCACGGCGCGCACCACGTGTTCCACGCCCGCGGGCAGGCCCCGGAACTCCACCCTGCCGCCCGCGGGCGGCAGCCTCGCGGAGCGATCGGGCTCCAGGCCCACCAGGGCGTCGCAGCCCGGGGCGCGGTACAGGTTCACCACGAGCCCGGTGGGTTGCCTCGCCCCGCGGTAGGCCGCCACCACGTCCAGGCCACCGAAGCCCCGGTCGGAGACGTCCACGGTCACCTGGGCCTCGGCGCCGCATGCGCGGCTGGCGCGCACCCGGAAGCTCCCCGGGCCGCTCGGCGCCACCAGGTGCACCGTGGCCACCCCCGCGCCGTCGCTCTCCCCGCGCATGCCCGACAGCGACGCGTCGCGCGCGTCCCCGAGGAGCCCGAAGCGCACCTCAGCGCCGGACTCCGGCGGGGCGAGCACCACCCGGAGCGTCACCTCCTCGCTGCTGCGGACGCGAACCGCACCGCCGGGGTCAAAGCGCACGCCACACCGCGGCGGCGAGGTGTCCGGCGGGGCCGCGTCCGGCGCATCCCTTGGTGCCTGGTTCGCGCACCGCGACAGCGCCAGCGCGAACGCGGCGACGACCACAGCCCTCTTAAGCACCCTCCCAGTGTAATCCTCGCCGCGGGCGATGCACACCCATAGCCGCCCGGCGCCGGCCGCGCTACACCTCCGGGACACGTGGACTTCGCCCTCCTGGTCGCCGCGCGGTACCTCAAGGCCCGTCGCAAGGCCTTTGTCTCCATCATCGGCACCATCGCCATCGTGGGCATCGCCCTCGGGGTGTGGGCCCTCTCGGCGGTGCTGGCCATCACCTCGGGCTTCCAGGACGCCTTCCGGGACAAGGTCCTGGGCGTCAACGCCCACGTCCTGGTGCTCAAGTACGGCTGGGACTTCACCGAGTACCGCGAGGTCATGGCCACGGTCCGCGCCACGCCGGGCGTCGTGGGCGCCGCGCCGTTTCTCATCAACCCCATGATGATCACCCGCGGGGACCGCATCGCTGGCGTGCTGGTCAAGGGCGCCGACCCGGAGCTCCTCGGTCAGGTGCTGGACCTGCCCACGTACCTCGTCGCCGGGAGCCTCCAGGGCCTCCGGGCACCGCACAGCGCCCCCCCGGACGCCCCTCACGAAGAGCGCTCCACCCGCGGAGACCACACCCTCGACGATTACATCGCCCGCGCCACCCGTGAGGTGCGCAACGGCCGCGCCGTGGATCACCCGCCGCCCGCCCTGCCCGCGCTCCCGACAACGCCCTCCCCACAGACACCTACGGCGACCCACCCGACCCCACAGACAGCTACACCCGAGGCTCCTCGGGATCTTCTCCCCTCCGGGGCGACGCCCACCTATGTGCCGCCCCCCGATGACCCCTCCGGGAGCGACCCGTTGGACGCGCTCGGGCGTGAGGTGGCCCAGGAGGCCAGCCAGCGCGGCCGGGACCCGACGGCGATCCTGCCCGGCGTGATCGTGGGAAAGACCCTGGCCAGGAACCTACGGCTGCGGGTGGGGGACGAGGTGCGGATCATTTCTCCCCTCACGGGCGCCGACGCGGCGCTGGTTCGGCAGGGCGCCTCGCCCCGCGCGAGGGATTTCCGGGTGACGGGGATCTTCGACGCGGGCTTCGATGAGTACGACTCGCGGCTGGTGTACGTGGACCTGTGGCAGGCCCAGCGCTTCTTCGACCAGGGGGACGCGGTGACCGGCGTCGAGGTCAAGGTGCGCAACATCGACCGGGCGCGGGCCATCGGCCACCGGATCGAGCACGCCCTGGGCGGCGGGGCCTACCACACGCTGGACTGGGAGAGCCTGAACCACAACCTGTTCACGGCCCTGGCCCTCCAGAAGCTGGCGCTGAGCTTCGTGATCACCATCATCATCATCATCGCGGCGTTCAACGTGATCGCCACGCTGGTGATGGTGGTGCTCGACAAGAAGCGCGAGATCGCCATCTTGAAGGCCATGGGCGCGCCGGAGTCGTCCATCCTGCGCATCTTCCTCGTGCAGGGCCTGGCCGTGGGCGCCCTGGGCACGGGCCTGGGGCTTTCCCTCGGGGCCCTCACCTGCGGGCTCCTCATGCGGTACCACTTCCCCCTGGACTCGCAGGTGTACCTCATACGCTTCGTGCCCGTGCGCCCCAGCGTGGCGGAGTTCGCCCTGACGGCCCTGGTGTCCATGGTGATCGCCCTGGTGGCGTCGCTGGTCCCTGCCATATGGGCCTCCAGGCTCACCCCCGTGGAGGGCCTGAGATACGAGTAGGCGCCCTTGACGGGACGTCCGTGGGGTGGTATAAGTCCCCCCTCACGCTGCGGGTGTAACTCAGTGGTAGAGTGCAACCTTGCCAAGGTTGACGTCGTGGGTTCAAATCCCATCACCCGCTCTGACTCTTCAAGGCCGGTTGGTTCCTCAGGGTCCACCGGCCTCTTTCATTCCCCGGGCACCCGGTGGGTCCCTTGAGCCGCGCGCCGACCACCCCCAAGGAGAAGACGGAGACCGTCCGTAGCGCGCTCCTGCGGGAGCTTCGGGCGGGGCTCGTGGTCACCGCGGAGGAGCTCTCCGCGGCGGTGCATGCGCGCGAGAGGGACGTCTTGTCGGAGCTGGAGCACCTCGCGCGCACCCTGCGGGCCCAGGGGGAGCGCCTGGTGGTGACCCCCGCGGAGTGCATCGGGTGCGGCTTTGTCTTCCGGTCCCGGGAGCGGTACACCGCGCCGGGGCAGTGCCCGCAGTGTCGCGCCTCACGGATCAATCCCCCGGCGTTCTCCGTGGCGACGCCCGGCGCCCGAGGCTGACCGTTCGGACGTGCAAGGGCGCCGGGACGCGGTACGGTACCGCCCCAGAGAGGTGTCCGATGCGCCGTGAACACGAGAAGAACCTGCACGTGCTCCGTACCTCCGCCGAGGCCCTGCCGAGGGTAGCCCTGTGCCTCGGGCTCCTGGGCGCCGCGGGCGCGCTCGAAAGGAGCCACCGCAGGGCCGCGCCGACCGCGGTGGGGTCTCTCTCGCGGCCCCGGGCAGGGACCCGAGGGTGGCTCCCGGTGCCGGGGCGCTGCGCGGGCTCCGGCCAGGTGTGTGTGAGCGACCACACCTGCGGGACGTCCCGCTGCGAGGACCCCTCCGGGGCCGTGGGCGCCCTCGGGCCCTACCTCCACGCGCGGGGCAGCGACGTGTCGATCCTGCCGTCGGTGGCGTGGAACGGGGGAGGCTACGGCGTCGCGTGGGTGGGCCTGGAGGACGAAGAGGTGCTGGACCTGTGGTTCGCGCGGGTGGACGCCGAGGGGCGCAAGGTGGGCTCGGCGGTGCGCCTGACGCGGTCGCCTAGCGTGAAGCTCTTCCCCCGGCTGGCGTGGACCTCGCAGGGCTATGGCGTGGTGTGGACGGACATCGCCGAGGACGACGTGAGCGTGCAGCTCCAGCGTGTGAGCCCCGAGGGCGCGGCGGTGGGCAGGCCCGAGAGGCTCTCGGCCAGCGGCGCCATGGGCCTCGGCGGGGACGTGGTCTGGAACGGGCGGGAGCTGGGGGTGAGCTGGTACCACGTGGGCACCGACGGGGGGCTGTCCCTGCGCCTCGCGAGGGTGCGCCCCTCGGGGGGCAGGGAGGGCCCCGACCGCACGGTGTCCCAGGGGTTCCTCGCCACGGGCCTGGCGGGCCTGGCCTGGAACGGGGACGGCTACGGCCTCGCGTGGAGCACCTTCATCCCTCGGGATGAGAAGGCCCAGACGCTCTTTGCGTTCGCGGGCGCCAGCGGCGAGGCGAGGCCCTCGTACCGGCTGGGCACCACGGACGGGATGAACGGCGCGGCGGCGGTAGCCTGGGGCGGCAGGCACTTCGGCGTCGTCTGGGAGAACGACGTGCAGGTGGAGGACGAGGAGGAGCCGTCGAGCCAGCTCATGCACGCCGGGGCCGGGCCCTCGTCCGTGGCCGTGGCGCCGAGGGCGGTGACGGGCCGCGACGCGCTGATGCTCGGGCCGTCCCTGGCCTCCGCGGGGGAGGGCTACGGGGTGGCCTTCGCGCACTTGAACACCCGCGGGGGGGAGGTGCGCTTCGCGCGCTTCAACGGCCAGGGCGTAGCCGCCGGGCCCGCGCGCACCGTGGTGGGCGGCCCCCTCGCGCTGATGCCTTCCCTCTCCTGGAGCGGCCGGGAGTTCGGCCTGGCCTACTGCGAGCTCACCAGGGACCGCCTGGTGGTGGCCTTCCGGCGCCTCGCCAGCGACGGGCAGCGCGTCGGCGGGGACGTGGTGCTGTCGTCGGAGTAGGCGGTTGAAGGTTGGGCGCCGTGCGCTAGGCTCCAGAGCTCCGCCATGAGAGACGCGAAGCCCGACGCCGAGGCCCCTGGGAACTTCATCGACGACCTTGTTCGTGAGGAGCTTGCCCAGGCCCAGGGAACCCCGAGAACCCTGCGCACGCGCTTCCCGCCGGAGCCCAACGGGTACCTGCACCTGGGGCATGCCAAGTCCATCTGCTTGAATTTTGGCCTCGCCCAGCGCCACGGGGGCGCCTGCAACCTGCGCTTCGACGACACCAACCCCACCACCGAGGAGGTGGAGTACGTCGAGAGCATCCAGGCGGACGTGCGGTGGCTAGGCTTCCAGTGGGACGGGGCCGTGCGCTTCGCGTCGGACTACTTCGAGCAGCTCTACCAGTGGGCCGAGGCGCTGGTGCGCGAGGGCCTCGCCTACGTGGACAGCCAGGACCTGGAGGCCATTCGAGCCGGCCGGGGGGACTTCCACCGCCCGGGCACCGACAGCCCCTTCCGCGGCCGCTCCGTGGAGGAGAACCTGGACCTCCTCCGTCGCATGCGGGCGGGGGAGTTCCCGGACGGGGCCCACGTCCTGCGCGCGAAGATCGACATGCGCTCGCCGGACCTGAACCTCCGGGACCCGCTCCTGTACCGCATCCGCCACGCGCGGCACCACCGCACGGGCGACGCGTGGTGCATCTACCCGATGTACGACTGGGCCCACGGGCAGAGCGACGCGCTGGAGGGCATCACACACTCCATCTGCACGCTGGAGTTCCAGAACCACCGGCCGCTCTATGAGTGGTTCCTCGCGGCCCTCAAGGTGCCGGAGAGGCCCCGGCAGATCGAGTTCGCGCGGCTCAACCTGTCCTACACGGTGCTCTCCAAGCGGCGCCTGCAGCAGCTCGTGGAGGAGGGCCACGTCTCGGGCTGGGACGACCCGAGGATGCCTACCCTCGCCGGGCAGCGCCGCCGGGGCGTCACCCCGGAGGCCCTGCGTAACTTCTGCGACCGCGTCGGCGTAGCGCGTAGAGACGGGGTGGTGGACGTCTCGCTCCTGGAGCACGCGCTCCGGGAGGACCTGAACGCCCGTTGCCCACGGGTGCTCGCCGTGCTCCGACCCCTCAAGGTCGTGGTGGAGAACCTCCCAGAGGGCGAGGTCCTGTGGCTTGACGCGCCCCTGCACCCCGACAAGCCCGAGCTGGGCTCGCGCAAGGTGCCCTTCACCCGGGAGCTCTACCTGGAGCGCGAGGACTTCCTCGAAGACCCGCCGAAGAAGTTCTTCCGGCTCGCCCCGGGGCGCGAGGTGCGCCTGCGCTACGCCTGCCTCCTGACCTGCGTCGGGGTGGAGAAGACCGACGGGCAGGTGACGGCGCTTCGCTGCACCTGGGACCCGGCCTCCCGCGGGGGCAACGCCCCGGACGGGCGCAAGGTCAAGGCCACGCTCCACTGGGTGAGCGCCGCCCACGCGGTGCCCGCCGAGGTGCGGCTCTACGATCGGCTCTTCAAGGTCGAGAACCCCATGGATGTCCCCGAGGGAGGCTCCTGGAAGGACCACCTGAACCGGGACTCGCTGGAGGTCTTGAGGCACTGCCGGGTGGAGCCGTACCTCGCCTCCTGCGCCCCCGGGGAGCGCTTCCAGTTCGAGCGCCTCGGGTACTTCTGCGCGGACACCAGGGACTCGGTCCCCGGCGCGCTGGTGTTCAACCGCACCATCGGGCTCCAGGACCCCTGGGCGAAGCTCGTCGCCCGAGGCTCCGAGGGCTGAAACGGTCGCACTTGGCGGCGCTTCCGTGCTTGACTGGGCGCCGCCATGAGCGCCCCCGCCGACGACGCGCCCTCCGCCGCGAAGCCCTCGGACTTCCCCCTGGACCTGTCCCCCCTGCGGGACCCGGAGGCCATCGCCGCCCGGGACCGCGCCTGGCTGGAGAAGGTCTACGACCGAAAGAGCCCCCAGCTCACCGTGAGGGCCGCCGTCACGGGCATGCTCCTCGGGGCCTTCCTGTCCGTGAGCGACCTCTACATCGGCCTGAAGATCGGCTGGATCTTCGGCATGAGCATCACGTCCAGCGTGCTGGCCTTCGCCCTGTTCCGCGGGGCTGGGGCGCTGTTCCCGAGCATCCGGCCCCTGTCCATGCTGGAGAACAACACCTCGCAGACGGCGGCCTCGGCGGCGGCGTACATGGCCTCCGCGGGGCTGGTCAGCAGCATCCCGGCGATGACCCTCTTGCGCAAGGAGGGCGTGATCACCACGCCGGACCTCACGCTCCCGCAGCTCATGCTCTGGATGCTCTTCGTGGCCTCCCTCGGGGTGTGCGTGGCGGTGCCGCTCAAGCGCAGCATGATCAACGCCGAGCAGCTCCGGTTCCCGAGCGGGGTGGTCTGCGCCGAGACCATCAAGACCATGCACTCGCACGGCCGGGAGGCCATGGCCAAGGCCTGGAGCCTCATCGCCGGGGGCGCCTTCGCCGCCGTGGTGAAGTTCATCGTCGAGTGCAAGCTCGGCGTCCTGCGGCGCCTGCCGGAGTACCTCCCGCTGCCGGGGGCGCTCGCGGGGCACCCGCTAGGGGCCTGGAGCCTGCGGCTCAACACCTCCCTGCTCCTGTACGCCGCGGGCTCCATCGTGGGGCTGAGGGTGTGCGCCAGCCTCCTCCTCGGGGCCCTGGTGAACTACACCATCCTGGGGCCCTGGCTCCTGTCCCACGAGGTCCTGCGCCTCGCGCCCCCGGAGGCCCTCCGCGATGACGCCCTGTGGCGGTCCTTCCGCGCCGCGGCGGACCACGCCCACGTCCTCGCGGTGCGCGACCCCGCCAGGCTCTACGTGGAGATCCGGTCCAAGTGGTCCGTGTGGCCGGGCACCTCCCTCGTGGTGTCCAGCTCCATCGTGGCCTTCGCCTTCCGCTGGAAGACCGTCCTTCGTTCGCTGGAGGGCCTCGGGGCCATGGTGCGCCAGGCGCGCTCGGGCGGGGACGGCGGCTCCTCGGATCCCCTCGCCGAGGTGGAGGTGCCCTCGCGCTGGTTCGTCATCGGGGTGACCGTCTGCGGCGCGGGCTGCGTGTACATGCAGCGCGCCTGGTTCGGCGTCCCGGTGCTCGAAGGGATCGTGTCCGTGGCCATGGCCTTCGTGCTCAGCGTGGTGGCCGCGCGCGCCACCGGCGAGACCAACATCACCCCCATCGGCGCCATGGGGAAGATCACCCAGCTCCTCTTCGGGGTGCTGGTCCCTGGAAACGCCTCGGCGAACCTCATGACCGCCACGGTCACCGCGGGCTCCGCAGCCCACGCCGCGGACCTCCTCACCGAGGTCAAGACCGGTTACCTCCTGGGCGGCGCCCCTCGCAAGCAGTTCTGGGCCCAGCTCCTCGGGGTCCTCGCGGGCTCCCTCGCCTGCGTGCCCATCTACCTCCTCCTGGCGAAGCCCGAGAAGCTCGGCAACGAGCTGGCCGTGCCCGCCGCGCTCGCCTGGGCCAGCGTGGCCAAGCTCCTGAAGGACGGCCCGAGCAACCTCCCGCAGTACGCGCTCCTCGGGATCTTCGTGGGGCTCGCCGTCGGCGCGGCGCTGGCCGTCCTGGAGGAGTTCGCCCCGGAGCGCTGGAGGCCCTACCTGCCGAGCGCTACGGGCCTCGGCATCGCGCTCGTAATCGACGCCAACGACAGCCTGGCGATGTTCTTCGGGGCCCTCACGGCCTTCCTCCTGGATCGCTACGCCAAGGACCTGGCCGGGCGCTTCCGGGTCAGCGTGGCCAGCGGCATCGTCGCGGGCGAGGGCTTGATGGGCATCGCCGTGATCGCGCTCCGGGACGTCTTCCATGTGCTGCCACATTGACCCACGGGACCCTACAGCGCCCTACGCTCTCACACCTCTAGGCGCTCGACCTCGAAGGTCACCCTGGCGGCGACGGTGATGGCCTTGGAGGAGACCACCACGGCGCCGTCTTCGCCCAGGAATTTCCCGGGCGGGCCGGAGTTGTAGTGCGAGGGTTGCTCGATGATGTCCAGGGGGCCAAGCACCCTGAGGCCCGCGGCGGCGCAATAGGCCTCGGCCTTCTTGAGCGCGTCGGCGTAGGCGAGGGACCGGGCGGTCATGCGGTGGGTGTCCTCGTCGGAGACCTCGAGGTTTGGCCCCTCGATGCGGGTGGCCCCCGCGGCGGTCAGGAGGTCGAAGAGGAGCGCCACGTCGGCCAGCTCCCTCACGGCGAAGGACAGCTCACTCTGGACATAGAACCCCGCGCGCTGCTGCCCCTGGTTGGTCTGTTTGTAGTGCTCGCCGAGAGAGAAGCCCGAGCCGCGGAGATCCTGGGGGCCAACCCTGGCGTCGCGGAGCACCGCGGCGATGCGCTCCGAGGCCGCAGCGTGGGTAGCCCTGGCCGCGGCCGCCTTGTCGGCCACCACATGGCAGGAGACCTTGAGCACGGAGACGTCGGGCTTCCGATGGACCACGCCCGTGCCGAGCACTTCGATCTTCATGGGGGCGTGAGCGTGGCTCAGCCGAGGCCAGACCGCAACGCCCTCCGAGGGCCGATGAATCGCCAGGGTGCTACCCTCGTCCAAGGGGGAATATGCCTCGACGCCTGCTTCTATCCCTTGGAGCGTGCCTCGCGCTCGGCGCTGCGCCCCGCGGCGCGAGCGCCCAGCCCGCGCCGCCGTCGCCGCGCCTGACGGCGCTGGATCCTGCGGACCTGGCGGCGCTCAGGCCCCTGGCGCTCCGCGGCGCCGCGGCGCTGGTCAAGGTGCTGGAGCCCGCGGACGCGCGCGCCGTGGTGGCCATGGCGGTCCACGCGCCGCTGGGGGTCGTCCATGACGTGCTGGTAGATGGCGCCTCCTGGCCTCAGTACATCCCCGCGATCAATACGTCGCAGCTCCTCTCGCGGCACGGGAACCGCGCGGCGTACCGCTTCACCACCACCGGGGCGCTGCTGGACCTGTCGGCCACCTGCACCCTCACGGACGTGTCCCCGACCCGGGTGGACGTAGGGGTCACCCAATCGGAGTTCGGTCCCGCGGGCGCGCGCTGGGACCTCTACCGCGAGGGGCCTTCGGAGACCCTGGTGGTGCTCACCACCTGGGCCGAGCCCAACCGAGGGCACTGGCTCCTGCGCCAGGCTGCCGTGAACCCCACCTACACCATCGGGATGGGCGTCGCCGTGGACCTGTCCCTGGTGCAGTCCGCGGCGCGGAGGGCCTCCACGCTGGCCGGGCACCCCGTACCGGTGCGGCCCGCCAACAACAGCCCCCCTCCCGGAGAGCTCCGGCCGCCGCCGCACGGCCCGTGGTGGACCCTGGTGTCCCACTGGTACGTGCTGGCCTTCGAGCTCTCGCCCGAGGGCGCCGTGCAGCAGGTGACGGGCATCGCCCAGACCAACGTCCCGCCGGACCAGGTGATCGCCCACGTCTCGGACCTCGGGCGCTACCACGCGCTGCTCCCGCCTTTTCACGCCGAGGGCATCACCCCGGGGCCGCAGCCCGACACCCTCCAGGCCACGGTGCGCCTGGACGGCTCCTGGGACCACGCCGAGGGCACCGTCCTGCGCCGCTCGCTCGGCCCCACGGCGGTGCTGCTGGAGGGGACCTCCGGGGAGCTCACGGGCACCCGCTGGCGCTGGGACACCTATCAGAACCCCGACCAGACCACGCTCCTGTGCCTCACCGGCGGCGTCGAGCCCGAGGTGGCGAGCTTCTTCGGTCGGGTGGCCATCGCGCGGGAGCCCTTCCTCCTCGGGGGCCTGGCGGCGCTCCGGAGGCTCGTCTGGGTGCGTTACCTCCTACCCCGCTGAGCCGTCGGTCGGGGCCTTCTTCCTCGGGCGCTTCGGGCTCGCCCCGGGCGCCTCCGCGGGGGGCTCCTTCGGGGTCTTCATGGGCCTCGGCGGCAGGAGCTCCGCGTCCATGGTGATGCGCTTCGCCATGAAGATCGCCGCGTCCAGCTTCTGGAAGTGGCGCCGACGGTAGAACGACAGCGCGTGCTGGTTGTTCTCCGCCACCTCCAGCACCAGGTGGGTGCAGCCTCGGAGCCTGGCCAGGTGCTCGAGCTGGTCCAGCATGAAGGCCCCGATCCCGCGGCCCTGGTGCTCCGGGTGCACCGCGAGCTCCTCGACGAAGAGCGGCCGCATCTCCCGGGAACGAAAATACCGCTCGTTCATCCAGTTGTCGGTGCCGGTGACCGCGAAGGCGCACTCGGCGTAGCCGCAGATCTCCTCGCGCCCCCCGCGGGCGATCACGAAGAGGAGCTGCTCGATGCCCTCTTCCTCGTACACCTCCAGGAAGCGCTTCTTGGACCGGGGGCGTTGGTATTCCACGGTCTCGCGGTTGACCTCCCGGAAGCTGAGCTTCAAGAACTCCCAGACACGGTTGAGGTCCCGGCGGTGGATCCTCCGGACCGTCAGGAGCCCGGCGCCCGCGGGCGGTTGCGTCTCGGCCATGGGGAGGTTCTAGCGCAACGCGGGCCCCCGGTGGCGATTCGGGGCCACCGACACGAGACCGCACGGCGACCTCACCCCCCCAACCCCCATAGGCGTTAAGCGCCATCACGTTGCGGTCTGGTCGGGACCGCTCCTCCAAGGCGCCGCGGAGCTCGGACTTCGCCTGGGGCTGGGCGGTGGAGCCCCGGGGTTCGCCAGGGATAGGGTCCCTGAGGTCGCGTCGCTCACCCCGGGCTACGGAAGGCGGTCACCGCGCCTCCGCGCGGTTGCAGAGAGCGAGCTCTCGGGGAGGCGGGGTGGGGAGGCGTGGCGACATGGACTGGAGAGGCGCGTGCTGCGCCTGCCGGAGCACCCCTCGCGCCGAGACCCCCTCGCTGCTTGAGAACGCACGGACCGC
>JACRDB010000137.1 GCA_016218725.1 Deltaproteobacteria bacterium
ACCCGGAGCACGCCCTGGCCCCTGCCGTGGGGCAGGCGCAGGAACCCGTCTCGAACCTTGGCCTCCTGGTTGGTGTACGGCACGTCCCGGTACCTTCGGCGCCGCCAGGGGTACCTGGTCGTGACCTCTTCCCCGCGGGCCCGCTGCGCCTTTCGCTCTGCCGTGGCGGCGGAGACGGCCTCACAGAAGTCCCGCACGAGCTGCTGGACGCTCTGCGCGGACAGGCCCGTCGCGCGTCCCTTGGCCCACTGCATCCACCGCGCGAGGGTGGGCCACCTGCACCCCAGACGGCGAAGGCGGGCGTGGCGCACAAGCATCTCGTTCCAGAGGGAGGCTGCCGCCCTGCGGGCCGTGGTGAAGAGCGCCCAGGCCACCTCGGAGCGTGGCCTCCACGCGAGCTCTACCACCCGGTACCCCATCGCCCTCATCCCCTCCCACACACCGTCACCTCGCGCAAGATGGACGGTGACATTCTCTGTCCACGTCCGCGGGGGCGCTTCACCCTCGGCCTGAAGGCCGAGGCCCTCGCGCCTCCTCCGCTGGCTGGTAGAGGGACAGGCCCGCGACGTCCTCGGCGTACAGCACCGCGCGACGGCTCGGCCCTGAGCCCCCTTCGGTTTGTTTCATCGCTCACCTCCGCCGAGGGAACTAGACGCGAGCCGACGGAAAAGTTTCACCCCCGCGCCACAATTAAACCGCGTCTAACTTGGGAACCTTAGTTCTGCAACGAGACGCAAGCGCCGCAAGGCGCGAAGAGCGACGCGTGGCAGCGCCACGCGAGCGATGAGCAACGCCGCGGCGCGACGCGGCTCGGCCGCAGAACTACGGTTCCCAAGGTAGACGCGGTTTAGTACGCTACTCCCCGCCGCGGCCCCGGGAGACGCACGGCACCGGCAGCGCCGCCAGCCTCGGCGGGGGGCTCACCCCGAAGGCCAGCCAGGACTCCTGCCCGCACCGTACAAAGCGCGTGGGGCGCGCGCCCCGGACCCTGAGCACCGCCCGGGCCAGCGTCCCCGTGGGGCGCAGCGTGCGCACGAGCCTCGCGCCGTCCTGCACCAGGAGGAGCAGCCCCTCGGCGCTCGGGGCCAGGTCCTCGCCCCGCCCCTGGCCCGCCAGCATCACCGCGCCCACCTCGCCCTCGGTGGGGAACTCCAGCAACGTCACCGGCCCCTCGCCCACACACTCCGGCAAGGTGCAGCCCTCGCGGGTGGGAGCCCCCACGGTCACCAGGAACTGCGCCCCCCCGCCGGCGCTGGTCACCCCACGAGGGACCACCCCTGGCGCCACGCTGCCCTCCAGCGCCCAGCGCCCGTTTCTCCGAAGCGCCGCGGGAGGCACCTGCACCCAGGGCCACGCGCTCCCGCCCGGGGCCCCTCCGTCCGCCACCGCCGCGTCCGCGGACACCCCCGCCTCGCCGCTCACCACCGCCGCGGTCACCACGGGGAGCACCGCCAGCGGGACCCTCACCACCTGGAGCGACGCCCCGGAGGAGTCCCGCACCTGGAGGAGCAGCACCGCGGGGTCCCCAGGGAGCACCGCCACCACCGCCCCGTCCCCCACAAGGTAACCACGGAGCGAGGCCCCGTCACCGGCCCGAGCCTGGAAGACCAACGCTTTTCTCACCCCCCCGGGAAGCTCCAACGTGCTCGCGAGCCAGTACTCCCGCTCGTCCGCCCGAAGGAGGTGCACCCCCCGCAGCGGCGCCCCGCTCCACCCGTCCGCAGGGAGCGCCATCGCCGTGGGGCCGGGCGTCAGCGTCGCGTACCCGAAGGGCACCCCCGTGGCGCTACGCCAGGCCAGGGATACTCTCCCACCTTGTGGGAGTATGGACGAAACCTCCGACACGTTGTTCCCGACCACGCCGAGCCCACCGGAGAAGCGCCCCCCTCGGGCGCTGGTGCGGCGCCCCGCCAGGAGCTGGGCCCCCACCTGGGCGGCAAGGACCAGGGTCTGCTGGTCCTCGGTGCAGGCCCCGTCCACCCAGGTGGCGGGGGCCGCGAGGTCCAGGGCCGTGGGTGACGCGATGGGCTCCTCGCCGCAGGACACCACCCTGGGACCGCCGGAGACCCCGCCGGAGTGCACGCCGGTCTGGGCCGTGGAGTTCTCCTGGAGGACGTTGGTCACCGCCACGGCCAGGAGCACCAGCACCAGGCCCGCCACCAGGAGCACCACCGGGCGACGCCCGAGGGTGAAGCGCCGAGGCTCCGAGGCCGCGCCCCGCAGGGGAGAGGCCCCTCGCGCCGGGGTGGTCCTCGTGGTGGTGGTGGGCGCGGCGAGCTCCGCGGACAGCTCCCGAAGGTGCGAGGCCAGTTCCTCCGAGGACGCGAAGGCCGGGTGCTCCCCGCCGCGGGCGCAGTGCTGGAGCACGTTCCATTTCGTGAGCGAGGGCCCCGCGGGGAGCTCCACCTGGGCGGCCTTGAGGGCGTCGTGGAGGGCGCGCACCAGGGCCCGCAGGTCGTCCTTCGGGTGGGGTCTGGGCCCGCTCCGGCGGCAGGGCTCGACGCCGAAGCCATAGAGCACACAGCCCGTGTCCTCCCCGGCACAGCGCACCAGGGAGAGCGCCACGGCCCCGTGGCAGACGCCCTTGGCATGCACCGGCGCCAGGGCCTCGGCGAGCGCGGAGAAGTGCTCCAGGAGCGCGCGGGCGACGGGGACGGACTCTCGCAGCCCGGCGCTCTCCCGGAGGCGCTGGGCCAGCGGCGGCGGCCACGGCGAGGACCAGAGCCCCACGGGCACCCCCGCGGGGTTGGCGTGGAGCTCCTCCGGCGGCGCGAGGCGAGGCCCCGAGGGCACCGCGGAGAGCTCCGCCCGAGCGAGCTCCAGGGCCGCCGGAGGCACCGCCTCAGGGTGCAGGTGCGCGCCCTGGAACACCCTGGACTGCGGGTCCCGCACCTCGAAGCACTCCGACGGGTCGGCGCTGGCGGGCCTCCCGGTGACGAAGTACCTGCCACCCAACCGGTCTCCGACGGAGATCATCGGGTCGCTCCCGCCGTCACCGCAGGCACTGCACCGGCCGCGAGGCGAGGGCGACGGTGGGCTCCAGGCGCTCGTCGAGGGCCCAGGACTCGCCGCCGCACGCCGTGAAGCGCGCCCTGCCCACCGACGGGCCGACGCGCCCCGCCGGGGTTGGCGCCGGGCCCGCGGCCACAAGCTCGAGCCCCGTGGCCGGCTGCCCCGCGGCGCTCACCTCCCGCACCGCGGCCGTGAGGGCCCCTGCCTCGCCCTGGAGCAGGCTCACCGCCGAGGCTCTGGGGCGCAGGTCCTGCACCGAGGCCGCCCCCTCCGCGGGGAAGGTGAGCACGCCCACGCGCCCCGGGCCCACGCAGCGCCAGGACACCGCGCAGGCCTCCGTGAGCTGCACCGGCCCCGACGTGAACAGGAACGACCGCCCGGCCCCCTCGGCGACGGGCACCACCGCGGGCGCGTCCACGGTGACCCCCGCGAGGCGCGTCACCGCGGCCGCGGGCAGCGGCTCGCCCCGGAGGCTCACGGGCTCCGACGGCGCCCTGGACGCCGCCAGCGCCGCGAGGTTCAGCACCGCCGCGGAGAGCGTGTGGCGCGTCTCCTCGCGCTGGTGCAGGAGCAGCACGGGCTCGGGCCCCGTGGTGGCCGCGTCCATGCGCACGTCCGCCACGGCCCAGACCACCACCGGCGGGCGCCCGCGGACCCCGGGCGGGGCGACGTCCAACAGCACCGTGCGGCCGCTGCCGTCCGGCGCGGCGACGCTGGTGGCCACGTACACGCTCCGGGCCGTGGCATGCAGCACCCAGGCCCCTCGCAGCGGGACGTTCTCCCAGCCCGGGAGATTCACCGGCCAGGTGTCCACCGCGGCGCCCCCCAGGCGCGCCATCCCGAAGGGCGCGTCCAGGCCGTTGCGCCAGGCCAGCCAGGCGCCCTCCCCGTCCGGGAGGGCCGTGCCGAGCTCCACCACGCCCCGCGCCACCGGCGTGCGCGCGGCGGCGAAGCGCTCCCCCCGGCGAGCCGGGCGCCCCGCCAGGGTGACCTCGCCCGCGAGCCTCACCGCCGCCAGGAGCCTCCCCCCCGCGCAGGTGACCGAGAGCTCCTCGGGGCGCCGGTCCAGCGCGTGGGCCTCGGGCTGCAGCGTCTCGCCCGTACACGCCGGCCGCCGTGGGGCGCGGCGCACCCTCCGGAGGCTCCCGACGCCCAGGTCCTCGGCGCTGGACACCGCGTACCAGACGAACCCTCCGACGCCCCCGGCGATGCCCAGGGCGCCCGCCAGCACCAGCGGCAGGGACACCCCCGGGCGCTTCGGCACGGGCGCCGGCTCGCTCCGGGAGGCCCTCCCCCCCGGGCCCGAGGGCGGCGGCGGCGTGGAGGACTTGCGCCCCACGGCGGGCACCGGCGTCGCCCCGGAGGGCGCCGGCGGCGCCATGGTGGCCAGGCGCCGCGGGGGGCCTTTGTCGGTCTCACCGCCGAGGGTGGCGATCTCGTTGAGGGTGGTGGCCAGCGCGGTGCCGCTGCCCAGGGCGGGGTGCTCGCCGTGCCGTACCGCGTGGAGCAGCAACGTCCATTTGGCGGCGGCGCCGCCCTCGGGCTGGGCCCCGACCACCTCCAGGAGGTCCGAGAGGGCCTCGATGAGCGCCAGGAGGTCCCCGCGGCGGGACGTCTCCGGCGCGGCGGGGTCCACCCGCTTCTGGATGGCCCCGATGCCAAAGCCCGAGAGGAGACACGGCTCGTGCTCCGCGCGGGGGTTGCAGAGCAGCACCCGGGCGCTGATGGCGCCGTGCACCACCCCGGCGTTGTGGGACTGGGCCAGGTCCGTGGCCACGCCGGCGATCCAGCGCAGGAGCGACAGCACCATGGTCCGGCGGCCCTTCTCCACCGCCAGGGCCGCCACCCGCGGCCGCAGGGGGACCAGGCCCGGGCGATCGAGAATGCTCACCGCGCAGCCGCCAGGCGTGGTCGCGAAGTCCTTGGGGCGCACGAGGTTGGGCATCGCCGGAGCGCTGGCCAGCTCGGCCCTCACGGACTCCAGCACCGCGGGCGGCGCGGGCGCCGTGGACAGCACCTGGGCCCTCACCGTCGCGCCGCGGTCCACCACGTCGAAGACCGCGCCCGCGCGCAGCTCGTCAGGGGCCGTGGCCACCTGGTACCGGTTCCCGAGAGACTCGCCTGCCTGGATCAACGACAACTCCTCATGGCCCTCCGCGGCATCGCCTCCGGAGAGGGGTCAAGGACCTCTTCTCCTGCCGAGCGCCGTCGCGGGCGAAGCACAACCATACCGCATTCGCTCGCCCTCCAGCAGAGAGATTCCACCCTGAGGGCCGCGCGGGACCTCGACGGCCGTTGTGCCCGGCTGGAGCCTTCGGGTATGCTCGTGGGACTGTGGAGCGCTCCGTAGGCCTCGCGGCGCTGGCCGTGCTCGCGGCCCTCGGGTCCCTGGCGCTCCCCGGGCGGGAGACGCCCGCGGGCTCTGCCCCGCAGGCCGCGCGGCCCCTGCGGCTGGGACTGGTGTTCGACGTCGGCGGCCGCGGGGACAAGAGCTTCAACGACGGGGCCTACGCGGGGCTCGTGCGCGCCCGCCAGGAGCTCGGCGCCGAGGTGGAGTACGTAGAGCCCGCCGACAGCGAAGACCGGGTGAGCGCCCTGCGGCTCTTCGCCTCCAGGGGCTTCGACCGCATCGTGGGCGTCGGTTACATCTTCTCCCGAGATGTAGACGAAGTGGCGAGAGACTACCCAGGCGTGGAGTTCGCCTGCGTAGACTACGCCCCGCCCGACGACGGGCAGATCCCGCCCAACGTGGTGGGCCTGCGCTTCCGCGAAGAGGAAGGGAGCTTCCTCGTGGGCGCCGCCGCCGGGCTCTTCTCCCGAACCCGACGCGTTGGCTTTGTGGGCGGGATGGACATTCCATTGATCCGGCGCTTCGAGCGAGGCTATCGGGCCGGAGTGGCCGAAGTGTGCCCGGCGTGTACGGTGAGCGCGGCGTACGCGGGGAGCACGCCCGCGGCCTTCAAAGACCCGGAGAAGGGCGCGGCGCTGGCGACGGCGCAGTACGCCTCCGGGGTGGACGTGATCTACCACGCCTCGGGGAGCACGGGGCACGGGGTCTTCGTGGCGGCGCACCGGTATCGTCGGTACGCCATCGGCGTGGACGGCGACCAGCACGACGAGATGCCCGACGTGGTGCTCACGTCCATGTTGAAGCGCGTGGACAACGTGGTGTTCGAGCTGGCCCGGGAGGCCCTGGGGGGGCGCGCGGACCACGGCCCGGGGGCCTCCGCCCGCCGCGGCGGGGTGCGGGTCTTCGGCCTGGCCGACGGGGGCATCGACTGGGTGCACGAGGGTCCCCACGCCGCGCTCCTGCCGCCCTCGCTGGTGGCGCGGGTGGAGGCCCTGCGCGGGCGCCTCATCCGCGGAGAGCTCCGGGCGGAGTGACGGGGAGGACCGCCGTGCCGACGCTCACGCTCACGGGGATCACGCGCACCTTCGGGTCGCGCACCGCGCTGGAGGGCGTGGACCTCACGCTCGAACCCGGCGCGGTGCACTGCCTGGTGGGCGAGAACGGCGCGGGCAAGAGCACGCTGCTCAAGGTCGCCTGCGGACTCCTGGCGCCCGACGCCGGGACCGTCGCCCTGGACGGCGACCGGCTCCCGCCGGGGGAGCCCCAGGCGGCGCTGCGCCGCGGGGTGGGGGTGGTGCACCAGCACTTCATGCTGGTGGAGCCCCTGACGGTGCTGGACAACGTGCTCCTCGGGGCCGAGCCCCGGACCGGCCCCGGCGAGCTCCTGGTGGACCGCAAGAGGGGCCGTGAGGCCCTCCTGGAGCTGGCGAAGACCCACCGGCTGCCGGTGGACCCGGAGCGCCCCGTGGAGGCCCTCGCGGTGGGCGAGCGGCAGCGGGTGGAGCTCCTGAAGGTGCTCTACCGCGGCGCGCGGGTGCTTCTCTTCGATGAGCCCACGGCGGTGCTCTCCCCGGGCGAGGTCGGGCCGCTCCTCCAGACGCTCCGGTCCCTGGCGGACGACGGCGCCGCGGTGCTCTTCGTGACGCACAAGCTCGAGGAGGTCTTCGCCGTGGCGGACACGGTCACGGTGCTCCGCCGGGGCCGGGTGACGCTCCAGCGCCCTCGCGCGGACACCACCCGCGACGAGGTGGTGCGCGCGCTGGTCGGGGGCGAAGGCCCCGAGGCCCTGCGAGCCACCGCCCGCGCGGCCCCCGAGGGCGCCCCCGCGCTGGAGCTGCGCGCGGTGACGGCCCCGGGCCTGCGGGCGGTGACCCTCGCGGTGCGGCCCGGCGAGGTCCTCGGCGTGGCGGGCGTCGAGGGCAACGGCCAGCGCCCGCTGGCGGAGGTGTGCGCCGGGGTGCTCGCGCCCACCGAGGGCGAGGTGCGCCTCGGGGGCCGGGTGGTGAATGGCGATTCCGTCGCGGCGCGGCGCCAGGCGGGCTTTGGCTGGGTGCCCGAGGACCGCGAGGGCCGGGGGCTCCTCGGGGACCTCACGGTGGCGGAGAACGTGGCCCTCGGGGACCCTCTGGTGGCCACCCGCGGCGGGCGCTACGACCGGGACGCGGCGGACCGCCAGGCCCGGGCGCTCCTGTCGCGCTTCCGGGTGCGGCCCGAGGACCCGGAGGCGCGGGTGCGGGACCTCTCCGGCGGCAACCAGCAGAAGGTGCTCCTCGGCCGGGAGCTCCTCCGGCCCTTGAAGGCCCTGGTGGTGGCGCAGCCCACGCGGGGCGTGGACCTGGCGGCCAGCGCGGAGCTCCACGCGGCGCTGCGGGGCGCGCGGGACGCGGGCGTGGCGGTGCTGCTGATCTCGTCGGAGCTCGCGGAGCTGCGGGCCCTGAGCGACCGGGTCGTGGTGCTGCGCCGCGGCGAGGTGGTGGGCGAGGCCCCCGCGGCCGAGGCCACGGACGCGCGGCTGGGCGCGTGGATGGTGGGCGGGTAGCGCCCCGGTTGGGCGCTACCCGGGCGCCGGGTCCGTGCGGTGCACCAGGCGCGTGGCCCCGGCGGCGCCGACGGGCAGGAGCAGGAGCCCGAGGCCCGGGATGAGCAGGAGCGCCGCGCAGGCCATGCCAAAACCCAGGAAGGGCCAGCGGTGGGCGCGGATCCAGCGCCAGCGGTCGCGCACCCTCCAGCCCCGTACGCTGAGCGGATAATCAATGAGGTCCCAGCCCACGAGCACGGACGACACCAGAAACTTGAGCGGCACGGTGACCACCGCGGCCACGGGCACCAGGAGGCCCACGACCAGGAGCGCGGCGAGGAGGGGCGTCCCCAGGGCGAGCCCCGTGAGGTTCACCCGCAGCCCGCGCCAGAACGATGGGAGAAAGGGCGCCTCGGGCCAGGCGCGGCCCCCCAGGGCGGCCTCCTGGCGCCGGGCCAGGGTCTCCAGCGCCACGCCGGACAGGGGCTGGGCGAGGGACACGCCCACCAGGAAGGCCACCAGCAGCGCCACCAGGCTCGCCAGGACACGGAACACCCAGCGCCCCACGGCCATCCAGGCGCTGCCGCCCTGGAAGAGCTGCTGGGCCTCGTGGGCCACGAGCCACAACCCCAAGCCCCCGAGGGCGCTCCCCAGCGCGAAGAGCACCCCCACGGGGACCGCGGCCAGGGGCCAGTTGGCGGGCTTTGTCACGATGAAGCGCGCGCCGCCCAACACCGCCCGAGCGCCGTCGAGGAAGCCTGCCTTGTCGGATGTTGTCTCCACGGTACGGGGATGTAGCACCGAGGGCGCCAGGGGGAAGGAGACAGCGCGCGGTGGGAGCGGTACGCTTGTGGGTTGATGCGACCTCGTGGGTGGCTTGTGGCCGGCGCGGTGCTCGCGGCCCGCTCGGCGGCGCGGGGGCCGCCGCCCGCGGCCCCGAGGCCCGTGGCGCGATCGGCGCCGCCGCCCGCGGCCCCGAGGCCGGTGCCGCGCGCCTGCCCGATGCCCGAGGCCCGGGCGGTGAGGCTCGGGGCGCGGGCCCACGAGGACGCGCTCGGGCGCCACCCGCAGCCGCGGAACCTGCACCTGACGTACGCCGATGAGCCCGCGAGCACGCTGGTGGTGCAGTGGGTGACGGACGACGACACGCTGGCCTCGGAGGTGCGCTTCGGCCTGGCGGACGGGCCCCTGGACCTGACGGCGCGCGGGGTGTCGTTCTTTGTCCTGGGGGCGCGCAAGCGGCGCTACCACGAGGTGCGGCTCTGCGGGCTGGAGCCCGGGCGGAGGTACCTCTACCAGGCGGGCGGGGCGGGGCTCTGGAGCGCGCGGGCGGGCTTCGTGACGGCGCCCGCGGACGCCCGGGACGTGCGGGCGCTGGTGCTGGGGGACTCGCGCTCGAGCTCCGCGCGGCGCTGGCGCCAGGTGGCGGCGCGGGCGATCTCCGCGGGGGTGGACGTGGTGTTCTTCACCGGCGACGCGGTGAGCAACGGCGCGAGCCAGGCCCGCTGGGACGCGTTCTTCGAGGCCGCGCCGGAGCTCTTCGCCAACACGCCGCTGGTGTGGGCGGACGGCAACCACGAGGGCAGGAGCCCGCTGTACAGCGCGCAGTTCGCGCTCCCGGAGGCGCCCGGCGCGGGGCCCGACGGGCACTGGTACGCGCTGGACTACGGCCCCCTGCGGCTGGTGGTGCTCAACGACGTGACGGTGCCCGTGGAGGTGATCCAGGGGGCCGAGACGGACTTCCTCCAGCGCACGCTGGCGGCGGTGAACCGCCGGCGGACGCCCTTCGTGCTCACGATGCACCACCGGCCGTTGTACACCACCTCGGACGAGCACCAGCCCTACGCGCCCACGCGCCAGGCGTGGCTGCCGCACTTCGACGCGCACCACGTGGACCTGGACCTGGCCGGGCACGTGCACTCCTACGAGAGCAGCCACCCGCTGCGGGAGGAGCAGGTGACGGACCCCTCTCGGGGGACGGTGTATTTCAACTACGGCGGCGCAGGGGCGACGCTCTACGGCTTCCGCCGCCGGGCGGCGTGGCTGCTGAACCGCGAGAGCGTCCACGGCTACGCGGTGCTTGCGGCGGACGCCCGGCGCGTGGTGTGGGACGCCTTCCGCGCGGACGGCTCGCGGATCGAGCGGGTCGAGCTCCAGCGCCCGCCCTGAGAGGGTGTTCCATTGGATTTTCCAGCGGTTCTGTGAGGAGACGCAAGCTGGACAAGGAATGTCAACGAAGCCGTGCTGGTGGCACGGCGAGTTGGCATGACGCAGACCAGCGCCGCGGATCCGATGCAGAACCGCGGAAAATCCAATGGAACACCCTCTGAGGCTCACTCCGGGATGAAGCGCGCGCGGCTGTTGGAGAACAAGATGGGCTGCGGCACCCCGAAGGGCACCGCGCCCCGGAGGCCTTCCCAGTCCTCCAGGGCCACCGTGGCGGGCTCCGGGAGGGTCTGGGCGTCCGCGATGATGTCAATGTGGTTTGAGCCCTCGTGGAGCACCAGCTCCAGGTTCAGGTGCGACAGGTCGCTGGTGAAATACCGCGCGTCGCGCCACTGGACCACCCAGCGACGGGCGCCCTCGACGTTGCCGTCCACGGCGACGCACACGCCCTCGGCGCGCGTGCGGAGGTTCCGCCACTGCACCGCCAGGACGGCGTTCACCCGGTCGAGCTGGTTCGGGATCACCCCGTCCGGGGGCGTCGGCGCGCCGTCCTGGAAGGTGGCGTAGCCGTCCGGGGTGACCGTGAGCATGGTCCCTGGCTCCAGGGGCCGCCCCCAGAACCGGAACCGAAACGGCAGGGGCACCCGCGCCGCGCCCGCGTCGGCGTTCACCAGCACGGTCTGGTGCCCCGCCAGGGCGCACGCGTTGATCCAGCGCGCGGAGGCATCGTCCCTCACGACCCGGTACCCCGCGGGCCCGAGGCAGCGGCCCTCGACGCAGCGCTCGGCGCCCTCGCACACCCGCCCGCAGGCCCCGCAGTGGTGCGTGTCCGTGCGGGTGTCGTAGCAGGCCGCGTCGCACAGGGTGGCGCCCGCGGCGCAGCGCTCGCGGCAGACGCCCCCCTCGCAGGTCACCACACCCCCCGGGAGGAACCCGCAGGGGCGATCACAGGCGCCACAGTGGGCCCGGTCCGTGGTGAGCTCCGCGCACACCTCCCCGCAGCGGGTCTGCCCGGAGGCGCACGCCCGGTCCTCGGGCGCATCCTCGGGCACCGGTGGGGCGCTGTCGGGAACTGTAGTGTCCTGTAGGGTAACATCGGACATCGTGGTCCGGTCGGCGGCGTCCGTGGCGACGTCTGCCAGGTCCGTCATGGGTGCGCCATCCACCTGGGCGTCGAGCACCTGGGTGCCCTCGGAGCCCGCCGCGCAGGCCAGCACCCAGGAAGCGAGCCACACCGCGCGACGCACCCTCCCTCCGTGCCCCACCAGCGGCCACAAGTAAAGCGCCTTCGCGCTCGGGAACCGCGTGCCACGCTGTGCCAGGGATCGCGAGTCCGGAATTTGCTTGGTACAGGGTGTATGCTCAAGCTCATGCGGTACCTCCTGGCGGGACTGGTGATCGCGACGCTGGCTTGCGGACGGACGGAGCTCGGGGACCTCTCGGACGTGCCCGACGGGGACGCGCCTGACGGGGACGTGTCCGACGGGGACGTGCCCGACGGGGACGCGGCGGACACGGACGCGCCGGAGGTGGCGTGCACGTCCAACCGGGCGTGTGACGACGGGCTCTTCTGCGACGGGGTGGAGGAGTGCGTGGCGGGGCGCTGCGTCCGTGGTGTGCCCGTGAACTGCGACGACGGGGTGAGCTGCACGCTGGACCGCTGCGACGAGGGGACGCGCGCGTGCGTGCGCGAGCCCGTGGACCGGCTCTGCGCGTCGGGCAGGTGCGACCCGGTGACCGGGTGCACCGGCGGGGGCTGCGCGAGCGACCGGCAGTGCGACGACGGGGACCCCTGCAACGGCTCCGAGCGCTGCGCGGGCGGCGCGTGCGCGCGCTCGTCGCCGCCGAGCTGCGACGACGGGGTGGGCTGCACCGTGGACTTCTGCATGGCGCCGCTGGGCTGCGTGCACCGCCCGGACGACGCCCGCTGCGATGACCGCTCGTTCTGCAACGGCGCCGAGCGCTGCGACCCCGGGGCGGGGGGCTGCGCCCGGGGCGTCCCGGTGCTCTGCGACGACGGGGACCGCTGCACGCTGGACCGCTGCGACGAGGCCACCCGGAGCTGCGTGCGCTTGCGGCTCGACGCCGACAGCGACGGCTTCGCGTCCATTGCGTGCGGCGGGCCCGACTGCGACGACGGCAACCCCCTGGTGAATCCGCGGGTCGCGGAGCAGTGCGCCAACCGCGTAGACGACAACTGCGACGGGCGGACGGACTGCGCGGACCCCGTGTGCGCGCTGACGGCGACCTGCCGGGGGTGCTTCGCCACGGGGCCCGAGGACAACCCCACGGCCTGCAGGGACGGGCGCGACAACGACTGCGACGGCGTGACGGACTGTCGAGACACCGAGTGCGCCGCGGTGCTCCCGTGCGCGGGCTGCGTGCCCACGGGCCCCGAGGCCCCGCGGGGCTGCGCCGACGGCGTGGACAACGACTGCAACGGCGCCCGGGACTGCCTGGACCCGGCCTGCGCGCCCCTCGGGGTGTGCTGCAGGCCGTCGCCGGAGCTCTGCGGGGACGGGAGTGACAACGACTGCGACGGCCTGGTGGACTGCGCCGACTCGGACTGCGCGTTCACGCCCCCCTGCGGGGGGTGCCGCCCCACGGGGCCGGAGAACAACCCCGCCGCGTGCGCCGACGGCCGGGACAACGACTGCGACGGGGCCGTGGACTGCGCGGACCCCGAGTGCCGCTTCACCCCGGGCTGCGTGACGTGCATGCCCACCGGGCCCGAGGCGTGCACCGACGGCCGGGACAACGACTGCAACGGCAGCACGGACTGCGCCGACCCGGCGTGCGCCCGCACCCCCGCGTGCGGCGCGGGCCACGAGACCTGCGAGGCGGCCCTGCCCTTGTCCCTCCCGGGCCGCGCCAGCGGGACCACCGCCGGGGCCCGGAACGACTACACCCCGACCTGCGCCAGCAGCAACGCGCCGGACCTGGTGTACGTGGTGCGAAACCCCGCGCGGCAGACCCTGGTGATCCACACCAACGGGAGCTCCTACGACACCATGCTGCTGGTGTTCCGCGAGACCTGCGGCGGAGCCCCCGTGGCCTGCGACGACGACGGCGGCGACGGGGTGAACTCCCTGGTCATCCTCCGGGACGCCCCGGCGGGGACGTACTACATCGTCGTGGACGGCTGGGCCACCGGGAGCGGGGCCTTCCAGCTCAGCGTGGGCACCGCGCCGCTGGAGGTCTGCGACAACCGCGTGGACGATGACGGCGACGGCGCCGCGGACTGCGCAGACCCCGACTGCGCCACCTTCCCGCCGTGCATGATGTGCCTCCCGACGGGCCCGGAGAACAACCCCACCGCGTGCGCGGACGGGCGGGACAACGACTGCAACGGACGGACGGACTGCGCGGACCCCGGGTGCTCGGCGCTGCCCTCGTGCTGCCGGCCTACGGGCCCGGAGGGCTCCCTGGAGGCGTGCACCGACGGCCGGGACAACGACTGCGACGGCGCCCTGGACTGCCTGGACGCTGACTGCGCCGCGCTCCCGAGCTGCTGCCGGGCCGCGCCGGAGGTGTGCACCGACGGCCGGGACAACGACTGCGACGGCCGCGCGGACTGCGCAGACACCGACTGTGCGGCCCTCCCGGTGTGCGGTGGCTGCGTGCCCACGGGCCCCGAGGGAGACCCGACGAGCTGCCGCGACGGGCGCGACAACGACTGCGACGGGGCCCTGGACTGCCGGGACCCGGGGTGCTTCTCGTCGCCGTCGTGCGTGAGGCCCCCGCCGAACGACACCTGCGCCACAGCCACGGCGCTCATGGTGCCCGGGGTGTTCACCGGGAGCACCCTCGGGGCGACGAACAACGGCGGGCCGGTGACCGCGGGCTTCCCTGGCTGCGCGGGCGGCAGCGGGCCCGATGTGGTCTACCAGTTCACCCTGGACCGGACCGTGCCGGTGACCATTGACACCGTGGGCAGCGCGTTTGACACGGTGCTCTACGTCCGTCGGCCGCCGTGCGAGACCGGCGCCCAGGTCGCATGCAACGACGACGAGGGCGGGCTCTCCTCGCGGGTGTCCTTCCTGGGGATGCCTGGGACGTACTACGTCTTCGTGGACGGCTTCGGGGCCACGAGCACCGGGGCCTTCACGCTCCGGGTGGCCTTCGGCGCGCCCGCGGAGAGCTGCTCCAACGGCCGCGACGACGACCTCGACGGGCTCATTGACTGCGGCGACCCGGACTGCGCGCGCGCGCCGGGCTGCGGGCCCTGCGTCCCCGCGGGCCCCGAGAACGCGCCCTTCGTCTGCGCCGACGGGCGGGACAACGACTGCGACGGCTTCACCGACTGCGCCGACCCGGAGTGCGGGAGCGCCCCGTCCTGCTGCCGCCCCACGGGCCTCGAGGAGGGCCCTCTGGCCTGCCGCGACGGCCGGGACAACGACTGCGACGGCCTCGCGGACTGCGCCGACCCGGGCTGCGGGCCGGTGTGCGTGGTGTGCGTGCCCACGGCCCCTCGGGAGCTCGGCCTCGGGCCCTGCACCAACGGCCGCGACGACGACTGCGACGGCATGCCCGACTGCGCCGACCCCGACTGCCGTGGCGTGGCCACCCTGAGCGAGTGCTGCAACGGCCGCGACGACAACGGCAACGGCATCATCGACGAGCTGGCCTGCGCCTGCACGAACCCCCTCCAGTGCGTGGGCGTCGGCGGGGGCGGGCCCCTGGCGTCCAACGTGTGCTGGAGCACCCGCTTCGGGGCCTGCGGGCCCAACTGCAACGCCCTCGGCGGGGACCTCCTGTGTACGCGCTTCTTCCCGGGCACCACCTGCGACGCCCGCACCGGCGAGTGCCGCTAGCCTACGCCGCCGCCCGCTCCCGCGCCCGGGGCGCGCCCCGGCGGTGCAGCACGTAGTCCCGGGCGTACGCCTCGCGCACCTCCCCCGTGGCCGGGTCCAGGAGCCAGTCCATCGCGTGCTTCTCCGGCACCCGGAGCACCCCTGGGTCCCGGAGCGTCCCGAAGACCTTGTCCCACAAGGGGGATGTGACCCCGTGGTTGTGCTGCGGCCCCACGAAATGGTGCGTGAAATGGTGCCGCCGGAGGAACCGCCCCAGCGGCCCCCGAGGACCGTGCGTGTGCAGCCTGCGGTGGAGCACCTCGTAGCCTACGTACGCCGCCGCGAAGCCCGCGAAGAAGCTCACTCCCGGCGCCCCGAGGAGCGCCCCCGCCCCCAGCGCCCCCGCCCCCAGGAGCGGCGCCGCCGCCAGGGCCTTGGTGCCCGTGGGCGTGAAATACCCCCGCTGGGCGTGGTGCGTCCGGTGCTCCACCGCGAACGCCCGCTTGCTCCTCGGGTCGTGCCCCACCCAGCGGTGCAGCGCGTACTCCGTGAACGACCAGCCCAACGCACCCGCCGTGAACGCCACCGTGATCATCGCGCCGTACCTCCTGCGCCCGCCGCCGCCGCCCCTCGGACGACGGACGCCGCGCGCGCCAGACGCGCCGGAGGCGCGCCCATCCCAAGCAACAAGACCCGCGCCATCTCCATGGACAGCCGCTCCGCGTCCACCGCGCTGGAGTGCGCCCGGAGCTTGGCCAGCCCCAGCGCCCCGCGCAGCGCCGCCCAGTACAGCACCGCCCGCTCCAGCGCGTCCCCGGGCCCCAGGAGCCCCGCGCGCTCACACTCCGCGAAGAGCCCCGCCACCCGCGTGAGGAGCTTCAGCGTAGACGCCATCAGCGCCGCCCCCTCCGCCCCGGGCACCAGCGTCCGCGGGTCCGCCAGCACCTGCCCCAACAACGCAAACTCCGCCGGACGCTCCCGCGCAAAGGCCCCGTACGCCCGCTCCAACACCAATAGCCTCGCCAGGGCTGCGTCCTCGGGCGGGTACACCTCCGCCGTGGCCAGGAGCACCGCCTCCAGCCGCTCCCCAAGGAGCGCCAGACAGCGCCCCTCCAACGCCGCCACCAGCGCAGCCTTGGACGGGAAATACCGGTACAGCGCCCCCACCGCCAGCCCAAGCTCCGCCGCCAGACGGTGCGTGGTCAGCGCCTCGATACCCTCCGTACGCACCAGCTCCAGGCCCGCCGCAAGGATCTCCTCCAGCCTCCGCTGCCTCGCCCGCGCCCTCGGCCCCGGGGGCCTCTCCGTCACTTCGTGAACCACGTTCACAAACATGAACGCTGTTCACGATTCGCGCAAGGGGGGTCCCTACGATTTTCAGTATTCCCCGCGCAGGCCGAGGCTTGGGACGATGGGGAGGCCCAGGACGGGCACGCTGGACAGCCGGTCGGGGCTATAGACCCGGCTCTCGACGTTGGGGTGGTTGGTGGCGTTCAGGACCTCGGCGACCAGGTCGAGGTTCACGGGCCCCCAGCGGAAGCGCCGGGAGACCCTGAGGTCCAGGGAGAAGAAGTCTGGCAGGCGGCCGTAGCGGGAGGGGTCGGTGAAGGTGAGGGCCACGTCCAGGTCGCTGACGTACAGGGCGCCGGTGACCGCGGGCTCGACGCTGCCGGTGCCGTAACGGACACGAAAGCCGGCCTCCCAGCCCCTGCCGAGGCGGGACCCGAGGACGGCGGTGAACAGGTGCGGCTGGTCCCAGGTGGAGGGCACCCACGGGGCGCCCGGGGCGCGCTGCCGCGTGGCGCGCTGGAGCGTGTAGGACACGAGCCCCAGGAAGGGCCCTCGGCCGGGGCGGAGCGAGAGGCAGGCCTCGGCCCCGAGCACCTCCGCGCGGCCCGTGTTGTCAAAGCGCAGGGGCTCCGGCGCGGGCGCCACCACCGCCGAGGCGCGCTTCTGGAAGGCGTCCAGGGAGAGCTCCAGGAGCCCCGTGAGGAGCTCCAGCACCACGCCGCCGGTGGCGTGGGTCCAGCGCTCCACCTGGAGCGAGGGGTTGCCAAAGCCCGGGAGCACCGCGTAGCCACGGGCGGGGGAGGGGTAGAGCCCCACGCCCACCCGCAGCGCCACCCTGGGGTGCGCCAGGAAGCGCACGGTCCCCCTGGGGGAGAGCACCGCGCTGCCGCTCTGCGAGAAGTGCTCGGCGCGCAGTCCCACGAGGGCCCGCAGGCGGGGGGTGGGGTCGTACTCGGCCTCGAGGTACACCGCGGTGTTCACGAAGTCCCTGCCGCCCTGGTAGCGCGCGCCGCGGCCCGGGAGGATCGGGTCCGTAATGCCGTTCATGGGCAGCGAGGGCGCCGCGAGGTCCGCGTCGATGTGCCCCGCCTGGAGGTCCACCCCGGCCAGCACCCGAAGCCTCGGGGAGAGCCTCGCGTCGAGCTCGTCGCGCAGGGAGAAGGTGCTGGCGGTGAAGGCGTAGCGCTCGTCGGGGCCCGTGGAGGTCTCGCTGACCGTGCGCAGGACCGCCGGGGAGAAGGTGTTGAGCACCCTCGACGAGAACCGATGGCGCCAGCGGCCCTGGACGCCGTGGTACCCGAGGTGCGAGCTCAGCCCCGTGCGCCGAGGGTCCCTCGGGTCGGCCCGGGCGAGCTGGAGCTCGAGCCGGTCGTCGGTGCCCGCGACCACCACCCGGGTGTCGTCCGAGGATCCCAGGTCCAGCTCGGCGATGGCCTGGTAGTCCCAGTACACGGGCAGCCGCGTGAAGCGCGCGGGGCCGTCGTTCGGGAGGAAGGCCCCGAGGACCGCGTCCACCCAGCTCCGTCGGGCCCCCACGGCCACCACGGCCCGGCGCCCGACCGGGACGCTCCCGAAGAGCCCCGCGTCGATTACGTCCACGTCGGCGCTGGCATGCGCCCGGTCCCGCTGCGGAGACCGCAGCGTCACGTCGATCACGCCACCGGCCACGCGCCCGTAGCGCGCGGAGAAGTTCCCCGGGAGGTACTCCACCCGGTCCAGGAGGTCCGTGGCCACGGTGCTGGCGAGGCCGTAGAAGTGAAAGGGCAAGACCATCGGGTGCCCTTCCAGGGTGACCAGCGAGTCCTCCGGGTCGCTGCTCCGGATGATGAACGCCCCGAGGCCGAAGGTGGGCCTTCCCATCCCCGGGAGGTTCTGCGTGGCCAGGAGCGCGTCGCCGCGGGTGCCGGCCATCCGTCGCAGCTCCTCGGGGACCAGCTCCCGGCGGAAGGTCTCCCGGGGCCTCGGGCGAGCCCTCACGGTGACCTCCGCCGTGGGCACCGTGGGCGCGGGCTGGGCCAGGGCGCCCGCGGGGGTGAGCGCCAACAAGGGCCCGAGCGCGTGGTACACCCGCAGGCGATGCCTCTGCGCTTCCTGGACGCCGGCGAGAGCCACGGACCCGAGCTTACCGCGGTGCTCGAAGGGCTCCCCGCCGGGATCGACGTCTCCCCCGAGGACCTGGACCGGGACCTCGCCCGGCGCCAGCGGGCCTACGGCGCCGGGCCGCGCATGAAGCTCGAGCGCGACCACGGGCGGATCACCGCGGGCGTGCTCGAGGGCCGCACCACTGGCGGCCCCGTGGCGGTCATCGTGAAGAACCTGGACCACGCCCGCTGGGCCGGGAGGGACCTCGCCCCGATGACCGTGCCCCGCCCCGGCCACGCGGACCTCACGGGCTCCCTCAAGTACCGTCACCCGGACCTGCGCTACGCCCTGGAGCGCGCCAGCGCCCGGGAGACCGCCGCCCGGGTCTGCGTCGGGGCCCTGTGCCGCGCGTACCTCAGGGCCTTCTCCATTGAAATCGGTGGCTATACCGTGTCCCTTGGAGAGGCGGAAATCCCGCTGGAGCCGTGCTCTCCAGAGGACTACCGCGGGCGCTTCGCGCGCGCCATGGCGAGCGAGCTGGCCTGCCCCGAGCCCCTGTATGAAGACAAGCTCCGGGACGAGGTGAGCCAGTGCGTCCGGGCGAGGGACACCCTCGGGGGCGTCTGCGAGGTGGTGGCCCTGGGGCTCCCCCCGGGCCTCGGGAGCCACGTCCACTGGGACCGCAGGCTCGACGGTCGCGTCGCCCAGGCGGTGCTGTCCATCCAGGCCATGAAGGGCGTGGAGGTGGGCCCGGCCTTCGCCAACGCGCGGCTCCGGGGCACCCAGGTCCAGGACCCTCTCTACCTCCGGGACGGGCGCGTCGCCCGCACGAGCAACCGCGCCGGGGGCCTGGAGGGCGGCGTCACCACCGGCGAGCCCCTGGTGGTGCGCTGCGCCATGAAGCCCCTGTCCAGCACCCTCACCCCGCTCCCCAGCGTGGATCTGTTGTCGGGAGAGAGCGCCCCCACGGTGTACGAACGGAGTGATTTCTCCGCGCTCCCACGCGCGGTCCCGGTGTGCGAAGCGGCGCTGGCCTTGGTCCTCGCGGACGCCCTGTTGGAGAAGCTGGGCGGGGACAGCATCGCCGAGCAGCGCCCGCGCTTCGAGGCGCTCCTGCGGGGCTCCCTGGGGGAGCTCCCCCTGCGGGGCACCCCCTGGCGCTTCGGGTACGAGCCCGAGGAGCCCCGGTGACGCCCCCGTCGGTGGCCCTCGCGGGCATGCCCGGGGCGGGCAAGAGCGCCGTGGGGCCGCGGCTGGCGGCGCTCCTGGGCCGCCCCTTCGTGGACACCGACCGCGCGCTGGAGGCGCGCCTCGGGATGCCCGTGGCCGAGGTGTTCAAGCGCCACGGCGAGGCCGCCTTCCGCGCCGAGGAGCGCGCCCTGTGCCTGGCCCTCCTGGCCCAGGGCGGCGTCGTGTGCGCCCTCGGCGGCGGCTCCCTGGAGGACCCCGAGGTGCGCTCTCGCTGGCTCCAGGAGGGCACCGTGCTGCACCTTCGGGCCTCTATCAAGACACTTCTCTCACGGCTCCAGGGTACTGCCTTGAGCGAGCGACCGTTGTTGGCTGACGGCGACCTGATGAGGCGCCTGGAGGCCCTCTGGGGCGCGCGCTCCGGGGCCCTCCTGGCGGTGCCCGTGCAGCTCCCGGCGGACCACCCTGGGCCCGAGGCGCTCGCCTCCCTCGCCCGCGAGCGGGTGCTCTCCGAGGAGCGCCTGCGGTCCCTCGGGGGGGCCCTCCGCCTGGTGGTGCGCACGCCCTCCGGGGGCTATCCCCTGTGGCTCGGGGACGGGGCCCTGGGCGGCGCGGGAGCGGCGCTGAGCGCGCGGGGGATCGGGCCGGGGCCCGTGGTCCTGGTGTCACACCCCTCGCTGGAGGCGCTCGCCGGGATTGTGACCAGGGCGCTCACCGAAGATGGTTATGATGTCCACGGTTGTCGGGTGACGGAGGGCGAGCGGCACAAGACCCTGGTGTCCGTGGAGCGCGTCTGGGACGCGTGCCTCCGGGCGGGGCTCTCCCGCGGGCGCCCGGTGGTGGCCGTGGGCGGCGGGGTGGTGGGCGACCTGGCGGGCTTCGCGGCGGCGACGTACCTCCGGGGCGTGCCGGTGGTGCAGGTCCCGACCACGCTCCTGGCCATGGTGGACAGCTCCGTCGGGGCCAAGACCGGCGTGGACCTGCCCGAGGGCAAGAACCTCGTAGGGGCCTTTCACCCGCCCACGGCGGTGCTGATCGACCCGACGGCGCTCGGGACGCTCCCGCGCGAGGAGCTCTCCGCGGGCATGGCCGAGGTGCTCAAGCACGGCCTCCTCGGGGACCCGGGGCTCTTCGAGCGCGTCTCCCGGGGCCCCGAGGCGCTCACCGTGGACGCCTCGCTCCTGGCGAGGGCCGTGGCCGTGAAGCTCCGCGTGGTGGAGGAAGACCCCTACGAAGAGGGCCTCCGCGCGGTGCTCAACCTCGGGCACACCTTCGGCCACGCCATCGAGCGCGTCCAGGGTTATGCAGGGCGCCACGGCGACGCGGTGGCCACGGGCCTGGTGGCGGCGAGCGCCCTCTCCGAGGCGCTGGGCCTGGCGTCGCCGGGGCTCGGGCAACGGGTGCGCGAGGCCGTGGCCCGCTGGGGCCTCCCGACGCGCCTGCGCGGGCTCTCCAGGGAGGCGCTCACGCACGCCATGGGGCGCGACAAGAAGCGCCAGGGGCGCGCGCTGCGCTTCGTTGCGCTGCGCGACGTGGGCGCCCCGGAGCTGGTGGACGACCCCCCGGAGGAGGCCGTGATGGCCGCGTGGGACGCGGTGTTGGAGCCGTGAAGTGAAGGGACACCCGGGCGGTGTGCTACGCTGACCTCCATGGCCTCGGCGTCGCTCACCGGAAACAGCGTCGAACCATCCCAGGAGCGCCGCCCGCAGGCGGAGTCCTTCTCCGTGGAGGACCTCTTGACCCGCCTCCGCGACGGCGCGCTCAGGATCCCAAGGCTACAGCGCGGATCGCGTTGGAAGGAGGTCCACCGGCTGGAGCTCTTTGACAGCATCTACCGGGGCTATCCGGTGGGGACGCTCCTCTTCTGGAAGCACCACGCGCCCAGGGGCGAGCAGCACCTCGGGCGCCTTCGCCTCTCAGCGCCAGAGAGCGCCGAAGCATCTTGGGTGGTGGATGGACAGCAGCGCCTCACGACGCTCGCCGAGGCTCTGCTCCACGCACCCGGCGCTGGCGAACGAGGCATCGTCTTTGACCTTGCCGTCCAGCGCTTCGTCCCGGTGTGGGGTAACCACTGCGACGCGGCTCGGCAGGTCCCCGTGTCGGTCTTGCTCGACAGCACCGACCTCTCCGGGTGGGTCCAGGAGCGAGCGCTCGACCGCGAGACCCAGCGCCTTGTCTTCGATGTTGGTAAGAAGGTCCGTGAGTATCGTATTCCGACATACATCGTAGTGACCGAGGACGAGCGGGTGCTGCGGAGCATCTTCGGACGCACCCACCGCGCCGGAGTGCGCCGGGAGGACCCCGAGGTCTTTGAAGCCATCTTCCGAGGATTCGTGGGCGACTGCCCGTCCTCACTGGATGAGGTCCGCGCGGCGTTGCGCACCCTCGGCCTCGGGGACGTCTCTCAGGAGGTCGTTGTTGACACGGTCCGCGCGATTCAAGGGATGGCCTCCGAGGGGCTACGGGCCGCCTCGGCCGCCCTCTATCAAGCCCTTGGGTTCCTTCGCGACGACGCTGGCTTCGTGCACCTTGCCCTGCTCCCTCAGGAGCTGGCCCTGGTCGTCCTGGGCTGTTTCTTTCACGCCTTTCCTTCGCCCGATCCTCGAACGAAGCTCCTCCTCCGCCGCTGGGTATGGCGCGCCTGCCTCGGCCTTCGTCTCACGGGCGCGACCGTGGGAAAGCGGACACACCTCCATGCCATCGTGGAGGGTGACGAGGCGCGCACTCTTCACAATCTCCTGCGCCTGAGCGGTGCGCAGGCCGCCGAGGAGGTCACCCGCTTCGATGGCTTCAACTTCGCGTACGCGCGCTGCAAGCTCCAGGTGACGGCCCTCGGAGCGCTGGGGCCTCGGGACCTTCGTACCGGAGAGGCCCTTGATCTCACGGGCGCTTTCCAGCGCGGGGCGGACGACCTCGTGAGGGTCCTCCCTCTCCCGCGGGGAGCGCCCGAGGCGCCGTGGCACGGGCTCCCTCGGCGGTTCCTGCACCCCGGACTGACACCCTCCGCGTTGTTGGATGCCGTGGTCGCCTGCCAGGACCCGGAGGCGCTGGCCTCCCACGCAGTGGACGAGCCCATGCGTCAGCGCCTCGCAGCGAACGACCTCGAGGGCTTCCTCCGCCTGCGCGACGTGGCCCTCCGAGCGATCACGGAGAGGCACTTCCGCCGCCAGGCCGAGTGGGGGGCCGACGACTCCCCAGCGCTGGACAGCCTCGCCGTCGACGAGGATTGAGGCCATGCGGGCGCGGGTGCTGTTGTATGGTGAGAGCGTCGGGATCTTCACCGTCGAGAGCGGGAACCCCACCTTCCGGTTTGCGCCAGGGTACCTCGCGGCGGCCCCTCGCCCGGTGCTCGGGAGGTGGTTCGAGGACCGAACCGAGCGCCTGGGACAGGACTTCCGGCACATCGGAACCCAGGGGGCCTTGCCGTCGTTCTTTGGCCACTATCTCCCGGAGGCCGGGAGCGCCCTGCGGACCCCTACGAGGTGACGGTCGAGCACCTGGTCCGGCTGGCCGAGAAGGCCGGCGCCGACCCTGTCCACGCGCGCGAGCTCATCGCCGCCTCCAGCGCGCTCACCCGTGACGCGTGGCGCCGACTCCGTCCGACGCTCCCCCTGCGCCCGGAGCACGGCCTGGCGATCGATGCGCACCTCGCCCGCGTGCGGCTGTAGGCTTCACGGGTGGAGGCGCGTAACCCCAGGACGTCGTCGCGGCGCCGTCTGCTGGCAACAGCGGCCGTGACCGCGGGCGCGGGGCTCCTGGCGCTCGGCGCGCGACACCGCGGCGTCCGCGCCTGGAGGCGCCTGACCGGGGCCTGCGGCGACGGCCCGAGCCCTCCGCCGTCGGGCTGGACCGTGCACCGTGGAGAGCGCTCCAGCGCGCGGCTGGGGCGTGTTTTACGTCACATCGTGGCGCTCCCTCCGGGCGCCCCTCCGGGGCTGCCGGTGGCCCTCTGCCTGCACCCCCGCGGGTGCAACGCCCGGTGGGTCGTGGACGCGCTGCGCCTCCAGGACCACGTGGCCCTGGAGGTCCGCGCGGGGATGGCGCCCTTCGCCCTGGTGGCCATGGACAGCGGCGGGCGCTGGTGGAGACCCCACGCCGACGGCGGCGACCCCCTCGCCGAGGCCATGGAAGCGCTCCTCCCCTGGGCCCGCGAGCGCTACGACCTCGGGCCGAGGGTGGCGCTCCTCGGGTGGTCCATGGGGGGCCTCGGGGTGTTGCAGTCGCCGGTGACGGTCCCCCACCGGGTCGAGGCCCTGGTGGCGACGAGCCCCGCGCTGTTCCTCTCGTCCAGGGTGTGGCCCCGGGACCCCGAGGGGCCCTACGCCGGGCCCGCGCAGTTCGAGGCCCTGGACCCGCTGAGGCACCCTTCAACGCTCGCGGGCGTCCCGCTGCGGCTCGACTGCGGCGACCTGGACCCCTTCGCCGCCGGGGCCGAGGCGCTGCTGGCGTCCCTCCGGGGGCACGCCGAGGGGGGGCTCCAACCCGGCTGCCACGACGAGGCCTTCTGGCATCGGGTGGCCGGGGCCCAGGCGCGCTTCCTGGCGAGGCACCTCGCAGGGTGAACCGCCCTTCAGTGCGCGCGCTCGGGGCGGGCGGTGGACGGCGGCGGGGCGATCACCTCCGTGGCCGAGCCCCCGCGCGCGAGCGCCAGCGCCTCCAGCACCTTCGGCGGCGTGAGCGCCGGATCAAAGGTCGCCGACGGCTGCACCGTGAGCGCCTCGCGCAGCGCCTCCACGGCCAGGTCCTGGCGCTCCAGGGCGACGTAGGCCTCGGCCAGCGCGCGGAGCAGGGCGACCCGCTGGTCCACCGAGAGCTCCGGCCGCGCCCGCAGCCGCGCGCCCAGCTCCACGGCCTCTACGTACTGCCCGCGGCGCAGGTGCTGCAAGAGCGCGGGCAGGTCCCGCTCGGCCTCGCGCTGCACCCCGTGGGCCGCCACCAACGGCGCCTCGGGGCTCCCGGGGGCCACCTCCCGGAGCGTCAGGTCCGCCAGCGGCAGCACCAGCACCTGCCCGCGCTGCAGCCGCGTGGACGAGAGCTGATTGTACCCCAGGATGAACTGCACCATCGCCCGGTCGCCGTAGAACCGCCGCGCGATCTCGAAGAGCGGCTCGTCGGTCCCCACCACGAAGCGCAGGAGGTACGGCACCCGCACCACGGTGCCCACCGACGGCGAGATGTCAAAGCTCCCGCGGTTGCTCCGGGCCAGGTACGGCCCGTGCCGCGGGTGCCCCAGGAGCCGCTGCCCCAGCCGCTCCCAGGTCTCCCCGGGCGCCACCCGGTGGTAGCTCACCGACGGGATCACCAGGTGCACCCCGGTCATCAATGACGGCGAGGCTTGAAGATGCAGCCCGTTGGCCGCCACCAGCACCGCCTCCTGCGCCGCCGTGCCGTAGTACCGCTCGCTCAGCGCCGCCAGGGTCTCCCCGCGGGTGTACGTGTGCACCACGTCCGCCCGCGCCGAGGGACCCACCAGCAAGCTCGTAAGCGCCAACACCCACGCCCGCGCGCGCTTCATCGCAGGGCGCTCAGGTCCACGTCGATCCAGACCGTGGCGCCGGGGGTGATGGTCACCGCGCGCTGCTCGTCGTGGTAGAGGGGGTTGCGCAGCCGCACGAAATGCGTGCCGGGCGCGAGCTGGATGGCCCGCGCGAAGGGCGTGGTGTCCACCCGGACGCCGTCCACGCTGACCTCCGCCCAGGGGCGGGCCAGCACCCTCAGGGCCCCCGAGGGGCCCCCACCGGGCGCCCGGGGGCCCTGCACCGTGGCGGGCTCCTGCGAGGCCCGGCGCTGCCGGGAGAGCTCCGTGGCGCCGAGCACCAGCGCGAGGAGCGCGCCCCCCACGCACTGCCCGAGGAGGGCCGCGCGCAGCGCGTCCCGCCCCGGGGCGCTCGCCGTCCACTGCGCCCCGGCGGGCCCCAGGGCCTCCCGCGCCGCGGCCGCGTCGAGCTCGCCCGCGTCCCGCAGGAAGGTGATGAGCCTCGCCTCCTGCGAGAGGATCCCCGCCCGGGACAGGAACTCGTTGAGGTCGTCGCAGAGGGCCCCGGTGGAGGGGTAGCGGTGCGCGGGGTTCTTCTCCAGGCAGCGCCCGAGGACGCGCTCCAGGGTGCGGGGCACCCCCGGGCGGTGGCGCCGCGGAGGCACGTACCGGTCCAGCCGGATCTTCTGCATCACCGTGCGCGCGGGCTCCTCCACGAAGGGCCTGCACCCCGTCAGGAGCTCATAGAACACGATCCCGAAGGAGAACACATCACTCCGGTAGTCCAGCCGGTCCCCCAGCACCTGCTCCGGGGACATGTACGACGGCGTCCCCACCACGCCGAGGCCGTCCCCGTCACCGTCAGTCACCGCCCGCGCCAGGCCGAAGTCCACCAGCTTCACCTCGCCGCGGCGGCCCACCAGCACGTTGGAGGGCTTGACGTCCCGGTGCAAGACCCCTTGCAGGTGCACGTACTCCAGCGCCCGCGCCAGCCGCAGCGCCACCGCCGACGCGACCTCCGGGGGGAAGGGCCCGTGCTTCTTCATCAGCGAGGCCAGGTTCCAGCCGTCCACCAGCTCCAGGACCAGCCAGGAGCGCCCGTCCTGCGCGCCGGTCTCGTACACCTGCGGGATGTTCTGGTGCGCCATGGAGCCCAGGAGCTCCCCCTCCCGCAGGAAGCGCTGCCCGAGGGGAGAGGTAGGCGTCACGCTGGCCTTCAAGACCTTCACCGCCACGGGCCGCCCGAGGGGCTCCTGGACGCCCTCGAAGACCTCCGAGAGCGTGCCCTCGCCAAGCCTCCGGGTGACCCTCACGGACCCGAGCCTGGTGCCCTCCACGGCCTTGCCTACCCCGAGCAGGCTTCCCGGGGCAGCGCCCGGATCGCGTCCAGCCGCGCGCGCGCCGCCGCCGCCGCCGGCGCCCGACCGTGGCGATCCAAGAGGAGCCGCAGGGTCCGCTGGGCCTCGGTGCAAAGGCGCAGGTTCATGAACGCCTCCGCCAGGATCGTGAGCGCGTCGGGCAAAAGGTCGCTCGACGGGTACGTCTGCATGAAGCGCTGCAGGTCCTGCACCGCCGTGGCCGAGCGGTTCTCCCCGAGGTTCGAGCGCGCGATCAGGAGCGCCGCGTCGTCCGCGCTCGGGTCCTGCGGGGCCCGCTGGATCAGCGCGTTGGCCAGGAAGCGCGCCCGCGCGAAGTCCCGCGCGTCAAAGGCCGTGCGCGCCAGCGTGAGCACCTGCGCGTTGTCCGCGGGGATGTCCGCCGCGTTCACCAGCGGCGCGATCCCCGCCCGGCGCTCCAGGACGTCCACCCGCGCCGTGAGCTGCGTGCGCGTCTGGGCGCTCTCGTCCACCGCGTGGCGCAGGTCCTCGGTGGAGCCCGAGAGCTGCCGCATGCGGTCCTCGATGCCGTCCAGCCGCGCGCCCAGGTCCGCCAGGTTCCGCGTCTGCGTGCGGGCCTGCTCGAGCTGCGCCGTGAGCGTGCGCACCTGCTCCGTGGCCTGGTCCACCGCCGTCTGGAGCTGCGCCCGGCGCTGCTGGTCGTTGGTCTCCATCGCGTGCACGCGCGCCTCCAGCGCCGTGCGCGTGTGGTCATACTCGCTGGTGGTCACCCAGCACCCGCTGCCCGCCCCAGCCCCAAGGGCCAGCGCGAACACCAGGGAGGTACGGAACTGTCGGGCGGTGTGGTCTGCCATGGAGGGGGCCTCGCTCACTGACGGACGCGGAAGTCTACCCTACGGTCCCGGCGGTAGCCGTCTTCATCGGTGCCCACGGCGCCCTCGGCGCCCTCGGAGGACACCGCCAGGCGGTCCGGGAGGACCCCGAGGCCGATGAGGTAGCGCTGGACGGCGCGGGCGCGGCGCTCCCCCAGGGCGAGGTTGTACTCCGCGCCGCCGCGGGCGTCGCAGCGGCCGATGAGGACGTAGCGGGAGGTGCGCTCGCGCTGGAGGCACTCGGCCCAGCGCTGGAGCGACTGCCGGGCGAACTCGTCGAGCTGGTTGTCGTCGTAGGCGAAGAGGGGGGCGTCCAGGTTGCACTGCGGGCCGCGGTTGTCCACGGGGTCCGTGGGGGGGGCGGCGTCCTCGAGGCAGCGGCCGAGGTCGCAGTGCCGACCGACGGGGCAGGGGCGGTTGTCGTCGCACTCGGCGCGGGCGACGCAGGTGTGGGAGTTCACGTCGCAGCGCTGGTTGACCAGGCAGTCATTGTCGCCCTCGCAGGCGTTGGCGCCGGCGACGCAGCGGTTCCGGAGGCAGGTGCGCTCCGGGCCGCAGTCGCCGTTGGAGCGGCACTGCTGGCAGCGCCCCTGGACGCACCACTCCCGGCGGCCGTCCCGGCGGCAGTGGTCGTCGTTCTCGCAGGTGGGGTAGTCCGGGCCGGTGCACCCGAGCGGGAGCCCGAGGAGGCCCAAGCAGAGCGCCAGGCGCGAGGACACGGTACGAAAGGACTTCATGGCGTTTACGGTGCCAGGGCGTAGCCCCCTCGGGGGCCGCTTGTCAATCTTCCCCCGGGGTTATATGGGCATGGGCCCCCGATGGCCGACGCAACCCTGGCGCCCTCCGCGGCACCCCTCCTGGACACCGCCAAGGCGCGGCGGATCCTTACGCTGGCGCTCCCGGTGATCTTCGCGATGCTCACCCAGACCGGGGTGAACATCGTGGACACGTATTTCATCGGCCAGCTCCCGCGGCAGGTGGCCTCCGACGGGCAGTTCGCGCTGACCCCCTCGCTGATGTTCCTCTGGGCCGTGGGGGGCTTCCTGTCGGCGATCTCCGTAGGGACCCAGGCCACCGTGGCGCGGCGCTACGGCGAGGGCGAGCACCTGGCCGCCGGGGCGGTGCTCCCCAACGCCACGGTGCTGGCCCTCGGCGGGGGCCTCGTGGGGGCGGTGCTGGGGTGGTACACGCTGCCCTGGGCCTTCGGGCTCCTGTCGGACAACCCCCGGGTGGTGGAGCTGGGCACGGCCTACTCCCGCTGGCGCTTCGTGGGCATCGCCTCCATGGCCGCCACGGCGGCGTACAAGGCCTTCTTCGACGGCGTGGGCCGCACGCACCTGCACCTGGCCGCCGCGGTGGTGATGAACATCGTGAACGTCGCCCTGTGCTGGCTCCTGATCTTCGGCCACGCGGGCTTCCCCGCCCTGGGCGTCGAGGGCGCCGGGGTGAGCGCCTGCGTGGCCACCTGGGTGGGCTTCGGGGTGATGGTGTACTTCTCCCTCCAGGGGGAGACCCGGTCGCGGTACCGGTTCTACCGCCCGGGGGTCCTGAGCGGCGCCACCATGAAGAACCTCCTGCGGCTGTCGGTCCCCGGCGGCGTCGCCACCATGGCCGTGATGACCGGGTTCCTCTTGTTCACCAAGGTCGTCGGCCGTATTGACGACGCCGCCATCCGCGCGGGCGCCGCGGCCAGCTACAACGGCGCCGCGACCACCATCATCATCGAGGTGCTGTCGGCCACCTTCGTGTCGTGCATGGCCTTCGGCACGGCCACGGCCACGCTGGTGGGCCAGAGCATGGGCCAGGGGGACCCGGAGCTGGCCGCGCGCTACGCCTGGACCAGCGTCAAGCTCGGGGTGCTGCTCTTCGGCCTCCTGGGCCTGGCCATGTTCCTCGCCCCGGACAGGGTCCTCGGGGTGTTCTCCCACGAGGCCGCGGTGATCGCCGCGGGCTCCGTCCCCATGCGCATCATGGCCGCGATGGGGCCCGTCATCGCCGCGGCGATGATCCTCACGCAGGCCCTCTTCGGCGCGGGCGAGACGCGCTACGTGATGCTCGTGGAGCTCGGGCTGCACTTCGCCTGCCTGGTGCCCCTGGCCTGGATCCTGGGGATGGTGCTCGACTACGGCCTGGTGGGCGTCTGGACCGCCGTGGCCGTGTACGCCGTGGCCCTGGCGAGCCTCATGGCCGCCCGCTTCGCCGCCGGGGGCTGGAAGAAGCTCAAGGTCTAGTCGCCGTCGGCGGCGTCTGGGGCGTTGTTTGCGGCGTCCTGGCCGCCGTCCGCGAGGCGCGCCCGGGACTCGAAGTCCGTGAAGACCTCCGGCGGCGGACGGTCCTCGGAGAGGCACGCGCCCAGGGCAAGCACGCCCAGGACCCACGCCCAGCGGGGCACCCGAGGCCTCACGACCCGCGGGCGGCCAGGCCCTGGATCGCGTCCAGCACGGCCCGCGCGAGGGTGGCCGCGGCGGCGCCGTCGCCCGCGTCCGCGCGGGTGCGGGCCTCCACCAGCCGCGCCCGGAGCGCGGGCACGTCCTGCCCGGCGGCCCCGAGGGCCTCGTCCAGGGCGTCCACGGTGCCCGAGAGAAGCGCCAGGGTCTCCTGCCGCGCGCTCGCGTCCGCGGAGGCCAGGGCCTCCACCGCCGGGCGCAGCCCCAGGGCGTACAGCGCGGCGCTGTCACGCAAGACCTCCGCCCGGTCCAGCGCCGAGGGCTCCCCCCGCCAGCGCGCGCGCGCCGCGCGCACCGCCTCGGCGTCCGAGCGCCCGTGGTTCGGCAGCACCACGCCCTCGAAGAAGTAGCGCCCCTCGGCGAAGACCTTGGTGGCGTCGCGCATCATGGCCAGGGTGGCGCGCACCTCGTGGGCGTAGTTGAGCCCGGACAGGAAGTAGTACTTGGTCACGTACGCGCTGGCCTCCGCGGAGGTCTCGACCACCGTGCGCACGGAGCGGGCGTCCAGCCCCGCGCGGCCGCGCACCAGGAGGGCGAGCGTCCGCTCGGCCATGTTCTCGTCCGTGAGGGTCATGACGGAGGCGCCCCAGACGCCGTTTGCGCTGGTGCTGGACCGGGTCCCGAGGTTCCCGTGGAGCCCCGACAGGTACGCCGCCGCGCGGTCCCAGGCGCGGGACGCCCGCACCCACTGGCCCTCCCTCGCCGCCGCGCGCGCCAGGCGCAGCTCCGACGTGACCCCGAGCCCGAGCGCCACCAGCAGGGGCTTCTCCACCCCCTGCTTGGCGATGCCCCGCGCGTCGTCCGTGGTGGCCGCCCGCCCCCGGACCAGCGCCTCCCGCACGGTGCGCGTGAGGGCGTACTCCCCTTGCGCCCCGGAGGCCCCCAGGAACTCCTGGTCCAGCCTCGCCAGGAAGGCCCCGAGCGGCGCCGTGGGCGCCACCGCGGTGTCAATCGCGTCCCACTGGAACATCCCCGACGCCGTGCGCGCGTTGGTGAGCGCCGCCACCAGCGCAACCTCGGCGTCGATGTCCGTCCGGGGCGTGTACATCCCCGCCATCAAGGGCGCGCTCGGCGCGCCCGCGTCCTCCTGCATGTCCGGCGCAGTCCCCGCCCCGCCTCCGCAGGCCCCCGCCAGCGCCACCACCAGTACCCAGGTCCGCATCGCTCGCATCGTCAGTCTCCAGCAGTGCTCCCCCGGTCCAATCCAGGGCAGTGTTGAGAAGGGTTATCAGAATCAAAATACAATGTCAATCTTGACTCTCGTTCTCAAGATGACTAGATAGCCCCCGATGGCCGGGTGGCGCTGGATCCTGGTGGTGGTACTTGTGGGTTGTGCACCTACAGCCGAGTGTGTGGTGGGGGACCAGGTGCGCTGCCGTTGCGGCGATGGGAGCTACGGGTACCGCACCTGCGGGTCCCAGGGCGCCGATGGGGGCGTGGGGTACGGGCGGTGTGACTGTGTGTTCGGGCTGTCGCCGGACGCGGGGCCTGTGCTCGGGTCGCCGTACATGAGCGGGAGGGGCTCCGGTGGCGGAGGGGACGCCGGGGGACCATAAGCTCGGCGGGGAGGCGCTGGCGCTGGGGGTGCTGGCGGCGTGGTCCCGGGCGCCGTACCTGGTGTGGCTCCCGCAGGACCCGGACGGGGCGCGCTTTGCGCTCGGGGTCGCGCGCTTTGACCTGGCGCAGGGGCACCCTCACCCGCCGGGGTACCCGGTGTACATCTCCCTCGGGAAGGCCCTCTGGAGGCTCCTGGGCGGGCCTCCGGCGCAGGCGTTGTCGGCGCTGTCGGCGCTGGCCTTCGGGGCGCTGGTGGCGCTGGTGTACGCGCGGGCAAGGGGGTCCCTGGGGCGCTCCGGGGCGCTCCTGGCGGCCTGGGCCTGCGCGCTCTCGCCCACCATGGCGGTGCACGGCACCCGAGGCCTCACGGACCTGCCGGGCGCGGCGCTGGCGTGGGCGGCGGTGCTCCTGTGGCGCCGCCCGCGGTGGTGCTGGCTCCTGGCGGGGCTGCTCCTGGGGCTGCGCCCGTCGGTGTCCCCGCTGGTGTTGCCCGCGCTGTGGTGCGGATGGCGGGCGCGCCCGGACGAGCGCCGGTGGTGCGCTGGCGCGCTGGGCGTGGGGGTGGCCGGGTGGCTCCTGCCGACGCTGGCGGTCACCGGTACGGGCGTCTGGTGGTCCCTGGCGTGGGTCCACGCGAGGGGGCACTTCGGCGCCCACGGGGTGACCCTGGCGGGCGAAGCGGGCGTCCCGGGGCGCCTCGGGGCGCTCGGCTGGGGGCTCTGGACCCACGTGCTGGGGGGCCCCTGGAGGGACCTCTCGTCGTGGCTCTGGGCGTGGGCCCCGGGGAGCGCCGTGGCCGTCGTGCTGGCGTGGTGGGCACGCGCCTCGCGCGAAGGCGGCATGCGCGCGCGGGTCACGGCGAGCGCGGCGGCGCCTTCGCGCGAGGCGTCCCCGGAGGCGCTCGGGGCGGGGCTGTACCTCGGGTGGGTCTTCCTCGGGCAGAACCTGGAGTGGCAGCCCAGGCACCTCCTGCCGCTGGCGCCCTGCGCGGCCTGGGGCCTCGCCTGGGCGGCCTCGCGAGGGGGGGCCCCGGCCCTCGCGGCGGTGCTGGCGCTTTCGCTACCCAGGGCGCTGGCGTCGCATGCGCTGGCGCGGACGCAGGCGCGGGAGGCGCCGCCGGTGGTGGCCCTCGGTCGCTGCGCCCGGGGGGTGCTCCACCGCGAGGGGGCGCTCCTCGCGGCGCGGCAGACGGCGTGGTGGCTGCGCCACGAGCTCGCCCCGGCGCCGGTGCTGGAGGTCACCGACGCGCGCGAGGCGCGCGCCCTGGCCGCGCGCTCCGGGCGGCGGGTGTACCTGGTGAGCGAGGTGCCCGGGGCCTGGGAGGGCGCGCGGGGGAGCGTATGTCACGTCCAGGGCGACCGCTACGTGTGGTCGGCGCTGTACGACCTGTGCCTGGTCCGGGCGTCGGGGCCGTAGCGACGCGGCGCGGGCGCCGTGCCAACGTTGGCGCGCCCCTCCGCCAACGTTGGCGCGCCGCCCGCGCTCACCCCGCGCGCACGGTGGTCTGCACCCGCGAGGCGGCGGCCAGGAGGTCCTGGGCGGTGAGCGCCCCGAGCTCGGCGTCCGTGGCCTGGGCGAGGCGCCCCACCACCCGCGTGGCCTGGCGCTCCAGCGTGCGCTCGAAGAGGTTTCGCACGAAGCGCGCGTTGCCAAAGGCCGGGTCCCGCCGGGCGTAGGAGTCCTCGAAGAGGCTCCGGAACTCCCCCTCGGCGTCCCGGTCCATGGTGTAGCCGTGCTCGTCGCAGAAGCGCCGCAGGATCTGCAGGAGCTCCCCGGGCTTGAAGTGCGGGAAATAAAAGCTCCGCCCGAAGCGCGAGCGCACCCCGGGGTTGCTCTGGAGGAACCGATCCATCTCGCGGGTGTAGCCCGCGATCACCACCGAGAGCCGCGAGCGGTGGTCCTCCATGCGCTTGAGGAGCGTCTGCAGCGCCTCCACGCCGTAGTCATGGTTGGTGGGCTGCTCGGGCATCAGGGCGTAGGCCTCGTCCACGAAGAGCACGCCGTCCAGGGCGGCCCTCACCGCGTCGTCCACCTTGAGGGCCGTCTGGCCCAGGTAGGCGCCCACCAGGCCCGCCCGGTCCGTCTCGATCACGTGGCCCTTGGAGAGCACCCCCAGCGCGCGGAAGATCCGCCCCAGGAAGCGCGCCACGGTGGTCTTGCCCGTCCCCGGTGGCCCCGCGAGCACCATGTGCAGGCTCGTCCCGGCCACCTTCAGGCCCCGGCGCCTGCGCTCGTTCTGCACCTGGATGAAATGCGCGAGCTGCAGGAGGTCCCGCTTGATGTCCTCCAGGCCCACCAGCGCGTGGAGCTCCTCCAGCACCCGCTCGAAGCTGTCCTCCGCGGGGGCGGTGTGCTCCGTGTAGATCGCCGCGGTGTCCTTCTCGGGCCGCGCGCCCGCCGCCGCCCCGTCCGGCGCGGACACCAACAGGCTGTGGGCCCGCAGGCGTACCCGGTCGTGCACGATGAACCCCAGCGCCGTGCCCGTGTGCTTCGCCAGGCGCTCGACCTCGAAGGTCGCCACCACCTGGCGGTTCACCAGGAACTCCACGCTGCCCCCCCGGCGGTGCACCTCCAGGAGGTTCATGGCGTTGGCCTTGCGCACCCTCGGCACGCGCGTCCAGTCCACCAATGGCCGGTGCACCCCGTCCTCCCGGCGCGAGATGCGGTACGACCCGTCCCCCCGCACCAGGAACTCCGAGAAGTTGTTCACGTCCCGCACCGCCCACACGATCCCGTAGGCCCCCTCGGGGACCCCGCTCACCCGCTCCAGGAGCGCGTGGAGGCGGAACTCGGGCTGCTCCAGGAAGGCGTTCTGGATCCAGCAGGCCCAGAACTCCTGGCCGTCCCGGCGGTGGTCAAAGGTGTACGAGCCCTCCTCCACGCCCGCCACGCAGTCCTCGGCGCGGTGCGTGTACCAGTGGTTGCGGTTGTCCGCGAAATGCTCTTCCAACAACAGCACGGAGCCTGAGTATGGGAGCGCCACGCCCGCCCGTTGTCAAAGGTAACCCGCGCCCTTGACGCGGGGCCTCCGGGCGGTTCTCCTCCCGGGCACCCCATGGACCAGGACCCCAAGGACTACATCTACGACTGGAACGAGGTCGATCGCAGGCACCCGCCCTTCGGCCGCGTGGAGCTCTTCGACGAGACCCTGCGCGACGGCCTCCAGAACCCCAGCGTGCGGGACCCCCCCATCGAGGACAAGCTCGAGCTCCTCGGACTGATCGACAGCCTCGGGATCCACGCCGTGAACGTGGGCCTCCCGGGCTCCTCCCGGCGCGCCTTCGACGACTCCTTGAGGCTCTGCCAGGAGATCGTCGGGCGGCGCCTCCGGGTGCGCCCCGCCGCCGCCGGGCGCACGGTGGTCTCGGACCTCCTCCCGATGGTCGAGGTCTCCCAGCGGGCCGGGGTCGCCGTGGAGGTCTATACCTTCATCGGCAGCTCGCCCATCCGGCTCTACGCCGAGGGCTGGGACCTCCCCGCACTCCTCAAGCACAGCGCCGACGCCATCGATGTCGGCGTGAAGAACAACCTCCCGGTGTCCTACGTCACCGAGGACACCATCCGGTCGCGCCCGGAGGTGCTCTCGGCCCTCTTCAAGAACGCCGTGGACCACGGGGCCGGGAGGCTGTGCCTCTGCGACACCGTCGGCCACGCCACCCCGGACGGCGTGCGCAACCTCGTGCGCTTCACCAGGAGCCTCCTGGCCTCCTTCGGCGCCTCCCACGTCAAGCTGGACTTCCACAACCACAACGACCGGGGCCTCGGCCTCGTCAACGCCCTGGTCGCCGTGGAGGAGGGCGTGGACCGCGTCCACGGCACCGCCCTCGGTATCGGCGAGCGCGTGGGCAACACCGCCATGGAGCTCCTGCTCCTGAACCTCAAGCTCGCCGGCGCCCTGGAGGGCCAGGACCTCACCGCGCTCCTGCGCTACTGCGAGACCGCCAGCCGCGCCGTGGGCCACAAGATCCCCAACAACTACCCCCTGTGCGGCGCCGACGCCTTCCGCACCTCCACCGGCGTCCACGCCGCGGCCATCGTAAAAGCCCACGCCAAGGGCGACGCCTGGCTCGCCGACCGGATCTACTCCGGCGTCCCCGCGGGCATGTTCGGCCGCGCCCAGGAGATTGAAATCGGCCCCATGTCCGGAGCCTCCAACGTCCACGCGTGGCTGCGCGCCCACGGCCTCCAGGGCGACCAGGGCCTCGTCCAGGCCCTCCTCCAGCACGCCAAGGGCACCCCCCACGTGCTCTCCGAGCCCGAGGTCCTCGGCGCCATCGAGCGCTACCGGGCGGGGGTGGTCGCGGGGGGGGATGAAGGGGGGGGAGCCACGTAAGGCGCTGTCGGTGGAGGTGTGCGCACCTGGATGCTGGTCATGGCGAAGTACGCCACCACCAGGGCGATGAGCAGGAGCGCGGCGAGGAGCTCCACCGGGAAGAGCCCCGCGGTGCGGCTCCAACGGTCGCGGTAGAAGCGCCCGCCGGAGCGCTTGTGGAGCTTGGTCTGCACGCCCTGGAGGAGGGGCGTGGGGGCCTTGGGGGCGCCCAGGGACCCGAGCCCGTCGAGCATGGCGCAGAAGTCTTTGTACTCCCGGGCCAGGGCGGGGTTCTTCTCCAGGGCGTCGCGCACCGCGTCGTGCTCGGCCTGGGGGAGCTCCCGGTCGTGGTAGGGGGAGAAGCGTTCTCGGAGCTCGTCGTCGGAGAGGGCCATTGGGGGGGGTTACCTACTCGGGGATCTTGTAGCCCGCGCGGCGCTCGATGGCCTCCCGGAGGGCCGCCCGGGCGCGGTGCAGGCGGCTCTTGACGGTGCCCTCGGGGAGCCCGGTGATCAGCATGATGTCTTCGTACGGGAGGCTCTCCAGCTCCCGGAGGATGAGCAGCGTGCGGTGCTCCTCGTCCAGGGAGGCGAGGGCCCGCTGGATCACCCCTTCGAGCTCGCTCCCCTCGGCGGACTCGTCCGGGCGGTCCGGGCGGCCGCCGGTGGCGCCCCCGTCGGCCACGGAGGCCTCGTGGGCGTCCTCGATGGCGTCGTGGGCGCGGGTGGCCCGGCGGTCGAGGTACTTCATACGGTTCTTGCAGTGGTTGACGGCCACCCGGTAGAGCCAGGTCCCGAGCCTGGAGTCCCCCCGGAAGGAGTCAATGGACCGGAACACCGTGACAAAGACCTCCTGGGCCAGGTCCTGGGCGTCCGCCCGGTTGCCGAGCATCCGCAGGACCAGGGCGAAGACCTTCTGCTCGTAGGTGCGCACGAACACGTTGAACGCCGCTTCATCGCGGCGCTTCAGGCGCTCTACGAGGCGCAGCTCCGCCTCGGGGTCGAGGTTCACGAACAAAGCCTCCGCTGTCGCAGGGACCTCGGTCACATACCCCTGGACAACACCCCGCGTCGAGAGTTTCTACACGCCGTTCGGGCGATAGAAGTATCGCAGGGACAGGAGCACCGTGGTCTGGGGCGCCGGGTCCAGGGCCTGGCGGAAGGAGAGCTCCACCCCGTAGGCCTGCTCCAGGTACCCGATCCCGCCGGAGAGGGCGTGGCTCATCCTCCCGTCGTCGTAGGCGTACCCGAGGCGCAGCGGCACACGGTTCATCAGGAGCTCCACGCCGCCGGAGAACCTCGGGCGGATCAGGTCCCAGGACCGCAGGTCCCAGACCGCGTCCCCCACCAGCGAGAAGCTGTCCGAGAGGTGCAGCCCCACGCCCCCCCCGAAGGACAACGGCGCGAGGGACGTGCTCGGGTCGGTGATGTTCAGCGCCACCCCGCCCAGGGACAGGAACCGCGCCACCCGCACGGCCAGGCCCGCGTCCAGGGTGAAGCCCGAGTACGCCGTGCCCCGCTGGGTGTTGGTGGTCGCCGTGCCCGAGTGGTCCATCCAGCGCAGGGTCGCCCCCAGGCTCACCCCCTCGGTGAGGAGCGCCGAGAGGGCCAGGCGCAGGTCGTGGGAGCTGCGGTCCCCCTCGCCGATGGTGCTGAAGGTGTACCCGAAGCCCGCGGACACCACCCGGGTCGAGTCCGCCACGGCGCCCCCGAAGGACCACCGCCGCACCGTGGGGTCGAAGAGCACCGAGCTGTCCATGTGGTAGAGCCGCGCGAGGCTCAGCGCCGCGGGGTTGGCGTAGACCCCGGAGGTGCTCGCCGCCACGGCGTAGCCGCCCCCCCCGAGGGCCATGGTCCGGGGGGTGACCAGGTTCTCGTCCAGCCGCGTCGGGGTCTGCCCCAAAGCCCACCCGGGCAGGAGCCACAACCCCGCTGCCACCATCGGTCCCAGGGAGCGCATGCGCGTTCCCATAGAACACCTCCGGCCCTTCGTCCATTTCGGGCACCGGTCCCTTTCCGTGAGGTTGTGGGCAAGTTGTTGAAAACTCGCCTCCGGGCGCCCCGTGACCGATGCTCCCGCTCCACAGGCCCGCTCCCCGGAGGGCCTGTGGAAAACCCTGTGGAGAAGGTGTCGACGGCCCGTGAGCGACGACGCAAATGTCCTTTGGAATCGCCTGGTTGAGTCCCTCTCCGAGCGGCTCACAGCACCGATGGTGACGAAGCTCCTGCGCCCGCTGGAGCCCGTAGACGCCGCCGAGGGCCTGCTCCTCCTGCGGGCCCCCAGTGATTTCCTCCAGGTGTGGGTGTCCAAGAACTACCAGGCGGTGCTGGAGGAGCAGCTCGGGGTGCTCACCGGCCAGCCCTGGACCATCCGCTGGGCCCAGAGCCCCGAGGGCCCCAGGAAGCCCGCCCCGAGGGCCCCGACCCCCGGCAGGGCCCCCTCCCTCGGCGCCAACCCCGGCCCTGGCCCGGCGCCCCGGACGGCGCCCTCCACCGCGGCCCCGCGGACGGCGGCGCTGCCCAGGACCGCTCCCCCCCAGGCGGCCTCCACGGCGGCGCGGGAGGGCCTCTCCGTGGGGCTCTCGCCGAGGTATACCTTTGAGCAGTTCGTGCTGGGGCCCTCGAACGAGATGGCCCACGCGATGGCCCTGGCCATGGCCGACCGCACGGGGCGCAAGGTGAACGTGCTCTTCCTGTGCGGCAAGACCGGCCTAGGAAAGACCCACCTGTCCAACGCCATCGGGCACCGGATCCTGGCCCAGAAATCCGACGCCCGGATCGTGTGCGTCTCCGCGGAGACCTTCACCAACGACTACGTCCAGGCCATCCAGCACAAGCGCATGGAGGAGTTCCGCGGGCGCTACCGCAGCGCCTGCGACGCCCTGCTCCTGGACGACGTGCAGTTCCTCGCTGGAAAAGAGGGCACCCAGGACGAATTCTTCCACACCTTCAACCACCTGTACCAGCGGGACGCGCCCATCGTGCTGACCTCGGACGTGCTGCCGTCGCACCTGCAGGGCATGGCCGAGCGGCTCCTGTCGAGGTTCTCGCAGGGCATGGTGGCGGAGATCTCCCCGCCGGAGATGGAGACCCGGGTGGCCATCTTGAAGGCCAAGGCCGTCCGGGAGAACACCCGCATCGACGACGAAGCGGCCTTCGCCGTAGCCTCGGCGATGAACACCAACGTCCGGGAGCTGGAGGGCCTGCTCATGAAGCTGGCCATCAAGGCCACCCTGGCCGGAAAGGGTACCATTGACCTCGCCCTGGTGCGCGAGGCCCTGAAGATCGGCGCCAGGCCCACGGTGGTCACCGTGGAGGACATCCAGAAGGCCGTCTGCGAGCACTACCGCATCAAGCTCGGGCAGCTCACCGGCCGGGAGCGCCACCGGGAGGTGGCCCTCCCCCGGCAGGTGGCCATGTTCCTGGCCCGGGTGCACCTCGGGACCTCGTTCCCCCAGCTCGGCGCCCGCTTCAACGGAAAAGACCACACCACGGTCATCTCCGCCGTCCGCCGGGTCGAGAAGCTCCTGGCCGAGTCCAGCGAGACCCGTGAGGTGATCGACAGCCTCTCCCTGAAACTTGGCTTCTCCCCCCCAAAGGACCGACAACCCCCCGAAGGTGTCCCCCAGAAGGCTGGAGGGGTATAAGGGTGGATGTAGGATATGGTGGCTGTGAGAACTTCATGGGTCCGGCTGGGGACCACCCTGTGGGCGGGGGCTGTGGACAGGGCTGTGGACCGGGCTCGGGGCGGGCGATCCCCGGCGGATCCACCGCGGGAGCCCCAGCGCCGTCCCCAGGAAAAACACCAATGATTTCAAGGGCTTGGATGGATATCCACGGAATCCACAGGCTCTAGGACTACGACTGGATTTGTAAATAAAGCTCTAAGAGAAGAGAGAGCAGAGAGAGCGCGCGAGGTGGTCATGGAGTTCGTCGTCAACAAGCGGGAGCTGGTCAAGGGTCTGGGCAGGGTGGCCGGGGTGGCGGACCGCAAGTCCGCGATGCCGATGCTGAGCAACGTGCTGATGGAGGCCGAGCCCATGAGCGGGGGCGTGCGGCTGTCGGCCACGGACCTGCTCCTGTCGGTGTCGAGCACGGTGCGGGCGGAGGTGCGCAAGGCGGGGAGCGTGGCGCTCTCGGCCCGGCACCTCTTCGACAGCGTGAAGGCCCTGCCCGAGGGCGAGGTCACGGTGAGCGTGGCGCAGAACTTCAGCACGCGGATCAAGGGGAGCAAGCGGCGCTTTGACTTGGTGGGCATGGCCGGGGAGGACTTCCCGCAGCTCCCGGACCCCGGGCGCACGCCCCTGTCGCAGGTGCCCGTGGACGACCTGGCGGAGCTCATCGCCATGACGAGCTTCTCCATGTCCACGGACGACACCCGGCCGCACCTGTCCGCGGCGCTCTTCGAGATGCAGCGGGACATCCTCCGGATCGTGACCACGGACGGGCACCGGCTCTCCAAGGCCGAGCGGGCGGTGCAGGGCCTCGGGGCCTCCGGGGCCAGCAAGCTCCTGATCCCCGCCAAGGGCATCCACGAGCTCAAGCGCCTGCTCGACGACCTCCGGGCGGAGAAGACCGCCGGGGGCGGGGCGCCGCTCACCATCGGGGTGGGGGCGGCTTCCTCCCAGGGGCCGGTGTTCTTCGCCCGGGAGGGGGTGCTGCTCTCGTCCAAGCTGGTGGACTCGGCCTTCCCGTCCTACGAGCAGGTGATCCCGACGGGCACCGACCGCGTGGCGAGGCTCTCGCGGCTGACCCTCCTGGACTCGCTCCGGGCGGTGTCCACGGTGGCCTCGGACCGCTCCAGCGGGGTCAAGCTGGCCATGTCCAACAACCAGGTGGTGGTCTCCAGCGACAACCCGGACGTGGGCCACGCCCAGGACGAAATCGACGCGGAGCTCACCGGCAAGGAGCTCACCATCGGGTTCAACTCCAAGTACCTGATCGATGTCCTGAGCGCCCTGACCACCAACGACGTGCAGCTCGAGCTCTCCGGCGAGCTCGACCCGGGCATGGTGCGCCCCGTGGAGCGCAACGACTTCATCGGCGTGATCATGCCGATGCGTATCTAGCAGGCTCCCCTTTGGGCGCCGCGGTCCGGATCCAGGAGTTCACGGCCCAGGGCTTCAGGAACCTCGCCGGGGTGAGGCTCTGGCCGGACCCTGGGGCCAACGTGCTCCTCGGCAGCAACGGCCAGGGCAAGACCTCGGCGCTGGAGGCCGTGGACTACGTGGCCTCGCTGCGGTCCTTCCGGGGCGCCACCCGGGCGCAGCTCCTGGGGCACGAGAGCCCCATGGCCACGCTGGGCCTGCGGGTGGACGCCCCCACGGGCGCTCGGGAGTACCGCGTGAGGCTCACGCGCACCGCCCGCGAGGTGCTCCTCGACGGCAAGCGCCCGGAGCGCGCCGTGGACTACTTCGGCAGCGCCGCGTGCGTGGCCTTCCAGCCCGGCGACCTGGACCTGGTCCGGGGCTCCCCGGAGCTGCGCCGCAGGCTCCTGGACCGGGTGCTCCTGCGCGCCCTGGACGGCTACGGCGAGGCCCTGAAGAGCTACACCCGCGCCTTGAAGGCCCGCAACGCCCTCCTGCGGGAGCGCACCCCGGAGGCCCGGGCGGTGCAGTCCTACGACTACCCCCTGGCGCGCTACGGCAGCGCCCTGACGCGCGCCCGCGGGTCCCTGGCCGCGGAGCTCCGGGAGGCCGTCGCCCGCGCCCTCGGGGCCCTGGACCTGACCGGCGCCCCCGTGGAGCTGGCCTACCGCCCGCGGGGCGCCCCCGACGCCGAGGCCTTCACCCGGATGTTGGCGGAGGCCCTGCCGCAGGACCTCGCCCGCAGGACCAGCACCGTCGGGCCCCACGCGGACGACCTGGCCCTCGCCTGGGGGGGCAAACCCGCCCGGGTGGTGGCCAGCCAGGGGCAGACCCGGGCCCTGGCCCTGGCCCTGCGCCTGGCCGAGCTGCACGCCGTGGCCGCCCGTAACCAGTGCCTCCCGGTGCTCCTCCTGGACGACGTGTCCAGCGAGCTCGACCGCCCCAGGACCGAGCGGCTCTTCGCGTACGTGGCCGCCCTCGGGGCCCAGCTCTGGGTCACCACCACGGACCCGTCCATCGCCGCCCTGGTGCCCCGCGCCAGGCTCTTCCAGGTGCGCGACGGGAGGGTGTCCCCGGAGCACGTTTGACATATCCTGACCTTGAAGGGGAGGGGGGTTTCGCGTAGGAATTTGCGTGGATTTTTCGAGGGATTCAGGACATGACGACAAGCGTTGAGGCCGAGGGGGTGATCGTCGGGGCGGACGGGGTGGTCTACGACGAGACGAGCATCAAGGGGCTCAAGGGGCTGGAGGCGGTGCGCAAGGTCCCCGGGATGTACATCGGGGACGTGCACGACGGGACGGGGCTGCACCACCTGGTGTGGGAGGTGGTGGACAACTCCATTGACGAGTACTTCGCGGGGGTGTGCACGCGCATCGATGTGACGGTGCATGCGGACGGGAGCGTGCGGGTGACGGACGACGGGCGGGGGATCCCGACGGGGATCCACCCCGAGGAGGGGGTGAGCACGGCGCAGCTTGTGTTCACGAACCTGCATTTTGGGGGCAAGTTCGACAACAAGAGCTACAAGGTCTCGTCGGGGATCCACGGCGTGGGGGTGAAGGCCGTGAACGCGGTGAGCGAGCGGCTGAAGCTGGAGATCTGGCGCGGGGGCAAGGTCTGGGAGCAGGAGTACCGGGCGGGGGAGCCGCAGGCGCCGATCGCGGCGGTGGGGGACACGGACCGGCACGGCACGGCGGTGACCTTCAAGCCGGACCCGACGATCTTCACGATGACGGAGTTCTCCTTCGAGGTGCTGGAGAACCGCTTGCGGGAGCTGTCGTTCCTGAACGCGGGGCTGGAGATCCAGCTCACGGACGAGCGCACGAGCGCGGAGACGCACACGTACCTGCACCGGGGCGGGATCGGGGAGTACATCGGGTTCCTGAACGCGGCCAAGGTGGCGCTGCACCCGGAGCCGGTGGCGCTGCGGGGCGAGCAGACCCTGGAGGACGGCGGCGTGGTGGTGGTGGAGGTGGCGCTCCAGTGGACGGACTCGTTCTACGAGTCGCTCCTGCCGTTCACGAACAACATCCACAACAAGGACGGCGGGACGCACGTGGCGGGGTTCCGCACGGCGATCACGCGCTGCGTGAACACCTACGGGGCGGAGCGCAACCTCTTGAAGGAGCTCAAGGGCGCGGCGCTCCAGGGGGAGGACGTGCGCGAGGGGCTGACGGCGGTGATCTCCGTGAAGCACCCGCACCCGTCGTACAGCGCGCAGACCAAGCACAAGCTGGTGTCCTCGGAGGTGCAGGGCATCGTGGCGTCGGTGCTCCAGGACCGGCTCTCGCTGTTCCTGGAGCAGAACCCGCCGGTGGCCAAGAAGATCCTGGAGAAGTGCGTGCTGGCGGCGCAGGCGCGGGAGGCGGCCCGCAAGGCCCGGGAGCTGATCCACCGCAAGGGCGTGCTGGACGCCACGAGCCTGCCGGGCAAGCTCGCGGACTGCCAGGAGCGGGACCCCTCGCGCTGCGAGCTGTTCATCGTGGAGGGCGACAGCGCCGGGGGGTGCTTTTCGGGAGACACGGAGGTGGCGCTGGCGGACGGGCGCGCGGTGAGCTTCGCGCAGCTCGCGCGCGAGGAGGCCGAGGGGCGGGAGAACTACGGCTACACCATCCGGCGTGACGGGACCGTGGGGCTGGAGCGGATCGTCCACGTGCGCTGCACGAAGCGCGACGCCGAGGTGGTCCGGGTGACGCTCGATGACGGGGCGGCGGTGGTGTGCACGCCGGACCACCGGTTCATGCTGCGCGGCGGCGGCTACTGCGCGGCGGGGGACCTGGCGCCGGGCGCATCGCTGATGCCGCTCTACCGCAAGGTGTCGAGCCGGGCGGAGCCAGGCATCACCATCGAGGGCTACGAGCTGGTGCACGACCCGCGCAGCGGGCGTTGGGTGTACACGCACCAGCTCCTGTCAGCCTGGCGTGACCGCCAGCGCGGCGCCGAGCGCGACGGCAAGCTGGCGGACCTCCGCGGGGAACTCTCCGCGCAGTCCTTCCTGTCTTCGGGCGACGAGGCCCGCGCTCGGGACGCCGTCGCGCACCACAACCACCGCGTCGCGCGCGTCGAACGGCTCACCGAGCGCGTGGACGTGTTCGACCTCGAGGTCCCCGGCACGCACAACTTTGCGCTGGCCTGCGGCGTGTTTGTACACAACAGCGCGAAGCAGGGCCGGGACCGCAAGCACCAGGCGATCCTCCCGCTGCGGGGCAAGATCCTGAACGTGGAGCGCGTGCGCTTCGAGAAGATGCTCGGCAACGCGGAGGTGGGCACGCTCATCACGGCGCTGGGGGTGAACATCCGGGCCGAGGCCAAGGACGACGGCGACGGCAACGGCAACGGCGGCAGCGCCCCGCGCTTCGACCTGGAGAAGCTCCGGTACCACCGGATCTGCATCATGAGCGTGGACGGCGAGGAGCACGTCTTCGTGCGGGGCCGCGAGGGCGCGAGGATGGTGGCCATCGGTCCCTTCATCGACGACCTCCTGGGCGGCCCCGCGGAGCCCGGGGCGGGCGTCGCGCGCCGCGTCGGCGGGGACCTCGGCGAGGTGCTGTGCTTCGGCCTCGACGACCACACGGTGCGCTTTCGGCCGATCCGCATGGTGCTGCGCCACGGCCTGGACGAGGCCCTCTACGAGGTGCGGGCGGCGTACGGGCGCTCCGTGCGGGTCACGGCGAGCCACAGCGTGTTCGTGTACGAAGACGGCGCCGTGGTGCTCAAGCGGGGCGACGCGCTGCGCGCGGGGGACCGCCTGGTGGCGCCCCGCGCGCTGCGCCTCCCGACGGAGTCCCCGCCGCGGGTGGACCTCCTGCGGGCGCTGCACCGGTCCCCGGAGGCTGCCGCGCAGGTGTGGGTGCGAGGCCCCGCGGTGGAGCAGTGGTTCCAGGCCAGGGTGCTGGAGGCCCCCGTCGGTGCCGTGAGGGATTGTGCGAGGTTGTCTGCGCTCTCCGTCGAGGACCTCGAGTGGTTCGCGGAGCGGGAGGACCTGGAGCTCACCGCGGAGCACCAGGGCAGGCGTGGCATCGGCCGCTTCCTGGAGGTGGACGCGAGGCTCCTGACGGTGCTCGGGTGCTTCCTTGGGGAGGGGTCGAGCTGTGATCGCGACGGTATCCGTCTCGCGGTCAAGAGCACCGTACAGCGCTCCGTGGAGGAGCTCACGGGCTCCCTTGCGTCGGTGTTCGGGCTCACCGCGGCGCACTGCGAGTTCGATGCGCGGAGCGGGCAGGTGCGCCTGGGGCACCGCGTGGCGGCCCTCGCCTGGCAGGAGGTCTTCGGCTTCCGCGGCGCCGCTTCGCTCGCCAGGCGGGTGCCGGACCTCGCCTACAACGTGCCCGACGCGCTGCGGCTCGCGTTCCTACGCGGTTGTCTCCTGGGCGCTGGCGTCGTGTCTGAAGATGGCCTCTCCATCGAGACTCCGTCTCGTTGGATCGCCAGCGGGACCATGTACCTGTTGTGCTCGCTTGGGGTGGTCGCGTCCCTGACCGGCGGTGAACGCGAGGACCGCCACACGCACTGGACCGTCACCGTCGCGGCGCGGGAGGACCTCGCGAGGCTCTCCGCGGTGTGGTCCGACCACGCCGGAGCCGCGACCGTGGGCGCCCTCCTCCTGCGTGAGGGCAACCCCGGCGCGCGTCGCTTCGAGGCCCTGGACGGGGACCTCCTGGCGCTGCCGGTGGAGCGCGTGGTCGAGGTGCCCGCATCCAACGGGCAGGTGTACGATTTCTCCGTCGAGGGGGACGAGAACTTCATCGCCGGGATGGGCGGCGTGTGCTGCCACAACACCGACGCGGACGTAGACGGGAGTCACATCCGCACGCTGCTCCTGACGTTCTTCTACCGGCAGATGCCGGAGCTGGTGGAGAAGGGCTTCCTGTACATCGCGCAGCCGCCGTTGTATGGCGTGCGGCGCGGCAAGAAGGTCACCTACGTCAAGGACGACGAGGCCCTCGCGCGCCAGGTGATCGAGGCGGGCACCGAGGGGGTGGTGCTCCGGACGCCCTCCGGGGAGCTCGCCGACGAGCCCCTGCGGGAGCTCCTCTCGCGGCTGCACCACGGGCAGGCGCTCTTGGCGCGCATGGAGCTGCGGTGCGAGACCGCGGTGGTGGAGGCGCTCCTGCGGAGCGACGCGCTGGACGCCGACGCCCTGCGGGACCCGGCGCGGATCGACGAGGGCATGGCGAAGATCACCGCGTGGCTGGAGGCCCACCGGCCGGAGGTGCTCCCGCTGCGGTACACCGTGGAGGACGACCCGGAGCACAGCAGCCGCAAGGTGCACGTGCGGGTGAAGGGCGGCCTCGTGGGGCGCACCACGCACCTGACGCACGGGTTCTTGCACGGGCCCGAGCTCGGGGAGCTCCTGCCCATCGAGCGGCGCCTGCGGGAGCTCGGGGCCTTCCCGTGGACGCTCCAGGACGGGGACAAGGCGCGCGCGGTGGCCCACGGGGGCGAGCTCTATGCGCTGGTGGACCAGCGTGGGCGCAAGGGGGCGGCGATCCAGCGGTACAAGGGCCTCGGGGAGATGAGCGCCGAGCAGCTCTGGGAGACCACCATGGACCCGGCCCGGCGGGTGCTCCTGCGGGTGCGCGTGGAGGACGCGGCCCTGACGGACAAGATGATGACACTGCTCATGGGCGACGAGGTCGAGCCCCGCCGGGCGTTCATCGAGAAGAACGCTCTGTCCGTGCGCAATCTGGATATCTGAGCGGCCCGGGGTCGGTGTCGGCGGTGGCGATCCGCCACCTTCCGCCGCCACCCGCCACCCTGAATCCGCCACCAGCATCGCTCACCGAGGCCCTGCCCGTGGGGTTGCGCCGGCGCAGGTGAGGGCCATTCTCAATGTGCTCAGTGCGCCCATGTTGGCGTACCTCAAGGAGGCCGCGGTGGACGTCAACAAGATCCCGGAGAGCCCCTGGGTCAAGGCATGGAGGCTCGAGCTCGAAGCCAAGGGCAAGGCCGAAGGCGAGGCCCGGGCCGTGCTCAAGGTGCTCTCGGCGAGGGGGCTGGCGGTCACCGAGGCGCAGGCCGCCAAGGTGCTGGCGTGCCAGGATCTCGCGCAGCTCGACGCGTGGCTGCGGGCGGTGGCGTCGGTGCCCTCGATGGAGGCGCTGCTCGGGATCCCCTCGGCGTCGTGAGAGCCTCCCCGGGGTGGCCCGCCGCGGGACCCACGAATGCCAAGGCCCTGGTTGACAAGCGCCGTGAGGGGGGGCACACTCCCCCGCCTCACCATGCAGAAGCCCCGGTTTCGTACCGTCGAGAAGTCCGCCTGGGTGTTCGCCACCACCCGGCTCCACCCCCAGAAGCCCCGGAAGATGGACCGGCGGACCGCCACCCGCTGCGGGTACCTGGCCACCGCCGCCGCGCTCCTCAACCGACCGGAGCGGGACCTGCCCACGCCCTTCCTCGATGAGCCCATGTCCCGCTACGTGGCGCGCCTCAAGGCCGGTGCGAGCACGCACGGCTCCAACGGTTGAACTCTCCCACCTCGGGCTCGGGCTTCGAGGTGACCTTCTGGGGGGTGCGGGGGAGCATCCCCTCACCGGGGCCCCGCACCGTCGCCACCGGCGGAAACACAAGCTGCGTCGAGGTCCGCGTCGGCGGGCAGCTCGTGGTCTTTGACGGGGGTACGGGCCTGCGCCTCCTGGGCGAGAAGCTCCTGGAGGAGCTGCCCGTCACCGCCCACCTGTTCTTCTCCCACGTCCACTGGGACCACATCCAGGGCTTCCCTTTCTTTACCCCGGCGTTCCTCAAGGGCAACACCTTCCATTTGTATGGCACCCGGAACGTGTCCAAGACCATCGAGGAGACCCTCGCCGGGCAGATGGACTACCCCAATTTTCCGGTGACCCTCAAGGACATGGCCGCCACCATGCGCTTCCGCGACCTGGCGGAGCTCGAGGAGGTGCGCCTGGCCGACGGGGCCGTGCGGATCTTCGGCGTGTCGGGCAACCACCCCAACGGGGTCTTCGCGTACCGGGTGGAGTACGGCGGGCACGTGCTGGTGTACGCCACGGACACCGAGCACTACGCCGTCCATGACCCGAAGATGCTCCAGGTCGCCCAGGACGCCGACGTGTTCATCTACGACTCGCAGTACACCCCCGAGGAGTACGCGGGTGATGGCGGGCGCCGCCCGAGGGTCGGCTGGGGCCACTCCACCATGATGGAGGGCGCGGCCCTCGCGGAGCTCGCCAACGTGGGCACCTACGTGCTCTACCACCACGATCCCGGCCAGGACGACGCCGCCGTGCGCGAGAAGGAGCGCCGCGCCCGGGAGCGCTTCCCGCGCGCCATCGCCGCCGTGGAGGGCCTCCGGCTGGACGTCACCCGCGCCCGCCAGGGGCCCGCAGCCTCCCGCCTGGCGTAGCGCGAAAGGTTTGCGCGCCCTCCGGGGGGGCGCCGCAGCCCGTGCGGGTTTCGTGAGGGTCCCTGGTTCGCGTTCCTGGGCGCCGCCCGCACACGCTGCGTGGCATTGCGTGTGCAGGGCACGCTGGCCGTCGGAGGCGTTCATGGCACTGCTCGGGTCTGCGGCGGCACTGGAAGCGTATCGTCACTCGCTGGCGGGGATCGTCCCTCTGGACCCCGAGGAGGAGAGGTCGCTGGCCCAGCGCTGGAAGACCGGAGACGAGGACGCCGGGCGGCGGCTGGTGGAGGCCAGCCTGCCCTTCGTGATCACCATCGCGACGGAGTATCGCCGCTGGGGGGTGCCCCTGGAGGACCTGATCCAGCAGGGCAACCTCGGGCTCCTGAAGGGCGCCCTGCGCTTTGATCCGGAGCGGGACTGCCGCTTGATCACCTACGCGGTGTACTGGATCCGTGCGGAGATCCGGGAGTACGTCGTGCGCGGGTACCGTCTGGTGCGCATCGGCGGGAGCAAGGGCGAACGCCGCGCGTTGCGCGCGTACCGGCGCACACGGGAGGAGGACCCGGCGCGCCTGGCGGAGCTCTCCGGGGTGTCCGTCGAGCACGCCACGCGGCTCCTGCCCATGCTCCGGCAGCGGGACGCCTCCCTGGACGCCACCCCGGACGGGGAGACCTCGCCGGTGGAGCGCCTGCGGGACCCGTCGCCCTCGCCCGAGGAGCTCTGCCAGCGCAGCGCCGACGGGGGCGCCGCGCGCGAGCGCATCCACGCGGCCATGGCGCAGCTCTCCAGCCGCGAGCGCTGGATCGTCGAGCGGCGCGTGCTGGACGACGAGGACGTCACCCTGGAGTCCCTGGGGCAGCGCCTCGGGATCTCCAAGGAGCGCGTCCGGCAGATCGAGGCTCGGGCATTCCAGAAGCTCCGGGGCGCCCTCACAGACCTGGCGGCGTAGCGCCGAAGAACACCGGGTTGGTGAACGCGAAGGGCGCCGCCCCGGAGCCCGGGAGGCCGTCCTCCAGGCCCCCGGCGGGGCCTCGGGCGATGGCCACCACCCAGCTCCCGGGGCCCACCGGGAGCGTGAGCGTGGTGTCCAGCCGGAGGACCTCCGCGCTGCGCCGCACGTGCACCGTGGCCACGCGCTGGCCGTCGCGCACCAGCTCCACCTCGCGCACGGAGACCCACGGGGCCGCCAGCACCCTCACGCGGAAGGTCACGTCCCGCCGGGCGGCGCAGGGCACCGTGTCCCCGGGCTCGTGGGCCCCGGCGGTGAGCAGGAGCATGGGCCCGGAGGTCACGAAGGCTCTGCCCCGGCGCAGCGCCTGGAGGATCGCCGCGGGGTCCGCGGAGCGGCCCGCGTGGGCGTACGTCCGGGGGTAGCCCGCCCACTGGTAGGCCACCTGGTGCGAGTCGCTGGAGCCCGTGGCCAGGTACCGCGCGCCGGTGTTCAGGAGCGCGAACCAGTCCTGGAGCACCGCCTCCACGAGGTCCACCCGCGCGAGGTAGAAGCCGTTGAACACCTCCAGGGCGTTGTAGGAAGGGTCGTACTCGGGCGAGACCGCGCGGTTGGTGCGCGGGTCCAGGCCCGTGACGTTGAAGTACCCGATGTTGGGCTGCATCCTCGGGTGGTTCACTTGAATGAACGCGTCCGGGGTGTTGGCCCGGGCGGCCTGGAAGAGCACCCTCGGGGGCGTGTTCAGGAACGGCGGAGGCCCCCCCGCCGGGGCGCTCGGGTCCGGGCGGTACGGGAACACGTTGAAGTGCCCCCAGGGCTGCGCGTTGCGGTCCGTGGTGAGCTCCACCGCGGGCACCCAGCGCAGGCGCTCGACGCCCCGCGGGAGGGCCTCGACGCCGGGGCCGTAGTCCCCCACCACGTTGTGCTCCGTGGGCGTGGCGAAGCCCACCCCCTCGGCCACCAGCGAGGCCACCCGGTCCTGGACGGACACCCTGGAGTCGAAGCTCGGGTTCGCGTGTACGTGCAGGTCGCAGCCCACCCAGTCGTCCATGGGGACCACGCGCCGGAGCGCCGCGGAGAACTCACCCCGGAGCGTAGGTGTGACGGTGACCTCCTGGGTGGCCACGGTCCACTCCGGGCCGTGGGTGACGTGCACCCGGTAGCGCCCCGGGGGCACCGGCAGGTCCGCCACGCCGTCGGGGCACAGCACCGCGGTGCCGGCCCCTCGGCCGTCGTGCAGCGGCCCGAAGAGCGGGTCGAGGGTGGGGGCGATGCCCTTGACCTGCACCCGGGCCGGGATTCTCCGGTCGTAGTCCAGGTCCGTGACGGCCACCCGGAGCCGCCCCCCGGCGGGTACGCTCAGCGCCACCGGCGCCGCGCCCTCGTGGGCGTCGAAGTGCGAGGGGTCCCCGAGGGCGTGGCCCGGCGCCGTGGCAAAGGCCAGGTAGCGCCCCGGAGGCAGCGGCAGGAGCGAGCGCCGCGACGACGGAGCGGTCACCAGCGCCACGCGCCCGGAGGCGTCGAGCACGGTCACCACCGGGCGCTCCCCCTCGGCGCCGTCCACCTCGACGGGCGTGTCCAGGAAGCGCTCCCCGCGCACCAGGGCCGCCGCCCGCGCGGCGTCGCCCAGGTCCCCCCGCACCAGGAGCAGCACCGCCCGGGTCTCCATCGCCGCGCCGGGCCCGAGCGGCGTGGAGGGCGTGCGCACCTCCGTGGCGCCCGCGGTGCGCTCGCTCCCGTGGCTGTCCACGGTGAAGCCAAGCTGCAGGTCCCCGCGGGGCGCCGCCCACGCCAGGCCCACGCCCTGGGTGGCCTGCGCCACCCAGGGGGCCACCCCGTCGCGCGGTTCGAGCACGGTCCCCAGGCCCGGCGCGAAGGGCGGCGCCCCGCCCCAGGAGAGCCTCGCGCCCAGGAGCGCCCTCCCGGCGTGCACCGTGCCCGTGTTGGTCAGGCGCGTGATGACATGGAGCGCGCGTCGGCCGGGCTCCAGGGTGTAGTCCCGCCGGAGCGTGAGCGTGGCTTCCCCCGCGCGCACGGTGCCCTCCAGGCGCAAGACGGGCTCTCCCCGCGCCACGAGGGCCTCGAAGCGCGGAGACTCCAGCGCCGCCTCCCGGCCGTCCAGCCGTAGGAAGAACTCGCACCCCTCCAGGGGCTCGGCGTCGGGGTGCAGCCGGTCCAGCACCTGGAGGAGCGCCCCGGGCTCGTGGGTGCGGCTCCCGTGGGCGCTCGCGGCCACGGTCACCCGGAGCTCTCGGGATTGCAGCGCCCAGTCCCCGGCCATGGGCGCCCTCGGCGAGGCGCTCCCTCGGGTGTCCGCCGGGAGCTGGCGCAGCTCCGAGTCCGCCGCGCGCACCACCGTGCGCGTGACCCCCGGACACGCCGAGAAGAGCGCCACGACAGCCATCCATGGTCGCAGCGGGAGGAACATTGACCTACGGCAACGGTAGCCAGTGAGGCCCCGCCGGGTCCAGCCTGGAGCCGTCTATCCGGCGAGCGCCGAAGTACAAGCCCCCGGCGAGCTCCGCGGTCGTGGCCGGGAGGTCTATTTCGGTCCGGAGCACCTCCCCGGGTCTGGCATACATGGGCAGGAACACCCCATCAAAGGGCTGAAATGCGTAGGTGTTTGTAGGGTCTTGTCGGTCCAGGTGGGGTCTCATCGCACCCCAGCCTAGCTCGAAGCCCAGGTCCAGGGGCCAGGCCCTGGTGGGTACGAGCAGGAGCACCACGTGGGTGCCGTGGGGTGTGGGGCTCATGCCCCAGCCCGCGAGGGTGAGCGAGGGACCCGCCTCGCAGTGGGCGGGGCGCGCTCTCGGGTCGGGGTCGAAGTCCACGTAGCGGGTGCGGGCCCAGGAGCGCGTAGGCCAGCCGACGCGGAGCACGAGGTACGGCCCCACCACGGCGAAGACGCCGTATTTGCGTCGGGAGAGGGTGCCACGGACGAGGCGCTCCTCCTCGCTGCGCCAGAGCTCCTGGCGGCCGGCGTAGAGGGCCCGGTGGTCCGTGGAGAGCACGAGGAAGTCAATCCTGCGGGCGGGAGGGGGCGAGCGAAAGAGCCGGGTGCGCTCGGCCAGATGGGGCAGGAGGTGGTCCGGGGCGCTGACCGAGGCGTCCCTCGGGAGGAGGTCCACGAGGGTGTCCAGGGCGGCCTGGCGCGCGTCGGCGACGAAGGCGTTGCGCTCGAAGCGCCCTCCCAGGAGCGGCAGGGAGCCCGCGCGGTGCTGCATATGGAGCGAGCCCAGGGTCACCGCGGCGAGGGCGGCGAGGGCCTGGCGGTCACCCCAGACGCCCGCCCGGGCCACGAGGCGCCCCACCCCGTGGGCGCTGGCCACGAGCAGGAAGGGCACCGTAAGGGTAGCATAATGTGAGTGTACCTGTGGTGCCGTAGGGAACTGTGAGAGTAAATTGATGCCCACCGGGGCGAGGGCCGGCAGGAGCCACCGTGGCGCCAGGAGGGCCGTGAAGGCCACCGGGACCAGGAGCCTCGGGACGTAGAGCAATCTCACGGGGGTGGCGAGCTCGCGGGCCACCGCGAGGGGATGCTTGAAGAGGGACGCCACGATGGCCGCGGGGGAGGCCCCGAGGTGGCCGTAATGGAGCTGGAGCGAGCCCGCGCGAGGGAGGAAGCGCGGGGCGATGACCAGGAGCCAGAGGGCGAAGTACGCAAAGGACACGAGCGCCACCAGGAGGCCGGCCCGGCGCTGGTCTCTCCGCAGGGCCATGGCGACGCCCACCAGGCCCGTGCACAGGGCGACGTCCTCGCGGCACAGGGCGGCCAGGACGAGGCACCAGAGGGCGGGGCGGGTCTTGCGCTGGTCGAGGAGGTCCAGGGCGAGCCCGAGGGGCAGGAGGGCCAGGGAGCTCGGGTGGAACTCGTAGGTGGCGATGGAGCCCACCACCGGGAGGAGGAAATACACCCCCGCGCAGGCGTACGCGGCGGCCGGGTGGCCGACCCTCCTGGCGGCGACGCGGGCCAGGGGGATCGCCGTGGCGGCGACGCACACGGCCTGCACCACCAGGAGCATGGGGGCCACGGGGACCAGCCTCCCGAGGAGCCCGAGGGGCAAAAGCACCCAGGACAGGTGCAGCCCCCAGAGGGAGGCGCCCACCATGGGGTTGTAGAAATCCCCGTGGCCGGCGCCCCACACCAGGCGGGTATAGAACGCGAGGTCGAAGGTCTCGTTGTGGTAGGTGCGAAAGCGCGCCAGGGCCAGCGCGGAGAAGAGCGCGGCGGCGCCGAGGGCGATGTTCGAGACGCGGCTCCAGGGGAAGCGCTCCTCGGTGGGCGGGGGCGGGTCCATGCGCGCGGGCCGCGGTTCCTATACCGCGTTCCGGCGCCGAGGGAAGCGCTACTCCACCGCGTCGGGGAACTGCGTGACCAGGCTCTGCCCCACGCGGCGGTAGCCCGCCAGCCAGCGGTCGCGGTCCCGGGGTGTCATGGCCTCGATGTGAACGCCGAAGCCCGCCGGGGCGCTGGCGCCCTGGGAGGCCCCGAAGGGCCTGGTCCAGATGACCTGGCACTCCAGGTGGACCATGGTGTCGTCCCCGTGGGGGCGCAGCTCCAGCCACACCAGCGAGCCCCTGGACGGCGGGAGCACCGTGCGCACGAAGACCCCCTCCTTGGAGAGGTTGTACGTCACCCCGTGGCGCACCCTCGACGCCCCCGCCGCGCGGAAGCGGGCCACGGTGGCGTGCAGGAGCCTGGCGCTCTCGCGCCCGTCGGTGCTGGCCGTCCGGAGCTGGTCATTGAGGAGGAACAGCGCGTCCTCCGGCGGCGCGTTGCGGCTCACCACGCTAGCGCGGGCGCTCAGGAGAGCCTTGAGGAGCGAGGGCACCTCCGGCGCCGCCGTGGTGAGCACCCAGGGTCGCCGGGACGGGTCCGCCGCCTGGAGGGCCGTGACGTCCCTCGCGGGCGTCCCCCGGAAGAGCGCCGCGTCCGCCAGGACGGCGCACACCTCGGAGAGCGCCAGGGCCCCGGCGAGCTCGTCCGGGTCCGCCGCGAAGAGCACCTCGAAGCCCACCGCGCGCAAGGGACGCGCGCGCATCCGGCGCTCGTCCGGGTCCGTGAAGGCCACCACCACCGCGCCGCGGGTGACCGAGGGGTTTGCGTCCAGCTCCAGCGCGCACAGGGCCCTGGCCGTAGGGCCAAGCTCGTCCAGGTTGTCCACGGGCACCGCCGTGTCCGCGCCCCAGGACAGGGCCTCGGCCATGGAGGCGTCGGTGGCCTCCCGGACCAGCGCCACCACCGGGAGCTGGGCCAGCTCGCGGGTGCCCCTCAAGCGCCCGAGGAGGGACTCCACACCCACCGTGCGGGTGTCCACCACCAGGGGCACCGGGAGCCCCTTGAGCAGCCCCGGGACCCGCTCGGGGTCTTCCGTGTGGGCCGCCCCGAGCCCCGCGTCGTGGAGGGTTTCAAGCACCCGCTCGGGGCCCAGGAGGCTCCCGTCGGAGACCAGGAGGAGGTTCGTTGCCACACCCCTCCAAACGGCGCCCCACGGCCGAGCATGAGCGGTCACCCCCCAGGAGCACCCCCTCCAACCACCCCGCGGTGGCCTCCCAGGTGTGCCCCGAGGCCCGTGAAAGCCCACACTGGCCGAGCGTTGAACGCTTTTGAAAATCGTTCACCAGGGTCTCCAGGGCGGCTTGAAAGTCCTCGGGGCTCCGGGCGACGACCCCGGCGTCGCCGAGGAGCTCCCGGACGCCGCCGGAGTCCGTGGCGAGCACCGCCAGGCCCGCCCCGAGGGCCTCCAAAATGGCCACCGGGGCGCCCTCGGAGCGCCCGTCGGGGAGCGCGAGGGCGTGGTGCAGGAGGAGGTCCGAGCGTTGGAGCCAGTGGTCCCGGGTCTCGGGGCTCACCGCCCCGAGGAGGCTCACCCCTTCGGGGTCCCGGGCGCGGAGCGCTTCGAGGTGGGGTCTCTCGGGGCCGTCGCCCAGGACCACCAGCCGCAGGGGGAGCCCCCGGGCACGGAGGGAGAGCACGGCCTCCACGGTGTGTCCCACACCCTTCACGGGCACGAGGCGACCCACCGCCAGGGCGGTGACCGTGTCCCTCGGGCCATGGGCGACCGGCTGGGGGACGGGATCAAAGCCCATGGGGCGCACGGTGACGGGCAGGGTCCCGGGGACCGCCGGGAGGAGGCCCCGGTGCGTGACCTGGACGTGGGTGGCGCCATGGAAACAGAGCGCCCTCAAAGGCGCCGGGAGCCTCTGGAGGAGCCAGCCGTCGGTGCCGTGGACCACTGCGAGGTGCGGCCTCCCGGCGCGCACCAGCCCCGCGATGGGGGCCGACGGCAGGGCGAAGTGGGACACCAGCGCGTCGCAGCGCTCGAAGGCCCGCGCGGAGGCTCCCAGGGCCCCGAGGGCGAAGGCTCCGGCCCCGAGCCACGCGGCGGGGGAGGCCCGCAGGCGCTCGGGCGCCCCGGGGCCGTAGAAGGTCCGGGCGGGGCGGTAGGGGACCGGGACCACACGCACACCGGGCTCCGGGAGGGGCTCTTCTCCGGGGCTCCAGGGGCACACCACGGTGACGCGGTTTCCGCGCCGTGCGAGGGCCCTGGCCATGGCCCGGACGAAGCACCCCGCGACAGGGTCCCTGGGGTGGGGCCACGCGGTGCAGAGCATGCCGAGGTGCGGTTCCATGGCGCGTGGGGTGTGTGGTATCGAGCGGCGATGTTCAAGCGCGTACTGATCGCCAACCGGGGAGAGATCGCCGCCCGGGTGGCCCGCACCTGCCGTCGGCTCGGGGTGTCCTCGGTGGGGGTGTACTCCGAGGCCGACGCCGGGGCGTACCACACCACGGTGATGGACCGGAGCGAGCTGGTAGGCCCCGCGGCGGTGCGGGAGAGCTATTTGAACATCCCGGCGCTGCTGGAGGTCGCGACGCGCACGGGGGCCGAGGCGGTGCACCCTGGCTACGGACTCCTGAGCGAGAAGGTGCACTTCGCCCGCGCCGTGGAGGAGGCGGGCCTTGTCTGGATCGGGCCTCCGCCGGCGGTGCTGGAGCGCCTCGGGGACAAGATGCGCTCGCGGGCCACGGCGCGCGCCGCGGGGGTCTCGCCGGTGCCGGGCTCCGACGGGCCGGTGGCCACGCTGGACGAGGCCCGCGCCGTGGCGGCCGCGGTGGGCTACCCGGTGCTGGTCAAGCCCGTGGGCGGCGGCGGCGGCATCGGGATGCAGGCGGTGCGCGACGAGGCGGGGCTGGAGCGGGCGATGAAGTCCTCCAGCGACCGGGCGGCGCAGGCCTTCGGGGACCCGAGGGTGTACGTGGAGCGCTGCGTGGAGCGGCCGAGGCACGTGGAGGTGCAGCTCTTCGGGGACACCCACGGGGCGGTGGTGGCCCTCGGGGAGCGCGAGTGCTCCGTGCAGCGGCGGCACCAGAAGGTGCTGGAGGAGTCGCCTGCGCCGGCGTTTGCGGGCCCCGAGGGGGCGTCGCACCGGGCGCGGATCCTGGCCGCGGCGGAGCGCCTGGGGCGCGCGGCGGGCTACGTGGGGGCGGGCACCTGCGAGTTCCTCTGGGACGGCGCGCGGGGGGAGTTCTATTTCCTGGAGGTGAACTGCCGCATCCAGGTGGAGCATGCGGTGACGGAGCTGGTGCTGGGCGTGGACCTGGTGGAGCACCAGCTCCGGGTGGCCTGCGGCGAGGCGCTGTCCGGCGAGCTCCTGGGCGCCGTGGCCACGGGGCATGCGATCGAGGCGAGGCTCTGCGCCGAGGACCCGTCCAAGGGATTTCTCCCTCGCCCTGGTGAGGTCCGGGAGCTCGTCTGGCCGGAGGGAGAGGGCGTTCGGGTGGACGCCGGGGTGGCCGCCCCCGGGGCGGTGACGCCGCACTACGACTCGATGTTCGCCAAGGTGATCGCCCACGGCCGGGACCGCGACGAGGCCCTCGCGCGGCTCTCGGGGGCGCTCCATCGCGCCGTGGTGGCGCCGCTGGTGACGAACCTCCCGTTCCTGCGCGCGGTGCTGGCCAGCGACGAGTTCCGCGCGGGCGCCTACGACACGTCCTTCGCCGAGGCCTTCGCGAAGCGCAAGCCCGCCGGGTAGGTCACCACGCAGGGCACACGGCGCAGCTCCCGTCGCGCTGCGCCGTCGCGTCGGAGCACGCGCGCCGGGCTCGCTCGCAGCGGGGGTGCGGGGCCTCCGCCGCGCCCCCCGTGAGCCGGCAGATCATCCCCGCGGCGGTGCAGATCTGCGCGCTCGCGCGGCAGATGTCCCGGCACTCCGTGGCCCCGAGGAGCTGCTGCTGGCCACCGGTAAGCTCCCGCTCGTGGAGGGCCACCGCGTCGACGTTGGGGTCGAGCACCGCCGGGGTCGCGGGCGCCACGGGCGCCGTGGGTTGCGCGTCGGGCTCCTCGCCGGTGGACGCGGGCGCCCCCGCGGAGGCCGTGGACTGCACGCTGGGGGCGTTCTCGCCCCCGGAGGTGGCCGCGCGCTGCTCCGCCCCCGACGGCGCCGGCGAGCGCCCCGCGCAGGCCGCCAGCGCGAGGCACAGCCACGGCGCGAGGGCCCGCCTCACGCTTCGAGCTCCTTCACGGTCACCTTCGAGGGCGCCCCGGGCAGCGCATGCATCCTCGCGACGGCCTCGTCGAGGGTCACGCACTGGTCAATGAAGTACACCGCACGACCCCGCGGAGGGTGCTCGGCCAGGAGCAGGCCCAGCGCCGCCAGGGCCTCGCCCCCGGCGCGCATGCCGTCGTCCACCCGGAGCCCGAGGGTCACCACCCGGTCCCCCTCGGCCCGCGCCACCAGCTCCGTGTCCGAGGGCCTCCCGGCGAGCAGCACCCTCCGGAGAAGAGAGAAATACACCCCCAGGAACCACAAGAACACCCCGCTCCCGAGGAGCCACGCGGGCATCGCCAGGAACATCGTCTGGAGCACCCGAGGGTACGGCGAGAGGTACACCCTGGTGTCCACCCCGAGGCTGTGGTGCAGCATCGGGCCCTCGGCCATCGCGCTCTCCAGCGTGGGGAAGACCCCCGAGGGGAAGGGCAGCGCGGGGCCCCGGAGCACCGTGGGGCCCGTCACCCGCTGGCCGGCCTCGTAGCGCACCGTCGGCACCCGGAGCGTGTCCGTCATGAGCTTCACGGTGCTCTCCCCCGCGCCCGCGAAGGGCGTCGTCCGTGCGGCCCACACCACCCTCCGGGCGTTGCCCGCCCGCCGCGCCGCCTCCGCCGCCAGGAGGTTCGACAGCCCCGTGAAGATCCCCGCCCCGAGCACCACCGCCCCCTTCGGGGAGGGCACATCCTTCAGCGTGTCATGCAGGCGCTCCACCACCGCCCGGTCCGAAGAGGCCTCCACGAAGGTCACCCCGCGCTCCAGGCAGTGCCTCGCCAGCGCGTCCGGCGGCGCCCTCGTCGCGTCGGCCACGTCCAGTACAAGGTCCACGCCGTCCAGCGCCCCGAAGGTCTCCGGCCGCGTGAGGTCCACCTGCACCCCGTCGGGCCCCCGGGCCGAGCGGCCCGCCACCTTCACCTCCACCCCGGGCAGCCCCTGGAGGGCCTTCACCGCCCTCGCCCCGAGGTAACCCCCCCCGCCGAGCACCACCAGCTTCATCGCGTCCCCCTCCTGTTGCGCCGCCGCCGGAGCCCGAGGCCCAGCGCCACGAGGAGCCCCGGCGCCCCCGAGGGGAGCCCCCGGGGCGCCCCGGCGCGGCACTGGCAGCCGCCCTCCAGCGGCCCGAGGCCCCCGCCGTCGCCCTCCTCCATGGCGTCCGTGAAAGTGTCTGTTGAGGTGTCTGTTGAAATATCGGTTGTAGTATCCGTTGTAAGCACCTCGGAGGCGTCTGTGACAAGGTCTTCCGCGGCGTCCATGAGGGCTGAATCTTCCGCCGTGGCGCCGTCCTCGGTGTCCGTCATGGCCACCGCGTCGCGCCCGGCGTCCCGCGGTGGTGGCGGTGGCGGCGGCGGCGGCGGTGGCGGTGGTGGCGGTGGTGGCGGTGGCGGTGGCGGCGGCGGCATGCAGCCGTTGGAGGGGAAGGCCCCGGCGGGGGAGCGGGAGAGGCGCGAGGCCGTCTGGGGGCCGTAGGCGCCGTCCTCGTCGATGCGGTCCCGGGGGTTGTTGGCGTTCCACAGGCGCTGGAAGGCGCGGACGCTGTCGGCCCGGCGGTCCCGGCCGGGGCAGTCGAAGTGCACGTCGTCGCTGCCGGGGTACGGGTGCGAGCAGCCCGCCGCGCGCATGGCGGAGAGCGCCGAGGACCAGTTGGACAGGTCCACGGCGTTGCCGGTCTCGTGGTTGGAATTGCCCGGCGTGGCCGCCAGGCCGCAGGCGCCGGAGTGGTACAGCACGTACTGGTCGGCCAGCGTGCGGAACATGGAGGTCACCTGGAGCGACCCCCTGCCCGCCGCGGCCCAGAGCGCGTCCCGGGCCGAGGCGCTCATCAAGGGGATCACCCGCGACGACGTGGGGTTCACCCCGGCGTGGGGGAAGGCCCGGACAAAGGCCCCGGGGAACATGCAGAGCTGCGTCTCCACGAGCTGCCCCGAGAGGCCCACCACCCCGGCGGTGCTGCACTCCCTGCGGGCGGCCACGGCGGCCACGGTCTGCGCCTGGGCGGCGCCCCCGAGGAGGGCCGTGACCGCCAGGGAGAGCACCATCCACCGCGCGCGCCGCACGGGGACCATGGTAACACCCCAAGGGAGCCCATGATCACCCTCCCGACCCCAGTGGTCACCAGCATGGAAGAAGCCACCGCCCGCGAGTGGGTGGTCACCAACGGCCTCGGGGGCTACGCCGCGGGCACCGTGTCCGGCGTGGCCACCCGGCGCTACCACGGCCTGCTGGTCGCGGCCCGCACCCCGCCCCGGGGCCGCCAGGTGCTCGTCTCCCACCTGGACGAGACCGTCGCCCTGGGCGAGCACCAGACGGACCTCTCGGTGCACGCCTTCCCGGGCACCCTCCACCCCAGGGGAGACCGGCACCTGGTGGCCTTCTCCCTGGACCCGCTCCCCGTGTGGCGCTGGCGCATCGGCGAGGTGCTCCTGGAGCGCACCGTGTGCATGGTCCACGGGCAGAACACCACCGTGGTGCGCTACACCCTGGTGGACGCCCCGAGCGCCATCGCCTTGCGGGTGCAGCCCTTCGGGGCCTTCCGGGACTTCCACCACCACGCCCGGGAGAACGGCGCCGCGAGGCTCCGCGCGGAGCTGCGCCCGGGCAGGGCCGTCCTGCGCCCCTACGACGACTACCCGGCGGTCACCGTCGCCGCCCCCGGGGTCTTCACCGAGGAGCCCCAGTGGTGGCGGAACTTCTCCCACGCCCTGGAGGCCGAGCGGGGCCTGGACCACCTGGAGGACCTGTTCACTCCGGGGTATTTCACCCTCTGCCTCGGCCGGGGAGAGTCCTCCTGGGTGGTGCTGTCCTCGGAGCCCGACCTGCCCCCGGAGCCCCTGCGCTGCGAGCCCTCGGCCCGCGCGAGGCTCCAGGCCCTCGTGCCGCCGGACACCCGCGACCCCAGGGTCGCCGCCCTGCACCTGGCGGTGGACGCCTACCGGGCCGAGTGCGCCTCGCCGCCCGCGCTCCTGGCGGGGCACCCGTGGTTCGAAGACTGGGGCCGGGACACGCTCATCGCCTTCACCGGCGCGTACCTGGTCCCTCGGCGCTTCGAGGAGGGTCGCGCCGTGCTCGCGGCCTTCGCCCAGGCCATGGACCGGGGCATGCTCCCCAACCGCTTCCCGGACGCGGGCGGGGCGGACTACAACACCGTGGACGCGTCGCTGTGGTTCTTCCACGCCGCCCGGCGGTACGTGCACTACACCCAGGACCACGCCTTCCTCCGGGACGTGCTCTATCCCTCCCTGCGAGAGATCGAGCGGTGGTACCGCCAGGGCACCCGCTACGGCATCCACGCCACGCGCGAGGGCTTGATCGCCGCGGGCGAGCGCGGCGTGCAGCTCACCTGGATGGACGCCAAGGTCGGGGACTGGGTGGTCACCCCTCGCCACGGGTGCCCCGTGGAGATCAACGCCCTGTGGCATGCGGGGCTCAAGACCCTCGCCCACTTCGCCGCGAGGCTCGGCCACGACGGCGACGCGGGCGCATACCAGTTCAGCGCCGAGGGCGTCCGCGAGGCCTTCCGCGCCCGCTTCTGGAACCCCTCCCGGGGCTACCTCTACGACGTGGTGCCCGAGGACCCGGGCGCCCCTGGTGACGGGAGCGTGCGCCCCAACGCCCTCTACGCCGTCGCGCTCCCGGGCGAGCTCCTCCCGCCCGAACAGGAAGCCGCCGTGGTGTCCCGCGCCCGGAGCGACCTCCTGGTGCCCTTCGGGCTGCGCACGCTCTCGCCGGACGACACGGCGTACAAGGGCCACTACCGCGGTGACCCGCTGTCACGCGACGGGGCCTACCACCAGGGCACCGCGTGGCCCTTCCTCCTCGGGGTGTACGCCTCCGCCGTGGTGCGCCACGCCGCCCGCGAGGACCGCCTGGAGCCCGCCCGCCACGAGGTCCTCGCCCTCTACGAGTGGCTCCCGGTGGCCCTGGAGACCTTCGGCCTCGGACACCTCCCGGAGGTGCTCGACGGGGACCCGCCCCACCGCTTCGGGGGTTGCTTCGCCCAGGCCTGGAGCGACTGTGAGGCCCTCCGCGCCATCGTCGAGGACGGCTACGGAAGAGGCCCGCCGGACACGCTGTAGGGCGCTGTAGGTGCGCGCCTCCTTCGGGCGTGAGCTCGGTCAAAGAGCGCGCCTCTGGCGGGTGCTACGCTCCGGCGTCGATGCGTTGGTACGACCTGGATGACCTGGAGCAGCGCGACGCGCGCTTGATCGAGCGCCTGGTGGCGGTGACCGACCGCGTGCTCAAGCCCTGGTTCCGCGCCGAGGTGCGGGGCCTGGAGCGGATCCCCGAGGGGGCGGCGCTCTACGTGGGCAACCACAACGCGGGGCTCATGACCCCGGACACCTTCCTCTTCGGGGCGGCGGTGTACCACGCCCGGGGCCTCGGGGACGTGCCCTACGGGCTCGGGCACGAGGTGGCCATCGGGCTGCCAGGGATCAACCAGGTGATCGTGCCGCTGGGCGCCGTCCGGGCCAGCCACGAGAACGCCCACCGGCTCTTCCAGGCCGGGCGCAAGGTGCTGGTCTACCCGGGTGGGGACTTCGACGCGATGCGCCCCTACCGCCACCGGGACCGCATCGTGTTCGGCGGTCGCCGGGGCTACCTCAAGCTCGCGCTCCGCGAGGCGGTGCCCATCGTCCCGGTGGTGGCCGCCGGGGCCCACGCCACCTTCCGCATCCTCGATGACGGCCGGTGGCTCGCGCGGCTCCTGCGCGCCGATCGGCTCCTGCGCATCAAGGTGTGGCCCATCACCCTGTGCCTCCCCTGGGGGCTCCTGGTGGGCCCCGGGCTCTTCTACCTCCCGTGGCCTACGAGAATCCTCATCGAGGCCCTGGAGCCCATCCGCTTCGAGCGCACCGGCCCCGAGGCCGCCGCCGACGAGGCCTACGTGCGCGCGTGCGCCGACCGCGTCGAGGGCACCATGCAGGCCGCCCTCACGCGCCTTGCCCGGGCGAGGGAGGCGCTGAAACACAAATAATTTCAAGGAGTTATAGAATCGTTACGGCGCGGTAACGGTTCACGGCACGCGGTAGGTGCCGTCCACGGCCTCGAAGAAGAGCCTGCGGAGCTCGTGGTGGCCGCGGTCGTTCGGGTGGATGCAGTCGGCGAACCAGCGGGTGGGGTCCCGGGGGTCATACCACTGGTTCTCCATCTCCGTGGCGTGGTGCCCGTGGCCGTGGAAGTGCCCGAGGGCGTCCACCACGGAGAAGCTCAGCTCCCGCCCCAGGGCCACGAAGCGGTCCCTCCAGACGTCCAGGGCCCTCACGAACTGAGGCAGCCGCAGGTTGAAGAAGCAGTTCTCGATGAAGCCCTCGCCGTCGCTCGGGTCGTACACGTTGGAGAGGTACACGGACACGCCGTCGGGGAAGTTCGCGCGGTCCTGGAGGAACGCCACCGTGGCCCGGATGTTGGCCACGGCCTCCGTGAGGATCCGCGCGGTGGGGTCCTGCCCCGTGGCGATGGCCAGCTGCAGGTCGTTCCCGCCGATGGTGACCACCACCACCGAGTGGCCCATCAAGGGCAGGCGCCCCCGCAGCGTGGCGAGCTGGTTCTGCCGCATGGTGGTGGTGGTGGCGCCGCCCATGGCGAGGTTCATCACCGTCACCGGGTGCCCGTAGCGCGTGGCCAGGTCTACGCCCATGCCCGCCATGGTGGACGGGTCGTTGGTCGCGAGCTGGTTGGGGTACCGCAGCGCCGTGCGCGAGGCCCCCACCCCCGCGGAGATCGAGTCCCCCAGCACGATCACCCGCGCGGCGTCCATGGGCCGCTGCCCCATCGGGACAAAGCTGTCGTGGCCCCGCATGACCATCGGGCCCGTGTCCGCCGGGGCGGTGGTGTCCGCGGGGGTGTTGGTGTCCGCCGGGGCGGCGCTGTCCGTGGGGGCGGTGTCCGCGGGGGAGGCGTCTCCCGCGTCGTTCGGGGTGGTGACGGGGGTGCCTCCGCAGCCAGGCGCCGCCGCCAGCAGGAGCGCCCAAAGCAGGGTTCGCATGCCCCGGAGGATCACCACAACGCCCCTCCGACGCAAGGCCCCGGGCAGGGCGCCGTCACCGCAGGCGCAGGGCCTCCACCTGGCGGCCCGTGGTGCCCGTGTTCACCACGGCCTCGTCGCCGGAGAACAGCACCACCGCGGCCACCGCCGCCGCGGTCACCAGCACCGCCCCGGTGACCCCCCAGAACACCGGGCTGGCCAGCACCGAGCGCCCCCCGGGAGGGTGCGGGGTGCGCCCCGCAGGTCGCTGCGCGCCGCTGCGGACGAGGCGCGCCCCGGGCAGCGCGGTGAGCTCCCAACGGAGCGGGAGGAACCCCTCGGCGGTGACGTCCACGGTGTGCGCGCCCGGGTCGAAGACAAGCTCCCGGCGCGCCCCGCTGCCGGGGACCGGGGCGCCGTCCTGGCGCACGGCCGCGGCGGGCAGGAGGTCGGTGACGGTGAGCGTCGCGAGGGCGGCCTGGGACTCGCGCTGGAGCCGCACGGCCTCGGCGCGGCGCGCGGCGTCGCGGGTAGGGTCGCTCAACCGGAGGTAGTCCCCGAAGGCCTCGAGGGCCTCGCGGTGGCGCCCGAGGCGCACCAGGGCGTTGGCGATGTTGAACACCGTGCTCGGGCGCTCGACCAGGGCCCGGGAGCGCTGGAAGTACGCCAGGGCCTCGCCCCAGCGCTCCCGGTCGGCGAAGGAGACGCCCTCGTCGAAGAGCGTGCGGGCCTCGGCCTGAGCCTCCGCGGTCTGCGCGAGCCCCGCGGCGGGCAGGAGCGCGAGGGCGAGCGCGAGCAGCGCCCCGGGGGCCCGACGCGGCACTACCAGCCAGCAGACGAGGCGCGAGGGCCTCGGCCTTCGGGCCGAGGGTGAAGCGCCCCCAGCAGTTCCCATGCGCGCCAGGAAATGACCGATGCTCTGTTGCAGGTGCTTGAACACTCAGGTGTAGTGGTACTGCAAGGTCAAGGGTAATGGATCACCGGGTGGTCGAAATCGCGTGGTCGCCGCGGACGGAGGCCGAATGGGCGACCTTCACCGCGGCACGCAGCGCGGCGGCGAACCTCTGGAACAAACTCGTGTCAATGCACGCGGTGGTCCGACGCTTGCAGTGGGCGTGGCCCTCCAAGACACGCTGGGAGCAGTGGGCCCGGGGGCGCTTCCCGGGCCTGTCGGCGCAGTCGGTCCAGCAGATGGTGCAGGACTTCTGCGACACCCTCACGTCGACCACCAGGGCACGCAAGGTGCACAAAGCCGCCGGGGAGGAGAGCACCCAGCGCTTCCCCTGGCGCTGCCAGCACCGCTACCGAGACGTGCCCTACACCAACCAGGAGGCCAGGATCGAGGACGGCGTTCTGCGCCTGCCACACGGCCGTGGGGGTGGGGTGTTGCGGGTGATGCTCCCCAAGGGCCTCAAACTCCCGGGACGGCTGATGGAGGCACAGCTCGCCTTCGGCGTGGTGCGCCTGGTCTGCGCGGTGCCCAAGACCATGCCCTCCCCCGAGGCGCCCGTCCTCGGCGTGGATCTCGGGGTCAACACCCTCCTCGGGGCCACCGACGGGGCGCGCGCGGTGCTGGTGTCGGGACGCGAGGCCAAGGCCATCGTCCGCTACCGCGACAAGGCCCTCGCGGCGCTCACCTCCAGAATCGACCGCTCGAAGGCCGGGAGCCGGCGTCGCAAGGAGCTGGCGCGGGCGCGTCACCGGATGCTGGCCAAGAGTGCCCGGAGGCTCCGGGACTTGCTCCACAAGGCGACGCGCGCCGTGGCCCGTGCCTTCCCCGAGCATCGCGTGGTGGTCGGTAAGCCCTTCAACGACGCAGCGCGGAAGCTAGGTCGCAGGCAAGCCCAGCAGGTCTCCAACGCCAGCAACGCGAAGCTCATCGCGATGCTGGCCTACAAGCTCCAAGGCGCCACCAAGGTGCCCGAGCCCTACAGCTCGCAGACGTGCCCCGGCTGCGGGTGTCGGCAGGTGTGCCGACGTGTGTATAGGTGCGCGGCGTGCGGCTGGTCCGCACCGCGTGACGTGGTGGGCGCGGTGAACATCCGCTGCATCGGACTGCACGGGGGGATGCTCCCCGGCCAGCCGGTGCCGACGCGGATCGCGTTCGTGCGCCCTCTGCGCAAGTATCCTGGAGCGCCCCCCGTGGGCACACCAGGTAGGCCCGGGGGAACCCCGGCTCCCAGGGGGGTAGCGTGAGCACCCTTCCGGGTGTAGCTCGCGGGGCCCAAACGCCTCCGAGAAGCCTCTGCCCTTCAGGGCGGGGAGGTTCACCATTCCCTCACGGTGTTTGATGGTCGCCCCGCGCGGACTCCGGAGTCCGCGGCCTCGCGTGGCGCAGGGTCCCGCGCGGGGGAGGGCCCTGCGGGCGCCTCGGGGGTCGCCGCGTAGGGGCCCTCCCCCGGGAAGAGCGCCGGCGGTCGCGGGGCCACGGACGCCCCCCGCCGGGCGCTCCCTCGGGGTGGGGTGGGGGTGGGGTGGCTCGCCGCGGGCGCCGCGGGCGGAGCCCTCACGACGACCGCGGGCGCCGGGACGGGGGTGGCGAGGGGTGGGGAGGGGGCGGGGGCCGGCGTTGGCGTCGTAGACGCTGGCAGAGCCGTCGTTTGCGAGGTCACCGGGAGCGCCGCGGGAGGCGTCCGGGGCTGCAGGAGGACGTGCATGCCGGTGCCCAGGGCCACGCCCACGCCCAGGATCCCGAGGGCGAGGAGCGGCCGTCGCTTCAGGCGCTGGACGCCCGACGAGAACGACCAGCTCACGTGGGTGTTGGCGCGCGGGGCCTGGGCCTCGGCCTCCGTGGGCGTGGGCCTGGGGGTCGTGGGCACGGTGTCCGAGGTGTCCCCGAGGGCCTCGGCGACCTGCGGGTCGTCCACCGCCGAGGCGAGCTCCAGGGGCGTCGCCTGGAGGGCCTGGAGGAACTCCTGCATGGTGCGGTAGCGCGTGGCGCGGTCCCGCACGAGCGCGCGCTCCAGCGCGGCGGTGACGGCCTCCGGGAGCTCCGGCGCGAGGCGCTGGAGGGGCTCCGGGGTGCTGTTCGTGAGCGCCAGGAGCACCGCCGTGGGGTGGGGCCCATCGAAGGGCAGCACGCCGGTGAGGGTCTCGTACCAGGTGACGCCCATGGACCACACGTCGGCCCCGGCGTCCAGGTCCGAGGCGCCCGCGGCCTGCTCCGGGGACATGTAGTACGGCGTCCCCATGATGGTGCCCGTGACCGTGGCCATGGTGCGCGCCTGCGACCGGAAGCGCGCGATGCCAAAATCCAGGAGCTTGGGCACGAGCGCGCCGCTCGGGTCCCGGTGCAGGAAGATGTTCTCGGGCTTGACGTCCCGGTGCACGATGGCGCTCGCGTGGGCCGCCGCCAGCGCGTCCATCACGGGCAGGAGCACCGCCGCGGCCTCGGGCAGGGTGAGCCTCCCGCGGCGCTCCAGGAGCGACGCCAGGTTGCGCCCCTGGAGGCGCTCCAGCACCAGGAACACGGTCCCGTCCGCGGCGGAGCCCATGTCCAGCACGTCCACCACGTGGCGGTGCGTGAGCGTGGCGGCGGTGCGGGCCTCGGCCAGGAAGCGCCGCACCACGCCCGGGTCCCGGGCGTAGTCATGATGCAGGATCTTCACCGCCACCGGGCGGCGGGTCCACACATGCGTCCCGGCGAAGACCGTCCCCATGCCCCCGCGGCCGAGCAGCCGCTCCAGTCGGTAGCGCTCCGCCAGGGTGGTCCCGAGGCGCTCCTCGTCGGTGAGTATCGGCATGGCGGGGTCGAGACCCACCCCAGCCTAGCACCCTTTGCCCCTCCTCACGCCAGGGCGATGGGCACCTCCCGCACCACCCGGCCGGCGACCCACCAGCGGCAGCACATCCCGCCGTCGCGGGGCCAGTGGACCGTCAGGGTGAGGAACTCCCCGAGGATGAGCACGCCGCCGTAGGGGCCGAGGTCGCGGAAGATCATGGTCGTTGGTGTTGCCAACGGCCGCCCGGGCAGGGGCCTCAAGGTGGACCGTGGCGGATTGTGGCGCCCGCGCCGCACCCCCCACGGTCGTGCTACGGTGCCGCGGGATGAGCCTCCAGGAGCTTCAGCGGGACCTCGCGCTCGCCGTGGGCATCCTCCAGAGGCGCCCCTTCAACGCGCTCCTGCAGCTCACCAACCGCTGCAACATGCGCTGCCCCTTCTGCACCTTCTGGTCCAACGGGGCGCCCCCCGCGCAGGAGCTCCACCTCGCGGACTACACCCGCCTGGAGCGTGAGCTCAGCGAGGTCGGTCGCTTTGTCCTCTCGCTGGAGGGCGGGGAGCCCTTTGTCCGGCCGGACCTGTTGGACATCGTGGAGGTGTTCTCCCGGCGCCACGTCACGGTGCTCTACACCAACGGGTGGTACGTCACCCCGGAGAGCGCCCGGGGGCTCTTCGCCCGGGGGCTCACTCAGGTGGGCGTCTCCATTGATTTCCCCGACGCCGCGCGGCACGACCGCACCCGAGGCCCGGAGGGCACCTTCGCCCGCGCCTGGGCCGCGGTGGAGGCCCTGCGCGACGCGGCCCCCCACGGGGGCCGCCAGGTCCATGTAATGACCGTGCTCATGGAGGAGAACCGCCGGGACCTCGAGCGCCTCCTGCAACAGTCCGCCGCGAGGGGCGTCGGGCACAACATCACCCTCCTGGCCACGCAGGGCACCCGCCGCGCCCGGGGGGGCTCCTGGCCCACGGAGGGCGTCTCCAGCGAGCTCCAGCGGCTCTGGGAGAGGTATCCCCACTTCCGGTCGTTTCGGGACTACCTCGCCGCGCTGGACCCCTTCCTCGCGGGGGGGCCGATGCCCACCTGCCGCGCGGGCCTCCAGAGCTTCAACATCGACCACCTGGGCAACGTGTCGCCGTGCATTGAAAAGATCGACGAGCCCGTGGGCAACGTCCGCGAGGTGCCCCTGAAGGTGCTCCTGGAAAGGCTCCGCAGCGCTCCGGGGGTGGACACCTGCCAGGAGTGCTTCACCCTCTGCCGGGGGATGGGGCAGCTCCTCGGGGACCGCGGGACCCCGCGGGCCTGGGTGGATTTCTCTACACGACTACGGTCCCGGTAGGGCCCTCACGCGCCGAGGGTGGGAGCCCTTCGAAGCGGTCCAGGAGCACCGCCACGGTCATGTCCGAGAGGACGTTGGTGGCCGCCCGGCAGCGCCCGAGGACCCAGTCGATGGGCAAAAGGAGCGGCACCACGACGAGGCACACGGTGTCAGGGACGCCCGCAGCGGCGAGGACCAGCGGCAGGGTGATCAGCCCCGCCTCGGGGACGCCCGCGATACCGACCCCGGCCATCACGCTGGCCAGGGCCACGCTGGCCTGCTGCCCGAGGTCCAGCCGCGTGCCCAGAGCCTGCGACACGAAGAGCGCCGCGGTGGCCTCATACAGGATGATCCCGTCGTGGTTCAGGTTGGTGCCCACGCACGCCGCCAGGCGCGAGGAGGCCGCGGACACCCCGAGGCGGTCCTGGAGGCACCGCAGGGTCACCGGCAGCGTGGCCAGGCTGCTGGAGCACGAGAGCGCCGTCACCACGGCGTCCATCGCGCCCGCGAAGAACGCCCGCGGCGAGCGCCCGCCGACGACCCTCACCAGGAGGCCGTACCACACGAAGGCCTGGAGCCCGAGGCCCAGGAGCACGATCGCCAGGAAGGGCCCGAGGGCCCGGAAGACCCCGAGGCCCGAGCGCACCACCACCCCCAGCACCACCGCGAAGACCGCCACGGGGATCAGCTCCACCACGTAGCCGAGCGCCCGGGAGCACACCGCCAGGCCCCCGTGGGCCAGCGACGCCAGGAGCCTCACGGCCTCGCGCACCGACGGGTCCTGGCTCCTCCTCGCGGCCCGCAGCGACGCCCCGAGGAGCACCGCCAGGAGCACGATGGAGATCACGTTGTTCTTCGCGAAGGGCTCCACCACGTTCTCCGGCACGTACCGCTGGAGGTTCGCCAGGGGGCTCAGCGTGGGCGCCGCCTCGGCGGCGTTGCTGGCCGCGGCGTGGACGTGCCCGGCGCGCGTGGCGTGGGCCTGGGCCTCGCGCAGGGTCGCGCTCCAGAGGCGCCCCGCGCGGAAGACGTGCGCCACCCCGAGCCCCAGCGCCAGCGCCACCAGGGCGTTCAAGGTGCTCAAGCCGAAGAGCCTCGCGGCTTGCCTGGGCGGGATTTCGGTGCGGGCGAAGGCGTCCACCACGGCGCACAGGATCAGCGGCCCCGCCAGCGCCTTGAGCAGGCGAATGACCAGGAGCCCCAGCGGCGACGCGGCGTCGATGGCGTGGCGCAGGTCGCCGCGCTCGTCCGCCGCCCCGAGGCGCCGGGCCAGCACCGCCAGGGCCACCGCCAGGGCCACCGCCAGGAGGTTCCGGACATACAACGGCAGCTTGCCCGGGGGCGTTTCCGAAGAGGCCATGGCCGGGGAGTGTGCTACACTTCCCGGGGTGACCGTCGAGCGACCGCGCAGGCCGGAGCGCTCCCAGGGGCGCGAGGCGCTGCTCTGGGTGGGCACGGCGTTCTTTGTGTCCCTGGGTCTGGCTTTGGTGATGGCGCACTTCAAGACCCCGGTGCGCTACATCCCCAGGGCCCAGCACGCCCCCGGAGCCCCGAGCCAGCTGCCCGTGTACCGCTAGCGCGGAGCCCCATACCCACCAAGGCGCTGCGCGAGGTGCTCCAGGAGCGCCGCGGTGGAGCCTCCCCAGGGGGGGCCCTCCCAGGCGAGGAGCCGGTCCACCACGCGCTCCGGCGCGTAGGCGCTGCGCTGGAGCCAGGTCCACTCCCGGTTCACCTCCTCCGGCGGGGCCCCCTCGGCGCTCGCCAGGCCCCGGGCCCGGGAGCCGTCCGAGAGCGCGTCCCGCAGCGCCCGGAGGGCCTCCGGGGCCTCGTCCGGGGGTGCCTCCCGCGCGGCGTCCTCGAAGGCCCCGTGGGCGAACACCGCCGCCGCCAGGAGCCTCGCCAGGGGGCCTCGGCCCTCGGGATCACGGAGCGCCAGGGCGTCCAGGAGCGCGTCCCGGGCAGGGTCCGGGGCCCGCTGCCGACAAAGGGCCAGCGCGTCCCACCAGGCTGCGGTGGTCCCGCGGGGCGTTGGGGCGGGGTTGCCCCCCCAAAGCGCTGCGGCCTCGGAGAGCAGGGCCTGGGCGTTGGCCACCCCAAGGGCCAGCTCCACGGAGCCCTCCGGGGCGCCCTCCAGGACAGCGTCGTAGCCCTCGCCCAGGCGCTCGGAGAGCCGGGCCTCGCGCAGCCCGAGGAGCACCGGCTGGACCCGGGCTCTGCTCTCCAGGGTGCGCGCGTGGACAAGCTGCAGCGAAGCCTCCAGCCAGGGTTTGTCTCCAGGGCGCTGCGAGAAGCCCTCGCCGAGGCCCTCCAGGGCGGCCAGGGCGAGCTTTGCGCACCAGGCGAGCTCCAGCGCGAGGAGCTCGCGCCAGACGCGCTGGCGCCAGCGCAGGAGCGGGTCCGCGGAGGGGGCGAAGCACACGGCCCCCACGGCGGCGAAGGGGTCCTCCTGGGCGGCGCGCACCCACGACAGGGGCGTGGCGCGCGCGAGGGGCGCGGCCAGCGAGGGCCAGGTGGCCACCCACGCGTGGAGGGCGCCCCAGAGCCTGGACGGCGAGGGGATGCGCCCGTCCTCCCGCTGGAGGAGCTCCTGGCGCTCGGCGAGGGCCAGGAGTCGCTCCCGGGCCCCTGGGGGCTCCAGGGCGCCCGCCGCGGGGAGCCCGAGCACCGTGGCCACGAAGAGCTCCCGCGGGGCCTCCTGGGCCCAGGAGCCCCAGCGCCGAGGGGCCTCCAGCGGGTCCGTGGGGCTCCCGAGGGCCTCCAGCACCTCGATGGGGTCCTGGGAGGTGCGCGCCGGGCGCGGGGACTCCTGGGCGCACCGGCGCGGCAGGGCCATGGGGTCCGAGCCCTCCAGCACGGCGTCGGCCACGGTGGTCCAGAGGGCGCCCAGGGCGCGGTGGTTGGCCGGGTGCCGGGAGACCTCGCGGGCGTAGTGGGCGGCGCCGTCCCTGGCGCATGCGAGGGCCCAGCCGCGCACCCAGGCGTCGCGGGCGGAGGCGTCCAGCGGCAGCTCCTCCCCGGCCAGGGTCCAGCCGACGAAGGCCCGGTGGCCGTTGTCCTCGGGAGACAGCCGGGCCAGGGCCTCGTGGGGTCCGGCGCCCGCGGTGCGCGACGCGTCGAGGGACAGCGCCAGCAGGGCCACGTCGTGCCATGCGGGGTCTCCGAGGCGTGAGAAGAGCATGCGCTCCAGCGTGCGGGGCTTGTCCGCGCCGGCGCTGGCGCGATCGAGCACATACACCGCCGCAAGGAACTCCTGGAAGGAGAGGTGCCCGAAGTGCCAGCGGTCCCCGCCGTGGGCGGCGAGGATCCCCGTGCGGGAAAGGGCCCAGCGGGCGAAGGCCCCGGCGTGGGCGGGCCGCAGGGACAGGTAGCGCCGCTGGCCCGCCTGGAGGACCCTCCCGACGGCGCGGGTGAAGGCCTCGCGGGAGAAGGTCACCGTGCGCCCCTCGGCGGAGCCTTCCACGGCGCCGGTTTGACAGAGCCAGGCCACGCCGGCGAGGGCGTCGCGCTTCTCCCAGCGCTCCCACGCGGCCGCCTCGGGCGCCTCCGCGGGCACCGCCCGGCGGCGGTCCAGGTGGTCCAGCGAGGCGTCCACCAGGGCGTCCAGGAGGAGGGCCCTGGACGACGGCAGGGCCCCGCGGGTCAGGTGCACCACGGCCAGGCTGGACAGGTACGCCGGGCGCCGCGCCAGGGCCTGGAGCGAGCGCGCCCGGGGGCCCTCCTCCAGGGCGGCCCGGAGGGCGCCCAGGTGGCGCTCGCGGGCCTCCGGGGTGAGGCTCTGGGCCCCGAACCACCGGGCCAGGAAGCGCCCGACCTGCGCGCGGTCGAAGGGCGCGAGGAACAGCCGTTGGAAGTCTGTTGGAGTGTCTATTGAAGCGTCGTCCAGTGCGGTGGGACGGGCCGTTACGAGCAGGTGATTGCCGGGGAAATGGGCCCACGGCGAGGCCCCCCAGGCGCGCAGGAGCTGCGCCCGTCGGGGGCCGTCGAGGACCTCGTCGAGGCCGTCCAGACACAGCACCGCGAGGCCCCCGTCGAGGAAGGCCCGGAGGGCGTCCGGGTCGAGCTCCGGGTCCTCTCGCGCGGCGCGGGCGAGCCAGCGGTCCACGAGGCCCTCCAGGCTCTCGTTCGGGGCGGGGGAGAGCTCCCGGAGCACCAGGGGGAAGAGGCAGTGTTGCGGCAGGAGCTGGTTGAGCGCGTCCCCGGCGCTCCCGGCGAGGCTCAGACACAAATGGTGCAGGAGCGTGGTCTTGCCGCTCCCGGCCGGGCCCTCGACGAGCCACGCGTGGCCCTCCCGGTGCTCCGCGAGCCAGGCGGCCAGGGGGCGGCCGTTCTGGTGGAGGGCCTCCTCGGGGGCGTACTCCGACACGGGCGAGGGGGTGAGCACCGCGGGGACCAGCACCTCGCGCAGGGCCACGGGCTCCTCCGCGGAGGACGCGCCCGCCAGGGGGAGGCCATTGAAGCGCGCGTCGAGCCAGCGGCGGTAGCGCCCTCGGGCCTGGAGCATCCTCCCGGTGAGGGCCCTTGCGCTCACGGGGCGCCCACCCGGAGGACGGGCCCGAGGCGCGCGACCACGTCGGCCTCGGTGAGGTCCTCGTAGCGCTTCTGCCACGCGAGGACGAAGGCCCGGTCGCTCTTGTGGCGGTCCAGCCGGGCGAGGAGCTCGGTCACCACGGCCTCGACGCGGTCATGGCGGGGCTCGGCGCCCGCGGGGAGGGCCTGGGCCCCGGCGTGGCGGAAGGCCCGGAGGAACAAGAGCTCCACGGGGCTCGCGTTGGGGAAGGGCTGGAAGGCGCCCTCTTGCAAGACGCGGTGGAGGCCCGCCAGGTGTGAAGGGTCGTAGGTCAGCAACCGGCTCACCTCCGGGTGGTACAAGCGCAGGTACTGCACCAGGGCGTAGTCTACCACCCGCTCTCCGTCGGGCACGGTCCCGGAGGGCTCCCGGGTGGCCCACGCGAGCGCCAGGGAGTTCAGGAAGTTCTTGATCTTCCGGGGGTTGGGCTCCAGGAGCGCGGCCAGCGCCGGGTGCGCCTCCGGGGCGAGGCCCGCCCGGGCCGAGAGGTCTTCGATGAAGGGTTGGAGCGTGCGGGTGACGGGCACGTGCAGCGTGGCCTGGAAGAGCTTCTCCAGGTACTCCTGGGCGCTCTCCGGCGTGGCGCCGTCGAGGGTGCGCTCCACGGCCCGGCGGATGGCCGCCCCGTCGAGCCCGAAGACAAACACGCAATACCGCGTCTGGAGGTAGAGCTTGACGCCCTCCAACAGGCGCACTGCCTGGGCCTCGGAGCAGCGGTCCAGGTCGTCGATGAACACCACCAGGCGCCGGGTCTGGACCTCGCGCCCGTCGGCGTCACGGAACTCTTCTTCGGACTCTCCAGGTACGTTCAACAGTCGCTTGACGGCCTCTTCGAACATCATCGAGACGCGCTGAGCCTGCGCGGCCACGTCCGCGGGGGCGCTGGCGGCGAAGCCCTCCACGAGACGCCCGACCCCCGGCGAGACGCCCACCTGCCCGCGGACGAAGGCGTCGATGAGCTCCCCGAGGATCTTCACCCCGGCCTCGACGCTCACCTGCGCGAGGCGCTGGAGGCCCTCCCGGGCGCGCAGGAGGAAGGTCATCTGCGCGCGCAGCTCCTGGAGCAGGGCCACGATGGGGGCCGAGGCCTCCTGGTGCTGCCAGGGGTTGAACCAGACGCTCAGCACCCGCGTCTCGTCCGGCGAGAGGTGCTCGTGGAGGCTCGGGTCTATCTGTGCCTTGAGGGCCTCTAAAATACGCCCCGGGGCCCCGCGCTGGCGCTCCTTCCAGCTCTCCGCCAGCCACCCCGGGAGCTCCGAGGCGGGGCGCTTCGAGGTCTGGAGCGTGAGCCCCAGGGCCTCGCCCCCGAGGCCCGCCATGGCGTACCGCATGAGGGACGTCTTGCCCGAGCCCCACTTGCCCTGCACGCACACCGCGAAGGGCGGCCTGCAGGTCACCAGCGCGCGGGTGAGGGCGTCCCCGGTGGGGCCCATGCCCAGGGTGTCCAGGTCCAGGGTCCAGTGGTCGTTCTCGTTGCTTCGCGTCCCCATCGGGGGAGAGCGTAACGCCCGGCAGGGGAGACACCTACTTCCCCGCGGAGCCCGATGGACATTGCCTGTCACCGCCAGGGACGGGGGGCGGGCGCAGGACGTTGACACGGCGGACGCTCCGGGCGTCCATTACCGCATGATCCCAGGTGCGCGCTTCTCCTTGTCGGGTGTGTTGTGGGTGGTGCTCGTGGTGCTGGCCTGCTCGGGGGAGTCCGCGGCGCCAACGGACACCGGTCAGGCCACCGCGGACGGTGGCCTCGATGGGACCGCGCCCTCGGACGGCGCCGCGGACGCCCTGGACGGCGTGGCGGACCAGGGCTCGCCCGGGGATGGCGCGCCCGGGGATGGCGCGCCGGAGGACCGAGGGGGGCTCACGGATGGGCCCTCGGACACTCTCGGGACCGACGACACGGGCGCCTCCGGGGACACGGGCGCTTCGGGCGATACGGCCACGGCGGGCGATACGGGCGCCGCCGAGGACACCGTGGTGCTTGGAGACACGGGCGCTCCCGGGGACACGGGCCCGTCGGGGGACGTCGCCGGGATGGACGGCGCGGTCGGCACGGGGATGCCCAGGGCCGCGTTGACCATCGTCGGCAGGCCCCGCCGGGGCGACGGGTTCATGACCACGGTGAGGCTCGACGCCTCGGGCTCTACGGGCGGGGCCTTGAGCTACCTGTGGCACCTGGGGGGCGCGAGGATCGTTCGGGGGAGCGTCACGGCGCCCTCGCTGGAGGTGCAGGTGGACGGCCTGGCGGACCAGGCCGTGCTGGTGGACGTGATGAACTCCCTCGGGAGCGCCCGGGCCGAGGGCCTGATCCGGGTGGACGATCCGCCGGTGGCCAGCGCGGGGCCCTCGCGCAGCGTCGCCGTGGGGGAGGCGGCGGCCCTTGACGGGAGCGGCTCCCGGGACCGCGAGGGCGACCCGATCAATTACCGCTGGACCGTGCTGTCCGCGCCGGAGGGGAGCGCCGCGAGGCTCGGCGGGGAGAGCGCGGTCATGGCCTCGCTCACGCCCGATCGCCCGGGCACCTGGAGGGTGCAGCTCGAGGCCCGGGGCTCCGGCGGGATGACCACCGCGGAGACGGTGGTGACGGCGGCGCCGCTCTCCGCGGACCCGCCGACGGTGACCGTGAGGGTGCCCTCGGGGCCGGTGAGGGTCGGCACGCCGGTGGTGATCAATGCAGCTGTCGCCACCGCCATGGGCGCCGCGGTGCGGTCCCGCAGGGTGACCGTCAACGGGATGGAGCTCCCGGTGGACGGCGCGGGGACGGCGACCTTCACGCCCACGACGCCTGGCGCGTACGAGGTCGAGGTCACCGTGGTGGACTCCAACGGGAACACCACCACGGCGCGGGCGACGGTGTTCGTCTCGGCCACGGGGACCGACGACGGCGCGGACCCCGCGGTGAGCCTCACGGCCCCAGCGGACGGCGCGGTGCTCGCAGCGGTGACCACGGTCACGGGCAGCGCCACGGACACGAACCTCGCGCGCTACGTGCTGGAGGTCTCCCCGGCGGGGGCGGACGCCTGGCGCACCGTCGGCGGCGGTACGACGCCGGTGACCGCCGGGGCGCTCGGGACGCTGGACCCCGGGAGCCTCGCGGCGGACACCTACGACCTGCGCCTGACGGCCTTTGACCACACCGGCCGCAGCGCGCGGACGAGCCGCACCTTCGTGGTGAACGTGTCCGGGGACGTGGCGGGCAACCGCCTGGAGTTCCGCGACGTGGACCTGCAGCTCGTCGGGATCCCGATCACCATCGACCGGGTGTACGACTCCTTCAACCCGCGGGTGGGGGACTTTGGCGCCAACTGGTCCATGGAGTTCGGGCGCTTCGAGCGCACCGCGGTCCCGGGCGACGGCTGGACCTTCGACACCCGGCAGTGCCTCCGGGGCGGGCCCCCCACGGAGAGCCGCGCCCACGTGGTGAGCTTCCGGCTGCTCAACCAGCGCTTCTCCTTCCGGTTTACGCCCATGTTCGACGGGTGCATCGCCGGCGGCCAGAGCTTCACCGCCGCGTGGACGCCGCTGCCGGGGACCTTCGGTACGCTCGCCACCGAGGGCGCCTCGACGGACCTCTTCCGGTTCAACGGCAGCACCAGCATGACGGACTTCGACCACCTGGATGACACGCGCTACCAGTGGAACCCGCAGGTGTTCGTGCTCACCCTCCCGGACGGCCACGTCCTGCGCTACGACCGCGAGGGGGGGCTCCTCTCTGGCCGGGACCCCTCGGGCAACACCCTCACGGTCACCCGCGATGCCATCCGTCACTCCTCCGGCGAGGCGGTGACCCTGGCCCGCGACGCCCGCGGAAGAATCACCCGCATCACCCGATCGGACACGCGCGCGCGCACCTACGAGTACAACGCCGCCAACGACCTGGTGGCCACCACGGACTTCGAGGGCCGCCGCACCCGCTACGTCTACGGCGCCAACCACCGCCTCGCGCAGATCTTTGACCCCCTCGGGCGCCCCGCCCTCGGGACCGAGTACGCCGCCGACGGGCGCGTGAGCGCCTACCTCGACGGCCTCGGGCGCCGCACCGCCGTCGCCTACGACGACATGGCCCGCACCCGCGCGGTCACCGACCGCCTCGGGCGCCGCACCGTCGAGACCCGCAACGCCGCGGGGCTCCTGGTGGCTCGCACCGACGCCGCCGGGCAGACCGTGCGCTATGAGTACAACACCAGCGGCCAGCGCTCGGCCATGGTCGACGCCCTGGGCCGCAGGACCGCCTACCGCTACGCCACCAACGGCGCCCTCACGGGCATCACCCTCCCCACGGGGCTCGTCCAGGCCTTCACCTACGACGCCGCCGGCCGCATGCTCACCGCGGACGACGGCCTCGGCCACACCGCGCGCTACACCTACGACAGCAGCGGCCGCCTCACCCGCGCCGTGGACCTCGCCGGCCAGACCGAGACCCGCGCCTGGAGCCGTAACGGCGCCCTCGCCTCCAGCACCTCCACCGGCGGCCTCACCCAGACCTACGAGACCGACCCCCGAGGGTACTTCACCGCCATCACCCGCGGAGGGGTCCGCCATACCCTCACCCCCAACACCCTCGGGATCCCCACGTCCGACGCCTGGACCGAAGGAGGACGTACCTACACTGTGCGCATGGAACCTACACCCTCGGGGGATCAGCTCTCGGGCATTGTGGGGCCGGACGGGCTGCGGTCCACGGCGCGCTACGACGGCCTCGGGCAGGCCACGGACCAGGTGAGCGCCGGGGGGGACGTGTCCACGGGCACCTGGGACGCGGCGGGGACGCTGGCGTCGGTGTCCTGGGCGGACGGGACCCGGGTGACCTACGAGCGCGACGCCGAGGGCCAGGTGGTGGGCACCCGCAGCGCGAGCGGGCGGCTCACGCGGGTGGAGCGCGACCCGGTCGGGCGGGTGACGGCGGTGACCCTCCCGTCCGGGGCGGCGGTGCGCCGGACCTTCACCGCCGCGGGGGTCGCCACGGAGACGGACCCCGCGGGGCGCGTGACGCGCTTCGAGCGGGACGCCCAGGGCAACCTCTCGCGCACGGTGTACCCCGACGGCCTGGCGGTCACGCGGACCTTCGATGGCCTCGGGCGCCTGGCCTCGGTGGCCACGCCCGACGGGGTGACGGCGACGTATGTGCGTGACGGCCTCGGTCGGCCCACCAGCGTGACGGCGCCCCTGGCCACGGGTGATGCCGTGACCCGGATGACCTACACCGGCGACGACCTGGTCTCGTCGCGCACGGACCCCAACGGGAACGTCACCCGCTACGAGTTCACCGACGGGGCGCTCACCGCGCGGGTGGACCCCCTCGGGGGCAGGGCGGTGCTCACGCGCAACGGCCTCGGGGTGAGCTCCCTCACCGACCCCCGGGGCGGGCGCCAGACCTTCGAGCGCGACGGGGCCGGGAACCTCACGGCCCGCGCGCTCCCGTCGGGTGCGCGGGAGACCTTCGTGTACGACGTCCCCGGCCACCGGATCACCCGTACGGGCTTCGATGGGCGGCGCACCACGCGGACCATGGACGCCCAGGGCCGCCCGCTGGACATCACCGCGGAGGACGGCACCGCCGTGGGCCTCAGGTACAACACCGACGGCCTCCGGAGCGAGCTGCGCGACGCCCGAGGCACCACCTCCGTGCTCTACAGCGCCGACGACCTCCCGACGGCGTTCATCGAGCCCACCGGGAGCGCGGTGCGCTACACCTACGCGCCGGACGGGAGGGTCACGGAGGTGAGCTCCCCCGGGGGCTCCACGCGGTACACCTACGACGCCGCGGGGAGGCTCTCGCGGGTCACGGACTCCGCCGCGGGCGAGGTCACCTACGGCTACGACAGCGCCGGGCGCCTCGCCTCCGTGACAACCCCCGACGGCCACCGCGAGGCCCGGACCTACGAGCCCCGGAGCGGTCGCCTCGCGACCCTCGCGGTCACCGACGGCGCCGGGGCCACGGTGTTCCGGGAGCAGTACACCTACGACCCCGGCGGGCGGGTCACCCGCGCGGCGGGCGCCGACGGCGCCGTGGACTACACCTACGACGCCGCGGACCGGCTCACCGCGGAGACCTTCACGCCCACCGGCGGCGCCGCCCAGCGCACGGACTACACCTACGACGCCGCGGGGAACCTCACCCGCGTGGCGGGCCCGTCGGGCGCCCGGACCTTCACCTACGACGCCGACGATCGGCTCCTGTCCGACGGCGAGGCCAGCTACCGCTACGACCCCGAGGGGCGCCTCACGGAGGTCTCCGGCGGGGACCGCGCGGCGGTGTACACCTGGGACGGCCTCGGGCGGCTCGTCCGCGCGCAGACCACGGGCCGCGCCCTCGGCGCCCACGACGTGCGCTACGCCTACGACGCCGACGGCATGCTCGTGGCGCGCACCGTGGACGGCGTGACGCGCGCGCTCCTGTGGGACCGCCGGGGCCCCGTCCCCGAGGTGCTCGACGAGCTCGACGCCCGAGGCGCCTCCGTGGCCCGCAACGTCCTCGGCCTCGCCTCACGCCCCCTGGGCCGCGTCGAGGGCGGCGCCGCGCGCTTCCTGCACCGCGACCGCCTGGGCTCCGTGCGCGCGGTCACCGGCCGCACGTTCACCGCCCGCGCCCTGCGCTTCTCGGCCTACGGCGAGCTGCGCGCGGGCTCCCTCGACGAGGCCCTGCCCTACGGCTTCGCGGGCGAGCGCGCGGACCCCGCCACGGGGCTTTACTACCTCCGGGCCCGGCACTACGCGCCCCACGCCGCCCGCTTCGTGTCCCCGGACCCGCTGCCCCCGTCCCTGCGAGACCCCCACGGGCTCAACCGCTACGCCTACGCCGACGGCTCCCCCACCCTCAGGGTGGACCCCCGCGGGACCTTCGCCATCTCCGTGGCCATCTCCACGGCCATCCAGGGGATCCTGAGCACCATCGCCGTCGCCCGCTACTTCGGCATCATGCAGAACCTCCTGAGCGCCCTCGCCCTGGGCATCGGCGTGGGCGAGCTCATCAACGCCGCGGCCTTCGGCGAGCTCTTCCAGACCCCCGGAGGGCTCCGACCCGAGGCCGTGATGTACGGCGGGGCCCTGGTCCTCGGGTTCTACACCCGCGGCACCGAGTCCCTGGCCAGCAGCGGCGCCAGCCCCTGGTCCTGGTCCGCGAGCTACAGCTACGACGGCTGGGTCGTCGGTCCCCTGGGCCTCGGCGGCGCGGCCTACGGCGGCATCGTCTTCGATTGCCCCGTCCCCGGCGCCTACGAGGGCGCCTTCCGCTCGCTCTCCGTCGCCGCCACGGCGACCGCGCCCCTGACGCGCGTCCTGCGTCGCGTGGTCGGCACCACCGTGCTCTCGGCCTTGCCTTCCCTCGACGTGCCCGCCGTGTCCCTCTTCTGGTCGCCGCTGCCGACATACAACATGGCTCTCCCGGGTGGCGCCTCCCGCACCGTGCAATCCTGGGGCGTCTCCCTCGGCGGCGGCGCCGCGGGGCTGTCCATCAGCTTCCCGTGGCTGTCCGCCATCCCGGTCACCTTCGCCTTCGCCTGGACCGAGTACAAGCTCACCAGCTCCTCCGGCCCGTAGACCACGCCTACCCCACGTCCTCCAGATACGCCAGCAGTGTGAGCGCGCCATAACCCACCACCGCCAGCGCATACACCACCACCGACGGGCGGCGCCCGTGGCGCCACCCCCACCACACCGGCACCAGCGCCCACTGCCCCCACGGCGCGCCCCCGCCCCGCGCCCCACGCGCCAGGGACAGGTGCTCCACCAGCCACAGCGCCGCCAGGAACCCCCGGGCTACCAGCAGCCACACGGCCCCGGCGATCGCCCAGGCCACGGCGGGTCAACCCCCTACATGTCGGGAGAAGCGCTCCAGGCGCTCACCAAAGCGCTCCTTGAGGTTGCCCTCCAGAGCGTCCATCCGCGGGCCGGTGAAACCCGCCGCGCGTAGCTCGCGTAGACACCCGAGGGCCGCCACCGCGCGGCGCGTATCGAGAAACGCCTGGGCCAGCTCCGGCAGCAGGTCCTTTACCGCGGGCTCCAGGGCCAGCGAGCGCCGCAGGGGCCCCAGGGCCTCCCCCGGGCGATCGTGGCTCAAGAGATGCCGCGCCAGCGCGCGGTAGAGCTCCGCGGCGGCCGGTCCATCGTGGGCGTACTGCACCCCGAGGCGCAGGGTCTCCTCGGCCTCCTCGGCGCGGGTCAGCCGGTCCAGGGCCTCGCCCAGGACCTCCAGGGCGCGGGCGAGGTCCGCGCGGGTCCGGGGCTCCAGCGCCGCGGCCTCCGGCGTGCGCAGGTACATGAGCAAGGGCGCCACCCAGCCCGAAAGGCGCGCCACCACCTCGTCGTAGCGCCCCGCGTGGAAGGCCTGGCGGGCCTGCTCGGCCTGCTCCAGGTCGATGGACACCGATTTGTTCTTCTGGGCCTGCAGCGCGTCGATCACCCGCGACCGCAGGAAGCGCCGGAACTGCCGCAGACCCACGGAGTCCTCGGTGCCGTCGTGCTTGACCACCAGCACGGCCTCGTCCCAGGCCCCGGAGGAGACCTCCAGCCGCTGGAGCGTCAGCCCGAAGAGCGGCGCCAGGAGCACGTACCGCTGCCCGAGGAAGGTCCGGAGCGCCGCCGCGTCGGGCTCCTCGGGCAGGTCCCCCAGCACGTCCGCCTCGCCCAGGAGCGCCGCCAGCACCTCCTGGCGCAGGGCCTCCGGGGCCCCCGAGTCGCTCACCTCGGTGCCGTCCGAGGAGTCCCGCACCCACTGGAGCGTGGTGATCTCCCCGCTGCCACGGTCCACCCCCGCGGACACGATCCGGAAGCCCGCCACCAGCGAGAGCGCCACCAGCGCCTCGCCGATGCCCTCGCAGAGCCGCCCCAGCGCGGGCACGTTGGCCACCACGCGCTCGAACCAGCCGTCCGCCCGCACCCCGTCCAGCTCGATGGGCCGCTGCCCGGTCACGGCTCACCGCGTCCCAGGGACCTACCCTGCGAGCTACCCTGCGAGCTACCCTGCGACGTGCCCGTCGAGGCCTCCCTGGCTTCCCGGTCGAGCTTCTCCCGGTACCACGCCAGGGTCCGCAGGATGCCGTCCTCGAGCTCCACCCGGGGCTGGAACCCGAGGAGCGCCCGGGCCTTGCCCGTGTCCGGGATGCGCAGCTCCACGTCCGGGAAGTTCCACGGCACGAAGCGTATCTCCGAGCGGGAACCCGCCAGGCGCACCACGGTCCGCGCGAGCTGGTAGATGGTCACCGTGGCCCGGGCGTTCCCGATGTTGAACGCCTGCCCCACCGCGGCGTCCTTCTCCAGGGTCAAGAGCACCGCCTCGACGATGTCGTCGATGTAGCACCAGGACCGGATCTGGTCGCCCTCGTTGTGGATGGTGATGGGCTCGTCCCGCAGGGCCCTCACCACGAACGCGTGGATGGCCCCCTCGCCCACCTGCCCGGGGCCGAAGATGTTGAAGGGCCGGAGGCTCACCGTGGGGACCCCGTGCTGCTTGTGGTAGCAGTGGCACAGGTGCTCCGTGGCCAGCTTGGCCACGGCGTAGGTCCAGCGGGCCTCGCCCACGGCCCCGAGGGTGGTCACGTCCCCCTCGCCCACCCGGAAGGCGTAGCGACCAAAGACCTCGCTGGTGGAGAAATCCACGAAGCGCTTGACGCGCTCCCCCAGGTCCCGCGCGCAGCGCAGGGCGTTGAGCGTGCCCTCCAGGGCGATCTCCATGGTGGGCACCGGGTTCTGGAGCACCGTGTCCACCCCGGCGATGGACGCCAGGTGCACCACGTACCCGCAGCCCTCCATGGCGGCCTTGAGCGCCGCCGGGTCCCGGACGTCCCCCTGGACCAGGCGCACGTTCGGGTGCCGGTCCAGCCCCGCGGGCACCAGGGCGTTCCTGCGCAGGAGGTCAAAGACCACGCACTCGTTGGCCGCGCATAGCCGCCGCACCAGGGCCGTGCCGATGAAGCCAGCGCCGCCCGTCAACAGGATCCTCTGGCCTTCGATCATCGCGTGGGTCCCCTATCGTTACCGCATCCCGCGCCCGCTGGGAACGCCCCTCCGGGGGACCGTGGACCTTTACACCCGCGGGGTGGTGTGGAAGGGTACCTCTCCAGCGTATACCCCTGTAGGAGCGTTCCGTATGGGAATCCTCGATCGCCTGGGCCGTACCCTCAAGGCCAACCTCAACACTTTCATCGACAAGGCCGAGGACCCGGCCAAGATGATCGCCCAGACCATCGATGACATGGGCGACGAGCTCAAGAAGGCCCGCCAGGAGGTGGTCAGCGCCCTGGCCTCGCAGAAGACCCTGGAGCGCAAGGCCAAGGAGCAGCTCGAAGACGCCGCCGGCTGGGAGCGCAAGGCCATGCTGGCCCTGGAGCACGGCGATGAAGAGCTCGCCCGGGAGGGCCTCCGCCGCAAGAAGAAGGCCGAGGCCGACGCCGTGGAGAGCGAGCGGCTCCACACCCAGCAGGTGGCCTACGTGACCGAGCTCCGGAGCACCATTGACCAGCTCGAGAAGAAGGTCGAGGAGCTCAAGGCCCGCAAGGCCACCCTGGCCTCGCAGGTGAGCCGCGCCCGCTCCGCCGGGGGAAACACCGAGGTCGGCGGCAACAACGCCGGGGCCATCGGGCGCCTCAAGGACATGCAGGACCGCATCGAGTCCATGGAGGCCGAGGTCGAGGCCCAGGACATCCTGGTGGACCCCAAGAAGGCCGACATCGAAGAGCGCTTCCGGCGCCTGGAGCGCGGCGAAGGCCCCGCGGGAGGCCCCGGCACCGCCATGGACGACGAGCTGGCCGCGCTCAAGGCCCGGTTGAAGAACAAGTAGGCCGTTGACCTCCCCATGCAGGGCTGGGTCGTCGCCCTCCGAGGCTCCACCGCGCCCGCGGACCTGGCGGCGCGCTTCGGCCCCGCCCTGACCGACGCGGGCCGCGTGGCCCTCCACGGCTTCGAGTCCCGGGACCCGGCCACCGCCGCCCGCTGGGCGCTGGAGCTCGCCCGGAGCCAGACCTTCGAGGCCGCCGCCCTGGGCACCGGCCACGACGACGACCCCGGCCTCCGAGAGGCCATCCTGGGCCTCGGCCTCGCCGCCGCCCCCGGGGAGTTCCTCCTGCACCCGAGCACCTGGGCCTTCCTGGGCGAGCACTTCTTCACCGTGCGCCCAAAGGCCCGCCAGGGCTGGAGGCTCCCCCTGCACTGCCGCGCCCTGGCCCCGGAGGCCCCCCTGCGGGCTCAAGCCCGCAGGCTCGCCGAGGCCCTGCCCGAGCACCCCCCGTGGGTGTCCCCCAGGGCCGCCCTGGAGGCCCTGGACGCCCGGATCGAGCCCGGGACCGTGACCATCCTGCGGGCGGCCGAGGGCAGCGGCGCCAGCCGTCTGGTGGTGGAGCTCGCCCGGCTCCACGGCACCGAGGCGCGCTTCCTGCCGAGCGAGACCCTCGCGGACCCGACGGCCCTGGACCGATTTCTTCGGGACCCGTCGCTCCTGACGGACACCTGGCTCCTGGTGGACCCGCTGGACGCCCGGGCGGCGTCCGTGGCGCTCCTGCACCAGGGGATGGTCTTCGCGGAGAGACCCCTGGCGGCGCTGGTCTTGCGCGTGCTTGAGGGCGCTCCCCTCCCGGGGGTCCAGCCTCGGGACGAGGTCACCCTGGAGCCCCTGTCTCCCGAGGACTGCGAGGGGGTGGTGCGGGCGGTGTACGGCCCCGGAGCGCTCCCCGAGGTGGTCTCCGCGGTGCTCCAGGGCTGCGCCCCCCGGCCCGGGGCCCTGGTGGAGAAGGCCCGGGCGCTGGTGCAGCTCGGCGAGGTCCTCAAGGACGACGACGGCACCTGGAGGCTGCGCCGCCGGAGGCTTCGTCTCGGTCCCTCGGAGGCCCGCGGGGAGATCACCGCCCGACGGATCGCCGCCCTGGATGAAGGCCACCGGCGCCCGCTGGAGATCCTCCAGACCCTCGGGGGGGCCCTGGATCACACCGACGCGCTGAGCCTCCTGGAGGGCCTCCTCGGGAGCACCGCGGAGCTCGCGGCGCTGACCCGCCTGGGGCTGGTGGTGCGCGACGCCGGGCGCCTGGCGGTGCCCTCCCGGGTGGCCGAGGCCCTGGCCCCGGACCCTCACCTGGCCCGGAGGGTGGGGGCCCTCCAGGCCTCCGGGGCCCGGGCCAACGCCGCCGCCGCGGAGCTGTCCCGGCAGCTCGGGGACCCCGAGGCGTCTTCGCGGCACGGGCTCCTGGCCGCGCGCCAGGCCCTCGGGGTGCGGGACCTGGCGTGTGCGACGAGGTGGTACCGCCGCGCACAGATCGACGCGGTCCCGTCGCTTTCTTCGGAGCTGGAGGCCCTCGGGCGGGAGCTCGTGCGCATGCTGGGACCGTTGGCGGTGCTCTCGCCGTTGGACGACCCGCCGCCGTTGCGGGTGCTGGACCCGGCGCGCCTGGAGCGCGTGGCCCTCGCGCTGGAGACGCGCGGCGAGGGCTCCGGGGCGCTGCGCCTGCGGGCCCTGGCGGCGCTGGCCCGGGGCGAGGCCGAGCCCGCGCTGCAATTGTCGCAGGCCCCGACGTCGCCGCGGTCGGCGCTGGTGGGGGTGCTCGGCCTGGCGCAGGCTGGAAGGCCGGTGGAGGCCGTGAGGGCGGCGCTGGCCACGCTGGCCCGGAGCCTGCGCGAGCAGGACCCCGCGGCGGAGCGGGCGACCCGGGCGGTGCTGGCGTCGATCTATCTGGGTCTGGGGTGGACCGACGCGGCGGACCGCCTGGCGCCGTGACGGGGGGGCTTCGGGCTGCTAGGGTGGGCGTCGTGCGGAGCGGGTGGTCACGAGGGTTGGCGCTTGCCCTGGGGATGGCGCTCCTCGGGGGGTGCTCGGCCAGCCTGGTGGACGTGACCTTCCGGGACGGGGGCGAGGACGCGGCGGAGGCCCTCGTGCCGGTGGACGTGGCGGTGGAGCCGGAGGTCTTCGTCCCGGCGGATACGGGGGCGCCGGAGGACTGCGCGACGCCCTGGGACGACGACGGTGACGGCCTGGCCAACGAGGACTGTCCGTGCCCCACGCCGGGGGAGCGTCAGGCGTGCTTCAACGCCCCGCCGGGGAGCCTCCGGGGACTGTGCAGGCTGGGCTCCCAGGTGTGCCTCCCGGCGGGGTCCTGGGGCCCCTGTGTAGACGCGTGGCTACCCTTGCGGGACGGCGCCTGCGAGCTGGTGGAGGACTTCCCGGTGACGTCCGAGAGCCGCGCTCCGGCGGACGTGGTGTGGGTGGTGGACACCTCCGGGAGCATGACGGCGGAGGTGGTGTCGCTCAACGCGAACCTGAACCGCTTCGCGGCGTACATGGGCGCCAACGGGATTGACTACCGGGTGGTGATGCTGGCCCGGCGCGGGACCACCACGCTGCGGGTGTGCGTGCCGCCGCCGCTCGGGGGGGCGGGGTGCGCGGACTCGCCGCGCTTCCAGCACGTGGACCAGATGGTGAACAGCACCGACGGGCTGCAGGTGATCTTGAGCTCCATGCCCCGCTGGCAGGGGTTCCTGCGGCCGGACTCGGTGCGCTTCTTCGTGATGGTGACCGACGACGAGAGCTCGCTCACGGCGGACGCGTTTCACTCGCAGCTCCTGGCGCGGCCCGGGTGGTCGGGGTACGTGTTCGACGCCATCGTGGGGTACGAGACGCGCACGGACTGCCCGACGATGGTGCGGCGCGGGAGCCACTACCTCACGCTCTCGGCGCGCACCGGCGGGGACCGCGCGCGGGTGTGCGAGAGCGACTGGAGCGGGCTCTTCAACACCTTCGCGCGGAGCATCGTGGCGCGGCTGAACAACTGGCCGCTGTCGGCGTCGCCGCGGGCGGACACGCTGCGGGTGTCCCTGGTGCTGGCGGACGGCCGCGAGGCGGTGCTGGCGAGCGGGTGGCGCTTCGACCCGGCGACGGGCCGGGTGCACCTGGACACCTCGGTGATGCCCCCGCCCGGGAGCCGGGTGCGGGTGACCTACCGCCCCGCCGCGGCGTCGCCGTAGGGGCGGCCCGCCGTCGCCCCCTACGCGGCGTTGTCGGCCGCGGGGTGGGCGCCGTTGCAGCACCGTCGGCACCGGGCCTCGTAGGCCTCCTGGGCGCCCACGGACACGCGCTCGGAGGCGGCGCTCAGGCGGTACGAGCGGCTCGCCGAGGCCCCGCAGCGGGTGCAGATCGCGCTGCATTTGGTGATGCTCTCGGCCACCGCCAGGAGCTGCGGCACAGGCTCGAAGGGCCGCCCGAGGTAGTCCTGGTCCAGGCCCGCCAGGAGCACCCGCAGGCCGCGGTCGGCCAGGTGCTGCACCACCGGCAGGAGCTCCAGCCCCAGGAACTGCGCTTCGTCAATGCCCACCACCTGCGTGTCGGCGCCCACCCGCGCGAGGAGCTCCCGCGCGTCGGTCACCGGCAGCGCCTCCAGGGAGAGCGCGCTGTGCGAGGTGATGCGCCGGTCGTGGTAGCGCCGGTCGATGTCGGGCTTGAAGACCTGCACCCGCTGCCGGGCGATCACCGCCCGGCGCAGCCGACGGATGAGCTCCTCGGTCTTGCCCGAGAACATCGGCCCGCAGATCACCTCGATCCAACCCGCCTCGCGCCCGAAGGTCTCCATGGGGGTATTGTTCCAAGGGCGCGCGGGGGTTGCGTAGTAATCGCCAGGGGAATGGTGCTACCTTGAGGCACCGTGTTCTGTACCTCCTGCGGCTCGCCCAACCCCGAGGACGCGAAGTTCTGCAACCAGTGCGGCGCGCGCATCGCCGAGGCCGTAGGCACCGCCCCCACTGTGTTCGGCGCGCCCCTCACCCGAGAGCTCGAGGGGGCCCAGCGGGACGCCCCAAAGCCCTTCAAGATCCCGACCATGGAGGGCAACACCACCGCGGATCGCCTGGAGCTCCCGACCGTGGGGCCCTCCCGGCGCACGCTCCTGGTGCTGGGCTCGGGGCTCTGCCTCGGGGGCGTGCTCCTCGGCGCCGCTGGCGCCTGGAGCACCCGGAGCGCCGCCCCTGCCGCCACCCCGCCGCCCGCCACCCCCGTGGACCTCATCGGTGAACCCGCCGCGGTGACCCCCGTGCTGGTGCCCGACGCGAGCCCCGGGGACACCGCGCGCACCCCCGCGCCCGCGCGGCCCCCGCGGGGACCTGGCACAAACGGTACGGTCGTGGCCACGGGGCCCACGTCCCCGCGCCCGAGCACCAACCCCCCCACGCCCGCGCTCCCCGTGGCCCCCTCGCCGGGTGCACCCGAGCCCACGCCCGCCGCGCCCAACACCCCGGAGCGGCCCTCGGGGACCGCGGCCACGGAGACCCCGCGCCCGGCGCCGTCGCGGGAGGACGCGGGCACCGCGGCCACCACCCCCGCGCCGCCCGCGCCGCCCGCGCCCGGCGGAGAGCCCCCGGAGCGAGGTCCCCGGGTGACCCGGGCGGGCTTCACCGAGGGGGACGAGACCGACGCGAGGGGCACCATGGACCCCGCGGCGTTCCGGTATGTGTACCGCCACAACGCGCCGCAGATCGCGGCGTGCTACTCGTCGGCCACGCGGACGCGCACCGTGAGCGGGGTGATCACCGTGCGGGTGCGCATCGGGGAGAACGGCCAGGTGTCGCGCACGCGGGTGCTGTCGGACACCACCCACGACCCGGAGCTCGCCCGTTGTGTCCAGGGCCGGATCCAGACGTGGCGCTTCCCCCAGCCCGAGGGCGGCGAGGTCGAGGTGGATTACCCCCTGCGCTTCGGCACGCCGTAGCAGGGGCCCTTCGCTCCGAGCCGCGCGGCGCTCGCCTCGGGCGGTCCACCGGGGTGCCGAAGCGGGGTCGGCGGGTTGGAACCACACCGACGGCGGTCTCGCGTGGCGGTCCCCCACCCCGGCCCGCCCCGCGGGATCGCAGGGCGGGC